>NZ_JABMIJ010000009.1 GCF_014885015.1 Spirabiliibacterium falconis | reverse complement strand
TTTTTGAAGATCATTGACAGCAGTGGACGATTATATGCGCCTCTTACAAATGTTACGGAAAGAGATGTCAGGTTCTTTGATGCATCAAATAAAAATGGGGGTTTAATAGGCGCAAGGTGTTTATGTGCGAAACAAATGCGCTCCGTGCGTAGAGCGAGAATGCTATCAATAGCAGACTTTACCCCAGATGAAGAGCGAATAATGCGTGATAATGGGCGTTATTTTGTATTAACGAGATGATCTTTTAACAACCGCACTCTTAAAAGTGCGGTTTTCTTTTATCAAACTAGGAGTAAATTATGAAATACATCGAAAAAGCAATTGAAGACGAACAAACAGGTGCAACCGCTAAATGCCACGAAATCACGGCGTTAAATATCGATTACACCAGCGATTACGCCACAGTAACGATTGGCTCATATGTGTCACTAAAAGCTAAAAAGGCGGGCAAATCCGCATTATCGTTTAATAGCTTTACCTTACAACCATTGCCTGACCGTTCGGAAAATCCGCATGATTGGGCATTAACGCAGCTTATCCAAACTAAGCCAGCGGAATTTGTGCCAGAAGATTATGCAGGCTATGTAAATCCACATACATTTGCTGATGGGGAGATTAAGGAAGGGTAAAATAAAAACGCTCCTATTATGGAGCGTTATATTTCACGGCTCATCTACGGCTCATTTTTAGTCTTATTTTAGACCTACTAAATTCAAATGAAAATATATAACTTATTGAATTTAATTGTTTTGTATTGCCGTAGTCTTACTAAAATTGGTGGAGCTGGGGGGAGTTGAACCCCCGTCCGAAATTACTCTACCTTCAGCACTACATGTTTAGTCTATCTTTGATTTCACTTACCCACTGCGGACAGACACGCGATAGATAAGCTAGCTTGATTTAATTTAACGCTTCGATCCTCAAGCAAAGGCGTCCACGCGATCTCGTTTGGTTTGACTCCTCTTGATCCCCGTCTTACGAGCTGAAGCTAGGGAGAGAAGGCTCTGAGCAGGTTATTAAGCTGCTAGTGCGTAGTTTTCGTCGTTTGCGACTATTGTTTTGCGGTTTGTTAACGAGGCCTACCGCACCTCGACATGCACCTTGGGCTTCGCTAATCCCGTCGAATCCTAGATCAGCCCCAAATAGTTCGTTAGTATAACTGATTTTTTAGCGTGAATAAAGTGAGCTGAGGTTATGCTTCGTTCCTTTTTTGTTCACTTGATCCAGTAAATATTGTACTAGTAGTGCCACAGGTCGTCCGGTTGCTCCTTTTTCTGCACCTGATTTCCATGCGGTACCAGCAATATCAAGATGCGCCCATGGATAATTTTCGGTGAAATAGGACAAAAATGCCCCCGCAGTGGAAGCGCCACCCCAGCGTCCTCCAATATTGGCGATGTCGGCAAAGTTGGATTTGAGCTGCTCTTTGTATTCATCACTTAATGGTAAACGCCAGGCTTTATCGTCGGCGTGATGAGCTGCGATTAAAAGTGCGGTCGCGAGTGTGTCATCTGGGCTCATTAAACCGCTGTTATGCTGTCCTAATGCAACAACACACGCCCCTGTTAATGTGGCAATATCAATAACTACATCAGGATTGAGACGCTCAATATATGTGAGTGTGTCGCAGAGCACCAAACGCCCTTCAGCATCGGTATTGAGCACTTCAACACTGATCCCTTTCATGGTGGTGAGAATATCCCCTGGGCGATAAGCATTGCCATCAGGCATATTTTCACACCCAGCCAGTACACCAATGACACGGACTGGTAATTGTAATTTGGTAAGGGCTTTCATCACACCATAAACGGCGGCGGCACCGCCCATGTCATATTTCATTTCATCCATATCTGCACTGGGTTTTAATGAAATACCGCCAGCGTCGAATGTTAAGCCTTTGCCCACCAGTACAATCGGTTTTTCATTTGGGTTGCCTGTGTTGTTATAGTCGATTAGCGATAAAAAAGCAGGATTTTCTGCGCCACGTGAAACAGCTAAATAGGCATTCATACCCAGTTGAGCCATTTCTTTTTCATCAATCACGGTGGTACTAATCGCATCATATTCTTGGGCTAATTCTTGAGCACATTGCGCTAGATAGGCAGGATTAGCAATGTTAGCAGGCAAATTAGCAAGATCTTTGCTGGCTTTTACTCCATAAGCAATGCTTTGACCTTCGATGATGGCTGTCTCAAGCATTGGTTCGGATTGGGCGCACCAAAATTGCAATTTGCGTAATGCGAGAGGTGCGTCTTTTTGCTGTTTAAAACGATCAAAGCGGTAAGTGGCGTGTTCGAGGTTTTCAATAGCAAACCGCACTTTCCAATACTGATCACGCTCAATAACATTAAGTTGATGCAAGCAACAAAGTGCGGTTTCCACGCCACTGTGTTGTAAAGCACTAGCAACGGTCGCCCACATTTTTTGATATTGGCGTGTGGTTAATTTCGCTTTATCACCCGCCCCAATGAGCAAAACACGGGTTGCAGCAATGTCTGGCATATCATATAACATCACACTTTGACCGCACTTTGCTTGAAAATCGCCATGCTCCATTAATTGACTAATTTTGCCTTGCAAGGCGTGATCGACCTGTTGAGCGCAGTCGCACAGCTCATTATTGGTATAAACACCAAGAATTAAACAATCCGTTGGTAGTGTGGTAATGTCTCCGTTGGTTAGGGCGAATTGCATCATTTCTCCTTCATTTTGTTGCTTCTACCTTACGTTGTGATGGGCTATTATACGGATAGCGAAAAATAACGCCAGTAAAACACATATAACCCTTTTCACAAATGCGGAGAAGTTCGCTATACTACTGCAATGCCAATTAATTTTAATCAGAAGGCGTTTGCGTGATTTTACTTAGATATTTAACCCGCGAAATAATCAAAAGCCAGCTTGCTATTTTATTTATTCTCTTGTTGATTTTCTTTGCTCAGCAATTGGTGCGCGTACTCGGCTCGGCGGTAAATGGGAATATCCCATCGGATTTAATTTTCTCTTTACTTGGTTTGGGAATGCCGACGATGGCGCAGTTGATGTTGCCCTTGTCACTGTTTTTAGCGATTTTAATGACGCTTGGTAAATTATACGCTGATAGTGAGATTACCGTGATGCGTGCGTGCGGCGTAGGGCAACGTATTTTGGTGAAAGTGGCATTGCTCTTATCTGTGCTGACCGCACTTTTAAGTGCGTATAATGTATTTGTTCTTTCGCCTTGGGCAATTAATAAACAAGTGACACTTGTTGAGCAAGCTAAAGCCAACCCAAGTTTATCCGCATTGACGCCAGGGCAGTTTATTGGCAGCCAAGATGGTAATTTTGTGCTGTTTATTGACTCGGTAAAACGCAATCAGTTGGAAAATATTTACTTATTTCAAACCCGTGAGCGTGGCAATGTGAAACCGTCAGTGCTGGTAGCGGAAAACGGGGAATTGTCATCGTTGCCTAATGGCGATCAAATATTAAAATTACGCAATAGTGAGCGTTATGAAGGCAGTGCGGTATTGCCTGATTTTAAAATTTCGCATTTTGAAGATTATCAAGCCTATCTCACGTTTAGCGAAGTAGAGGCACAGTCCGATAAAATTGAGCGGTTAAATTTGATCCAGTTATGGAATGAGGATTCGCCTGAAGCGCGAGCGGAATTGATGTGGCGTTTTTCTTTGGTGCTTGCTGTACCGCTGATGGCGTTGCTTGCCTTGCCATTGAGTAAAGTTAATCCGCGCCAAGGTCGATTTGCCAAAATGTTACCTGCACTGTTGTTGTATCTCATTTATTTTCTGCTACTGAGCTCGTTCAAATCGGCAGGCAGTGCTGGCAAATTAGATGCCATGATTATGGTGCCGCTAGTGCATATTAGCTTTTTGCTACTGGCAATTGTACTAAATAGCTGGAATAGTGCATTGATGTATAAAGTGCGGTCGTGGTTTTCACCTCGTGCAGTAGTGGAGAATGAATGATGTTTGGGGTATTAGATCGCTATATTGGCAAAACAATTTTAGGCACGATTTTAGCCGCATTGCTCATGTTGGTTGGATTATCGGCGATAATCAAATTTGTAGAACAATTTCGTGATATTGGTAAAGGTAGCTATGATGGCTTACAGGCTGTGTACTATACCTTGCTGACGATGCCACGTGATATTGAAACTTTTTTCCCCATGGCGGTGTTGTTGGGCGCATTGATTGGGCTTGGCACGCTGGCGGCAAATAGTGAATTAGTGGTCATGCAGGCCTCAGGGTTTTCACGTTTAAAAATAGGGCTTGCTACGATAAAAACCGCGATTCCATTAGTGATCATGATTATGTTACTTGGTGAGTGGGGTATTCCGCAAACAGAGCAGTTTGCACGCAATATGCGTTCGCAAGCGATGAGTGGTGGCGCATTAATCTCAATGCAAAATGGCATTTGGGCGAAAGATGGCAATAATTTTGTTTATGTGCAACAAATCAATGAGGCGGATAAACTTAAAAATATCTATATTTATCAATTTGATAATGAGAGAAAATTAAAAAATCTACAATATGCTAATGAAGCCACTTACGACACCCAGCAGAATCAATGGGTATTCAATCGCCTCAATGAAACCATCATTGGCGATGATAAAATTGAAAATAAAAATTATCTCAACCGCACTTGGCAATCCAGCTTAACGCCTGATAAATTAATGACGGTCAGCTTGAAAGCCAGCTCGTTATCCATATCAGGGCTGTATAACTATGCCACATTTTTGAAACAAAGCGGACAAGACCCAACGCAATTTGAGTTATTATTTTGGCGTAAATTAGTGCAGCCGTTTTCGGTCGGGGTTATGGTGTTGTTAGCGTTGTCGTTTATTTTTGGTCCTTTGCGCAGTGTTACAGCAGGTGCGCGCATTGTAACAGGCATTATCTCAGGCTTCGTGTTTTATGTGATTAACGAAACATTTGGTAAAGTTACTGTGGTTTTTGATATTCCGCCAGTGCTCGGCGCACTGCTACCGAGCGTACTCTTTTTACTCTTAACGTGGTGGATTTTAAAGCGCAAACGAACCTAACAGACAAAGTGCGGTTAAAACTGTTGAAAATTAAAGCGAACAATCCTTTTTTTGTTTTTAATGCTTGCAAGTTTTGCCAATCTTCGTATAATGCCTCACACAAAGAGATTACACTAACCATCGTTGCCTGGGTGGCGAAATTGGTAGACGCAGTTGATTCAAAATCAACCGCCTTCGGGTGTGCCGGTTCGAGTCCGGCCCTAGGCACCAATGGTTAGCGTAGTCTCTTTTTTCATTTCTTAAATTACTCAGGCATTGTCATAAACCAAGTTCTTTTGCATGAATTTCTCCATTTTGTTGGATTGATTGGGGAAAAGTGCTGCATATGAATTCGCAGCACTGTAATAGGCTAATCGTACGTTTATTTCACTTCTCGGAACATAATTTCCGTAGGAATAACGCTACCTTGCCAATAAAGTTCGGCAGCAACGGTTTGTGCGAGGGTCATAAAATCTTGGGTAATCGGAGAGGTGCTATCTGCGATAACAGTGGGTTCCCCGCGATCGAGATCTTCACGCAGGCGAATATGTAATGGAATTTTACCAAGTACGTTGATGTGGTATTTTTCTGCCACTTTTTCTGCACCACCTGTACCAAAAATGGCTTCTTGATGACCGCACTTTGCACAAATATGTACGCTCATATTTTCGATAATGCCAAGTACAGGCACTTGCACACGTTCAAACATCGCAATACCTTTTATTGCATCTAGGAGAGCAATGTCTTGTGGCGTGGTGACAACAATGGCACCCGTAACAGGAATTTGTTGTGATAGTGTTAGCTGAATATCCCCTGTACCTGGTGGCATATCAATCACCAAGTAGTCTAAATCAGCCCATAGCGTTTCTTGTAAAAGTTGACTAAGCGCGCTGCTGGCCATCGGGCCACGCCAAATCGTTGCATTATCTGCCTCCATTAAAAAGCCGATAGAGTTAGCATAGATGCCATGTGATTCGATTGCGACCATATGTTTGTTATCAGGTGAAGTTGGGCGTTGGTCAGCGGCACCGAGCATATGTGGAATGGAAGGGCCGTAAATATCTGCATCTAAAATCCCAACCCGTGCGCCTTGTGCTTTAAGTGCAAGAGCAAGGTTGACGGCGACACTAGATTTACCCACGCCCCCCTTGCCCGATGTGACTGCGATGATATTTTTCACGCCTTTCACAGCGGGGTGCGCATTGGCACGTTTTAAGGTGGCAATAGCATGATGGAGTTGCCATGTGATCGATTGTGCGCCTGTTAAGGAGAGTAGCTGATCAGAAAGTGCGGTTTTTAAGCGCGCGAAACCACTATTCCACGCAAAAGGCATCGTGATGTCGATGTGTAAAATCGTATCGGCTAGCTCAACTTTTTTTACTGCGTTGAGATCGAGTAAGGTTTTTTGCAAGGTCGGATCACGAAATTGTGCAAACAGATGTTCAATTTCCGCTTTTTTATCTGCAAGAGTTTGAGAAAACATTATTGCCATATCAAGTCCTTTATTTTTATAGGGTTTTTGATGGTGTAAATTCGTCGCTACTATTTAACCACGCAAGGCGTGCAGTGTTAAGCATTAATTATGTTTGTTGTGAAAAAAGGGCTTTAACTAGAAAAAAAGCCCCAATTGGGGTAACATTACGCCGATTTATCAAATTTAAAATAAAGGTTTAAACCAATTATGTCTAATTTACGCAAAATTTTAGTGACGTGTGCTTTACCTTATGCCAATGGTCCCATTCATCTTGGGCATTTGCTTGAGCATATTCAAGCCGATATTTGGGTGCGCTTTCAACGCATGCGTGGTAACGAAATTTACTTTGTTTGTGCTGATGATGCTCACGGCACTCCGATTATGCTTAAAGCCGATCAACTTGGTATCACGCCAGAGCAGTTGATCAATGATGTGAAAGCACAGCATACGGCGGATTTTGCGGGGTTTAATATCAGTTTTGATAACTATTATTCCACCCACAGTGATGAAAACCGCACTTTATCGCAGGCTATTTACCGTAAGTTAAAAGAGGCAGGATTCATTAAGACCCGTACGATTTCTCAACTTTACGATCCCGTAAAGGGAATGTTTTTGCCAGATCGCTTTGTGAAAGGCACTTGCCCAAAATGTAAAGCTGAAGAGCAATATGGTGATAATTGTGAAGTGTGTAGTGCCACATATAGCCCAACAGAGCTGATCAACCCGCGTTCGGTAGTATCAGGGGCGGAGCCTGTGATGAAAGACAGCGAACACTTTTTCTTTGATTTGCCGGCATTTGAAAATATGTTGCGTGAATGGATTCGTTCAGGCTCATTGCAACCAGAAGTGGCTAACAAAATGCAAGAGTGGTTTGCATCAGGTCTTCAACAGTGGGACATTAGCCGAGATGCGCCTTATTTTGGCTTTGAAGTGCCAGATGCACCAGGCAAATTTTTCTACGTTTGGCTAGATGCGCCGATTGGCTATATGGCATCATTTAAAAACTTATGTGAGCGGGAAGGTGTTGATTTTAATGCATTTTGGGCACAAAGCTCAAGCGCAGAACTTTATCATTTTATTGGTAAAGACATTATGTATTTCCACAGCCTATTTTGGCCAGCGATGCTTGAGGGCGCGCAATACCGCAAGCCGAGCAATATATTTGTGCATGGTTATGTTACCGTAAACGGTGAAAAAATGTCCAAGTCGCGTGGTACATTTATTCAGGCATCAAGTTATCTTAAAGTGCTTGATCCTGAATATTTACGTTACTACTACGCTGCGAAGCTCAGCAACCGCATTGATGATTTAGATTTAAACTTGCAAGATTTTGTACAACGTGTCAATGCGGATATCGTCAACAAAGTGGTTAATTTAGCTTCACGCAATGCAGGTTTTATTCAAAAACGGTTTGATGGAAACTTAGCCACTACACTTGATGATCCCACATTATTTGCAGAGTTTACAAACGCCAGTGATCGCATTGCGCAGTTATATGAAAATCGTGAATTTGCCAAAGCGGTGCGGGAAATTATGGCTCTGGCTGATAAAGCGAACAAATATATTGATGAAAAAGCCCCTTGGGTGGTGGCAAAAGATGAAAGTCAAAATGCCTATTTACAGCAAATTTGCTCTCAAGGTATTGAAATGTTCCGCATCTTAATGGGGTATTTAAAGCCTATTTTACCTAAACTGGCTGAACGTGCAGAAGATTTTCTACAAACAGAATTAACTTGGGATAGCTTACAAAAACCATTATTACATCATCATATTGCCCCGTTTAAAGCACTGTTTACGCGTTTAGATGAAAAGAAAATCGATGAGCTAATCGCCCTTTCCAAACAAGAAAATGCGGCTCTCGCACCCGCGGTGGAAAAAACACAAAGTGCGGTCAAAAATGAGGCCGTGATTGAGCCATTAGCTGAGCAAATTAGCATTGATGATTTTGCTAAAATCGACTTGCGTGTGGCTAAAATTGTGAAAGCAGAAGCTGTGCCAGAAGCCCAAAAATTGGTGAAATTAACGCTAGATATTGGCAGTGAGATACGTCAAGTCTTTGCGGGGATCAAATCTGCCTATGCGCCTGCGCAATTAGAAGGGCGATTAACCGTAATGGTGGCTAATTTAGCGCCTCGAAAAATGCGATTTGGCGTATCCGAAGGCATGGTGTTAGCCGCTGGTTCTGGGGGAGATCTCTTTCTTTTAACGCCAGATGATGGTGCAAAACCAGGAATGCGAGTGAAATAGCACGGCAATGAAACTGGACGAAATTGCTAAGTTAGCTGGTGTATCTCGCACCACTGCAAGCTATGTCGTGAATGGCAAAGGCAAGCAGTATCGTGTGAGTGAACGTACGATTGAAAAAGTAATGGCAGTGGTTAATGCTCATAATTTTAAGCCTAATGCCGTGGCGGCAGGTCTGCGGGCTGGACGTACCAATACCATTGGATTAATCGTACCTGATTTAGAAAATACCAGTTATGCCAAAATTGCGACCCGCTTTGAGCGACAATGCCGTGATCATGGTATGCAGTTGTTTATTTCCTGTTCTGGAGATGATCCTGAGCAGGAAAAACAGTGTGTTAAGCAGCTCATTAATCGTCAAATTGATGCCTTGGTGGTGGCAACCGCACTTTTACCGCAAGATGATTTTTATCAACACGTTGACGTGCCACTTATTGGTTTTGACCGTGAAATCAGTGCACCTAATGCGCATAATGTGTTGTATGATGACTGCCAAGACAGTGCCAAACTTGCGTCCACTTTATGGCAAAAATATACGCCTAGAAGGGTGCTTTTTCTGGGTGCAAAGCCTGAGCTAAGTATTAGCCAGGCTCGTGAACATGGTTTTATGCAATCGTTCAGCAAGTACGCAAAGCAAAGTGCGGTTGAGCACCTTTATGCCAGTGAGTTCACCCGAGAGGCAGCTGAGCAACTCTTTCAACAGTGGCTTGCCAATAATCGCCTCCCCGATGCCGTATTTGTAACCTCATTAAGTTTATTGCAAGGCGTTCTTCAAACGTTATTAACCCATTATGGCAGTTTGCCGTCACAGCTGATTATTGCCACTTTTGGCGATCCAGCAATGCTAGAATTACTGCCTAACCCCGTGCTTAGTGCTGTTCAACCGTATGAAAAGATGGCGCAGTATTTAATGTGTACTGTAAAAGCAAAAGTCCATAAATATGAACAGATGCAGGCATTAACTTTAACTCGAGAAATCGTGTATTAAAAAGTGCGGTCTAACCGCACTTTTGTTTTTTATCGCCATTTTGTTGGTGGGTTTAAGAAGAGGTTGAGGCGTGAGGAATAGCAGGTAACGCCTTTACGGATTAGGTTATTTTTAGGGCGAATGGCTCGCCCAACGATGCGTTCGGCAATTGGTTGCCAAAACGATTGGCGTTGCAATGCTGCATCCATAAACGGATAGTCGGGATAGTCATTTTGTTGAAAAATAGCACATACTTCGCCTGTATTTTTATGTCCAATGATATTTAGCCCGATGGCATCAATGGTGATGTTAAAGTCAGCTTTTTCAACTTCTAGTGGCTGTTCTGGTTCAGTCCAAAGATGAATGTTGTCCGCACCGTAGGTCAGTAAAATTAAGGTTCTCAGCGACCATAATGCACTGCCTGATCCACTGTAACTGTCCACTAAGCGGCGGTCGGCTTGAAAAAGCCCTTGAGTGAATACACCACGTTGAATTGCACCACGCTGGATAAAAAAGCGGTTGAGGGTGGAGACGATGCGTTTGACCTGTCCGTCGGCTTTGCCTTGTTGCAGCATTGAGCTTACGAGCGCCGTTGGGGCAGCGAAGCGGTAGATGATACTGCGCCCAAAAAAGGTTAAACCTGTTGGGGTGAAGAGATATTTGAATTTATCACAGAACGCTTTTGCACTTTCGACGATAAAAGTGCGGTCGAAGCTCGGATCAATTTGATCGATCCAAAAGAGTGCATAGTGAAAGCCCCAAGAATTGTAGTAATCAAAATTGCCTTTTGCACCATCACGGAACCAGCCGTCACCTACGTAAAACTCTTTAATGCGGGCATAGCGATCGTGATTGATGCAGTCCTCACCACTGAGATCACGAATAACAAGTTGAGTGAGCACAATAAAGAGATGCCAGTTGTTATCGACGGTTTTAACATCGTTAATTTTTTTGAGCCAATTGAGAATTTGTGTTTGCTCAGCCGTTGTGTAATGTGCCCAAACCGCACTTTTACTTAACCACAGCGCGAGGGCAAAGTCGGCGGTTTCACAAATCACCTGGCTATAATCGTGTAGCTCGCCCCAAAATCCCGTACTTTGAGGATTCGTCGCATTGAGAAAACCTGTTTTTAACATGGCGGTGACTTGTGGATAGAGCAATGAATTTTGATTCTGCGGGTTATGTAAAAACGCGGCCAGAAGAGGGTAGCTACGAGCCGCACTTTCAATGGCATCACTTTCTACGCCTTGTTCTGCGGGGATGCCTGGGTAGTAGGCTTTCGCACCGTCATAGTGTGCGTGATGAAGAAAACTGCGGATAAAATAATCACGCATCACGGCGCAGCCGTTGGCAAAATCATACTCTTCATCAGCAAAAGTTTGTTGTAAAATAGCATCAAATTCCTTGAAAGTTTTTTTGTATTTGAACAGTTTGCCGATATTCTGTTTAAAAGTGCGGTAGTAATCTTGCCATGTTGGATGCTCATGGGCGAGAAATGGGCGTTCGGTATAGCGGATGTTATCAGGCATAAGTTGCTCCATAAAATAAGCACTCTCTAGATTTTACACTAGAGAGTGATGAGATGTGTGTTAAATATTATGCTTTTGGTTGTTCAGGGGGCGTACACGCGTCTAATTTTTTCTGCATTTTCTTCGTTGGTCCTGTGATAAATTCAACAGGACGCCAAGAATCCCCCGTTTTTTCCAGCCATGGGATCAACTCTTCTTTTACCAATTTTTCAATCAGTTCAGGCTGTTGATCGGCGATATTGGTTTGTTGGTATGGGTCATTAATGTTATCAAATAGCATATATTTGAGTGGTTCACCGTCTTGACGATCTATTTCGAGCGTGTGCGTTGCTGTACGTACGCCGCGTCGTCCAAACGATGGCTGACCATAAGGTACGAATAAATAAAGTTGCGATGTTGGATTTTCACCTTTATCATGCAGGACTTGTTCGGCAAGGCTAACGCCTTCAACGCTACCTGGGATTGAATCTTTCAAGCCGAGCAGGTCTAAAATTGTTGGATAAATATCCGGTGCGGACATTAATGCTTGGTTCACGCCCGGTTTGATTTTATTTGGTAAACGGAACATCATTGGTACACGCATAGATTCTTCAAAGATAACATTTTTCGTTGGCTTGCCGTGCGAACCAATACAGCAGCCGTGATCGGAGAAGAACACAACGAGAGTATTGTCGCTCAAGCCTTGTTTATCCAGTTCAGCGAGAATGCGACCAAATTGTTCATCAACCCCTGTAACCATGGCCAAGTAAGATTTGAAGTTATCAGGGCCGTATCCTTCAAGGTATTTTTTGTCCCAGTCAACATTTGGACGTGTGTTCAGATCTTTTGAGGTTTTGTCTTTGTACATATCCAAATATTTTTGCGGCACTTGGTCATAAGGTGAGTGCGGCGGATTCATTGAAACAACAAGGGCAAACGGTTTGTTGGGATCACGGTATTTATTTCCTTCATTACGCAAATAATTAATGGCCATATCTGCTTCGTGTTCAGGTCCCCATTGATCTACATATTCAGGATATTCTCGAGGTGTGTCGTTCCCCCAATACATTGGTTTCATATGGAGATCGTATGTTCCGTAAGAATACCAAAAATCAAAGCCATGGCGACGATCAGGTGGTGTCCATTCATTCCAGTAGCGCCCTTCCATTGGGTTGTTGTAGCTTTTAATATAAGGTTCATGTGGTACATCTAAATGCCATTTTCCGATATAACCGAGGGCATAACCTTCATCTTTCAATACATCAGACCAGCATTTAGCATAAGGCGACAGCTCAATTCCCACTTTACCGCCATAATCATGGGTATTACCTGTTACACCATTATGTAGAGGATATTGTCCTGTCATCAACATGCCGCGAAATGGGGAACAGAGCGGATAATTTGACACCATTTGATCCATCACTTTGGCTTGTTTTGCAAATGCGTCTAAGTGCGGCGTAATCGCGGGATCTTCGTTTTTAAATCCTTGTGCTTGCGCACGCATTTCATCAGGGAAAACCAATAATAAATTGAGTGGCGGGTCTTTAGGTTTTTTAGCGTTATCATTTGCTATTGCTTTACCCGCAAATGTTGCAGCGACAGAGCTACCAGCAACACCTTTAATAAATGTTCTGCGCGAGATACTCATATCTTGACTCCTTGATCATTATAGTAATTTCATTTTCTTTCGTTTTATGAGTATAGCAAAGAATATGTTCTTTATTTGAGAGGAAGTTCACAAATTTTAAAAATGGAAACCGCACTTTATAAAAAAGAGAAAGTAAAACAGGTTTTGTTAAAGTGCGGTTTGTTTTATGCCTTTTAATAACTAGGTTTAATGAAATGTGGAGGTTTATCTATCGTCAATGAAGTGAATTATTTTTGTGAGAGAGATCAAAAAAACGATATTCTATAATTGAGCTTTCGTTTTCTTTCGTTTATTGTTGTCGCAAGAAAATAAAAGAAATAAAGGTTGATTGTGATGAAAAGTGTAATTGAGCGTCGAATGGATATTGTTAGTCTCGTAAATGCACAAAATTCAGCACGTGTTGAAGATTTAGCAACACAATTTGGCGTATCAACAGTGACTATTCGCAATGACCTCAACTTTTTAGAAAAAAATGGTTATATTTTGCGCTCTCATGGCGTAGCAATGCCGAATAAAGGATTGATTGCCGAATTGTCTAATTCCGAAAAGCGTCAACGCAATAGTGGCATTAAGCAAAAAATTGGCGCAGCAGCACAGAAATTGATTCGTGATAATGATGCAATCATTTTAGATTCTGGCACTACCACAAGAGAGATTGCTACCTATTTAAAACAGTCTGCACTGTCTAATGTGCTGGTGATGACCAATGGGCTTGATATAGCCACAGAGTTAGTCAATGCAAATAATACCGAAGTGTTAATGACAGGCGGACGACTGCGGAAAAATGCATTGTCGTTTTCAGGTCGTCAAGCGGAGCTTAGCTTGCAAACGCATTGTTTCAGTAAATTTTTCTTAGGTGTTGATGGATTTGATTTGCGAGTTGGAATTACCACACACAATGAGCAAGAGGCGAATTTAAATCGAGTGATGTGTGAGGTGTCAAATCAAGTTATCGCAGTAACGGATTCAAGTAAATTTGGTAAGCAGAGTTGCCATATTATTCGCAGAGCATTTGAAATTGATACGTTAATTACCGATTCAGGTATCCCCGATGAGTATGTTAGTGCATTTCAAGACAATGGCATCGAGGTCATTATAGTAGATTAAACGGAGATAAGTCAGTGAGTATTTTATTAGATGTAATTCAACAACATAAAGCCGGTGGACATAATGGTATTTATTCGATCTGTTCGGCTCATCCAACAGTCATTGAAGCATCACTTTTACAAGCATTGAAAGATGATTCGGTTTTATTAATTGAAGCAACCTCAAACCAAGTTGATCAATTTGGTGGCTATACAGGGATGACACCTGCCGATTTTCGTGACTTTGTATTAGATTTGGCTCGCCAAGTGAATTTCCCTAAAGAGCGGTTAGTGCTTGGCGGCGACCATTTAGGCCCGAACCGTTGGCAAGGTCTGAGTGCGGATGAAGCCATGAAAAATGCCGAAGGGTTAATTGAGGCTTATGTGGCCGCAGGATTTGAGAAAATTCACCTTGATTGCAGTATGTCTTGCAAAGGCGATCCTGTGCCACTTTCCGACGAAATTGTAGCTGAACGCGCGGCTCGCTTAGCGGTGATTGCCGAAAAAACGGCTGAAAAGTGCGGTAATGCGGGCAAAACGGTATATGTGATTGGCACTGAAGTCCCTGTACCAGGCGGTGAAGCTGAGGCAATCAATGAGCTTGAGGTAACCCATCCTGACGCTGCTAAAAAAACGTTAAATACACATCAACAAGCCTTTGATAAAGTCGGTTTAAACACGATTTGGGACCGTGTGATTGGCTTAGTTGTACAACCAGGCGTTGAATTTGATCACACCAAAGTGATCGATTTTGTTCCCGAAAAAGCGAAAGCATTAAGTAATGTGGTCAGCGAATTCCCACATTTAGTGTTTGAAGCACACTCAACTGATTACCAAACAGCACAAGCCTATAAAGATTTAGTCGATAATCATTTTGCTATTTTGAAAGTCGGACCAGCCTTAACATTTGCGTTGCGGGAAGGGTATTACGGCTTATGTGGCATTGAAAAAGAGATTTTCCCAGCGGAAAAACGTGCCAATTTGCGTGATGTATTAGAAGAGGTGATGTTAGCGAATCCTGATAACTGGGCCAAATATTATCACGGCGATAAGCAACAACAGTTCTTCGCACGCAGTTATAGCTTTAGTGATCGCATTCGTTATTACTGGGCAAATCCAACTATTGGGGCTGCCGTAGATAAATTATTCTCGAACTTTGAAGGTGTGGAAATTCCATTGCCGTTGTTAAGTCAATATTTCCCAGAGCAATATATCAAAGTGCGTGAAGGCAAATTGCAAGCAGACGCCAAATCACTGGTTATTGATAAAGTACAAGGCGTGATTCGTGATTATGCTGCGGCTGCATTTTTCAATCAAAAATAAGGAAAAGAAGCATATGGAACAGTATTTAGGATTTACACTGGATGCGTTAGAAAAGCAAAGTGCGGTGATGACAGCGAAAGAAATTAATCAGCAACCGTCATCTTGGGCTAAAGCGTTGAAAAATTTAGATGCACAAAAAGCACAAGTGCTGGACTTTATTCAACCTGTTATGGCGGCAGACGTTTCTCGTATTATTTTTACAGGAGCGGGCACATCTGCATTTGTAGGGCATTCTATTGCGCCTGCGGTTCGCACCATTACGGGTAAACGCACAGAGTCAATTGCAACGACTGACATCGTTTCTAATCCGTATCAATATTTCAGTGAAGATATTCCAACGTTGTTGATTTCGTTTGCGCGTTCAGGTAACAGCCCTGAAAGTGTAGCGGCGGTAGATTTAGCTAACCAATGTTTAAGCAATGTACGCCACTTATTGATCACCTGTAATGAAAAAGGGGCATTGTTTGTCAACGGTTCAAAACAAGATAATGCGCTGCCATTGCTAATGCCAGCAGAAACAAATGATGGCAGTTTTGCAATGACATCGAGCTTCAGTTCAATGATGCTGACCACACTTTCTGTTTTCTTTTTATCACAGGGCTCTGTGGCTGAGCGGTTTGGCTATATTGCAGAAAACACCGAAAAATTGATCCCACGCTATGTCGATTATGTGAAAAGCATTATTGATGATGGCATTGAGCGCATTATTTATCTGGGCAGTGGCGGCTTACAAGGTTTGGCGCAAGAGTCTGCGTTAAAAATTTTAGAATTAACCGCAGGTCAGGTCGTGGCAACTTATGATTCCCCAATGGGCTTTCGCCACGGTCCAAAATCCATCGTGAATAACAAAACGATGATTGTGGAATATTTATCTAACAATGAATATACCCGTTTATATGATGTGGATTTATTAAAAGAACTTCGTCGTGATGGCATTGCCCGCCGTGTCACTGCGTTGACCGCACTTTCTGATGAAAGCATTGTAAATCCTGATGTATTGCAACTTGATGGCTTTGAAAATGCACACGATTTTGAGTTGTTATTCCCATATATTGTATTTGCGCAAATTTACGCGCTTTATAGCTCACTGAAACACAATATTACACCTGATAATCCTTGCCCAACCGGTGAAGTTAATCGTGTTGTTCAAGGCGTCATCATTCATAAATTTACTAACTAACTTGGAGGATTATATGCCAAACATTGTATGGACCCGAATTGATGAGCGTTTATTACACGGTCAAATTCGTATCACATGGGGCAAGCACACAGGTGCGAATTTGATTTTAGTGGCAAATGATGCGGCGGCTGAAGGTCCAAATGCGGCATTCATGCAAGCAGGTATGAAAGCGTCTGCAGGCGGTGAATATGCTGTGCGTTTTTTCACTATCCAAAAAACGATTGATGTGATTCATAAAGCCTCTCCGCAGCAAAAAGTCTTCATTCTTTGTAATAATCCAACGGATATTGCGAAGCTCGTTGAAGGGGGGGTGCCTATTAAACATGTCAATATTGGTAATATGCACTTCCATGATGGTAAAAAACAGTTAACTAAAACAGTTTCTGTTGATGAAAAAGATATCGAAGCATTTAACAAATTGGTAGCAGCAGGGGTGAAATGTACTGTACAGAACACACCAGATGCTCCTGAAGTCGATATTATGGATCTCATAAAATAATCTAATTGATATAGGAGTTTACGACTATGTTCTTTGAAGCACTCTTGGTTGCCGGATGGGCATTCCTGTGCGGTATCGATAAATACGATGTCGCGCTAAATATTCACCGTCCATTGATCACAGGTCCTGTTGTTGGCTTGATTATGGGGGATATGCAACTTGGTCTTGTCACGGGTGCAACCCTTGAATTAGCTTGGCTTGGTCTTGTTCCAAATGCTGGGGCTCAGCCACCAGATGTAACAATGGGAACAATTGCAGCTGTTGCTTTTGCGGTAATGACAAAACAATCGCCAGATGTTGCAATGGGTGTAGGTATGCCAATTGCAGTGGTGATGCAAATGTTGGTTATCGGTTTCTTTGCGGTAACATCGTTTACGATGGGCAAAGCGGATAGCTACGCAGAAAGTGCAAATCCTCGCGGTATTGACTTCTTATTAATTGCAACTATTTCACTTCGCTCTTTAATGTATGCCATTGTGGCCTTTATTACCGTTTACTTTGGTGAACACGCAGCACAATGGATCGATGCTTATGCACCGAAAACATTGCTTGAAGGCTTAGGTTTAGGGGCGCGTTTAGTACCAGCAATTGGTTTTGCAATGTTATTAAAAATTATGTGGTCAAAAGAAATGGCGGGTGTATTCTTCATCGGTTTCGTGGCAACAACTTACTTAAAATTACCAATCATGGCGGTCGCAATTATTGGTGGTTCAATCGCTGTTCTTTATTACTACTTCAGCGGTAACAATGGCAACAAACAACAAGCACAGGAGTTTGAAGATGGAATCTAATATGGAAAACAAAAGCTTAGTGGATAACATCGACGCATATCAAGATACCACAGTACGACAAGTTATCACTAAAGGCGACCTTTGGAAATGTGCGATCCGTGGCTTGTTTATGGAAGGGAACTTCAACTTTGAACGTATGCAAGCGGGTGGTTTTGCTTATTCAATTATTCCTGCGTTGGAAAAAATCCACGGCAACAATAAACGTGATTTGGCAACGGCATTGAAAAACCATCTTCAATTCTTCAATGCAAGCCCTAAACTCTTTACTTTCTTGCTCGGTACCGCTATTGCGATGGAAGAAAATAAAGAGCAGCCATCAACGATTAACGTCATGAAAGTGGCAGGTATGGGGCCAACAGGTGGTGTGGGTGATGCTATCGACCACATGACCTTAATGCCATTAACCTTAGCACTTGGTGCGTCAATTGCTATTGAAGGCTCAATTGCAGGTCCATTTGTATTCTTTATTCTTTACCAATTGGTTCACTTCTTTGTGTACTTTGGTTTGATGTTCATGGGCTACAAAGCGGGTACTGCGGCGATGGTAAGTATGAGTGACTCAACAGAGAAACTTGCTCGTGCAGCCAACATCATGGGTATTTTTGTTATCGGTGCACTGTGTGCGACCTTCATTCGGTTTAAAACGACCGCAACGCTCACCATGGGGGGCAAGGTCGTGCCGCTGCAAACCGACTTCTTTGACAAGATTATGCCAAATCTTTTACCACTAGCATTAGTCTTCTTAATGTTCAAATTGGTGAAAGGCACTGGATTCTGGGCTAAACCACCAGTATTAATCTTCTCAACACTTGCTTTTGGTGTTATTGGACACTACATCGGAATCATCTAACCAATTAGGGAGGGGCTTGCCCCTCTCTTTATCACATTTATTTGGGGGATATTATGTTAGGCATCGTCGTTTCAGGGCATTTACATTTCGCATCAGGTATGCAATCGGCCGTTGAGGCTATTGTCGGCAAACAAGAACAGTTAGAATTTGTTGATTTTTTAGAAAGCATGTCAACCGAGCAACTTGAAGAGCAACTTGTTGCAGCAATGAAAAACGTCAATCAGGGCGAAGGCGTACTTTTTTTAACCGATATTTACGGTGGCTCACCGACCAATCGCGCTATCAATATTTTATTACAACACCCTGACGTAGAAGTCGTATGTGGGGCCAATCTTTCTATGATCGTTAATGCTGCACTTGAGCGTGAAGAATTTACCTTAAAAGAATTAAAAGACGCATTAGTCAGCGGTGAAATGAGCAACATTAAAGACATTCGTGTTGAAGTTGAAGCAGCGATGAATGCGCAAGATGACGAAAGCGAAGACGGTCTATAAATAATCAAAGTGCGGTCAACCGCACTTTACAAAAGGAGCATGTATGAGCATTCAAAAAGATGCGGTACAAACCTTGATGAAACGGGTTTACCGCTGGCAAGCCGCTAATCAAACACGCAGCGTGATCCGCCGTTCAGGCAAAACTCGCTTTATTAAAGATACTGACTGGGAACGTGGCGTATTTTGGTCGTGTGCTGCTGCGGCATGGCTTGCCACAGGCGATGAAGAGTATCGTGATGGCGTGTTGAATTACACCTTACACACAGGCTTTAGAACAGGCCCAAATGCCCGTTTTGCTGATGATTTAGTGTGTGCACAAGGTTACATTGACGTGTATCCAGAAATCAATCAAGCAGAAGCCCTCGAGCCGACCATCAACTTCATCAATGATATGATCGACAATCCAAAACCTGGTCGTGAAGACTGGTGGTGGTGTGATTCGTTATTTATGGCACCGCCAGCATTTGCTAAATTAAGCAAACAAACAGGGGATGCAAAATACGTTAACTATATGAATCAAGCCTTTTGGGATAGTGTTGCGCATTTACAAGACCCTGAAACCGCACTTTTCTATCGTGATCATCGCTATATTCCTGACGGAAAAGGCAGTGAAATGCGTGAAGCCAACGGTGAGAAAGTGTTCTGGAGTCGTGGCATTGGTTGGGTGATTGCGGCGATTCCACGCATTTTGGCGAGCCTACCAGGTGATTTTGCTGATCGCGATCGTTATTTAAATTTATTTAAACAGTTGGCAGAGCAGGTGATCAAATACCAACACGATGATGGTTTTTGGCGTGCGAGCTTACTCGATCCAGATAGTTTCCCAGCTCCAGAAAGCTCAGCGAGTTCACTATTTTGCTATGCGCTCGCATGGGGTGTGAATCATGGAGTGTTAGATAAGGCGACCTATTTACCTGTAGTAGAAAAAGCCTGGTCGGCACTTGAAAGTGCGGTACACGAAAACGGCATGATTGGCTGGGTGCAACTGCCTGCATTTAACCCACGCGATGTGAAATTTGAGCATAACATTGATTATGGTGCAGGGGCATTTTTGCTTGCAGGATGTGAAGTACAGCACATTACACGCTAAGTCAGCGGTTGATGAAAAAGCGTAAGTGCGGTAAAATGAACCGTGCTTTCAATATATTTGATAAGTATTTTTTAAGACAAGTTTAAGGATAACAGTTTATGAAAATTGCATTAATGATGGAAAACAGCCAAGCGGCGAAAAATCCAATTATTTTAAAAGAATTACAAAGTGTTGTAGCACCAAAAGGCTACGATGTTTATAACGTCGGTATGGACAGTGAAAATGATCATCACTTAACCTATATTCACTTAGGCATTATGGCAAGCATTTTGTTAAACGCTAAAGCAGTGGATTTTGTGATCACTGGTTGTGGTACAGGTCAAGGAGCATTAATGTCATTGAACGCCCATCCAGGTGTGGTATGTGGCTACTGTTTAGATCCAGCCGATGCTTTCTTGTTTGCCCAAATTAATAACGGTAATGCCTTGTCATTGGCGTTTGCGAAAGGCTTTGGCTGGGGAGCTGAATTAAATGTACGTTATATGTTTGAAAAAGCCTTCGCAGGTGAGCGTGGTCAAGGCTACCCAGTTGAGCGCAGAGAGCCACAGTTACGCAATGCAGGCATTTTAAACCAAGTGAAAGCAGCGGTTGCGAAAGACAACTATCTTGATACCTTAAAAGCCCTTGACCCAGAATTAGTAAAAACAGCAGTTACAGGAAAACGCTTCCAAGAGTGCTTCTTCAACAATTGCCAAGATGATGAAATCCGCGCATACGTTGAAAGCGTGTTGAACGCATAATCAAAAAGTGAAAAAGCCAGCATTATGCTGGCTTTGGCGAATGTAAGAGGTGATAGTATGACGAAAAAAGTAGCAATTATTGGCGAATGTATGGTGGAGCTGAAAAAAGAAGGCGATCTTTATAGCTCTGGTTTTGGTGGAGACACCCTCAATACCGCACTTTACCTTTCTCGCTTAACCGCTGACCATGGGGTGGAAGTCGCTTATTTAACTGGGCTTGGCACTGACGAGTTTAGTCGTAATATGTTGGACGCATGGAAAAAAGAGCAAATTAATACGGATTTAGTCGCTATCTCTGAGAAAAAATTACCAGGGCTTTATACCATTTCGACTCGCCCTGATGGCGAACGTGATTTCCGCTATTGGCGCAGTGATGCGGCGGCGCGTTTTTGGTTGTCTAGCGTTGATGTGGAAGATTTATACCGCACTTTGAGCCAGTTTGAGTTGATTTATTTAAGTGGCATCAGTCTTGCCATTTTGCCCGAAAAAGAGCGAAATATTCTTTTTGACTTACTAGAGCGTTGTCATAATGAGGGTGTAAAAATTGCCTTTGATAATAATTATCGCCCAATTTTGTGGGAAAGCAAGGCAGCAACACAGCAAGCCTACGCACGCATTTTAAAATTGACGGATATTGCCTTTTTAACTTTTGATGATGAAGTGATGTTATATGGCGATAGTGCTTTAAGTGAATGTTTAGACCGCACTTGTGCGTTTGGTGTGCGTGAAATTGTGATTAAACGCGGCAGTGAATCGTGTATTGTCGTAACGCGTGATGAGCGAGTCGAACTTGCACCAACGCCAGTCAAAAATGTGATTGATACTACTGCGGCTGGGGATTCATTTAGTGCTGGCTATTTAGGTGAACGATTGCTAGGAAAACCAATTTTAGAGGCGATTGCAGGTGGGCATCGCTTAGCAGGCACAGTGATTCAGCATAAAGGGGCAATTATTCCCAAAGCGGCAATGCCAAAATAAGCGTAGAAGCAGGCGAAAGCCTGCTTTGCTTTTTAGAAGTAATGGTTTTATTATAAGCAAAAATGAGAGCCGTTTTTAATTAGGAGAGGTTATGTTGACGCTCAGACAACAACGTTTAAAAAAATTATGTAATAACAATAATATTATTGGTGCCTTGGCGATAGATCAGCGTGGTGCATTGCGCCGTATGTTAGGAGAGAGTGCAACGAATGAGCAATTGGCGGTATTTAAAGGCTTGGTATCGCAGTACTTAACACCTTATGCGTCCTCTATTTTATTAGATCCTGAAGTGGGTTGGGAAGCAGCAGGCAAACGTGCACCGAATGCGGGGCTTTTAATGGCGTATGAAAAAACAGGTTACGACAAAACGCAACCAGGACGTTATCCTGATCTGATTGATGATGTCTCTGTTTATCGCTTGAAAGAAAAAGGTGCAGATGGCGTGAAGTTATTACTTTATATTGATGTTGACGAAGGCAAAGAGGTCAATGACGTGAAAGAAGCCTTTGTTGAGCGAGTCGCCGCAGAATGTAAAGCGGAAGAAATGCCATTTTTCCTCGAACTTGTTAGCTATGATGCCAACGTAAGTGACGCGAAAGAATACGCTAAACTTAAACCACGTAAAGTGATTGAGGCAATGAAACTGTTCAGTCAACCGCACTTTGGGGTGGATGTGCTGAAAGTGGAAGTGCCGGTGAATATGAATTATGTGGAAGGCTACGGCAATGACGTCGTGCATACTCAAGCACAAGCCAAAGCGTTTTTTAAAGAACAGAGCGATGCTACCCATATCCCGTTTATTTTCTTAAGTGCGGGAGTTAGCTCTGAGCTATTTAATGATACACTACGTTTTGCCAAAGCGGCAGGTAGCCAATTTAATGGTGTTTTATGTGGGCGCGCCACTTGGGCGGGTGCAGTTGATGTCTTTAAAAACGAAGGCATTGAGGCGGCAAAAGTATGGCTTGAAACACAAGGCAAAGCGAATATTGAAGCCTTAAATGTCGTTTTAAATGAAACAGCACAGGGTATAACCTATTAATTTTAGAGCGTTATTCACGCTAATAACGCCTTTTTCTGAGTTTATTCAAGCGGAGTGATTTTGCAACAGCCTCAACATTTAGCTAAACCTAGCTATTTTCACGTGATGGCGAAGCCGAGCAGTTTTAATTGCAACATCAAGTGTGAATACTGTTTCTATCTGGAAAAAGAAGCGGTATTAACACACAAAGTAGATTTGATGAGCGATGAAACATTAAAGGCGTATGTGAAAAACTATATTCATTCTCATGCCGGTGAAACGGTTGATTTTGCGTGGCAAGGTGGTGAGCCAACATTAATGGGAATTGATTTTTATCGTAAAGTGGTTGCATACCAAAAGGCATTTGCAAATGGAAAAACCATTACGAATAGTTTTCAAACGAATGGCATCGCTTTTAATCGCCAATGGATGGAATTGTTTAAACAAAACCATTTTTTAATTGGTATTTCTGTTGATGGTGAAAGTGCGGTACACGATAAATATCGCATTTCTATCAATGGGCAGCCCACCTTTGAGCGTGTTAAACGGGGTATTGCGTTATTAAAAGAATACGAGGTGGATTTTAATACCCTGACGGTCATTAACGATCAAAACTGGCATAAAGGCGTGGCAACTTATGAGGCGTTAAAAGAGCTGGGTTCTACGTTTATGCAGTTTATCCCTATTGTGGAGGTGGCAAATTACGATTTAACAAAATCGGATTATTCGCCGAATAAAAATGCCAGAATGGCACATTTTTCAGTTCCAAGAGAGGGGTATGGGCGGTTTTTGCTGGATGTATTTAATCACTGGGTGCGTCGTGATGTTGGCACGATTTTTGTTAGGGAATTTGACAATCTGCTTGGACAATGGATGGGTTTTCCGTCCACCAGTTGCATCCATACCGTGACATGCGGCAAAGCTGTCGTGATTGAAGCCAATGGTGACGTGTATTCCTGCGATCATTTTGTTTATCCTGCATATAAAATTGGCAATGCGACCAAAACCTCACTAACAGAAATCATTAACTCTAAAAAACAAGTGGCTTTTGGTGATGCCAAGCGCGATACCTTAACCAAAGCATGCGAAAAGTGCGATGTGCGGTTAATTTGTCATGGTGGTTGCCCGAAACATCGCATTGTGCCATTAAAAGGGGAGCAGCATAAGCACAATTATCTTTGCCCATCGTATCAACTATTTTTCCGCCAAACCACACCCGTGATGAACCGCATGCGTCAAATTATTCAACGAGGTGGATCGGCAGCGGATATTATGCCAATGATAAGATAGCGTGCGGTTGCATAGTTAACAGAAGGACATTATGCAAAAAATTACCATAACTTTATTTGATAAAAACGAAAATATCAAACTCGCACGCAGTGATTTTGATGAAGTGGTGACCACCTTTAAAGGCGAATATGCCCAAGGGGATAAATGGGTTGTCGAGGCGCAGCATTATCCTTGCTATCTTAAAGTGCGGTTGGAAGATAGCTTTGAAAGTGCGGTGTTATATTTAACTGAAAAACTGGTCTTCACTATTCCATTTGGCGATGATATTCGCGTGTATAACAGCGATAAAGCCTTTCGTGGCGGTATTCATTTTGTCTGGGTGCGTGTTGCGCGTGAGTATGAAATTGCACAATATGGCAATTTAGCGTTCAACCCATATCAACAAGCGGCACAGCAAGGTATTTATCCAAGTGCGGTCAGCAATATTCAAGCGGGCAATATTCGTTTTGCCGCACGCAATGTGATTGATGGGGCATTTGACACCAGCGCACATGGGTCTTACCCTTACACTTCGTGGAGTAATGCCCAAGATCCTAACGCACAATTACACATTGAGTTTGGGCGTGAGGTTGAAGTTGATTGTATTGTGTTGTATTTGCGCGCCGATTTCCCGCATGATAGCTGGTGGCAAGCGATCACATTGCGTTTTGATGACGGGCAGGAAGAACAGATTGAGGCACAACGCACAGGTAAAGCGCAGTGTTACCACATCAGCCCACGACGTTGCCAAAAAATCACATTAACACACTTAATTAAAGGCGAAGAACCCGCCCCATTCACCGCACTTTCTCAGCTTGAAGTGCTTGGGCACAATGTATAAAAAAGTGCGGTTAAGCCGCACTTTGTTGTTTGTTTAGGCAGGAATTTGCCCAAATTTACCTGCGTTGAAGTCCGCAATGGCTTGCCTGATTTCCTCTTTGCTGTTCATAACAAAAGGACCATATCCCACCACGGGTTCATCAATCGGCACGCCCGATAGCAATAGTACTTTTGCACCATGTGGACTGTTTAGCTCTATTTCGTCGCCATCGTGATGGAAACTTACTAGCTCGCCAGTGCGCGCAATGTGATCACCGATTGTGATGTCACCACGCAAGACCACCAGTGATAAATTGTGGTTGCTAGGAACAGGCAACCGCACTTTGGCGTTTTCATTGAGCGTTATATCCCACACGTTCAATTCAGTAAACGTGCGTGCAGCACCGTGCGTATCGTATAGCTGCCCTGCAATAAGGCGAATACTTCCCGCATTTTCGTCCAAATTATAGACTGGAATCGTCTCGCTGGCTAAATGCTGGTAGCGTGGCGGATGTTGTTTATGGGCTTTAGGCAAATTCACCCATAATTGCACCATTTCAAATACACCACCTTGCTGACTAAAAGCCTTGGAGTGAAACTCTTGGTGAATAATACCATTGCCCGCAGTCATCCATTGCACATCGCCTGGGCGTAATACACCACCGCTGCCACTGGAATCACGGTGCTCAACCTCACCTTGATAGGCGATCGTAACCGTCTCAAAGCCTTTATGTGGGTGTTGCCCTACACCGCGTGGGTTATGGCGATTAGGCGCATATTCATGCGGCGCAGCATAGTCTAGCATTAAAAATGGATTTGTTTGGCGATCTTCGCCCATATGACTAAAGAGCTGACGTACAAAAAAGCCATCACCGACCCAATGTTTTGGGGCTGGGGTATAAATTCGATTAACTGTTCTCATAAATTCTCCTTAAAGTTTATCTTTATGGATGCTATTATAGCAGTTAGTTATTTTTATGTAAGTACGCACATTTTTTATACTTAGAGAGACATAAAAAAATGAATAAAATGAAAGACTTTTCTGAACGTTGCCCTGTGTATGATACGCTTGACATTATTGGTGGAAAATGGAAAGTGCTGATTGTGCACCACCTGACACAAGGAACACAGCGGTTTAACGCATTGCGTAGGGCAATGCCTAACATTACCCAGCGTATGTTAACGTTACAATTAAGAGAGCTCGAAGCCAGTGGTATTGTGCAGCGTAAAGTTTATCCTGAAGTGCCACCTAAAGTGGAATATTCCTTGACCAAATTGGGTGAAAGTTTACTGCCCGTTATTCAGGCTATGCACGATTGGGGGGCAAAATATGCCCGCCAATGTAAGCAGAAAACACAAAGTGCGGTTTAGCTTGACCGCACGTTAATGGTTTAGTGTGAAAACAGCAGCCACGCGATTTTGTTGGCGGTTTCAAGATCAATGGCAAACGTTTCTTGCGTGAGGTTTTGATTGTGAGCGAGCCACTGATTTAAACTGTGCTGGCAATTGAAAAAATGCATAATATTGCAACAACTACACGACCAATTGGCGTATTTATCTAAATTGGTGTGCAACACATAAATATCATTGCCGCCTTGCTCTACATGTACTTTGCCTTTATCAAGGGTTAGCACAATTTTATCGTGGCAATGCTCACAGTGACTTTCTATGCGAATGGGTTGATTAAACGCATAATGAAAACCGAGTGCATCAATCGCACACATTGCCCACGCTGCCCGCCCGTCGGCTAAAAATACCCGTTTATTGGTCGGCGTGGCTGAGATCGGATAAACCGCACTGAGCTGTTTTTCACGCACCGCCACCACATTTTTGGCAATTAATTGCTCGAGGATAGCATGCTGATGCGGTGTAAAGTGCGGTTGCTGGTTATTCAGTAAGCATTGCATAATATCGTTACGTAACCGATTTTCCTGAGTGGTCAATTTAGAGGTGATTGGCTGAGAGATGATTTTAGTAATCGGATAACAGGCTTGCATATACGCTCCTTGAGATAACTCATTGGCATATAGTATCAAAGTGCGGTAGAAAGTCTATGTTTTTTTGAGAACTATTCTCAACAAGTGGTATTTTACTGGTTTCAGTCATGGCTTTTGCTTTATGTTTTGGTGCTTTTTCGGTAAAATAACAGATTACGCAAAAAGGGCATACCGCACTTTTGATCCAGTGAATGATGTTATGGCAAAACAAGCACAGTTTTACATTCTCCCAAATGATGATGGGCAAGCATTAACCCAAGCAGAAATGCTCGCCTGTGACTTATGCGCACAAGCATGGCGTGAGGGCAAACGTGTGTTGGTGGCTTGTGAAAATCAAACACAAGCGTTAAAACTTGATGATGCCTTATGGGCACGTGATGCCGATGCGTTCGTGCCGCATAATTTGTCGGGTGAAATCACGACTTATGCCACACCAATTGAGCTTTCGTGGGTAGGGAAGCGTAATAGTCAGCGACGCGATGTACTGATTATGTTGCAACCAACAGTGCCTGATTTTGCTGCACATTTTAATGTGATTTATGATTTTGTGCCCGCCAGTGATGAACAAAAAGCCCAAGCGCGTGAACGCTATAAGCAATACCGTCAGTTAGGTTTTACCTTAACGACACAAACACCGAACAACGAAAACGAATAAGAAAATACTATGGAAACCACCTATAATCCAAAAAATATTGAACAGCGACTTTATCAACATTGGGAGTCGCAAGGCTATTTCAAGCCATCTTATGATGCAGCTCGCCCTAATTATAGCATTGCCATTCCGCCGCCAAATGTGACGGGCAGCTTGCATATGGGGCATGCGTTTCAACAAACGTTGATGGATACCTTGATTCGCTATCATCGCATGCAAGGTGATAATACGCTATGGCAAGTGGGCTCAGACCACGCGGGCATCGCTACCCAAATGGTGGTGGAGCGCAAAATTGCGGCTGAAGAGGGTAAAACCCGCCACGATTTCATCCGTGAAACCTTTATCGATCGCATTTGGGATTGGAAGGCTCAGTCAGGTAATACGATTTACCAACAAATGCGCCGCATTGGTAACTCGGTGGATTGGGAGCGTGAGCGTTTTACCATGGACGAGGGCTTATCGAATGCAGTGAAGGAAGTTTTTGTACGGTTGTATGATGAGGGGTTAATCTATCGCGGTAAACGCCTTGTAAACTGGGATCCGAAACTGCATACTGCCATTTCCGATCTGGAAGTGGAAAACAAAGAAGCGAAAGGCAGCTTATGGCATTTCCGCTATCCCCTCGCTAATGGTGCTAAAACCGCTGAAGGTCTGGATTACTTAGTGGTTGCCACCACACGCCCTGAAACCATGCTGGGCGATACCGCCGTTGCCGTTCATCCTGAAGATGAGCGTTATCAAAATTTGATCGGCAAAACGGTGATGTTGCCGCTGGTGAACCGTGAAATCCCGATTGTCGCCGATGACTATGTCGATCGTGAATTTGGAACTGGGGTAGTGAAAATCACGCCAGCCCATGATTTCAACGACTACGATGTGGGCAAACGCCATAATTTACCGATGGTAAATGTGCTGACACTTAACGCCGACATTCGCGATAAAGCTGAGGTATTTGACGGCAAAGGGCGTGAAATCTGTGACTATGACGCGATTATTCCAGCGCAGTATCAAGGCCTAGAGCGTTTCGCTGCACGCAAATTAATTGTGCAGGAATTTGAGCAACTGGGCTTGTTAGACAAAATTCAGCCTCACGATTTGAAAGTGCCTTATGGCGATCGTGGTGGTGTGCCAATTGAGCCAATGTTGACTGATCAATGGTATGTGAGTGTTGCGCCATTGGCGAAAGAAGCGATTCGTGCCGTGGAAGAGGGCGAGATTGAATTCGTGCCAAAACAGTATGAAAATCTCTATTTCTCGTGGATGCGTGATATTCAAGACTGGTGTATTTCTCGCCAATTATGGTGGGGGCACCGCATTCCTGCGTGGTACGACGCCGACGGCAACGTTTATGTTGAGCGCAGTGAAAAGGAAGTGCGGTCGAAATACAATCTCAGTGCTGATATTGCGTTGCACCAAGATGACGATGTGCTTGATACCTGGTTCTCATCGGGGTTGTGGACGTTCTCTACCCTTGGCTGGCCTGAGCAAACCCGAGAGCTAGAAATGTTCCACCCAACCAGTGTGTTAATTACAGGCTTTGACATCATTTTCTTCTGGGTGGCACGCATGATTATGTTCACCATGCACTTTATTAAAGATAAAAATGGCAAGCCACAAGTGCCGTTCAAAAAAGTGTATGTCACAGGCTTAATTCGTGATGAAAATGGGCAGAAAATGTCTAAATCGAAAGGCAACGTGCTCGATCCATTGGATATGATCGACGGCATTGATTTGGATTCCTTGATGGCGAAACGCACCTCCAATATGATGCAGCCACAGTTAGCGGAAAAAATTGGCAAAGCGACACTGAAAGCCTTCCCAGACGGCATTGCCGCACACGGCACTGATGCATTGCGCTTCACGTTGGCGGCACTAGCGTCTACTGGACGGGATATTAACTGGGATATGAGCCGCTTAGAGGGCTATCGCAACTTCTGTAATAAATTATGGAATGCCAGCCGTTTTGTCTTGATGAACGCCGAAGGTAAAGACTGTGGTTTCAACGGTGGCGAATTGAAATTGTCCGTTTCTGATCGCTGGATCTTGGCGGAATTCAACCGCACAGTGCAAACCTTCCGCCAAGCACTGGATCAATTCCGTTTTGATTTGGCGGCGAACGTGCTTTATGAATTTACATGGAATCAATTCTGTGACTGGTATTTGGAGTTGACCAAACCTGTACTGCAAAACGGCAGTGAGGCGGAGCAGCGTGGCACTCGTCACACCTTGCTCACCGTGCTGGAAAGCCTACTACGTTTGGCGCACCCGATTATTCCATTTATCACCGAAGAGATTTGGCAACGGGTGAAAAGTGCGGTCAACATCACCGCCGATACCATTATGCTACAACCGTTCCCAGCATTTGATGCCGCACGAGAAGACGCTGACGCTGTGAGCGAGATTGAATGGCTCAAACACGTGATCATCAGCGTGCGTAATATTCGTGCAGAGAAAAATATTCCACCAAGTAAGCCATTGGAATTGTTGCTGCGTAATCTCAACCCGCAAGAGCAGCAAGCCCTCGAGCAAAACCGCACTTTGCTACAAATCATGGCAAAGCTCGAACGCATTGAGGTACTGGCTGCTGACGTAGAAGCACCGTTGTCAGTTGCTAAATTGGTCGGCAATGTGGAAGTGCTGGTGCCAATGGCAGGTTTTATCGACAAAGACGCAGAGCTTGCTCGTTTGAACAAAGAGATGGCGAAATATCAGCAAGAAATTGAGCGTATTGAGAAAAAACTGGCTAATGAAGGCTTTGTCGCTAAAGCTCCTGCGCAAGTGATTGAAAAAGAGCGCGCGAAAATGGCTGACTACCAAGAGGGGCTCGCCAAACTCAACGCCCAATGCGAACGCATTAAAGTGTTGTAAAAAATAAAAGTGCGGTTAAGAAATTAACCGCACTTTTTATTTTTAAAACCCTAAAACGTCATTTTTCTAGATTAAATCACCTCAATCTCGGCATTGGCAATGCCGCGCAGTTGCCCACCTCGGCGACCGCGTTCGCCGTAGAATTTGGCTAAATCTTCGGGCTTTAATATGACTTTGCGTCTTCCTGATTTGATTGCCAAGCTGTTGCTTGGTGAGATGATCAAAATTTGGCTCAGTAACTCTTCGCGTGCTTTAGCCTTGTTGGCGGGAATGCCAATGATTTTGTTCCCCTTGCCTTTGGAAAGCATTGGCAGCTCTTGGACTGGGAAGATCAGCATTTTGCCGATGTTGGTGATGGCAACGAGCAGTTTGTCTTCCCCTTCAATGGCCTGAGGTGGCAGTGGCTGAGCGTTTTCAGGTAAATTAATAAGTGCTTTGCCTGCTTTATTGCGTGCAACTAAGTCACTGAAAGTACAAATAAAACCATAACCAGCATCAGATGCCATAAGATAACGCTGCTCGTCGTTGTCCATCAATACATGTTCGACATTAGCACCCGCTGGGAGCGTGAGTTTACCTGTAAGTGGCTCGCCTTGTGAGCGGGCGGATGGCAATGAAAGCGGCTCTATGGCATAACTGCGCCCTGTGCTGTCGATAAATACCGCAGGCTGATTGCTTTTGCCGCAAGCATGCTGAAGGTAGCTATCACCACTTTTATAGCTTAAATTTTGCGCATCAATATCATGGCCTTTGGCGCAGCGTACCCAGCCCATTTTCGAGAGTACGACGGTAACGGCTTCTGCTGGCAGCATCTCATTTTCCGCAATGGCTTTGGCCTCAGCGCGTTCCACTAATGGTGAACGGCGTGGGCTGGCGTAAGTTTTCGCATCTTGTTGAATTTCTTTTTTAATCAAGCTGTTGAGTTTGCGTGGCGAGTTGAGTAGTTGCTCTAGGCTATCACGTTCAGCATTGAGATCGTTCTGCTCGCCTTGAATTTTGACCTCTTCTAATTTGGCTAAGTGGCGCAATTTGAGATCTAAAATTGCGTCAGCTTGAATTTGGGTCAGGTTAAAGCGAGCCATTAACACTGTGCGAGGTTCGTCTTCATTGCGGATAATGTCGATCACTTCATCAATGTTCAAAAATGCGATCATTAAACCGTCTAAAATATGCAACCGTGCCAGCACCTTATCAAGGCGATATTGCAAACGACGTGTTACCGTTGTACGGCGGAAAGTAAGCCATTCGGTTAAAATGTCGAGGAGATTTTTCACCGCAGGTTTGCGATCGAGACCTATCATATTCATATTGATGCGATAGCTTTTTTCCAGATCGGTCGTGGCGAACAAATGTGCCATTAGTGCCTCCACATCCACACGATTGGAGCGTGGCACAATCACAATGCGTGTCGGGTTTTCGTGATCCGATTCATCGCGTAAGTCATCCACCATCGGCAATTTTTTGTTACGCATTTGACTTGCAATTTGTTCCATGACTTTTGCGCCTGATACTTGATGTGGCAGAGCCGTGACAATGATTTCACCGTCCTCTTTTTGCCATACTGCACGCATTTTTACCGAGCCACGTCCCGTGCTGTATATTTTTGCAATGTCAGCTTTTGGCGTGATGATCTCCGCCTCCGTTGGGAAATCTGGCCCTTGCACAAAATTTAAAAGTGCGGTTAGATCCGCAGTAGGATTGTCAAGCAAATGCACTGTTGCATCGGCAATTTCATTGATGTTATGCGGTGGAATATCCGTTGCCATGCCCACCGCAATCCCTGTAGTGCCGTTGAGCAAAATATGTGGTAAGCGGGCGGGCAGATATTCAGGCTCTTCGAGTGTGCCATCGAAATTTGGCTGGTAATCCACCGTGCCTTGCCCCAGTTCTGAGAGCAAAATTTCAGAAATTTTCGACAAACGCGACTCGGTATAACGCATCGCTGCGAACGATTTCGGGTCATCTGCTGCGCCCCAGTTTCCTTGCCCGTCGATTAACGGGTAGCGATAGGAGAAAGGTTGTGCCATTAACACCATCGCTTCATAGCAGGCACTGTCGCCGTGCGGGTGAAACTTCCCGAGTACGTCTCCCACGGTGCGAGCTGATTTTTTGTATTTTGCGCTAGCGTTTAATCCCAGTTCAGACATGGCATAAATAATCCGCCGCTGCACGGGCTTTAAGCCGTCGCCGATAAATGGCAGGGCACGATCCATAATCACATACATGGAATAATTTAAATATGCACGTTCAGTAAACGTGCCAAGCGGCATTTGTTCAACGCCCTCATAATTGATTGTGTTATCCATAAAATTCCCTTGACCGCACTTTATACGGTTAAATCAGCATTATTACCATTTGCTTGTAGCCATGTTTTACGATCTTCGGCCCGTTTTTTGGCAAGTAACATATCCATTAATTCAAGCGTGTTGCTATTTTCTGTTTGTGCTTCATCGGTTTCTGGGATTGCTAACGTCAGCTGTACCAAGCGACGTGTGTTTGGATCCATTGTGGTTTCTCGCAATTGTAATGGATTCATTTCCCCCAACCCTTTAAAGCGTTGTACATTCGGTTTACCACGCTTGGCTTTAAGCCGCTCCAAAATCGCCTCTTTTTCGGCTTCATCAAGGGCATAAAAAACCTCTTTCCCTAAATCAATACGATACAGTGGCGGCATTGCAACATACACATGCCCCTCTTCCACGAGTGCAGGGAAGTGTCGGACAAAAAGCGCACACAATAGAGTCGCAATATGCAAGCCGTCAGAGTCGGCATCGGCGAGGATACAAATTTTACCATAGCGTAGTTGGCTTAAATCACGGCTATCAGGATCAATACCAAGGGCGACGGCAATATCATGAATTTCCGCCGAGGCAAGCACTTGATCGCTGGCAACTTCCCACGTGTTCAAAATTTTACCTCGCAGAGGCAAAATCGCTTGATATTCCCGATCCCGTGCTTGTTTGGCAGAGCCGCCTGCTGAGTCTCCCTCTACTAAAAAGAGCTCAGTTTTGGCTAAGTCTTGACTGCTGCAATCGGCCAGTTTTCCTGGGAGTGCGGGGCCGCTGACCAATTTTTTGCGTACCACTTTTTTAGCTGCACGCAATCGACGTTGCGCGGAGCTAATGGCCATTTCAGCTAATTGCTCAGCTTGTTGTACGTTTTGGTTAAGCCATAGACTAAACGCATCTTTCACGCAGCCTGCCACAAAAACCGCACTTTGGCGTGAAGACAACCGCTCTTTGGTTTGCCCTGCAAATTGCGGATCTTGCATTTTAAGGGATAAAACATACGCACAGCGATCCCAAATATCATCGGCACTGAGTTTAATGCCACGAGGTAGGAGGTTGCGAAATTCACAAAATTCACGCATTGCATCCAGCAGACCTTGACGCAACCCGTTGACATGTGTACCGCCTTGTGGCGTTGGAATTAAATTGACGTAACTTTCGCTGAGTAAATCACCGCCATCAGGCAGCCAAGTTAATGCCCAGCTTACCGCTTCGCTGTCGCTTTTTATATCGCCAACAAATGGGATTTCAGGCAGGGTGGTAAAGCCGTCCACGCTTTCTTGTAAATAATCCGATAAGCCGTCTTGATAGCACCACACATCTTTCGTTTGGTTGACTTTATCGACAAAAATTACTTCAAGTTGTGGGCAAAGCACCGCTTTAGCACGCAGTAAATGACGCAGACGTGTCACAGAAAATTTTGCACTGTCGAAATACGTCGGATTTGGCCAAAAGCGTACAGTCGTACCCGTATTACGTCGTCCACAGGTGCCAATCACCTCAAGCTCTTCCACTTTATGCCCATTAGCAAAGGCGATACGATAGACTTCGCCGTTGCGTTTCACCGTCACTTCCACCCGCTCAGACAGGGCATTAACCACCGAAATACCCACACCATGCAAGCCGCCCGAGAATTGATAATTTTTATTCGAGAATTTACCGCCAGCATGCAGTTTGCTTAAAATTAATTCTACGCCTGAGATTTTTTCCACTGGATGAATGTCCACAGGCATACCACGCCCGTTGTCGATCACCTCAAGGGATTGATCCTCGTGTAAGATCACCTCCACCTTGCTGGCAAAGCCTGCTAAGGCTTCATCCACACTGTTATCAATCACCTCTTGTCCAAGATGATTAGGGCGCGTGGTGTCGGTGTACATTCCTGGGCGTAGTTGCACAGGCTCAAGGTCTTTTAAAACTGTAATATCATCGGCTTGGTAAGTTGATGTTGTCATAACCGTCTGTTTATCTGAAAATGATAGCGAAAGTTTACCCGATGTTGCCAATTCAGACAAATAAAAGGGGAATAAAAAGGCAAAGTGCGGTCTGACCGCACTTTACTCTGGGCTATGGTTTAATCATCGTGATCGCATTATAATATGCAAAACGCCTATATAGCTAAAAGTGCGGTTGAAATCATTTAAAATCAATTGTTGACACGCCATAAAGGAAACCCTATGCTGATGAACGCAACGCAACGCAACGCAACGCAACGCAACGCAACGCAACGCAACGCAACGCAACGCAACGCAACCTTGCCTAACTTCTAACCTGCTGTCAAGCACTTCCAACGTGGTTGGGGGTGTGAGATGACGGTCAAAAATTCTAGCCTATCCAAAGCCAAATCGGCGAAAAACGACGAATTTTATACGCAATATCACGACATTGAAAAAGAGATGCAAGCCTATCTTGATTTCAATCCCGATGTGTTCCGCAATCAAACGATTCTATTGCCTTGTGATGATCCTGAATGGAGCCATTTCACCAAATATTTTGCGCAAAATTTTGAGCGTTTCGGCTTGAAAAAGCTGATTAGCACCAGCTTTGCGGCGAAAAGCAAGCCTGTTGAATTGCCGTATCAGCCGACCTTGTTTGAAAGTGAAGATGCGCAGTTTGATGAAGAAAAAACCTTTTCTCACGGCAAAATTTTCACCCTTGAGCGAGACGTTAACCACGACCACAAAATCGATATTGACGACCTTGAATGGCGTTATCTGGAGGGCGATGGCGATTTTCGCAGCCCTGAAATTTGTGCACTGCGCGATGAGGCGGACATCATCATCACCAATCCGCCATTTTCGCTGTTTCGTGAGTTTTTGGCATGGATTTTGGCTGTACCGCAGACGAAGCAGTTTGCGATTATCGGCAATATGAATGCGATTACCTATAAAGAGGTTTTTCCGCTCATTAAAAATAATGAAATGTGGTTAGGTAATGGCTTTCAATCTGGAAATGCTTTTTTTAGCACGCCAGTTCAAAAAAATTATGCGGACGGTGTTTTTGATGAACAAACAGGATTAGTGAAATTTAGAAATTGTGTTTGGTTCACCAATATCGAACATGGTCGCCGTCATCAGCCCTTGCAATTGATGACGATGGCGGACAATCGCCGCTTTAACAAGCAAATCGCCAAAAATCCCAATGCCTACCAGCCCTATGATAATTACGACGCCATTGAAGTACCGCTCACCAATGCGATTCCGTCGGATTTCGAGGGCGTAATGGGCGTGCCGATCAGCTTTTTGGATAAATACAATCCTGAGCAGTTTGAGATTTTGGGCATTGACCGCTACATTGAAGACAATCCCAATTATGGGAAACGGTTTACAATGAATAATAAAGAAGTTTACGCCCGTATTCTCATCAAACATAACCGTTCTAAAACCGCACTTTCGCAAGGATACGCATCATGAAAGCCACCTTGAATACCGACATCACCATTGCGCAAATTTGCGAGGGCTTTGTCTACAACGAGCTGGAGGGCAAGGGCTTGTTTGGGCTGGCGGGTAAGCTCACTATTCAGCCGGAATATCAGCGCAACTATATTTATGCCGATGGCAAAAAAGATGTGGCAGTGATTGAGTCGATTTTGGCAGGCTATCCGCTGGGCGTGATTTATTTCAACAAACGCAAGGAGGACGGGCAACTGGAAGTGCTAGACGGACAGCAACGCATCACCAGCATCGGGCGGTTTGTAACCGATAAGTTTGCCATTATGAATAACGACGGTATACCGCAATATTTTAGTAGTATGCCGTCTGAAAAGCGGGAAAAAATCAAGCAAACCAAATTGCTGATTTATATCTGCGAGGGCGAGGAGAGCGAAATTAAGGCGTGGTTTAAAACCATCAATATTGCAGGCGTGCCGCTCAATGAGCAGGAGCTGTTGAATGCGGTGTATTCAGGGCAATTTGTCACGCTGGCGAAGGCGGCGTTTAGCAACAGCCAAAACGCCAATATCCAAAAGTGGTCGGCGTATGTGAAAGGCAGTGCTATCCGTCAAGACTTTTTGCACACCGCACTTGACTGGGTGAGCGGCGGCAATGTGGGCGATTATATGAGCCGACACCGCCACGACGATAATATCCATGAATTGCAAACCTATTTTAATACGGTAATCGATTGGGCAAGTGCGGTATTTATCGATGTGAAAAGAGAGATGTGCGGCTTGGAGTGGGGGCGATTGTATGAAACCTACAAGGGCAAGCCTTACAACCCAGCGGAACTAGACGCACGCATCACCGCACTTTATGATGACCCCTATGTGAAAAATCGCCGTGGCATTTTTGAATATGTATTGGGCGGCGAGGAAGACAAAACACTGCTAGACATTCGCATTTTTGATGAGGCGACTAAACGCAAAGCCTATAAAACCCAAACCGAAAAAGCCCAAGCGGATGAAAAATCCAATTGTCCACTGTGTGCCGTTGGCGACAACGCCAATAAAAATCGGATTTACAAACTCAATGAGATGGAAGCCGATCACGTGAGCGCATGGAGCAAGGGCGGTGCAACCACTTTAGAAAACTGCGAAATGCTGTGTCAATCGCATAATCGAGCGAAGGGGAATCGATAAAAAAGTGCGGTCTGACCGCACTTTCATGTGTTGAAGATTAGAGTACCATTGCTGCAATCCAACCGAAAAGCACTAACGGAATGTTGAAGTGGATGAAGGTTGGTACAACGGTATCCCAAATATGATCGTGCTTGCCGTCAGCATTAAGACCTGATGTTGGTCCAAGTGTTGAGTCGGAGGCTGGAGAGCCAGCATCGCCCAATGCAGCAGAAACGCCGACAATAGCGACAGTCGCCAGAGGCGAGAAACCAAGTGTCATACAAATTGGGATGTAAATAGTAGCAATGATTGGCACGGTTGAGAATGATGAACCGATGCCCATCGTAATAAATAGCCCGATTAATAGCATCAATAAGGCAGCCCAACCTTTATTATCACTACCAATGGTTTCACTGAAAGTTTGTACTAATGCGGAAACCCCATCTGTTGCTTTAATAACGCTGGCAAAACCTGAGGCTGCAATCATCACAAAGCCAATCATCGCCATAAGGCGTAAACCTTGTTGGAAGACATCATTACTTTCTTTTAATTTGAAAATGCCACCAAGTGCAAAAATACACAAACCTGCCAAGCCACCGATGATAATGGAGTCGGTATAAAGTTGTAGTGCAAAGGTAATGAAAATGGCAATCAGGCTGATCACAACATGATAAGATTGAACATGCGCTACGCGTTCCTCAATTTCCGCACTGGTTGGTTCTGGGGTGTTTGTTTCATAGTTGCGTGGTTTGCGATAGCTAATAAAAATCGCAAAGAGCAAGCCTAAAATCATGCCCGTAACGGGAACTAACATCGCACTACTCACTTGTGCAGCAGAGGTTTGCAGACCGAACTCAACACCCGCTTCATTGATTTTAGTTACGATGATGTTGTCGATAAAGATTTTACCGAATCCAACGGGTAAAATCATATAGGTTGCCGTTAAACCAAACGTAAGCGAACAGGCAACTGCACGGCGGTCTAATTTTAAGCGATTCATAATATCGAGCAGCGGTGGCACCACGATAGGAATGAAAGCAATATGCACAGGCAAGAGATTTTGTGAAGAAACGGCAAAGAGCAATAATAAAACGATAATAAAATATTTAAACCAAAAAAGTGCGGTTTGGCTAGGTTGTTGCCCGAGCTTTTTGATGACTTTCACCGCTAATAAATCGGTTAAGCCTGATTTAGAAATCGCTACGGCAAATGCACCCAAGATAGCGTAGTTCATTGCAACGGCAGCACCGCCACCAAGCCCGTCAGTGAAGGTATTTACCGTCGTTGCGATGTCCATACCGCCCATAATCCCTGCAACAAGGGCGGAAATGATTAGTGCAATCACCACATTAATGCGCAGGAGGCTCAATGCCAACAGCACAATAATTGCGATCACAACATTATTTGCAAATAACATAGTGTTGTTCCTGTAAGGTTGAAAGAAAAATAAAAGAAAAGTGAAAACCGATTTTACCTAAATAATGACTCAATTTATATTAAAAATTGGTGATCCTTGATGAATTTTTAAATAATTCACCATAAAACAAAATAATTCAGCCGTTTTTTCGGTGTCGTATAATGCGCCATGTGCTTGTTTTTGATCAAAATGAATATTGGCCGCTTGGCAGGCCTTTACTAAAACATTATTGCCTAGCATAAATGCGCCTAATGTGGCGGTATCTAACGTGGCAAAAGGATGAAATGGATTACGTTTTAGTGCACAGCGTTCAGCTGCCGCCATGATAAAACTGTGATCAAAGGCGGCATTGTGTGCAACTATGATGGAACGCTTACAATCTGCCGCTTTTTGGGTGCGACGCACCATACGAAACAGTTCACCTAATGCGTGCTCTTCGCTGACGGCACCGCGTAGCGGATTTTCAATATCAATGCCGTTAAATTTGAGTGAGTCAGGGTTTATATTCGCCCCATCAAACGGCGTAATATGAAAATGACATTTTTCATCAATATGTAATAAGCCTTGACTGTCCATTTTTAAGGTAATGGCAGCAAGTTCTAATAAAGCGTCACTTTTAGCATTAAATCCAGCGGTTTCGACATCAATAATTACCGGGAAATAGCCGCGAAAGCGATTTTTTAATACATTTAAATCAATTGTGACAGGGTTTGATGTTGTTTCATTAACTTCAGACATAAATACTCAATAACGCCCACAAATGTGGGCGATTTATTAATAACCTAAGGCTTGTTTTGCTTGTTTATTTTCAATAAATTCGATTTTATAGCCATCGGGATCTTCAACAAAGGCAATCACGGTTGAGCCACCTTTTACAGGGCCTGGTTCACGCGTGACATTGCCGCCAGAGGCTTTAACACGCTCACAGGTCGCATAAATGTCATCTACGCCAATGGCAATATGACCGTAGGCTGTGCCTAGATCATAGCTTTCCACGCCCCAATTGTAGGTTAATTCAATTACGGAGCTTGAATCTTCGTCGTCGTATCCAACAAAAGCAAGGGTGTATTTATATTCGGTGTTTTCACTTGTACGCAGCACGCGCATACCGAGTACGTTGGTGTAAAATTCTACCGAACGGTCCAAATTTCCAACGCGTAACATGGTGTGTAAAATTCGCATAATTGACTCCTATATAACAGGGAAATTTACATCTATTTTTGCTATACTAAAACGCAATACAGCACAATTCTATCATATTGAGTTTTTTATGTCGCAGCAAACCGAGAATAAAACCGCACTTTTGATTTACGCCCTTGTTCCTATTGCCTTGCTCATCAGTGCGGAAGGGCTTTTTTATGTACTACGAGTACAACTTTCTCCAAGTCGATTTTTTGCGTTATTTGGCTGTGCAGTGTTGCTTGCACAAGGTATTTTGCAGTTAATTTTTCTAAAAGGAGAGATTTGCCCTGGGCAACGTGGGCGGCTTTCTAACGTGGGACTTTATCTCGGTCTTTATTGGATAATGGTTTTGGTGTTGTGCTTTTTTAAACCTTTTGTGCCGCAAACGTGGCAAGCGATAGCGGGATTGCTGCTACTGTTTAGCACCTTTCAGCAGCCGAAAGATCCGCAGTTACGGCGAGCCATTTTGCTATTTGGCGTCGTGGCGGGCGTCATTGGGCTGCTGTGCTATGTTTTGCTTCTTTATCGACTTGATTATATGATGTGGCTTGTGTTAAGCCCCTTTAATCAAGCCATTATTGCGCTTGGGCTGGCATATTATCTCCTGCAATTATCGCGTAGTCGGTTAGCCAATTTTATACAATTACTGCCGATGGCAATGCTATTAATGTTAATCGGTAACGCCCTTTTTTGTGTGTTAATGTTTGCGTGGGTTTATGCCACGGATGTGCCAGTGAGGTTAAACCTTGGATTAATAGCACTTTATTTTGCCCTCCATTTGCTAGTCGCGTTGCTGTTGATTCGCTCACGCATTCGTAAAAAAGCGGGTGAGAAAATGCAAAGTGCGGTTGAAATAGCGTCAGCACTTGTTATGCCATTGCTCTTGATCGGCGCGGGTATGTGATGGGCAAAAAATTACTTATCGGAGCAGGTGTTGCATTTTTTGCATTGACAGGATTGCTAAGTTGGGTCGTGTTCGGTGATGGGCTGCAAAAAATAGCAAATCATTTTTTGTCTCCTGATTTTCGTATTGTGTGGCAACCCAAATTGGCGATTTCTCGTCAAGGGCTTTCAGCCCCACAGGTGCAACTTTTTTCTGAAAAGCATCACTGCCAAATTGTTGCGTTGGATGATACGCGATTTTTTTGGCGTGCACGAGAAATCAGTGCAGATAAGGTGCAAGTGAATTATGCTTGTGTGCATAAACTGATCACGGAAGAGCGCGCCGAAACATCAGATAAGACGCTTTCATTAAGTGCGCTTACCGCACTTATTCCGATTGGGCATATCACAATTAATCACCTCACATTTACAGACACTCATCTTATTGACAACCCGAGCCTGCGTACGTTGCTGCAAAGTGAAAGTGCGGTCAATGTTAGCCAAGCAGATGATGGGTTACAGCTGAGCTTAACTACACAGCACAATGGGGCGAATTTGCTCGGCGCGAGTGTGCATTTGCAAGGTAATCAATTACACGGTACGCTGGATTATCAGCCTGATGATGGCATAGAAAACACAGTGCAGTTTAATGCTACGTTAGCGGAGGATATTGCTCAGCTGCCTGAAAAAGCACAGTTAGACTATCGTTGGCGATGGGGCGATGTGTTCGTGCCGCAAGGGAAAATAACACTGGATTGGCAGGGAAAACGAGGCACGTTGAGTTTGTTTGAAACGGTGGATGGACATGATGAAAAACGTGTAAATCTGCCATTTGAGTGGCTTGGTAAGCAGCTGCGTATTGAAAAAGCAGGATTTCAATGGGATAAACATGTTCCTCAACCAATAAACGGTTTTATTGATCTCGATCTTGCTACGCGTGATGAGCAAAGCCTGTTGACAGGGCAGGATATCACGCTGAATTTTCGTCTTTCTTTATTAACGAATGGTGAGAAAGGCAAAGGGGTGATCGTGATTCAAGGTAAAAATGGTCAGCTCAATGCAGGGCAGCTTCATGTGGCACTTCAAGCCAATGGCAATGTGAAATCGGGTGATGCAGTATTTTATGCGCAATTACCGATGCACTTAGAAGGGAGCGTGAGCGAACCGCACTTACGCTTTTTATCTGGGGCGTTGCTGCGTATGCAAGGTAAAACAGACTACATTGATATTCAAGAATTACGCTTGCCTTTAGCAGGGGTAAGCATTAGTCCATTTGGCGTGAATGGGCGTTTGCAGGCGATTTTAAAAGGGCAAACTGATCAATTAAATCGCATTGATTTACACCTTGATGGAAAAGCGAACGAATTTATTGCTGGCATTCAGTCCCTATTCAAAGTGCGGTCAGGTGATGGCGTATCCACAGAGCATATTGCGAATATGTGGCAATGGAAATTTTGGGGCAGTGCTGGGGTAAACGTGCTGCATAACACCGTATCGCTTCAAGGGCGTGGGCAGTGGCAGGATAATCGTATTGACATTAAACAATTTGACGGGCAGATGACGGCGTTTGCGTTGTCAGGTGTACGTGTTCAACCGCTGGATATGACTATTGCGACGCCAATTCATTGGGATTATCAACATGACTCGTTACAAGGTGGCTTAGTGGTCAGCAATCGCTATATTGAGTTTGATTATGGGGGCAAATTTGAACAGCCCAGTATGACGATGACGCTCTCAGGGAAAGATTTTTCGCATTTAGCGATTAAAGGTGAGCTAAGTGCGAATAAATTAGGGCCAATCACCCTATTTGCACGCTATCAGGAACAACGCTTAAAGGGAAATATTTATTGGCCAGTACAGTCTGCGAAAGTCTTTCAATCACTTTTTCCGCCACAGATGAATTGGTTGATTAAACAAGGGCAGATCCGAGGGCAAACTGCATTTTCTATTACACCAGAACAAGGTGTGGTGGCTGGCGGGCATTTTGCTATTGAGCAAGGGCGAATTAAACTGCCCGATGGTGAGATTAAGGGCATTACGTTTTCGCTACCGTATCGCTATTTTGATCAACATTTTCAATTAGGCGTGAAAGCCCCAGTGTCAGTGAATGTGGCAGAGATGGAAAATAATGGTTTACGAGCAACGGATCTGTCGGTTAAGGTACAGGGCAATTATCCATACAGTGCGAAATCGCCCTTAAAGTTGTCACAATTGCGTTTGGCATTGCTTGGTGGGGAATTAAGTGTCAGCCATTTTGCGCTGCCACAACGTGATGTGGCACATTTTAAATTACAACAGATTGATCTTGCACAAGTACTGAGTTTGTTGCAATACAATCAAGTTTCTGCCACAGGTTTGTTAAATGCCGATTTGCCATTTTGGATTGATGGCAAAACGTGTATCATTTGCGACGGTGTGATAGAACAGGACAATCAATGGCATATTAAATTAAGCCCGGCTTTGGTTGAGCAAGTGAAAGCCAAAGGAGGCATGACAGAGCAGATTTTACTGGATCTTTTGCATGAAATGGCGGTATTTGACTCGAGCATTTCTGTGAATTTACACAATAATGGTTTGGGCTTAATGAAGGCGAAAATTCATGCAACCAATGCACAAGGCAACCCTGTTACATTAAATTATAACCATAAAGAGAATCTGTTTGATTTATGGTATTCTATTAACTTTGGTAATACGCTAGAGCAGCAATTAGACTATTTGCTTGAGCGACAACAAACGAGAAAATAAGTAATGAAAGTGATCATAGCGTTGACCGCACTTTTAGTGTTGTGGGCGTGTACCCCAAAAATTCAGTTAGAAACGCCGAAAACAGGCATTACAGTAAATTTAAACGTGGAAGTGGATCATAAAATTCAGATTGAAACTGACAATAACACCAAAGCGATTTTGGATAAAACACCACAAAAACATTAGGTTAGGTATCGTATTGTGTTTTCTCTTTGAATTCACATAAGTCTTCAATAATGCATGCACCACAACGCGGTTTGCGAGCAATGCAAGTATAGCGACCGTGTAAAATGAGCCAGTGATGCACATCCACTTTAAATTCAGCGGGTACAACCTTTATTAATTTTTCTTCGACTTTCACCACATCTTTTCCTGGTGCGAATTTTGTGCGGTTACAGACACGAAAAATATGTGTGTCCACTGCAATCGTGGGCCAGCCAAATGCCGTATTTAACACTACATTTGCGGTTTTTCGCCCAACCCCAGGTAAGGCTTCGAGTGCTTGGCGATCTTCAGGCACATCACCGTGATATTGTTGGCTTAAAATGTGGCACGTTTTAATAATATTTTCTGCCTTGCTATTATACAGCCCAATGGTTTTGATATATTCCTTTAAACCGTCCACACCCAGTTCAAAAATAGCCTGTGCAGTATTGGCGACAGGAAAAAGTTTAGCCGTCGCTTTATTCACTCCTTTATCAGTAGCTTGTGCTGACAAAATGACCGCAATTAATAACTCAAACGGCGAAGTAAAATTCAATTCTGTCGTTGGATGCGGGTTAGCCTCACGCAGGCGTGTTAAAATCTCAATGCGTTTTTGTTTATTCATTTTGCCGCTCGATTATCAATAATGTTTTTCACCGCTAAAATTAACCCCAATCCAATAAATGCACCTGGTGGCAAGATTGCGAGTAAAAACGTCGTATCCATATGCAGTATGGTAATTTGTAAATGAGCTGCCCAAGGACCGAAAAGTTGATCCAATCCAGAAAAAAGCGTTCCGTTGCCGAAGATTTCGCGGACTGCGCCGAGCAAAACAAGGCTTAGGGTCATGCCAAGCCCCATCGCAAAGCCATCAAAAAGTGATGGTGCCAGCGGATTTTTCGACGCAAATGCTTCAGCTCGCCCAATGACAATGCAATTCGTTACGATCAGCGGGATAAAAATCCCGAGGGCTAAATAGAGATCATAGACAAACGCATTCATCAATAATTGTACTGCAGTTACCATCGTGGCGATAATCATCACATAAATGGGAATGCGAATTTCATGCGGAATCGCACGACGGAAAAGGGATACAATGCCGTTAGTGCAAATAAGCACCAGCATCGTTGCCAGCCCTAGTCCAAGTGCATTGGTAACTGAACTGGATACAGCTAATAGTGGGCAAAGCCCTAACAATTGCACTAATGCTGAGTTATTATGCCAAATACCTTGTCGAAAAATACCAGCCCAGTCGGTACTGATTTTTTCCAGTACAACTGGCGATTTATCAAGGGTTAGTTGTTGATCAGTCATAACTTACTCACAGTGTTGTAATGGCAAAAGTGCGGTCGAATCGATATGTTCTAACACGGCAGTTGCGGTATATTTCACCGCATTGATTACCGCACGTGGCGTAATGGTCGCCCCTGCAAATTGGTCAAACTCACCGCCGTCTTTTTTCACCGCCCATTTTGCGACCTCGTTCAACGAAAAGTGTTTATTGCTAAAGCGATTAATCCAATCGGATTTGCTTGGCTCGACTTTATCACCCAGCCCCGGCGTTTCATTATGCTCAAGCACGCGTACGCCTAAAATGTCTCCCTGAGGTGTCATACCGATAAGCACAACAATTTTACCAGAATAGCCTTGCATGGTGAGCGTTTTTATTGCGTAAGCACTGATCACGTTATCTTTTTTGGCGACAAAAATTTGTTGAATATTCGGTGCAAAGTCAAAGTGCGGTTGAAGGCAGCTTTGTAAAATCGCATTATTATAACTACCTTGAGGCAACACCTGATTTAATAACATTTCTTGCTGTGCTTGACGTTGCGCGTTAATACGCGTTTTCGTTAACTGATTAACGCCAAGTGAAAGTGCGGTACAGACTAACGCGACAAACGCAAGAATCAAGGCCGATCGCAGCGTGATTTTAAACATTATTTTTTCCTCCCATGGCTGCCGTAAATGGCAGGTTGGGTGTAATGATCAATTAATGGCACGCAAATATTGCCTAATAAAATGGCAAAGGCAACGCCGTCAGGGTAATTGGCATAATAGCGAATAATATAAATTAAAATACCGACTAATGCACCGAAAACCCATTTCCCTTTTGGTGAGATGGCACCCGTTACAGGATCGGTGGCGATAAAAAAGGCACAAAACATTGTCGCACCGCTAAACAACGTGACTATAGGATTAATGCCATTGCTTGCCCCCAGTAGGTAATTGCCAGTAGCACAAATAAAAAGCGCAAGGCAAAGTGCGGTTGGAGTTTGCCAGTGAATGATCTTTTTCCACACTAAAAAGAGCCCCCCGAGCAAAAAGGTGAGATTGACTTGCCACCAGCCTTGTGCCAGCCCTATGCTAGATGCAAAAATCGGAGAGGAGAGTAGTGTTGGCATGGATACAGCGTGACTCAGGCCTGTTTTGATCGAATCAAGCGGCGTGGCTTGCGTAATTCCATCAATCGTGCCGACTAATTGTGCAAGGCTATACCCATCCGAGGTTATGCCTGAAAAGATAAGTGAGATTGCATCATGTAGCGATGGCGGCTCTTTTAATAGTGCAATGGGCGGCATCCAGCTGGTCATTTGCAAAGGGAATGAAATCAATAAAATGACATAACCGACCATAGCAGGGTTAAACGGGTTCTGCCCTAGGCCGCCATACACATGTTTTCCGAGTAATACAGCACAGAAAATGCCAATCAAAATGATCCAATAAGGTGCATAAGGCGGAATCGCAACCGCCAAAATCAGTGCGGTTAATAAGACGCTAAAATCGCTCACATAAAAAAAGAGCGGTTTACGTCGCAGCAGTGTTACAGCCAGCTCAAGGACATAGGCAAAACTCAACGCTAATGCACTTTGTATTAGCACGCCGACGCCGAAAAAATAGCACTGCACGAGAATGGCAGGCAACATCGCCAGCATGACCCACAACATAAAATGTGCGGTGAGCTGACGAGAATGAATATGGGGAGAACTAATGAGGGTAAACATTAATCAGCTTCCTTATGATTACGTTGTGCTTGTTTCGCTTTTGCACGAGCAATGGCGGCAGCAACGGCAGCTTTGCGTGGGTCGTTATCAGTGGATTCAACCGCACTTTGCACTTTTTCCGCTTGTTTCGCTTTTGCGTGAGCAATGGCGGCAGCAACGGCAGCTTTGCGTGGGTCGTTATCAGTGGATTCAACCGCACTTTGCACTTTTTCCGCTTGTTTGGCTTTTGCACGAGCGATGGCGGCAGCAACGGCAGCTTTGCGTGGGTCGTTATCAGTGGATTCAACCGCACTTTGTGTTTTTTCTGCCTGTTTGGCTTTTGCGCGAGCAATGGCGGCAGCAACAGCGGCTTTGCGTGGATCGTTATCAGTTGATTCAACCGCATTTTGTACTTTTTCTGCCTGTTTTTGTAACCGGCGAGCTTTGCGTTGCGCCATTAGTTCGCTATTATCAGGCACAATATCGCCTTTTTCATTTTGCTGTGTTGCTTGCACTGGGTGCTCTGCAAGGGCTTTTTTCGCTTTGAGCCGTTCAAGTGCGGCTTTAACCGGATCTTCGCCTTGTTGGTTTGCCACTTCTTGTCGCCGTTTCTCTGCGGCAGCTTTGGCGCGCGCTTCACGAGCTTGTTTTTCTTTCAATAGGCGTGCTTCACGGGCTTCAAACCGCACTTTTGCTTCTTCCGATAACCGCTCTTTTTCTTTGATGTCGGCAATTTTGGCTTTTTCCTGACGGAAATATTGGATAAGTGGAATGTGGCTTGGGCAAACATAAGCGCATACGCCGCACTCAATGCAGGCATCAAGATGATATTGCGTGGATTTATCATGCTCTTCGTTGCGTGCAAACCAATAAAGCTGTTGTGGTAATAATTGTACAGGGCAAGCATCGGAACAACTTGAGCAACGAATGCAGCTTTGTTCTGGCGGTGGGGCTTGGTATTCAAAATGATCTGGGGCAATGATGCAGTTGCTCATTTTGGTAATTGGGGCACTGAGATTGGGCAAAATATAGCCCATCATAGGGCCGCCAACAAAAATAGGCAGCCGTGGATCAGCTTGGTAACCGACCTGCGCTAATACATGCTGAATAGGCGTGCCAAAACGAAGCCAATAATTGCGTGGTTGTGGAATTTTATCGCCTGTTAGGGTTACGACTCGCTCAATCATCGGTTCACCATCGATGACCGCTTTTTTAATTGCAAACGCGGTGCCTGTATTATGCATTAAAATGCCAAGTTCAGATGAGCGTGCTCCTTGCGGCACTTCTAGCCCCGTTAAAATTTGGATCAGTTGCTTGGACGCTCCCGATGGATAAATCGTAGGGATGACACGAAGTATAATGTCGTTTGCACCTTTCAGTGCTTTTTTAACAGCCTGAATGGCACGAGGCTTGTTGTCTTCAATGGCGATGACCACGGTTTGCGCACGCGTGAGATAACGCAAAATGCGAACACCTTCAAGCATTTCAGCGGTATAGTCTTGCATAAGACGGTCATCACAGGTGATGTAGGGTTCGCACTCTGCACCGTTAATAATCAAGGCGTTTATGCCAGATAAGACGGCATTAATTTTACTAGCACTTGGGAACACCGCCCCACCGAGCCCCGCAATGCCTGCATTATGGATTTTTTCGACTAAGGTTTGCGGGGAGAGCGATAAATAGTCATCTGTTGGCGAGAGTTCAATCCAGCGATCTTCACCATCGGCTTCAAGATGAATCATGGTTTCACTTAAACCCGATGGATGATTGGCAGGGAAGGAACCAATTGCGCGAATATAACCTGATGTTGGGGCATGCACGGGCACATGGCGATAATCAGCATGTTGGGTTAAGGCTTGTCCTTTTAAAACATAATCACCAATCTCTACGCAGATTGTCGCTGATTGTCCGATGTGTTGCTTAATTGGGATATAAAAATTATTCGCCAATGCAAGGCGAGCGATGCGTTTGCCATTCGATTGGGATTTCATTTCACGAGGATGAATGCCTCCTGGGAAACGCCAGAGTTTACCGCTTTCCAGACGTTGCAGCAAATCACGCATGTTCTTGCTCCTTCGCCTCAATTGTTCGAGTTGGAATAATTAAAGTGCGGTCAAATTGCCAATTCCAGTGTTCTAACTCTTTTTTCACGGGTTCCATCGTGATGCAATCTGTTGGGCAAGGGGCAACACATAGCTCGCAACCTGTGCATAGGCGCGGAATAACCGTATGCAATGCTTTATTTGCACCGATAATTGCATCCACTGGGCAGGCTTGAATACATTTAGTACAACCAATGCACATTTCTTCGTGGATAAATGCCACTTTTATCTCAGGTGCACCTTCTTCAAAGTCTGTTTTAGGCACATCTACGCCGAGTAAATCCGCTAATTGGACGACAAGGGGTTGCCCACCGGGTACGCATTTCGTGATGACATCGCCATTGGCAATTGCATCTGCGTAAGGGCGGCAACCAGGATATCCACATTGCCCACATTGACTTTGCGGTAAGAGCGCATCAATTTTCTCCACAATGGGGTCACTTTCAACGTTTAATTTTACCGATGAAAAGCCTAAAATTGCACCGAAAATCAACGCAAGTACTGAGATGATAATCAGTATCCAGTGCATGGTGGAGAGTTGCGCAAGCATATTCATTAGCTATGCACCAAGCCAGCAAAGCCTAAAAATGCCAATGACATTAGCCCGGCAGTAATCAATGCAATCGATGCACCACGAAACGGCATTGGTACATCTGCACCCGCTAAACGCTCACGCAATGCAGCAAAAAGTACCAGCACCAGCGAAAATCCTAAGGAGGCACTAAAGCCATACACCACGGATTGTACTAAATTATGTGAAAGATTGACATTAAGCAATGCCACGCCTAACACGGCACAGTTTGTGGTGATGAGCGGAAGGAAAATCCCCAATAAGCGGTAAAGTACTGGACTGGTTTTATGGATGACCATTTCAGTAAATTGTACTACCACGGCAATAACTAAAATAAACACCAGTGTTTGTAAAAAATTGGCATCAAGCGGCGTTAGGATATAACGCTGAATTAAATACGAGCAAAGGCTTGCCACAGTTAAGACAAACGTGGTTGCCAGCCCCATGCCAATTGCAGTTTCGATTTTTTTAGAAACGCCCATAAACGGGCATAAACCTAAAAATTTAATCAATACAAAGTTATTGACCAGTGCGGTGCCAATGACTAATAAAAGATAATCTATCATCGTTTCAATGCCAAAAAATTAAGGATGCTATTATGGCGATTTCTCTTAAATAGAACAATACTCGATCGTGATTATTTTAGCAAACTTATGGTTCAACCATCAGCGGGGGAGGTAATGGCTCAGGTTTACCTAAAAAGTGCGGTTTTTTCTGCGTGAATAAATCCCACAGCATATAAACACGGGCTAAGAGTTCGCGTATACGCACACCATAGTGTCCTTCAGGGTAGTCTGCGGCAAAACAAATGGCATTAATGTCGTAATATTTTGCAATGAATAATGCTCGCTCACAATGAAAACGTTGAGAGATAATGGTCATGGCATGTGCGTGAAAAATATCTTTGGCACGGATTACTGAATCCAAGGTGCGAAAACCTGCAAAGTCGAGATATAAAAACTCAGCATCCACCCCCAGTTTGCGGAGATCTTTGAACATATTACGTGGTTCATTATAGGAGGCTTGGCGGTTGTCTCCACTGAGTAATAAATAATCGACTTTATGCGCTTTAATTAATTTTTGTGCAGCGAGTAGGCGATTGTAATAAAACAAATTTAACGAATTGTCGCTAAAATAGCGGGAAGTGCCTAGCACTACGCCATAGGGGCGGTAAGGTAATTCATCACTATTTTCATACACATCACCACGCACATAAACGCTAACGCCGATGTCGATTACGGCGACGCCAAGCAAACAGCAAAGTGCGGTCAGCCCAAGGTAGCGTAGCAGTTTGGGCAAAATAGGTCGCAGTGCTATTCGCATAAAGCGAGGTTGCGTACGTTGTGGTTCTGGGGATGCGGTATCAGTTTTTTTTCTCGGCATAATATGAGCAAGCAGTCAGCATGATTCGATTATACCTATTTTTCAATCGGTTAGAAAGTTAAGCCGACCGCACTTTTGCTTTTTGTGCCGCATTTTCGCTATAAGTGATATATAAAATGGCAATGATAATTAACGCTGCGCCTAACCACAAGCGTCCAGGCGGTACGGCAGAGAAAATAAGCCAGCCAGCGAGTACATTGAGTGGCAATTTTAGAAAATCAAAGGGTTGTAGATAAGCGGCATCGGCTAAATTATAGGCTTTTGCCACGGCAAGCTGAGCAATTGCGGTTAAAAAGCCCAGTAAAATGAGGTAACCCAGTTCCATGGCAGTAGGGGCAACAAGGCTATTATTGACGGCCATCAATAGATTAAATGGTGTGATTAAAATGAATAGATACACCACGATGGTCGTTGGCGACTCGTGAGCGGAGAGTTTTTTAACCATCAACGAATAAATCGCCCAACAAAGTGCGGCGGCAAGCGGTAACAGGGCGACTGGGTTAAAGTCCTCCGCCCACGGTTTTAAAATGAGCATTGCGCCACTGAAACCGAGCAAGGTGGCAAATAGGCGATTGGCACCGACGTTTTCTTTCAAAAATATAGCGGCACCTAGGGTAGCAAAAAGCGGTGAGGTCATAATGAGTGCGATGCCTTGCCAAATGGGAATAGGGTAAATCAAGGCACTAATCCAACATTGGATACCAATTACCGAAATACCAACGCGTATGATATGCCACAGCAAATATTGGGTTTTTAACACATTTTTACCTGCGCGAAAAAGGCTCGGTGCGAGGAAAAGTAAGGCGAAAAGGTATTGGTAAAGCGCAACTGATTGTGAGCTAATTGTGGAATGTAGCCCTAAAATTTGCGTTAACGCATTAATGGCAGCAAACACGATACCCGCTAGAATCATTGTCACTGCGCCTTTGATTGGATGATGTAGCATACTTTTTACTGTAATCAAAAATGGTATAAGCATACCGTGCAATCAGAAAAAAGCAAACCTATTTTAGCCGTTTTTAAATCTAGACGTTTAGACTGCTAAAATTTCTTGACATCTGATCGCACGCTCGGTAACGTAATGACATTTTATTTATTAGCTGTATGCAAGGTCGTATGACAATCCAACGTGTAACGTTATTCCAACACCAGCCACTGACACTGTTTAATGGTGGGCAGTTAGAGCAGATACAAGTGGCGTATCAAACGTATGGTGAACTGAATTCACGCAAAGATAATGCCGTGCTGATTTGCCACGCACTGACGGGTGATGCCGAACCGTATTTTGAACCAACTTCAGGGCAAAAAGGATGGTGGCAAAATTTTATGGGTAGTGGACTTGCGTTGGATACTGACCAATATTTTTTCATTTGTTCTAACGTGTTAGGTGGTTGTAAAGGGACAACAGGGCCTTCTTCGCCGACCCCATTTGATGGCATGCCGTATGGTAGCCGTTTTCCCGCAATCACGATTCAAGATATTGTTCATGTCCAAAAAGCCTTGTTAGATTATTTAGAGATTCCGCAGTTACATGCGGTGATTGGCGGCTCTTTCGGTGGTATGCAAGCCACCCAATGGGCAATAGCCTATCCTGATATGATGACCCATGTGCTGAATTTGTGTTCATCATTGTCACTAAGCCCTGAAGCCGTGGGTTTTGATCATGTGATGCGTCAGGCGATAATCGGCGATCCGCACTTTAATCATGGTGATTACTATGGCGCAACACCGCCACATCAAGGGTTAGCGGTGGCGAGAATGTTGGGCATGCTCACCTACCGTACAGGCAAGCAATTAAATAAAGCGTTTGGGCGTGCCAAAAAGCAAGAACAACGCTATTTTGGCGATGTGTTTCAAGTGGAGTCGTATCTAAGTTATCAGGGGCAAAAATTTCTTGAACGCTTTGATGCAAACAGTTATCTGCACCTAACACGCGCATTGGATTGCTATGATCCTGCCGATGGCTTTGATAATATACAAACCGCACTTTCTCGCATTCAGGCTCACTACACGTTGATTGCCGTTGCCAGTGATCAATTGTTTACATTGCATGATATGCATACCACTCGAGATTTACTGTGTAACAGTGGAGTCAACGTAGATTATTTTGAACTTAATTCTGATTTCGGGCATGATGCTTTTTTGGTGGAATATGATTTTTTCGCCCCTTGCCTGCGTAAAGGATTGGGGCAATAAGGTCAAAGTGCGGTTAAAACCGCACTTTTTGCATAGTGTGATGCTTAAATTGTTCTGCTAATTGTTTCAATGGCTGACCGTGAGGTAGCATAAGATCGGGTGCAATGTCGAATAGCGGAATTATCACAAATTCACGCTGGTGCATATCATAATGCGGTATGGTTAAGCGGTCGGATTGGATGATATGGTTGCCGTAAAGCAAAATATCCAAATCCAACGTACGCTCTCCCCAACGGCGTTTACGCACACGTCCTTGCGCTATTTCAATGCGTTGTAGTTCATCAAGCAATTCTAATGGGCTAAGTGCGGTATCCAGTGCCGCTACAGCGTTAACATAATCAGGCTGATCTTGTGGACCTAACGGCGTACTTTGATAAAATGCACTAACCGCACATAATTGGGAGCCTTTGAGCTGTCTGAGTGCACTGAGTGCCAATGTGAGTTGCTCAGTGGGATTATCTAAATTGCTGCCTAGCGCAATATAAGCTCGCACCTTAGCCATTATTCGCGCCCTTTATTGCTGATGTATTGCGCGGTTTTGTGCGGCGGCGACGAGGACGGCGTTTTTTCATCGGAGGTGATTTTTTATTTTGTGCTTGCACTAGGGCATCGCGTTGGCTTTGATTACTGAGCTGATATTCATGCCACCATTCTGTTAATTCGATTAATTCCCCTTTTTCCAGTTCGGCACGCATAGCAAGCAAATCAAAGCCTGCTCTGAATTTAGGGCGAGCAAAAGTGCGGTCAGCTTGATTGCCGTTGCGTCGAGGAAATTGGAGTTGCATAAACCAAATTTCGCGAATAACAATGGTATGTCGGCGAGGCACGGCGAGGGCTTTACAAAGCCCGCTTAAAATTTCTGCAGCCGCCACATTAAATGCGTCGGCATTATTTAAATTCGCTTCATTTTTGAGCTGCTCCATATTTTCCCGTAACGGATACCAAAAGACGGCGGCAAACATAAAGGCAGGATTAATGCGAAGGTTATCTTCAATACGTTCGTCTGTTGAACGCAAGGCATGCTCAATCATGCGCTCTGCCAAAGAATCCTGATTTGGGGTGAAAAATGGCATTAAAGTAGGGAATAGGTATTTTACCAAATCAAATTTGCGTAACAGCTGGTAGGTTTTCAGCCCATTGCCACTTTGTAATAATTTAAGAGATTCATCAAATAAGCGTGCTGCTGGAATTTGGCGGAGTAATGCCGCGTAGTGATGAATGGGATCGAGGCTTTCACGCTCAAGGAACATATCCAGTTTTGCCATAAAACGAATAGCACGCAAAATCCGAACCGGATCTTCTTGATACCGCACTTTAGGATCGCCAATTAAGCGTAATTTGCCTGTACGAATATCGTCAACTCCGTTGAAATAGTCTAGCACCACATTATGTTGTGGATCGTAATATAGCGAATTTACCGTGAAATCACGCCGTTTAGCGTCATCTTCCAGTGTGCCATATACATTGTCTCGCAGCAGCATGCCATCGGTGTTACATTTGCGTTGCATGTCATCATTATTATCGGATTCTCCACGGAAGGTGGCGACTTCAATAATATCACGCCCAAACATAATGTGGGCTAAACGAAAGCGTCGTCCCACTAAACGGCATTGGCGACCAAATGCGCGCTTGATTTGCTCTGGGCTGGCGTTAGTTGCAACATCAAAATCTTTTGGGGTACGCTCAAGTAAAATATCACGCAGGCAGCCACCTACGAGATAAGCCTCATAGCCATTGCGTTGTAATTTGGCAACAACACTAAGCGCATTGCGGTGAATAAGACGTGCATGCACGCCAATGCCAGAGGCTTTGTGTTTAACCGGTTCAAGACAAGACGGAATTTTCGTACTCAATTCCGATTTTGGTGTGTGTTTGTTGTGCGTGTTAGGGTTTTTCGGTGCAGGAGGTTGGGCGTGTTCTTGTTTCCCGAAAAACTGTTTAATTAGTTTTAAAATAGGACACCTCAATTGGCAAACTCAATGAAATACGATTGCAAATTGTAGTCAAAATCGCAGATTTTGCAAGTTAAAGCCCCTCAGTTACATATAAGGGGCAATATCAAGTTTATTTTGATGTTTGTTTTTCACGAATTTCCGCTAAGGTTTTGCAATCAATACATAAATCTGCGGTCGGGCGTGCTTCTAAGCGGCGAATGCCAATTTCAACGCCACATGTATCGCAGTAACCGAAATCACCTGTGTCGATTTTAGCGAGGGTGTGATCAATTTTTTTCAACAACTTACGTTCGCGATCGCGGCTGCGTAACACCAGTGAAAATTCTTCTTCTTGTGTTGCACGATCGGCAGGATCTGGGAAGTTTGCTGCTTCGTCTTGCATCTGTGCCACAGTTTTGCCTGCTTCATCGACAATTTGATGACGCCATGCATTGAGAATTTTTTTAAAATGAGTGAGTTGATTCTCATTCATATATTCTTCATTTTTCTTTTCAACATAAGGCTCCACGCCAGCCAAAGACAAAAGGCTCAACGACGTTTTCGGCGCACTTTTACTCATTTTATTCTCCTGTGTGTGAACCCGTAAAATCAAGGTTCATTCATGAGTGGTATAACAGTAACTCTATTGAGGTAGAGTTAATCACTAGATTTTTTAAAGGCGTATATTTATCAGAACCCGACCCGTTTGGCAAATAAAATATTGTCAATATTGCGGTTTTTTTAGACGCAAACACTTTCTTATGTCAATTTTTATTGAAAAACGTGATGTGCTTCACTTTTGCGATCACCATTCCAACATAATTATGCGGATCTTTTGTTCAGTTATTTTCTCTGATAAATGTCTTTTTATTTTAATGTGGGAAAACGGGTGTTATTACGCATTGCACTATGCTATTTGACCGCACTTTTACAAGTGTTATTTATTCCCCTTGTAGTAACGGCATTTTTTCCTTTTGTATTGGTTATGGCTACTGTTACGGGTATTTGGGGTTGGGTTAAGCGGGGAAGAAAATGGTTGACAACCGCACTTTTCCTTATTTGTGTTGCGTTCACACAGTGGCAACTTGCTGATTTTTGGGACAATGCCACTGCGGTGGGCGAGATTGGGAAAATGACTGCCACGGCAGATATTATCGAGATAAAACATCAAAGTGCGGTTTATACCGCTGTGGTGGCGAAAGTGGATTTGCGAGCATGGAAATTGGGGCGGCAAAACGTGCTATTGAATTGGCAAATAGACACATCTCCACAAGTGGGGCAGCGTTGGCAGTTGGCACTTCATCTGATGCCGTTAAAAGGGCGGTTGAATTTTGACGGATTTAGTCGACAGCGTTGGCTTATTTCGCAATCAATTATTGCGACAGCCACGGTTAAAACAGGCGAACGACTCGCGCAGAAAAAAACAGTTCGGGAGCGTTTATTTGATTTGGTTGCAGCACAAGTCAAAGGGCTGGATAATGCAGGGCTTATTTTAGCCCTTGCTTTTGGCGAGCGTAGCGAGATTACACAGCCACAATGGCAGGCATTTCGTGAAAGTGGTACAGCGCATTTGATGGCAATTTCAGGGCTGCATATCGGGCTGATTGCTTTTTTCGGCTGGGCTGTGGCGCGAGCGATACAGTGGGGCTTGCCACAACGTTGGATTACACCGCACTTTCCTTTAATGTTGGCATTATGCAGTGCATTTTTATATGGCTATTTGGCGGATTTTTCACTCCCGACACAGCGTGCTTTGAGCATGTTAACGGTATGGCTACTGGCACGCTTATTACGCATTCACCTACGTTGGTGGCAGGTGCTGATTTATGCTGCGTTGGTTGTGACGCTATGCTCGCCGTTCGCGTATTTACAAGAAGGTTTTTGGCTTTCATTTGGTGCGGTGGCTGCAATTGGCGTATTTAATACATTATTGCCATTGAACGCATGGCACTGGCGTTCAACGCCGCTCAAGCAGCAGATGAACCGCACGTTTTATTTTATGATCTCTCTTTTGCATGTGCAGTTGGGATTATTACTTTTCTTAACGCCGTTACAATTGCTGTTATTTGGGCAGGTTGCGGTGGGTGCATTGTGGTCAAATCTTGTGTTGTTGCCACTCTTTAGTTTTGTCATTATGCCGCTGTTATTGTTAAATCTGTTCACCGCAGGCATCACATGGCATTGGGTGGATTATCTACTAAGCCTTAGCATGAAGCTGATTGCTCTGTTGCCAAATGGCTTGTTGACTTTATCAAGTCAAACCATGTGGTATCTTAGTGCGGCAATTTGGATTATAACCGCACTTTTACTGCTCGCAGCGAAATATTGGCAAGAAACATCGTTGTTATTTGTGGCTCCGCCATTGAAATACCCGCAAATCGCAAGCTGTTTTTTGGTTTTAGGGGTAAGTTGTATCGTGATGGCGTTGCCCATGCGTTCGCCGACATGGCAGTTGAGTGTTATGGATGTGGGGCAAGGACTGGCGATAATCATTGAGCGGCAAGGCAAAGCAATCCTGTATGACACAGGGCAGGGGTGGGAAGGGGGCAGTATGGCGAGGCTTGAGCTCATTCCCTATTTGACACGCCGTGGTGTTCAGCCAGAGATGCTTTTTATTAGCCATGATGATAATGATCATAGTGGTGGCGTGCGTGATGTGTTAGCGCAGTATCCTACGCTGCAATTCATCAGCCCATCAAAAAAGGATTATGGCAAAACGTCACAAGGTTGTGTGAGTGGAAAACAATGGCATTGGCAAGGATTTACGTTGACCGCACTTTTACCTTACACGTTGCGTGAGCGTGCGAAGAATGCGGACTCTTGTGTGCTTTTGATTGAACGTGAAGGGCTTCGTGTGTTGCTCACTGGTGATTTAGATGTGAAAGGCGAACGAGCGATAGCACAGGATATAAAGCCAATTGATTGGCTGCAAGTTGCGCATCATGGTAGTAAAACATCCAGTTCGTGGCAGTTTTTAAACGCAACGCATCCCAAAATTGCGTTGATTGGTGTGGGGTTGCATAATCCGTGGCGTTTTCCTCATGCGTCGGTGCTTTCACATTTAGCACATATGCAAAGTGCGGTTTTTGACACTGCACAGTGTGGGCAAATTCGTCTGAGTGTCTATGCAAGGGATTGGCATGTGGCTTGCGCGCGTGGGCAATATTCGCCATGGTATTATTCAATTGTTGGCGTTATGGAGCAGAACAGTTTAAAATAAGGGCAAATGAGCATGAAAGAATAGTAAGAATGAACGAAACAGAAACTGAATTACTGGATAAAGATTTTTCTACGGGTAAAACGTTTAAACGCCTATGGCCGATGATTTTGCCGTTTAAATCAGGATTGATTGTGGCTGCCGTTGCATTAATTATTAATGCACTGGCTGATTCTGGCTTGATTTATATGTTAAAACCGTTGCTTGATGATGGTTTTGGCAAAGCTGATAGTGGCTTTTTGAAAATTATGGCTGTGGTGGTCGTGGTGCTTATTTTCTTTCGAGGGCTAAGCAATTTTATTTCCACATATTGCCTAGCGTGGGTTTCAGGCAAAGTGATTATGGTGATGCGTCGTAAATTATTTAAGCATATGATGTACATGCCAGTCACATTCTTTGACAATAACTCTTCAGGTAAATTACTTTCTCGCATTACCTATGATTCAGAGCAAGTGGCGGCTTCATCGTCAGGTGCGTTAGTGACTATTGTTCGCGAGGGGGCGTATCTTATTTCATTGTTAGTAGTCATGATTTATACCAGCTGGCAACTTTCTGTGGTGTTATTTATTATCGGACCTATTATTGCCGTTCTGATCAGCATTGTATCTAAACATTTCCGTCGTTTAAGTAAAAATATGCAAACCTCTATGGGAGAGTTGACCGCATCAGCTGAGCAAATGCTGAAAGGGCATAAAGTCGTGTTGTCGTTTGGTGGGCAAAAAGTGGAAGAGGCACGCTTTAACCATGTTAGTAATGATATGAGACGCAAGGGAATGAAAATGATGATGGCATCGGCCATTTCCGATCCGATTGTACAAATTATTGCTTCGTTTGCGTTAGCGGTAGTGTTGTATCTTGCCACCATTCCAAGCATTATGGCACAGTCGCTCACTGCGGGGGATTTTACAGTCGTATTTTCCTCAATGCTGGCGATGATGAAACCGCTCAAATCGTTAACCAACGTAAATGCTCAATTTCAGCGTGGAATGGCTGCATGCCAAACGTTATTTAGCATTATGGATTTACCAAAAGAGAAAGATGATGGCACCTTGAGCGTGGAAAAGGTACGAGGGGAAGTGTCTTTTCGAGATGTGACCTTCCGTTATGCCAGTAAAAATAATGATGTGTTACGTCATATTAATTTGACCATCCCAGCAGGCAAAACTGTTGCATTGGTTGGGCGTTCTGGTTCTGGTAAATCGACCATCGCAAATTTGATTACGCGTTTTTATGATGTTTCTCAAGGCGAAGTGTGTCTGGATGGACATAATGTGCAACATTATACACTTGAAAATTTACGCAAGCATTGTGCGGTAGTATCACAGCAAGTGCACTTGTTTAATGATACCGTAGCCAATAACATTGCTTATGCCGCAACAGAAGATTACACCCGTGAGCAAATTATTGCCGCTGCAAAAGCAGCATATGCCTTAGAATTTATTGAAGATTTACCGCAAGGTATGGATACTATAGTGGGTGAAAATGGCGTCATGCTTTCGGGCGGGCAGCGACAACGCCTAGCGATTGCACGAGCTCTATTGCGTAATGCGAGCGTGTTGGTGCTTGATGAAGCGACATCGGCGTTAGATACCGAATCTGAGCGTGCAATTCAGGCAGCATTGGATGATATGCGTAATGAACGTACGATTATTGTGATTGCTCACCGGCTTTCAACGATTGAAAATGCCGATGAGATTGTGGTGATTGATCACGGTGAAATCGTTGAACAAGGCACGCACAGTGCGTTATTGGCAAAAGGCAATGCTTATGCTCAACTACATAAAATGCAATTTAACCACACGTAAATCATGAAATTTTGGTTTAAGCGAACGTTTTTAAGTTATCTGTTATTACCGCTTTCTGCACTTTTTGGGCTGATTACTTATGTGCGTCGTATACTTTATCAGCATTTATTAACACCTTATAAAGCCGCAGTACCCGTTGTGATTGTCGGGAATATCAGTGTCGGTGGCAATGGCAAAACGCCAGTGGTAATTTGGTTAGTGCAAGCATTGATGGCAAAAGGGAGACGTGTCGGTGTGATTTCCCGTGGATATGGCGGTGAGAAAACAAATAAAGTGCGGTTGGTTAATAGCTCAAGTGATCCACGTTTAGTGGGCGATGAGCCTGTTTTAATTGCAAAACGGACAGGTGCTACAGTTGCTGTTTACCCTAATCGCAAATACGCTATTGAAGCATTATTAGCCGATCAAGAACTTGATATTATTATTGCTGATGACGGAATGCAGCACTATAAACTGGTGCGTGATATAGAGTTGGCAGTTGTTGATGGTGAGCGACGCTTGGGCAATGGCTTTTTGTTACCCGCAGGGCCTTTGCGTGAATGTCCTGCGCGGCTTGATACTGTTGATGGGATTATTTGCAATGGTGGCGTGGCGCATTCTGGCGAGGTTCAAATGCACTTAAAAGCACAAAGTGCGGTTAATCTTGTTAGCCGTGAGGTGCAACCGTTAGCGTATTTTCACGATAAAGCGGTGGTGGCCATGGCGGGTATAGGTAACCCCGATCGGTTTTTTGCTACATTAAAGCAGGCAGGTATTGAGCTTACCACAACACATCATTTGGCAGATCACCAACACGCATCGTTTGCAACATTACAGGCAATGACAACGCCAACACAAACGTTATTAATGACGGAAAAAGATGCGGTGAAATATCAAGATCAGGCACAAGCAAATTGGTGGTATGTCCCTGTGGAGGCGCAAATGAGTACGGAAATTATGCCAATTATGGCAAAAATTGAGAGGTTGTTGCAATGAATAAACAGGTTTTGGGAATGCTGGCATGTCCACGTTGTCAGGCGAAATTACGCTATGATGAAGCAAACGCACGTTTAATTTGTGCACACGAAAATATAGCATATTCAATCGATCAAGATATTGTGGTGCTTTTACCTGAAAGTGCGGTTGAGCTAGATAAAAATGAGGTGAAAAATGACTGATTTTACAGTAATTATCCCAGCACGCTATGCTTCATCTCGCTTGCCAGGCAAACCATTGGCATATATTGCGGGTAAACCCATGATCCAACATGTATGGATGCAGGCGAAAAAAGCTGGTGCAAAGCGTGTTGTAGTGGCAACCGATGATGAAAGAGTACAAAGTGCGGTTCAGCACTTTGGGGGGGAAGTATGCATGACATCAACGCATCACAACTCGGGCACAGAGCGTTTGGCTGAGGTGGTTGAGGCGTTAGGCTTGGCGGATGATGAGATTGTGGTCAATGTGCAAGGTGATGAACCGTTGATTCCGCCAAGCATTATTGAGCAAGTCGCCTCGCTATTGTGTGGTAGTCAGGCGAAAATGGCTACCTTAGCGGTTCAACTAGATGATGCTTACGAACTTGCAAATCCAAATGTTGTTAAGGCGTTGTGTGATAAAAATGGCTATGTGGTGTATTTTTCTCGTGCGCCCATTCCGTGGCATCGTGATGAATTTGCACAAACCGCGGTGAGTGAGGCACAAAGTGCGGTTGACGCATTTCCATACTTGCGCCATATTGGGCTTTATGCTTATCGAGCAGGATTTATTCGTCAATATGTTGCATGGGAGCCAAGTCCAATTGAACACATTGAGTCATTAGAACAATTGCGCGTGTTGTGGTATGGCGAAAAAATTCATATGGCAATCGCTAAGCAAACGCCAGCGGTTGGGGTGGATACAGCGGAGGACTTGGAAAAAGTTCGCCAAATTTTAGCATAACAAAAAAAGGATAGGGTATGTTTGAGAAAGTAGTAGGATCTGTGTTATCTGGGCTTTTCGGGCAAGATAAAGGGGAGCAGAGCATGCAAGCAATGCAACTTATCAATGCACTACTAAACTCACAAGGCGGTGTGCAAGGGCTTTTAACGAAGCTACAACAAGGTGGCTTAGGCGATATTGTACAGTCGTGGTTGGGGCAAGGGGAGAATAAACCTATTTCGCCGCAGGAAATCGATCAGGCAATTGGCTCACAGACGTTAGAGCAAGCCGCGCAACAAGCTGGGCTTGATAATAAACAACACGCATCAGATTTATTATCGCAATTTTTACCGCAAATCATAGACAAACTCAGTCCTAATGGACATGTAAATGATACAAATAATACAGATTTGCTCAGCAAAGGTGTTCAGTCTGTGTTAGGCAGTTTATTTAAAAAATAAATGTTTGATGCAACGCTATTTCTTGCCAATGTCACCACCGAGCCAGGCGTTTATCGAATGTATAACGCACAAGAGGAGGTCATTTACGTTGGCAAGGCGAAGGATTTAAAAAAACGGTTAAGTAGTTATTTTCGTAAAAATCTCGCCAGTAAAAAGACGGAAGCACTTGTTTCGTTGATTGCACATATTGATGTGACCGTAACACACTCGGAAACGGAAGCGTTGTTACTTGAGCACAATTATATTCAAAAATATCAACCAAAATACAATGTGCTACTGCGAGATGATAAATCGTATCCTTACATTTTGCTGACGAAAGAACAGCATCCACGCGTTACGTTTCATCGTGGTAGCCAAAAAATAAAAGGCGAATATTTTGGTCCATATCCTAATCGCTATGCAGTAAGTGAGGCATTGGGGCTTATCCAAAAAATATTTCCGATTCGCCAGTGCGAAAACTCGGTTTATCGCAATCGCTCACGTCCTTGTTTGCAATATCAAATTGGACGTTGTCTTGCGCCTTGTGTGGCAGGTTATGTAAGTGATGAAGATTACCAGCAGCAAGTTCGTTATGTGCGTTTATTTCTGCAGGGGCGAGATAGTCAAATTATTGAACACTTGGTCAGCCAAATGGAAACAGCAAGCCGAGAATTGAATTTTGAGAAAGCCGCACTTTATCGAGATCAGATTCAATCAGTGCGTGCGGTAACTGAAAAGCAGTTTGTTGCCAATGCCAGCGGAGAGGAAATGGATTTAATCGCAATCGCACATCGGCATGGGCTGGCGTGTGTGTATATTGTGTTTATTCGTCAAGGCAAGGTGCTGGGCAGTCGAGGCTATTTTCCAAAATTGCCACATCATACCGTACTTGATGAAATTGCCCACGGCTTTTTGGGGCAATTTTATTTACAAGGTGCACAGGGGAGAAGTATTCCGAAGCGGATTGTGATCAACCGTAAATTGAGTGATAAAACATTATTGGAAACCGCACTTAGTGAACATGCTGGCAGCCAAGTGCAGATTCAAGACAATGCCAAAGGTAAGCAATCTCAATTTTTACACTTGGCAGAAATTAATGCAGAGAATGCCTTAACTGATCAGCTTAAGCAGAGTGGACGTATCCGTGAACGCTATCAAGCATTGTGCGAGTTATTAAACCTTAAGCATATTATGCGAATGGAGTGTTTTGATATCAGCCATACTATGGGGCAGCAAACCGTTGCGTCTTGTGTGGTATTCAATCACGAAGGCCCTTTTAAAGCCGATTATCGGCGTTTTAATATTGATGGCATTACCCCTGGTGACGATTATGCCGCCATGGAAAAAGCGTTGTTAAAACGTTATAACAAGCCATTAGATATTGATAAAGTGCCTGATATTATTTTTATTGATGGGGGAAAAGGGCAACTTCATCGTGCGCAGTCTGTTTTTGACCATTTAGATGTTCCATGGGATAAAACCAAACCCTTACTCATTGGGGTAGCAAAAGGCGTAGATCGCAAAGCTGGATTGGAGACATTGATCATTAGCCGACAAGATAAAGAATTTCATTTGCCCGCAGACAGCATTGCATTGCACTTAATTCAACATATTCGAGACGAATCTCATCGCTATGCGATTGGGGCTCATCGCAAAAAACGCCAAAAGGCATTTACACAAAGTGGATTGGAGGCGATAGAAGGGATTGGTGCAAAACGGCGTCAAGCATTATTAAAATATCTTGGCGGTATGCAAGGCGTGAAAGCGGCAAGTGTTGATGATATTGCACGCGTACCGGGGATTTCCAAAGCAATGGCTGAAACAATTTTTGATTACCTGAAGCATTCGTGAGTTTTCAAGCTGACTAATTTGGAGTACAATAAACCAAATTATGCGCTGAATTGACTGCTATGAAATTAAACTTTCCGACATTCCTTACCTTATTTCGCGTGGTGCTGATTCCGCTCTTTATTGCTTGCTTCTATCTTCCATTTAAGTGGGCTCCATTTTTGACCGCACTTGTCTTTTTAATTGCTGCGATTACAGACTGGTTTGATGGATTTCTGGCACGAAAATGGAACCAAACGACCCGCTTCGGTGCTTTTTTAGATCCTGTGGCAGATAAAGTAATGGTAGCGGCAGCACTAGTATTGGTGGTAGAGTATTATCACTCCTTTTGGATCACTTTACCTGCTATCGTTATGATTTCACGAGAAATTATTATCTCAGCCTTACGTGAATGGATGGCCGAAATTGGTGATAGAAGTAAAGTTGCTGTATCCATTTGGGGCAAAGTCAAAACGACTGCTCAAATGATTTCACTCATTGGATTATTATGGCGAGCAGCACCATGGATGGAAACATTAGCAACAATAGCGTTATACATTGCCGCTATTTTAACAGTATGGTCAATGTTGCAATACCTCAAAGCCGCACGTGGTAGCCTTTTAGATGATGTTGCACCATAAACAAGTTGTTTTTTGAGCAATCAGTACATCTCACTGTAAAACGCTGTTGACTAATAATGATAAATCAGTAAAATGCACAGCACTTAACAAATATTGCGGGAATAGCTCAGTTGGTAGAGCACAACCTTGCCAAGGTTGGGGTCGCGAGTTCGAGTCTCGTTTCCCGCTCCACGCCCGAGTGGTGGAATCGGTAGACACAAGGGATTTAAAATCCCTCGGCTTTCGAGCTGTGCCAGTTCAAGTCTGGCCTCGGGCACCATCTCATTTTAATCTTCTCTCCTCTTTTAAACAAAAGTACTATTATTTCTAATACCTCCTTAACATTCATTTTTCTGTGTTAAGAGAGATAACTATGCGAACTTTTGTAATTGCCATCGTCTCAACAAAAGGTGGCCAAACTAAGAGCACAAATGCGGCCAACATTGGTGCATTTTGTGCAGAACATGGACTCAAAACTTTATTAATTGACACAGACGTACAGCCTACACTGACGTCCTATTATGAGCTGGATTATTCTGCGCCCGGTGGGTTATATGAGCTCCTGATCAACAAAATTACTGAACCAGCGACAATCATTTCAAAAACAGTTGTCAAAAATCTTGATCTGATTCAGTCAAATGACGCTGGTGGTATCATCAACCAAATGCTTCGTAACGCACCTGATGGTGCATTGCGATTCCGCCATTTACTCAGTCAAATACCAGGATATGATGTCATCGTAATTGATACGCGCGGTACGCGAGATATTACGGTTGATATGTCGGTATTGGCATCCGATGTACTTTTCTGTCCAATTCTTCCACACATTCTATCCGCGAAAGAATTTATCCGCGGTACGGTGGGAATGTATCAAGAATTGCAAACCTTCACCAATTTTGGTTTAGTGCTGCCACCAATTAAAGCGGTTGCAAGCTGTGTTGATAATACAAATGACGCGAAATTTGTGTTGAAACAACTCCACGATTTGTTTGAAAAATCCTTTGAAAGCGAGACAACGACATTGATGGATTTCATCATTCCATCAAGAGTAGCATATCGTGAAGCGGCAACATATTCCCTACCAGTCTATAAGCATAGCAAGGTGGAATATGATGTCATTAAAACGATATGCAGTGTACTCATGCCGCAATTTGCTCACAAATTTGAGCAATAAGCGAGGTGAGTATGGTATCAAAAAATGCAAAGCCTACCGCCGAATTGCTCTATTCTGACTATGCAGAGCAATCAGTTATCGGTGGCTTATTATTGGATAACAATGCGTTTGATGAGATTGGCGATACGCTTGAGCCTAGTGATTTTTATTTGAAAACGCACAGGGTTATTTTTGAACAAATTTCATCCTTGTTATTGAAAGGAACGGCTGTCGATCTTGTTACACTCGATGAGGTGTTAAAACAGCAAAATCTCAGTGAACCCACTGGCGGGTTTGCTTATTTAGCCGATGTTGCCAAAAACACGCCATCAGCTGCGAACATCAAAAACTATGCAGATGTAATCAAGCAATATAGTCGCCACCGTCAATTACTGGCTTTGGGGCAACATCTTGTTGCTGAAAGTAGTAGCGCAAAGACATCAGAGCAATTGGACGCGTTGATTGATTATGCTGAGAAAGGCATTACTCAAATTACACTTTCTACAGTATCAGATGATGGTGTTTGTAATCTTAAGCAGGGATTCCAAAAAGTTGTTGATCGCATTGAAGCGGCTGCGTTAAAGCAAAATCCAGTCAGCGGTACGCCAACAGGAATTGCCAAACTTGATGAAATGACAACAGGTGGACAGCCTGGCGATCTCATTTTGATTGCTGCTAGACCATCGATGGGGAAAACTGCATTTTCTCAAAATATTGCTTGGCATACTTTGGAAACCTTCAAGGACAAGCCAATCCAATATTTCAGCATGGAGATGCCAGCCGATCATCTTTTACAACGATTCATTTCTATGCTGGGTTCAGTCAGCTTGCAAGCTATCCGACAAGCAGACACATTGACAGACTACGAGTGGGCGAAAATTTCAGAAACCATGAAAACTATCTTGGATGATTGGCAAGATAGATTGCTCATTGATTGTTAATGATCATGCAAAA
>NZ_JABMIJ010000008.1 GCF_014885015.1 Spirabiliibacterium falconis | reverse complement strand
AGTGGGTCGTGGTAAACACAAGCGGTTGTGAATAATGGCAGTAATGCTAAAAGCCATTTGCGAGAAAAGAATGTCATAGAGATAACTCCTAGTGTTTAGGTTTTCACCTAATTAATATAAAAATAATTTCATTACTAAAATAAAGCGCGGAGTTTACTGACACCGCACTGTAAAAGCAATGAAAATTTTATAAGTAAAATCAATAAAACCACTTAATTTTAGAAAAATACCTCAAATTAAGTAATTTTTTAGTACAAATTTACTTATAAAAAATAAACCTGTCCTATACTTATTTTTCATAAAGTATATAAATTAGTCGCACATTATAATGTATATTTATTGTAAAGCAAATAAAATTTATTAAATTTTTGCTATTTTTTCACCATTGTTAGGCGTTAGGCGTTAGGCGTTAGGCGTTAGGCGTTAGGCGTTAGGCGTTAGGCGTTAGGCGTTAGGCGTTAATATATTGAATTATAATAAGTTTTTATTCAATATAAAGATTGGAGTATAAGAAGAGAAGATTTTTCTTATTATGTAAATAATACGTAAACAGAATATTATTAAAAAACCCACCAAACGGTGGGCTTTAACATTTATCTTTATCTGCGATTTTTGGTTAGCTTTTCCGTTAGTTCGTAAGCCTGCAACTTTGCAAGTTCACGAGAGAGTTTGCTTGACATTAATGAGTAATCTACATCAGTATGGCGACTGCTCGCATTTTCTTCTGCTCGCCGCTTCGCTGCTAAGATCCTATCTTTATCGAGCTCTTCTCCACGAATAGCTGTATCAGCCAGAATGGTTACCACTTTTGGTTGTACTTCAAGAAAACCACCTGAAACATAAATAACTTGTGCTCCAGATTCTGCATTGATTTTCAGTACACCAGGCTTGATCATGGTTAAAAGTGGGGTGTGCCCAGGTAAAATCCCGAGCTCCCCTTCAATCCCTGATACTTGAATGCTATTTACAGTGCCGTTAAAAATATGTTGTTCAGCACTTACTACATTCAACTCAAATGAAGATGCCATATTCCCTCCTGTTTATACGTTAAAGGGACAATTACATTTTCTCGGCTTTCGCCAATACTTCATCAATTGAGCCAACCATATAGAATGCTTGTTCAGGAATTTCATCATATTCCCCATCAAGAATTCCTTTAAATCCAGCAATTGTATCTTTTAATGATACATATTTACCTGGGCTACCTGTAAAGACTTCTGCAACGAAGAATGGTTGCGATAAGAAACGTTCAATTTTACGTGCACGTGCTACCACTAATTTATCATCTTCTGAAAGCTCGTCCATACCAAGAATAGCAATTATATCTTTCAATTCTTTGTAGCGTTGTAGTGTTGATTGCACACCACGAGCAACTTCATAATGATCTTTACCTACCACCAAAGGATCAAGTTGACGAGATGTAGAATCTAATGGATCAACCGCAGGATAAATACCAAGAGATGCGATTTGACGGCTTAATACGACTGTTGCATCCAAGTGAGCAAACGTTGTTGCTGGTGATGGATCGGTTAAGTCATCCGCTGGTACATAAACTGCTTGAATTGAGGTGATAGATCCTGTTTTTGTAGAGGTGATACGTTCTTGTAGCACACCCATTTCTTCTGCCAATGTTGGCTGATAACCTACTGCAGATGGCATACGACCCAAAAGTGCGGATACCTCTGTCCCTGCAAGGGTATAACGATAGATATTATCAACGAAGAAAAGTACATCACGGCCTTCATCACGGAATTTTTCTGCAATGGTTAAGCCTGTTAGTGCTACGCGTAAACGGTTACCTGGTGGCTCATTCATCTGACCATAAACAAGTGAAACTTTATCTAAAACATTAGATTCTTGCATCTCATGGTAGAAATCATTCCCTTCACGAGTACGTTCACCTACCCCTGCAAATACAGAATAACCTGAGTGTTCGATTGCGATGTTACGGATGAGTTCCATCATATTTACGGTTTTACCTACACCCGCACCGCCGAATAGACCAACTTTACCCCCTTTTGCAAATGGGCAAACTAAGTCAATAACTTTAATTCCCGTTTCTAACAATTCAGTGCTGTTAGATTGTTCTTCATAACTTGGTGCTTCACGGTGAATAGACCAGCGTTCTTCTTCGCCAATTGGACCCAATTCATCAATTGGCTCACCAAGGACATTCATAATCCGACCAAGTGTTTTAACACCTACTGGCACAGAAATTGGATGACCTAGGTTTTCAACTTTAAGATTACGTTTTAAACCATCTGATGAACCCATTGCAATACAACGCACAACACCACCACCGAGCTGTTGTTGTACTTCAAGTGTTAATCCGTTTTCACCTTCTACTTTCAGTGCATCATAGACTTTCGGCACACTGTCTTGCGGAAATTCAACATCAATGACGGCACCGATGATTTGTACAATTTTACCTGTTGCCATACCGTTCCTCTTATATTCTCTAAATTGCGGCCGCACCGGCAACAATTTCGTTCAATTCATTTGTAATGCTAGCTTGACGAGCCTTATTGTAAACTAGCTGCAAGTCATTTATTAAGTTACCTGCATTATCTGTTGCAGACTTCATCGCCACCATTCGTGCTGCTTGCTCTGATGCCAAATTCTCAACAACAGCTTGATAAACTTGTGACTCCAGATAACGAGTAAGTAGATTATCAAGCAAATATTTTGCATTTGGCTCATAGATATAGTCCCAATTTGCTTGAGATTTTACATTATCTTCCTCAAGCTCTGGTAACGGCACGAGCTGTTGTACCACAGGTTTTTGCGACATTGTATTGATAAACTTATTATAAACCACATAGATTGCATCAATTTCGCCTTTGTTATAGGCATCAAACATTGTATTAGCAATACCAATAATTTCTTCCACTGATGGTGTATCACCCATACCTGAGGTTTGCCCACGCACAGTGAGACCTAAAGAATGGAAAAAACCTATTCCTTTTGAACCAATTAATGCTATTTCTACGCTGATTTTTTTATCTTTCCACTGCTTAAACTGATTAAGTGCGGTTTTAAACATATTAATATTTAAACCGCCACATAAACCACGATCAGTGGACACAATTAACACGCCGACTTTTTTGATTTCACGCTCCTGTAAAAAAGGATGGTGATACTCAATATTCCCTTTGGATACGTGGCTTATTACATTGCGTATCGCAGATGAATATGGACGAGAATGCGTCATTCTTTCTTGCGTTTTACGCATTTTTGAAGCAGCAACCATTTCCATTGCCTTAGTGATTTTTTGTGTACTTTTCACACTGGCAATTTTGGTTCTTATCTCTTTTGCTCCAGCCATTTAATCCTCCGTTGAAAGTCTTTACTTACCACGAACCTTTGGCTTTAAAGGTATCTAAGATAGCTTTTAACTTATCTTTAATGGTATCGTTGTAATCACCCGATTGTGAAAGCTCTTTTAAAAATTCACTTTCATTATGTTGGGCAAAATTCAATAGACTTTCTTCAAACGCACCAATACGTTCAATTTCTACATCGTCAAGATAACCAAATTCAACCGCAAATAATAACAATGCTTGTTCACCCACGCTTAATGGACTGTATTGTGGTTGTTTTAAAAGTTCGGTTACTTTTTGACCATGAGACAACTGTTTACGGGTTGCTTCATCAAGATCTGATGCAAATTGCGCAAAGGCAGCCAGTTCACGATACTGTGCAAGTGCGGTACGGATACCCCCAGCAAGTTTTTTGATTACCTTAGTTTGTGCTGCACCACCTACCCGTGATACAGAAATACCTGGGTTTACAGCAGGACGGATACCAGAATTAAACAAATCTGATTCAAGGAAGATCTGACCATCTGTAATTGAAATTACGTTAGTCGGAACGAATGCAGAAACATCTCCTGCTTGCGTTTCAATAATAGGAAGTGCGGTTAATGATCCTGTTTTACCTTTTACACGACCTTGAGTGTGTTTTTCCACATAGTCTGCATTAACACGAGCTGCACGTTCAAGCAAGCGGGAGTGAAGATAGAATACATCCCCTGGGAATGCTTCACGACCTGGTGGGCGACGTAATAATAATGAAATTTGACGATATGCTACCGCTTGTTTAGATAAATCATCATAAACAATCAGTGCATCTTCGCCGTTATCACGGAAAAATTCACCCATTGCACAGCCTGCATATGGCGCAAGATATTGCAATGCTGCTGATTCTGCCGCCGAAGCAACGACTACAATAGTGTTTGCTAGTGCACCATGTTCTTCTAATTTACGCACTACGTTAGCGATAGTTGATGCTTTTTGACCAATTGCAACATAAATACATTTAATGCCTGAATCACGTTGATTAATGATGGCATCAATAGCAAGTGCGGTTTTACCTGTTTGACGGTCACCGATGATCAATTCACGTTGACCACGTCCAATTGGCACCATTGAGTCAACTGCTTTATAACCTGTTTGCACAGGCTGATCAACAGATTTACGATCAATAACACCTGGTGCAATGACTTCAATTGGTGAAAAACCTTCTGCTTCAATTTCACCTTTACCGTCAATAGGTTCACCAAGGGTATTAACTACACGACCCAACAAGTTACGACCAACTGGTACTTCTAGAATACGCCCTGTACACTCTACTTGCATTCCTTCTGCTAAGTCAGTGTATGGACCCATAACCACTGCACCAACGCTATCACGCTCAAGGTTAAGTGCGATGGCGTAACGATTTCCAGGTAGGGCAATCATTTCCCCTTGCATTACATCGCTTAACCCGTGAATACGAATAATACCATCACTTACTGAGACAATAGTACCTGTATTGCGTGCTTCACTACTGATATTAAAATCAGCAATGCGTTTTTTAATTAAATCACTAATTTCTGTAGAATTTAGTTGCATTTTCTATTCCTCTTATAATTGTAACGCATTGGCTAGGCGATCAAGTTGACCACGGCTAGAGCCATCTATTTCAAAATCTTGTGTTTTGATAATAGCTCCACCGATTAAACTTTCATCAATGCGACAATTTAATTTAACTTTTCGAGCAAGCCTTTTTTCCATTGCTTGGAGAATATCATGCTGCTGTTTTTCGCTAAGTACTTTTGCTGAAATCACTTCAACATCAACTAAAGCGCGCTGTTCATCAACTAACTTTTCAAACAAAGCATACACTTCAGGCAAAGCGAGAAGGCGGTCATTTTCAGCCATAACACGAACGAAATTTTTTCCGTGCTGACAAAGTTGCTCACCACAAATATCAATAATGGTGTTAGCCACTTTTTCAGGTGACGATGATGTCTTCAAAAATTGTTGCATATCGTCATTGGCTATAACCACTGCGGCAAATTTAAGCATTTCAAGCCATTTGTCTAATGCACTATGTTCTAATGCAAAATCAAACGCTGCCTTTGCATAGGGGCGTGCTACTGTGATGTATTCTGACATTAGCCCCACCTTCTTATAGTTCTGCAACTAGTTTATCGATAATATCGTTATTGGCCGCTTCATCAACATTGCGTCCAACAATTTTTTCTGCACCCGCAAGTGCTAATGATGCCACTTGAACACGTAATTCTTCACGTGCTCGTTTACGTTCGGCATCCACTTCAGCGTAACCTTGCTCAATGATTTTAGCCTTCACCGCCTCAGCTTCACCACGCACTTCATCTAAAATTTCATTGCGACGTTTATTTGCCAAATCAATGATTTCTTGTGCTTGTTTTTTCGCTTCAGCCAGCTCTTTTTCCACTAACACTTTCGCATCAGCTTGTTCTTTTTTAGCTTCTTCAGCTGAAGCTAAAGCATTGGCAATCTGGCTTTGACGTGCTTCAATAGCTTTGATCACTGGTGGCCAGACAAACTTCATGCAAAACCACACAAAAATGAGGAATACAATAGATTGTCCGATAAGTGTTGCGTTAATATTCACAACGGTACCTCCTTAAAAGTTGGTTATTACTCTTTGCGAGTAGCCGTTGGATTAGCCTAGCAATGAAACAAATGGGTTTACGAAGGCAAAATACAAACCGATACCTACTGCAATCATAGCAATCGCATCTAAAAGACCCGCTACAATGAACATTTTAGTTAACAATGAATTTGCAAGCTCTGGTTGACGTGCTGCTGACTCAAGGTATTTACCACCTAAAAGACCAAAGCCGATAGCAGTTCCTAACGCAGCGAAAGCAAGCATAATTGCAGAGGCAATAATTGTTGCACTAATTACAGTTTCCATTGATTTTCTCCATAGATAGTTAAGTTAAAAGTTAGCAAAATGCTAGGTTAAAAATACATTAGTGATCCGCCTTATTATACGCGATACTCACATAAATAATGGTCAACATCATAAAGATAAAGGCTTGCAGCACCACGATCAAAATGTGGAAAATCGCCCATACTAGGTGCAATCCAGCACCGAGACTGGCAATCAAATAGCCAGCGGAATAGGTCACTGCAATCAAGATAAAGATAAGCTCACCTGCATAAAGGTTACCGAATAGACGCAACGCCAATGAAATCGGTTTGGAAATCAAAGTCACGCTTTCAAGCAGTAAGTTAACAGGAATCAATAACGGGTGATTAAACGGGTGCATGGTATATTCTTTAACAAAACCGCCCACGCCTTTAGATTTGATGGTATAGAAAATGATCAACACAAACACCACAAGCGACATCCCAAGAGTGATGTTGATATCCGCAGTCGGCACTGCACGCAAATGCTCAAGTCCTAATAAATGTGCTACTTGTGGCAGATAATCAACTGGGATTAAATCAATGGTATTCATCATTAATACCCAGATAAATACAGTTAGTCCAAGTGGGGCGATGAAATTACGACTGCCTTGGAAGTTTTCCACTACAATCCCGTTGACCCATTCTACCAGCATTTCCACTGCGCATTGCAGCTTGCCTGGCACGCCGTGGGAGACCTTTTTTGCCACAGAATAGAGCACCAACGACATAATCACGCCAGTGATAATAGCAAAGAACATGGAATCGACGTTAAAAGACCAAAATCCATCACCTGTGGTAAGGAAGGTTAGATGGTGTTGGATATACTCATTAGATGTTAGCGAACCTTCGGCAGACATACAATTTCCTACTTAAGTGAATTAACGTTTACCTTTTGAAAGTAAAAAAGGCAATACACCATTAAATAAAATTAAAATCAAATACCCACTAAAAAAACTACCTGCGTGAATATGTACTGTACGCAAAACGATAACAAATAACACTATTGTTAAACCAAACTTTATTCCTTGTGCTTGGTAAAGGGCTTTCACCTTTTCATTAAGTACCAACGATCGCTGACGGATAAATAAAAATATCGCAAAAGCAACCTGTGCAAACCACGCAATAATACTACCCAGTGCGAATGATACACTCCATTCTTTATTTAATAACCATAAAAGTGCGGTTATTCCTAATGCCAGCAATAACGTAATGGTTAATACTTTTCGATATAATTGTTGGCTCTTCACCATTATTGCCGACATCATAAAGCCTTACTTCGTATTTATTATTACGTTAAAAATAAATAGGCTAAAAATTAAACTAATCATTATGGGTAACAAATCATAGTAAATTATACGGTTAGAATTGATTATTGCAACGATTAAAGCCGTTAAAAGTGTTACCTAGCTAACATTTATTAAATTTTTTTTACGATTTTGTCACAAAAATAGCAAATACGTTTTGTTCTGCGTGATTATTCAACATTTGATAAAATAATTAAATGCCTTTCACCTATCAATTCAGGGACTTTTAAAGTGATTTTTTTATCAATTTTAACAAAGTGCGGTAGTGTGTTTAATTCACCATTATTCATCTGACCTTTAAGTGCATAAAAATGTCCATTATCATTTGGTAGATGAATACACCAAGTAACCATATCAGTCAAAGACGCAAATGCTCGACTTAGCACCCCATCAAACCGCACTTTGGTGTAATCTTCTACTCGACTTTGTACTGGCATAACGTTAGTCAGTCCTAACTGCATAACCACTTGCTGCAAAAAACGTACCCGCTTACCAAGGCTGTCTAACAAAGTAAAATGTCGATTCGGATTAATTATCGCAAGGGGAATGCCAGGCAAGCCTGGACCTGTTCCCACGTCAATAAATCGTTCGCCTTGTAAGTATTCACTTACTACAAGGCTATCCATAATATGTTTAATCAACATCTCTTGTGGGTCTCGCACAGAGGTAAGGTTGTAAGCCTTATTCCACTTATTGAGCAGCTCAACGTAGTCAACTAACAACGTGCGTTGGTTATCCGAAACGCAAAGTGCGGTCTGACTTAAAAGTTGGTCTAATCGGTTAGCTAAACTCATTCATCACCACGCTTGAGCATACCTTGTTTTTTTAAATTCACAAGCAAAATAGAAATTGCAGCAGGTGTAACGCCTGAAATACGTGATGCTTGTCCAATCGACACAGGACGATGTTGCATTAATTTCGCCCGCACTTCGTTAGAAAGTCCTGATACTTTATCATAATCAAAATTATCGGGGATAGCAGTGCTTTCATGGCGTTTATGCCGTGCAATTTCTTCGTGTTGATGTTCAATATAGCCTTGATATTTAATTGAAATTTCAACCTGTTCAGCCGCTTGTTTGTCGCTGCAAGCGGGTGCAAAAACATCAAGTGCGGTCAGATCGTGATAATTAACCTCTGGACGACGTAATAAATCTTCACCGCTGGCTTCACGCGTTAATGGTGTTTTGAGTAATTGATTAACCGCACTTAGATGCGGTGATTGTGGATGGATCCAAATCTCACGCAATCGCTGTTGCTCACGCACAATATTTTCTTGTTTTTGTTGAAAACGATCCCAACGTGCCTGATCAATCAACCCTAGTTCGTGTGCGATTGGCGTTAAACGACTGTCTGCATTGTCTTCCCGTAATAATAAGCGATATTCTGCACGAGAGGTAAATACTCTATATGGCTCTTTCGTTCCAAGCGTACAAAGATCATCAACCAATACACCAAGATAGGCTTGATCACGACGTGGATACCAAGGATCTTTTTCTTGCACATAACGAGCTGCATTGATCCCAGCAAGCAGCCCTTGTGCAGCGGCTTCTTCGTATCCTGTAGTTCCATTAATTTGTCCTGCAAAAAATAGACCTTTTATTGCTTTTGTTTCTAATGTTGGCTTGAGATCTCTCGGATCAAAATAATCGTATTCGATCGCATAACCTGGTTTTACAATACGTGCATTTTCAAGCCCTGGCATTGCATTAACAACGCCCATTTGCACATCAAATGGTAAGCTCGTTGAAATGCCATTTGGATAAATCTCGTTACTGGTTAATCCTTCAGGCTCTAAATAAATTTGATGGCTTGTGCGATCAGCAAAACGCATTACTTTATCTTCAATTGATGGGCAATAACGTGGGCCGATCCCTTCGATCACGCCTGCATACATTGGGCTACGATCGAGATTAGCACGAATAAGATCATGGGCTTTTTCATTGGTCGATGTAATATAACAAGGAATTTGTTGTGGATGTTGATCTACCGATCCCATAAATGAAAATACGGGCAGAATAGGATCACCGTGTTGTGCCTGTAATACTGAGAAATTAATGGTTCTTGCATCTAAACGTGGAGGAGTGCCTGTTTTTAAACGTGCAACGCGTAGTTTTAGCTCACGTAAACGATCCGCTAGCATAGTTGAGGCAGGATCGCCTGCTCGTCCACCAGCGTAATTTTCCATACCTATATGGATTTTTCCTGCCAAAAATGTGCCTGCTGTTAATATAACAGAGCGTGCATTGAAGGTTAGCCCCATTTTAGTGCTCACCCCAACTGCTTTATCTTGATCTAAGATAATATCAACCACTTCTTGTTGAAAAATATCTAAATTTTCTTGATTTTCAAGGGCGATCCGCACAGCTTGACGATAAAGCACGCGATCTGCTTGTGCACGGGTTGCTCGTACGGCAGGTCCTTTTGAACTGTTTAAGGTACGAAATTGAATCCCTGCTTTATCCGCAGCAGTTGCCATTAAACCGCCCATTGCATCAATTTCTTTAACTAAATGACCTTTTCCAATGCCACCAATTGCGGGATTGCACGACATTTGACCTAATGTGTCAATATTATGCGTTAGTAAAAGCGTTTTTAATCCCATACGCGCAGGTGCAAGCGCAGCTTCTGTTCCTGCATGACCGCCACCAACAACAATCACGTCATAGGTTATGTTGTAAATCATATAAACCTTCAGATACTTAAAAAATTTTTTATAAAATTGTGCGCTATTCTACTTTAATTTTAAGATGGGGTAAAAAGGAATTGATGAATTGATCGTGCTTATATATAAAGATCTTTTATATAGAGATCTTTTATTGTTTTTCTTATTAGTTGAGGTGAATGTTGTTTAAAAGATCCTTTTCCTATTTAAAATTAAGATCTTAGTTTCAATTTTAATTGTGTGTAAAAGGATCTTTTTGTCGTTTAAACATGTGAATAACGGATGATCTTATCCACAGGTCGAATTATTTTATCTTTTATTCAGATCATAATAACGCTAAATATACAAAAAAGATCGAACTTATCCACAACCTCAAATTGTCTGAATAAAGTGCGGTAGCCATTCTTGAGCTTCACTTTCTGGATCTTGTGTGTGAAGAATATCAATTTTTAATGGTGGGCAAATACGCTGTGCATTTTGGGCTAAAAGTGCGGTTTCAATTTTATCAACTGCAAAACAGAACGTATCGTAATCTGAATTACCAAGTCCAATGACGGCAAACCGTAAGTTAGTTGGTACGCTAAGATCATTAAAAAAAGGCACTAAATTATCGGGTAAATCGCCCGCGCCGTGGGTTGAACTGACAAATAGCCAAATTGGGTAAGCATTCGCTTGTTCTTGTGCGGCTTGCGCACCATGGCAAAGTGCGGTTTTAATGCCTGCTTGATTGAGCAAATCTTCACAATGTTCTGCGACATATTCCGCACCACCTAAGGTACTGCCAGAGATAATGCAAATTGATTTTTCCATAGTTATCCTAAATAGCATTGAAGTGGTATTTAAATATTAGCACAAAAAAAGCAGCCCTTAGGCTGCTTTTGATCTTGTCTAATTACTTTATTTCAATCGTCAATTCATAAGTAGATTTTTTACCTTCACGAGCAAAAGTACGTGGTTGTACTACACGCACTTCATAATCGCCACTTTCAGGTAATGTGTAAGCTTCGTCTTGCATAAAATCATCAAAGCCGTAAAGCACAGCTTCAGCATGACCTTTACCTGTGACGTTGATGATGACTTTTTGTCCTTTTTGCCCTTTGAAGTGATAAGTATCAAATTTATCGCCTTCAATTGTGCCAGTGTATTTGGTTACTGCACTTTCAGCTGCTTGAGCGGCTGGTGCTTGTTCAACTGATTTTTGGGTTTCAACTTGTGCAGGTTTAGTTTGTTCTGCTCCCGCAGGTTTTACTTGTTCTTTATCGGAACATGCTGCTAAAGCAACGCTTGATGCAATAATAGTTAATGCTAATGTATTTTTTAGGGTTAATTTCATTGATAAGATCCTTATTGTTATGTGATCGTGTGGTTAGAGTTTAAAAATAAAGAAAGGTTCAATTTTTTACCAGATTAATTAAAAAGTGCGGTTTAACCGCACTTTATTTATTTTATAACACCACACGCCATACGAGCACCGCCACCACCAAGCGGTTTTGGATCGTCAGAGTGGTTATCACCATGAGCGTGAATCATTAATGAATGTTCTTTTATTTCATCAAGCGAATGCAGGCGTGGTGCAAGGACTGGGTTTGTTGCTGTTCCATCTTGATTGACAGTTAATGCAGGCAAATCGCCTAAATGACCATCATCATCCCACGGGGTGCTGTGCTTGCCAGTATTTTTCGGATCCCAGTGACCACCAGCTCCAAGCCCTGCGACAAGTTTTCCGTCTTTTTCTTTAGGTTCACAGCTTGGATTTTGGTGAATGTGAAATCCGTGAATGCCAGGGGTTAAGTCTTTTAATTCAGGTGTGAAAACCAAGCCATATTTTGTTTCATGCACGTAAACGTTACCAATATCTTGGTTGCCTTTTTCAACGTCAAGCAACTGTACAGGAATTGTTAACTGTTTGTCATGATGATGATCGCCATGTGCATAAACATTTGCAGTTAAAAGTAATGTAGAAAGTGAAAGTGCGGTTGCTAGTAAATGTTTTTTCATAATTACTCCTTTTTTATCAAATAGTAACAACTAGCATATAAGAAGTAAGATGCTTTTTCCAGTGCAGTGTTAGTTATTGTGCTGATACTCACAAATTAATTGTAAAAAAGGAGTGCCAAATCGTTCAAGTTTACGTTGCCCTACGCCGTTAATTTGGAGCATAGCTTGTTGGCTGGTGGGTTTAAATTGTGCCATTTCTTGTAATGTAGCATCGTTGAAAACAATATAAGGCGGGATAGCGTCTTTTTCTGCCAGTTGTTTGCGTAAAAAACGTAGGCGTTCAAATAGGTGTTTATCGTAGTTTTTCACACGCTGATATTGCACTTTTTTGATAACTGACATTGTGGTGCGTGGCGTTGCCAGTGAAAGTGCGGTTTCACCGCGTAAAATAGGGCGTGCAGCTTCGGTAAGGCGCAAAGCAGAATGTTGTGCAATATTTTGTTCTATAATGCCGAGATGAATAAGCTGGCGGATAACATTAATCCAATATTCTTGTGATTGTTCACGTCCAAGCCCAAACACATTGAGTAAGTCGTGTTGGTTATCTTTAATACGTTGATTATTTAGCCCTCTGAGTACAGCGACCACATAATGAATGGCAAAAAGTTGTCCTGTGCGGTAGATGACGGATAATACTTTTTGGGCATCGAGTAATCCATCGTAATGTGTCGGTGGTGAAAGACAGATGTCGCAGTTATTACAGGGTTGTTGCTGGCTTTCGCCAAAATAGTTGAGCAACACTAAACGTCGGCAAGTTTGTGCTTCAGCAAAAGCGCCCATCGCTTGTAGTTTGTGTTGTTCAATTTCACGCAGTGGGCTTTCGGGTTTTTCCAGTAATATTTTATTTAGCCAAGCATAATCGGCGGGATCGTAGAGTAACACAGCTTCAGCAGGTAAATCATCACGCCCCGCCCGCCCTGTTTCTTGGTAATAGGCTTCAATGCTACGTGGTAGATCAAAATGTAGCACAAACCGCACATTGGATTTGTTAATGCCCATGCCAAATGCAACAGTTGCCACCACCACTTGAATATTGTCGTGTTGAAAGGCATGTTGGGTTGATTCTCGTTCAGATTGGCTTAAACCTGCGTGATAAGGTGCGCAGGAAATCCCTCGTCGTTTAAGGCTTTCACACAATTTTTCGGTTTTTGCACGGGAGTTGCAATAGACAATACCGCACTTTCCTTTTTGTGAAAGCACAAATTGGCACATTTGCTCTACGCCTTTGTATTTTTCCATCAACGTATAACGAATGTTGGCACGATCGAAACTGCCGATATATTCAAATGGGTTATCGAGTTTTAATAGATGTAAAATATCTTGCCGTGTGGTGCGATCAGCGGTGGCAGTGAGGGCCATTATCGGCACTGCTGGAAAGCTGATTTTCAACCCTCCTAACAAGCTATATTCAGGGCGAAAATCGTGCCCCCATTGAGAAATACAATGTGCTTCATCAATGGCAATAAAGCTGAGTTTACATTGGCTAATGAAGTGATAAAAACTATTTGTCATCACTTTTTCAGGTGAAATATAAAGTAATTTTAAGGTGCCATTGATGGCGTTGGATTGCACCTGTTGTTGTTCGTCACTGCTTTGGCTTGAGTTAAGAAATGCGGCTTCTACGCCATTAGATATGAGCTGATCAACTTGATCTTTCATTAACGAAATTAGCGGAGAAATGACCAATGTCAGCCCAGAAAAACACAACGCAGGAACTTGATAACAAAGGGATTTTCCAGATCCTGTTGCCATCACGAGCAAACAATCACGCCCTTCTAACGTGGCTTGAATCGCATTTTCTTGACCCGTGCGAAAGTGATGATAACCAAAGACTTGGCGTAAAACAGTAAGTGCGGTTTTTTGACCGCACTTTGATTGTTCATCAGGTAAATCAGAACACGTCATTTAATGAAATGCCAAGTCCTATGCGTTGAATACGGCGATTGTAGTCAATTAATGATTCGCCATAGCCGCCGTAATATTGCACATAAAGCCGTACTTGTTTAGTGATAGGATAACTGTAATTAGCCAACAATCCACCTTTGCCACTTTTAAGATTATAATGTGCTGTAAATTTTACTTGATGCTCATCGTATTTGTAACCGATGGTTAAATCATAATGCCCACGATAAGCGGTAATATCTGGATTGTCGTCATCTTCGGCTTTTTCTGGAATTCTCCACCATGGTTTAAATTCTAGCATCCAATTGTCTTTGTGTGCCGAAACACGCGCGTATAGGCGGTTCCAGCTTCGTGAGCGTTCAAATTGATCACTTCTTCCATTAGATTCGTGATTAAACCCCGTTTCGATATCATTTAATGTCCAGCCCCACGGTAAATTGTATTTTGTTGACCAAGCAAGAAACAATTGCGGTTCATAGTTAGTTTCACGAAACGGCGATGATTCAATGGTATTGCTCAGTTGAAACCATGAACGTTGAGTATAGCTTGCACCTAGTAGCGAATTTTCGCCTAAAATGCCGCGCCAAATCGGCAACCCAAGGCTAATTTGGAATTTAATTTCATCGTGTTTTTTCTTTTTGCCGTCTTGATTATCAAAATTTCCATTGCTGTAAGTTTCCATAATGTAGTTTTGATCGTAAGGTGCAATGGAGAAAAAATTGTCTTTACTTTTGCGTAGCATTAATTCAGTTTTAGAGTGATAAATCGGGTTTTCACTGGTGGCTAAATCGGCCGCTAGTACGGTAAAAGGTAAAAGTGCGGTTATAAAAAGGATAAATTTACGCATAATCATCTCATTTAAAGGTAACGTGTTCGCCATAGGCGTTAAGTGCATCGGTTAATAGAGCAAAAAACTCTTTATTATCCGCTGTGAGCCATAACCCATTTTTATATTTAAAGTGATATCCGCCGAGTTTGCTGGCAAGCCAAAGCTCAAGCAAAGGCTCTTGTTTGTTAATCACAATTTGTTGCCCATCGGCAAACGTAATAGAAAAAACAGAACCGAGAATATCGCAATCGACATCAATTTCCTGTTGTTCTAATGCTGTTTCAATGTCAGCCCATATTTTTTCAATCTGTTGGTGGTATTCGCTTACATTCATTGTATTTCTCCGCGTGAGTTAGCCTTAAATTATAGACATTTTACAACTTTCCAACAATAGTAATAGCACATCGTTGAGATTAATGGTTAAAATAGCCAAAATCGTTGAAAAAGGACAGATTATGAAAAAAATGATTATTGCAATATTCAGTGCGGTTTTTTTGTTAAATCTCGTAGGGTGTGGGGTGAAAGGTCCATTATATTTCCCTGATAATAGTGAGAATACCAGCGAACAAACAACGGCACAGTAAGGATAACTATGGATTTTTTTCAATACCAACAACAAAAATTATTTGCGGAAGATATTACAATCACAGCGTTAGCGGCTGAATTTGGTACGCCGTTGTATGTTTATTCCAAAGCAACCCTTGTTCGTCATTTTCGTGCCTTTGATGACGCATTTGGTCAGCAACCGCACTTGATTTGTTATGCTGTTAAAGCCAATTCCAACATTGCGATTTTAAATATATTAGCCAAAATGGGCTCGGGTTTTGATATTGTATCAGTTGGGGAACTTGAACGGGTCTTGGTGGCAGGTGGTGATCCTCATAAAATTGTTTTTTCTGGGGTAGCTAAAAGTGCGGATCAAATCGCACGTGCATTGGAGGTGGGGATTCGCTGCTTTAATGTGGAATCTTTACCTGAATTAACCTTGATCAATCAGATTGCAGGCGAAATGGGGAAAAAAGCACCGATTTCACTGCGAGTAAATCCCGATGTAGATGCCAAAACGCATCCTTATATTTCCACAGGGTTAAAAGAAAATAAATTTGGTATCAGCGTTAAACAAGCGCGAGAAGCGTATCGTTATGCTGCGAGCTTACCGCACTTAGATATTGTAGGGCTGGATTGTCATATTGGATCGCAAATAACAGAATTACAGCCATTTTTAGATGCAACGGATCGGTTAATCGTGCTGATGGAAGCCTTGAAATCTGATGGCATTAAGATTAAACATCTGGATTTAGGCGGCGGTTTAGGCGTGCCATATAATGGAGAAACGCCACCACAGCCAAGTGACTATACCAAAGCATTATTAGCGAAATTGAAAGAGTATCATCAGATTGAAATTATCTTAGAACCTGGGCGTGCGATAGTGGCGAATGCTGGCGTGCTGGTGACTAAAGTCGAATTTTTAAAAAGTAATGAACAACGTAATTTTGCCATTGTAGATGCGGGTATGAATGATATGATTCGTCCATCACTTTACCAAGCCTATATGCAAATTATCGAAGCTGATTGCACGTTAGATCGTCAAAGTGCGGTTTATGATGTGGTTGGTCCAATTTGTGAAACAGGGGATTTTTTAGGTAAAGACCGCACTTTAGCGATTCAAGCGGGAGATTTATTGGTGCAACGTTCGGCAGGTGCATATGGGGCGTGTATGGCATCGAATTACAATACTCGCACTCGTGCAGCGGAAGTATTGGTTGATGGTGATAAAGCCCATTTAATTCGTCGCCGTGAAACATTGCCTGAATTATGGGCACATGAGCAATTAGTGTCTGAATAATGATCAAATTTCGCAGTTCTCTCACAAAACGATTAGCCTATTATTTGTTGCTAATCATTCTGCTTTCGGGGTTGGCAACAGGGATTACCACCTTGATTATGGTGGGAAATCAGTCTGATGCGGAGATGATTAATGTGTCTGGTTCGTTGCGTATGCAAAGTTATCGCCTGTTGCACGATATGGATTATCAGCCATCGGCAGTTGATGCAGGCGTTGCTCTTTACCGTGAAACATTGCATTCGCCAACGTTAGTGCGGCTTAATCGTATTTATGTGCCGCAGGAGGTACAAACAGCGTACCGCACTTTGCTTTCTCGCTGGCAAGAAATGGAAGGGTATATTTCAGCAGGCAATAAAACCGCTTATCGTGCGCATTTAAGTGAATATGTCGATCACGTTGATCATTTTGTGAGTGTGTTGCAAACGTTTTCTGAACGCCAATTAATGTTTGCCATTTATTCCAATATTTGTGCGCTATTATTAATGGCGGCGTTCGGCTTTTTATTGCTGGGGTATAGCCGCAAAAAAGTGGTTGAACCTCTTACACGTTTGGTGACAGCCAGTCAGCAGGTGCAAAATGGGCAGTTTGACCACTTAGTATTGGATATTGACAGTGATAATGAACTCGGTGTGCTTTCGCGTGGCTTTACGCAAATGGCAAAAGAGCTAAAAAAACTTTATGCTTGTCTTGAACATCAAGTTAATGAAAAAACGCATAGTCTCACGCAAATAAACCGCACTTTATCTATGTTGTATTTCGCATCACAGCGTTTAAGTTTGCATGAAATTAACCAAGAAGGGCTACATATCATTTTGTCGTCTTTATGCCAAAATGAAGCATTGCAAGCAATTCGGTTACAATTAAATGGTAATGAAATGTGGAATATGGACGTAGGTAACGTTGATGAGAATAAACCGTGGCATATCACACGCATTACGATTGGTGAGCAACATTTAGGGCAACTGAATTGGCAACGGGCGGATAATTATCCTGATTTACGTACCATTGAAAATATTGCACAAATGTTAGGGCGCGCTTTGCACTCCGCTCAGTTAGCAAAGCAACAACAACAACTGTTATTAATGCAAGAGCGATCCATCATTGCTCGTGAATTGCATGATTCTTTGGCACAAGTCCTTGCTTTTTTACAAATTCAGCTTACGTTATTAAAACGTTCTATTGAGCGTGAAATGGGGGATACTGCGCCCAAAAGTATGCACATTGTTGCGCAATTTGAAACCGCACTTTCTGATGGTTACACGCAATTACGTGAGTTACTTGCAACATTTCGCCTAACAGTGAATGAATCTAATCTCACACTTGCGTTGCAAGAAGTGATTGATTCGTTACAACCAAACAGTGATGCTAAAATCACACTTGAGTGTGCTTTGCCTTCGCAGTTGTTGAATGCACAGCAGCAAATTCATTTACTGCAAATTGTGCGTGAAGCGGTGTTAAACAGTATTAAACATGCCAATGCTAGCTTAATTGAAGTGATTGCTCGCCCTAATTCTGAGGGTGAAAATGAAGTGATTGTGCGTGATAATGGCATAGGCATAGCGTCTTTACACGAGCCCAGTGGACATTATGGGTTAAATATTATGGCAGAGCGTGCGCAAGAGTTACATGCAACACTTAGCATAGCAGCAAGAAAAAGTGGAGGCACAAGTGTTAAATTATGCCTCCCAAATCAGTTGTTATAGTAAGATACTTCCAACCACAGCGATAGTAAACCCAACAAATCCAATCAGCGTTTCCATTACTGTCCATGTTTTAAAGGTTGTTTTGGTATCCATTTCAAGAAAACGACTAACAAGCCAAAATCCAGAGTCATTGACATGTGATAACGCAACAGAGCCAGATGCAATCGCAATAACAATAAAGCAGAGATCAAATTGACTGATTCCCGTTGCTGTTGCTAATGTTGGGGCAATCAATGCGGATGTTGTGGTAAGGGCAACGGTTGCAGAACCTTGTGCAACACGTAAGGCTAAAGCGATGATAAAGGCTGCTACAATAATTGGTAAGCCTGTATCTGATAATGTGTCTGCTAATACATTACCAATGCCACTTGCACGCAACACACCACCAAACATACCACCTGCACCTGTTACTAAGACGATGGCACAGATTGGCCCTAGAGCATTGTTACAGATTTTTTCGATTTGTTCATAACTACGTTGTTCTTTGAGTAATAAAATAGCAACTAATAATGTAATTAATAACGCAATCGGTGTTTTACCAATTAAGCGCAGTGATTCTACCCACAATTGTGATCCATCAATTATTTTCATAACAGACAAGGTGTTAAGCCCTGTATCAAGTAAAATTAAACACAGTGGTAACAATAAAATAGAGATCACTTTTTGGAAACTTGGTGGATTTTGTGCGGCTGTTTCATTAATCGCGTTCGCACTTAAAAAGGCTTTTGGTAAAGCAAGATGAATTTTTTTACCTGCATATAATCCAAATAAGTAAGCACTAATATACCATGTGATAATGGCGCAGATGAGCCCAACGAACACTAATAATCCCATATTGACGCTGAGTAAATCACCGGCAGCAACAGGACCTGGATGTGGCGGCAAAAAAGCGTGCATAACAGAAAATGCCCCAGCAGCAGGCAACGCATAACGCAAAGTTGATCCACCAAATTGTTTTGCAACACTAAAGATAATAGGCAACATAACAACTAAGCCTGCATCAAAGAAAATAGGAAAACCAAATAGTAGGGAGGCAACACCAAGTGCAAAAGGTGCTCTTTTTTCTCCAAATTTATTAATTAGGGTGTCAGCTAAAATTTTAGCTCCGCCAGTAATTTCTAATAAACGCCCTATCATTGCACCTAAACCAACTAATAAAGCCACTGATGCGAGAGTATTACCAAAGCCTTGTAATAATGTTGGTAGTACTTTATTAATTGGAATACCTGTAGCCAATGCAGTTAATAAACTTACAAGTGTTAATGCAACAAATGCATGAATTTTAAACCGCATAATGAGAATTAATAATGCGATTACTGAACTCAGAGCTATTAGCAGTAGCGAAGTAGCATCGTGTGTAAGGGATAATAAATCCATAAATAATCTCCATATAATGAATCAATGCATCTATTACGAAATGTTACCGATAACCACTATTCTTGCAAATATCTTTTCTTTTATTTGTGATTTAGATCACTTATTTCACTTAAAATACTTTTTTTAGTTGATTTAAAAAAAAGTAAAGCGTAATTTTATTGTTATCGGTAACAAATTAATTTATGAGGAAGCGTATGGCACATCAGAATAGTATATTTATATTAATGGGTGTCTCTAGCACAGGAAAAACCAGTGTTGGAACAGCTATTGCAAATAAACTTAAAATGAAATTGATAGATGGTGATGATCTTCACCCTAAAGCAAATATTCTAAAAATGCGTTCTGGATTACCATTAAATGATCAAGATAGAGAACCTTGGTTGGTAAGGATTAGAGATGCCGCATTTAGTCTAAATCAAAAATCAGAAAGTGGCATTATTGTCTGTTCGGCGTTAAAAAAACAATATAGAAATATTATTCGTGATGGTAATCCCTTTATTCGTTTTATCTTTTTATCGGGTAGTTTTGAATTGATTTTAGACAGAATGAAAAAACGCCAAGGGCACTATATGAAAACGGATATGTTACGTAGTCAATTTGACACATTAGAAGTCCCGCAATCTGATGAAAATGACGTAGATACGATTAATATTGATAACTCATTTGATGCTGTTGTGGCTGATTGTATTTCTGTCATTGAAAAATATCAGTAAAAGGGTGAAAGGAGATTGACGATGAATCGCATTGTTGCAGAAGTAACAAAAAATATCGTAACCCGTAGTCTAAAAACACGAGAGCATTATTTAAAGCAAATTGAATCACAACTTGCTCAGAGAAAATCAAGACAAAAGTTAAGCTGTGGGAATTTAGCGCATACCGTAGCAACATGTTGTGACCAAGATAAGCGCGCTATTTTGGATTTTACCCGATTAAATATAGGGATTATTACCTCATATAACGATATGGTCAGTGCTCATCAGCCCTATTTAGATTATCCAGAACACATCAAACACATTTTACGAGAGCATGGGCATAGCGCACAAGTAGCAAGTGCGGTTCCCGCTATGTGCGATGGAATAACACAAGGACAGGCAGGTATGGAGCTGTCTTTGTTTTCACGAGATGTGATCGCACAATCCACCGCCATAGGCTTAAGTCATAATGCTTTTGATGGCGCACTTTTGCTAGGCGTTTGCGATAAAATTGCACCTGGTCAATTAATTGGCGCATTACAATTTGGACATTTACCGACGGCATTTATTCCATCAGGTCCGATGACAACGGGGATTCGTAATAAACAAAAAGTGGCTGTGCGACAACAATATGCAGCTGGGTTAGTTGGAAAAGATAAATTACAAGAAATAGAAAATGCGTCTTACCATAGTCAAGGTACATGTACATTTTATGGTACAGCAAATACTAATCAGCTACTTTTAGAAACGATGGGGCTTATGTTGCCAGGTGCGGCATTTGTGCCAGTAAATAGCCCATTAAGACAAGAATTAACCCGCCTTGCTGTGCTTCAAATGTTAAAAATACACCGCAATAGCGCAGATTTTAGACCGCTTTATGAGGTGGTTACCGAAAAAAGTTTAGTGAATGCGATGGTTGCATTACTTGCCTCTGGTGGTAGTACCAACCATACTATTCATCTTATTGCTATTGCGAAAGCAGCTGGCTTTATTTTAACGTGGGATGATTTTGCTTTATTATCAAATGAAGTGCCTTTACTGACCCGAATTTATCCAAATGGTGATGCGGATATTAATGATTTTTATCAAGCTGGAGGGGTGCCATTATTGTTGAGATTACTGGCTAATCGTGATTTGCTACATCAAGATACATTACCTATTTGGGGTTCATTTGAAGATTATTTATGTGTGCCAGAACTTACGCAAAATAATGAAGTTAAATTCAACCCTATTCTAGAAACAAAAAATCCTGATATTATTGCACCGCAACACAAGCCATTTAGTCATAAAGGTGGTATTAAAGTTGTCGCAGGCAATATGGGTAGAGGCATAATCAAAGTCAGTGCCGTTGAGGATAAATATAAAAAAATCATTGCACCTGCTAAGGTATTTGAATCGCAAGATGATGTAGTTAACGCCTATAATGAAGGCTTGTTAGCACAAGATGCGATCATTGTTGTGCGTAATAGCGGACCAGCAGCAAGAGGAATGCCAGAGTTACATAAATTAATGCCAATTTTAGGTAATTTAATGGAAAGCGGTTTTCGTGTTGCATTGGTAACAGATGGTCGATTATCTGGTGCATCAGGAAAAGTTCCCGCAGTGATTCACTTATGCCCTGAATCTGCAAAGTGCGGTCCATTAGCTAAAATCACAGAGGGAGACATCATTAAATTGGATGCGGAAAGTGGTGAATTAACGTGTTTAGCTGATTTAGACTCGCGCGATATGGATGATCCAATTCTCTTGCAAGATGAACCTATCGCTGGACAACGGTTATTTGAATTATTTAGGCAAAATGTCTCTTCCGCCGAACAGGGTGCAACCATCTTTTAGTTGACTAAATACTTTCACCGATTTGGATCTGATAGCCCAAATTAATGATAGGACTTTGCTGCTCAATATTATTTAACCGATTTAATAACTCTTGTGCAGCAATTTTACCTATCTCAAGCCTTGGAGTGATAACAGTTGCTAATAGCGGGGTCATAGATTGACCAACGTCATGTCCATGAAATCCTGCTATTGCAATTTGTGCTGGGATAGCAATATGTTGACGCTGACATTCAAAAATTGCACCGATGGCAAGGTCATCATTCGTACAAAAGATACCATCAATATCAGGATATAATGATAATGCTTGATTAAGGAGTTGTGCACCAAGCGAAAATGATGAAGATTCTTCTGTTTTTAAGCAACAAGGCGATAGGTTATGCTTACGCATTGCTTGCTCGTATCCTTGCATTTTTAATAACGTTCTTTTATCCATTCTTGCCGAGAAGTAAACAATTTTTCGGCGACCACGGCGAATCATCATCTCTACCATTGCCTGTGCGGCAGCGACATTATCAAATCCAATTGCTTGGCGGGAACTTACCTCACTGCATTCCATAATTTCAATCACTGGAATATCAGCAATTTCTAGCATTTTTAAAGTCCGTTTCGAGTGATGATTTTCGGATAAAATCAAGCCATCAACATTATAAGAAAGTAAACTTTCAATGCGTTTTTCTTCTTTTTCTTCACAGTAGCCATAATGGGCAAGCATCGTTTGATAACCGGCTTTATCAACAATCTCTTCAATGCCTTTGATAACATCAGCAAAAACGTGATTTGTTAATGATGGAACTAAAACGCCAATAGCATGGCTTTTTGCATTTGATAAAATATCGGGTGCACGGTTAGGAATATAACCTATATGCTCAATAGCTTCAGCGATTTTTAAACGAGTGTTAGACGCTACTAAATCTGGATTACGCAAATAGCGGCTCACTGTCATCTTAGTGATACCAAGATGATTTGCAACATCTTGCAGTGTAGGGCGTTTATGCTTACTCATCATGAATAGAATGGATTATAAAAATCATAATGTTACTATAACATAAAAGATGAATTTAACAGAAAAAAGGCTGAAATAAATTCAGCCTTGATTGGTTTTTTATTGATGTAATTCCAATTCGTATAACGCAAACCCGTTATCGTCTTGTCCAATATGCTTCATTGGATATTGTGCTTTTTCTTTGATGAATTCAGCCGCTTTATCAGACGGTGAGGTTTCAAAAAATACCTGTGCTTTGTTCTCAAGGATCGCTTTGATACGCCAGTTGTTGTCCGCACTTACTTTCACTTCACCTTGCTCTTGGCTCACGCGGCGGATATAGTCTGCCACAATAGTGCGGTTTTCATCTGGTGCGGAGAAGGCAATATTCGCACTGCCCGTACCAGGGAATTTTTCCCCAAAAGCGCGGTAGTTGTTGGTGGCAATCAAGAAATTTTGCTTCGCATCAACTGGTTTGCCGTTGAAAGTGAGATCAACAATGCGGTGCGCATCTGGATTAATGAGCTTGCATTCGCCATCATAACGTGCAGGTTGAGTAACATCGACCTGATAATTCACCCCGTCAATCACATCAAAGTTATATGTTCGGAAGCCATCCCAGTTGATCAACGCTTGTTTTTCCGCCTTGGTTGGGTCAATTTGGTTAAATTGCCCCGCTGCGCACTCCAACCACTCGCGCACCTCTTCGCCTGTCACTTTCAATGCGACTAGCGTGTTAGGGTAGAGGTACAAATCCGCCGCATTGCGAAATGTTAATTGCCCAGCTTCCACTTCTGTGAAGTTACTTGGATCATTTTTTCGCCCACCCACTTTAAACGGTGCTGCTGCAGAAAGCACAGGGAGGCTGCCTAAATCAGGGTCGCCTTGAGCAAAGCGTTTTACATAATCTTGTTGTGCTAAATTGACAATTTGAATCGTTGGGTCGTCTTGCACGAGTGCCAAGAAGCTGTACATTTTATCATCAGCTTTGCCAATCGGTGCGTTGACGTAATCACGCGTATTTTTATGATCGTCTTTCAAAATATCTAACACGGGCACATATTGTTTAGCAATTGCAGTTTTATTTTTGCTGTCGTAAATTGGCAATGCTTCGGTAGTGCCTGAAACGACTTTCCATTTGCCAGAATCGTTGTTAAGTTTGAGATCAATCACCCCAATGTGGCTGCCCCAACGCCCTGGCATCACAGACGGCACGCCATTAATGGTGCCTTTTTCAATATCAGCCCCTGGAATATCAGCAAACTCTTTGCTTGGATAAACAGCGTGCGCATGGCCAAAGGCAATGGCATCAATGCCCTCAACTTTAGAAAGATAATACACCGAGTTTTCCGCTAAAGTGCGGTACGGCTCGGCTGAAAGCCCCGAGTGCGGCACAGCAATCACAATATCCGCCCCCTCTTCACGCATTTTCGGCACCAACTGTTTAGCCGTTTCAGTGATATCTTTGGCGATCACCTTGCCTTCTAAATTTTTCTTATCCCAAATCAACACTTGTGGCGGCACAAAGCCGATGTAACCGACTTTTATCTGCTGTTTTTTGCCGTCGGTGTCAACAAATTCGTAGTCTTTGATGATATACGGCGTGAAATAGTGTTTGTCGTCTTTGCCATTAGCGACATAAATATTAGCATTGATATACGGGAATTTTGCGCCCGCAATGGCACGGTCTAAAAATTCCAGCCCATAGTTAAATTCGTGGTTGCCGATGTTGCCTACATCATAGTCAAGCAAATTCATGGCTTTATAAACAGGGTGCAACTCCCCTTCTTTCAAGCCTTTAGAGGCGACCCAATCGCCCATCGGGCTGCCTTGGATCAAATCCCCATTGTCCACCAGCACGCTGTTTTTTACTTCAGCGCGGGCTTTTTGCACCAAATCGGCAGCACGCACGAGCCCGATTTTTTCGGATGGTTTGTCTTTGTAATAATCATAATCCATCATATTGGCATGCAAATCGGTGGTTTCCACAATGCGTAAATCCATATCAGCAGCCAGTGCCAATGTCGGCACACAAAGTGCGGTTGCAACTGCAAAATGGACTTTATTAAAAGTTAATGTCATAAACACTCCGTTTGTTATTAGAATAATCACGCCCAATTCTAAGGGAATTCAACTTTTCGTAAAAGTGCGGTCGGGGCAGATTATGTTAGAATTCCAGTCAAGATCACATTCTTACAATAAACTTTCGTTTTTATCTGGAATTCTGTGTAATCTTAAGCTAACGAAAGAGCGCATAAATAAAAATAAGGAGAAATTATGCAACACCAAAACGGCACTCCATTTCCACCGCACTTTTTGTGGGGTGCGTCAACGTCAGCATATCAAGTCGAAGGTGCGTGGAATGAAGACGGCAAAGGCCCATCTGTGATTGATATGGCACCTGTTGTGCCCAATACCACGGATTTTAAAGTGGGCGCAGATCATTATCACCGCTTTAAAGAAGATGTGGCACTGTTTGCTGAACTGGGTTTAAAGGCTTACCGTTTTTCAATTGCGTGGAGCCGCGTGTTTCCCGACGGTGATGGTGAGCTTAATGAAAAAGGCTTGGCATTTTATAGTGATTTAATTGATGAGTTGCGTGCGCACAACATTGAACCCATTGTCACATTGTACCATTTTGATTTGCCGTACGCGTTACAACAAAAAGGCGGCTGGTCGAACCGTGCTACCATCGCCGCATTCGAGCGTTACTGCACCGCACTTTATGAACATCTCGGTGACAGAGTAACTTATTGGCTGACCATCAATGAACAAAATATGATGATTTTGCATCCTAACGCCCTTGGCACGGGCGGCGGCAAAGGTGAAAACCCCGTGAAGGATATTTATCAGCAAAATCACAATATGTTTGTGGCGCAAGCCAAAGCGATGATCAAGTGCCATGAGCTGTTACCACATGCGAAAATTGCCCCCGCCATCAACATTGCTTGTGTTTATCCTGCCAGCGCGCGACCAGAGGATGTTATCGCGGCCGATAATTTTGAGGCATTGCGTAACTGGCTTTATCTTGATATGGCCGTTTTTGGGCGTTATAACCACCTTGCGTGGGCGTTTTTGCAATCCCGCAATGCTACACCTGAAATTGCTGATGGCGACTTTGATGTTCTCAAAGCGGCACGCCCTGATTTTATTGCATTTAATTATTACAGCTCCTCAACCGTGTCCGCCAGCCACGGCGAAGGCGATAATCTTGGCTCCAGTGGCGATCAACAACTTGCCGTAGGGGAAGCGGGCTTTTTCTGTGGTGGTAAAAACCCGCATTTAAGTGTGAATGAGTTTGGCTGGGAAATTGACCCCGCTGGTTTCCGCACGACCTTGCGCCGTATCTATTCACGCTATGCGCTACCGTTGCTGGTTACAGAAAACGGCTTAGGGGCATTTGATCAAGTGGAAGAGGATGGCAGTATCAACGATGATTATCGCATTGATTATTTGAAAAAACACCTCCAACAGCTCCAACTTGCCCTTGCCGACGGTGTGGAGGTGTTTGGCTATAATCCGTGGTCAGCGATTGACTTGGTCAGCACCCATCAAGGCGTGAGCAAACGTTATGGCTTTATTTATGTGAATCGTGATGAGTTCGATCTTAAAGATTTGGCACGCAGTAAGAAAAAAAGTTTTTATTGGTATCAAAAACTCATCGCCCACAATGGTGCAACCTTATAGTGGCAAAAGTGCGGTCTGTGCTATGCTTATGCAGATGGATATGAGGATACAATGAACAACTATAAATTAATTGCATTGGATATGGATGGCACCTTGCTTGATAGCCACAAGCAAATCAGCGAACGCAATCGTCAAGCGATTTTAGCTGCGAAAAAGTGCGGTGTGCGAGTGGTGTTGGCCTCTGGTCGCCCTTTTGTTGGGCTGCAACACTATTTTGAGCAACTTGCCATGAACAGTGATGATGACTATGTGCTGTGCTTCAACGGGGTACAGGTCAAACGGATCAGCGATGAAAAAATCATTCAAGATTTTCAATTCACAGGGCGTGAGGCGAAGCTGTTGGCAGAACAAGCCAAAACGTTAGGCATTAATTTGCACGCGTTTTCGCCACGTCGTGGGCTGATTTCGCCTGATTGTGGTGCGTGCAGCCAGCACGAGGCCGAGATTAACAAAATTCCGCTTAATCAGCTTGATTTTGCCAAGCTTGATGACGATGAACCGATCATTAAAGTCCTTTATGCGGATGATGCCGAAAAAGTCAGCCACGCCATGGCAACCTTGCCACAGGATCTAAAAGTGCGGTTCACGGTGGTGCAAAGCACGCCATTTTTTATGGAGTTTCTCCACCCGAAAGCCAACAAAGGTAGCGGCATTGCTGCGCTGGCGGAATTTTTAGGGATCGCTGCTAAAGACATCATCTGTATGGGCGATGCGGGCAATGACGCCCATATGGTGGAATTCGCAGGCCTTGGCATTGCGATGGAAAATGCCACCGACGAGCTGAAAGCAATAGCAGATGCGATAACGGGGCACCATAATGACTCTGGCGTGGCACAAGCGATTGAACGTTATGTGTTAAGTTAAGGAGAACCTATGCACGTTGTGATTGCCCCCGATAGTTTCAAAGAAAGCCTCACAGCCCAAGAGGTCGCGCAAGCTATTCAAACGGGCTTTGCACGTATTTTCCCCAATGCCACCTACACATTAGTGCCGATGGCTGATGGTGGCGAAGGCACGGTGCAATCGTTTATTGATGCCACGGGCGGAAAACAGATGCAAAGTGCGGTTACTAGCCCATTGGGTGAGCAGGTGCACGCACACTGGGGGCTATCGGGCGACGGGCAGACGGCAATTATTGAAATGGCGGCCGCGTCAGGGTTACATTTGGTGCCAATGCCACAACGGAATCCCGAAATCACCACCAGCTTTGGCACGGGTGAGCTGATCAAAACCGCACTTGATCATCGTGTAAATACGATCATTCTTGGCATCGGAGGCAGTGCCACCAATGACGGCGGCGTAGGTATGCTGCAAGCACTCGGCGCACATTTTTATGATAATGCCAACCAAGAACTTCCCTATGGTGGGGCGGCATTAGCCCAATTAACACGCGTTGATTTAAGCCAACTTGATGAACGCTTAGGCGAAGTGCGGTTGTTGATCGCCTGCGATGTGGATAACCCACTCACGGGCAAACAGGGCGCAGCAGTGGTGTTTGGGGCGCAAAAAGGGGCGGATGACGCGATGATAACACGACTGGATAATGCGCTTGCTCATTTTGCCCACATTGTGCAACAGCAGCTCGGTTTAGATATTGCCAACGCAAAAGGGGCGGGCGCAGCGGGCGGTATGGGAGCAGGCTTGATGCTACTGCCAAACGCAACATTGCGCTCAGGGGTTGAGATTATGCTCAACGCCGTTGATTTGGAGAGCAAAGTGCGGTCGGCGGATTTAGTCATTACAGGCGAAGGGCGTATGGACGGGCAAACGGTGCACGGCAAAACGCCTATCGGTGTTGCGCGCTGTGCTAAAGTGCATAACAAACCTGTGATCGCCATTGTTGGCTGTCTGCGTGCGGATTATGTCGCCGTTTATGATCATGGTATCGACGCGGTATTCCCGATTATTCAGCGACTCGATAGCCTGGAAAATACTTTAAAGTGCGGTGCGCAGAACCTGCAATCCTGCGCGGAGAATGTCGCTCGGTTGTATCGACTGCTAACCGCACTTTAGGCGTTCACTTAATTTTCTAAGCGGTGAATGTGTTTTTTTGCCGCAATCAACGCGCCGCACCAGCCCGTGAAGGCGGCAAGGGCGATGATAAACAGCACTTCCACAAAATTCATGCCGTTAAGTTCAAACTTCACCGCAAAAATATTGGCAACGTAGTCAATGGCGGTGGAGAAATAGGCGATGGTCAGCCCACTTAACAGGGTTGCCAACACGCCACCGATGATGCCGAAAATGAGCCCTGTATAGAGAAATGGGCGTAAGATAAAATGCTCGGTTGCACCTAGGAGCTTCATGACCTCAATGTTAGCGCGTGCGCTGTATACATCGGAGCGGATACTGTTGCCGATCACTAAAATGACGGCAATAAGCATCAGCAAGGTGCAGACCACCGCAATGCGCCCAGCCAGCCATGTGATGGCACCGAGTTTTTCCATCCAGTCAGTGTCTAACCGCACTTCATCCACACCTTTGATTTTCAATAGCGTCTGTTTAAGTTCGGTGAGCTTCGCACTGGTTTGAAAAGCTTCTGTTGGATTAATCATCACAACTGCAGGCAGTGGATTGTCGTCAAGCATTGCCAGCTCATCGTTAAAGCCCGACCATTGGCGGAAATCTTCCAAACTTTGCTGACGGGAGATGTAGCTGAGTTCTGCCACGCCCTTTTCTTGGCGGATTTTATCCACCACTAAATTGGCATCGGCCTCACTTAAGGTTTTATGTAAGTACACGCTAATTTGAGATTCAGGGTAAAACTTGGTGGCTGCCTCTTTGGTGTTTTTCCATAAAAGGTAGCTGATCGTAGGAATAGTGAGCGAAACAGCAATCACCAACACGGTGAGCAATGTGCCAATGCGTTTTTGCCAAAGATCGACAAAAACCGACTTTAATACATATTGTGTTTGCATCCAAAATGGTGCTTGGGTTGGGCGTGAGCTCATAACAATCTCCTTATTGAAATGCACGCAGATGACCTTGCTCAAGCACTAAGGTCGGTTTTGGATATTGTTGCACAATGCTGTGATCGTGGGTTGCGATTAACACTGTAACACCAACGCGATTGAACTCTTCAAATAGACGAAAAATTTCGCGTGAAAGTGATTTATCAAGATTTCCTGTGGGTTCATCTGCCAGCAACAACTGTGGGCGATTGACTACGGCGCGAGCAATGTCAACACGCTGTTGCTCCCCGCCAGAAAGGTGTAGCGGCAGGTGGTTAGCACGGTGCAAAAGCCCCACTTTATCTAATGCAGCACAGGCGCGGCGTTTTATTTCATTGGGATGAATGCCTGAGATAATGAGTGGCAGGGAGACATTTTCCAACACGCTACGGTCGGTTAATAGGTGGTAATCTTGATGCACCATACCAATTTGGCGACGTAAAAACGGGATTTGATCGTCACTTAAACGAGTAATATCGTGTCCGTTGAAATACACTGAGCCGCCATTGGCACGTTCAATGCCCATAATGAGTTTTAACAACGTACTTTTACCTGCTCCAGAGTGCCCCGTGAGATAAGTCATGCTGCCTGCAGGCAGATGAAAACTCAAGCCTTGTAAAGCAGGTTTGCCACCAAGATAGGCTTTGCTAACATTAATAAATCGGATCATAGTAGTCCTTATTCTTCGTCTTGTTCTTGGCTAAACAATGCCTCAATAAATTCGTGTGCATTGAATGGGCGTAAATCGTCAATTTTTTCACCAATGCCAATATAACGGATTGGCACGTTAAATTGATCGGCAATGGCAAAAATGACGCCACCTTTCGCCGTGCCATCAAGTTTGGTTAAGCTAATGCCCGTTAATCCCGTTGCTTCATTGAACAGTTTGGCTTGGCTAATGGCATTTTGCCCCGTGCCTGCATCCAAAGTGAGCATAATTTCGTGCGGTGCTTCGGGGTCAAGTTTTTTCATCACACGCACAATTTTTTTCAGCTCATCCATCAAGTGATTTTTGTTTTGCAACCGTCCTGCGGTGTCGGCTAATAAAATGTCAATATTGCGCGCGCGCGCCGATTCCATCGCATCATAAATCACCGACGCCGCATCAGAGCCCGTGCTTTGCGCCACCACAGGAATATTATTACGCTCACCCCACACTTGTAATTGCTCCACCGCTGCCGCACGGAAAGTATCACCTGCCGCCAACATCACGGATTTGCCTTGCTGTTGGAACTGGCGCGCCAGCTTACCAATGGTGGTCGTTTTGCCCACACCATTGACACCGACCATCAAAATTACAAACGGTTTTTTCTCATTAATTTCAAGAGGTTTTGCAACAGGGTCAAGAATATCCGCCATTTCTTGTTTGAGTTTATGATAAAGCTGCTCAGCATCACGCAGTTCTTTTTTGCTGGCGTGTTCGGTGAGATTGTTGATGATTTTGGTGGTGGTTGGCACGCCAATGTCGGCGATCAAAAGTTGTTCTTCTAGCTCTTCAAACAGTTCATCATCAATTTTTTTGCCACGAAAGAGACTGCGAAAGCCACTGCCAAGGTTCTGCTTGGTTTTCACTAGCCCTTTTAATAATCGACTGAAAAACCCGCCCTGGCTTGGCTTTTCCTGCTCGCTGACCGCACTTTGTGTTGTTGCTTTCGCTTCATCTTCAGCGAGTGCTTCAGCAAGTTGCGGCTCAACTAATGTTTGAGGCTCTTGTTTTGCAAGTTCTTGTTCTTCAGCTAAGCGTTGTTCTGCTGAGGTGTCTGCTGGGATTTCTGTTTCTTGTGCGGTTGAATCCGTTTCGTTTTCTGCTTTCTCTTTCCCTAAACCAAGCCAAGACCAAAATCCGCCTTTTTTCTTATCATCTGCCATGCCTTTTCTCTCTTATACCGCACTTTATGTTTTACTATAATAAATAGGGGTAAGTTTACCACTGATAAGGGTTTTTTGTGAAATGTTATCCGTTATCTACAGCACTTTGGGAATAAAAAAACCTGCCTAAAGGCAGGTTTTTGCGTTAGTGATGTTCTTCAAGCGGTGGTTTGCTTTCATCAAATTCAGGCAGTGGTTTGTGTTCAGTTGCAATAAAGCTGTAAATGACAGGCAAAATAAACAAGGTGAACAAGGTACCAATAGCAAGCCCAGCGATGATTACCGCTCCAATACTAAAGCGAGAAACCGCGCCTGCGCCTGAGGCATAAAGTAGTGGGATAAGCCCAGCAATCATGGCTGCGGTCGTCATTAAGATTGGGCGTAGACGAATGCGAGCGGCTTCCATAATGGCATCAATGCGGTTTTTACCATGCAACAGCTGCTCTTCTTTTGCCACTTCGCACATTAAGATCCCATGCTTGGTGATCAGCCCAACGAGCGTGATCAAACCCACTTCGGAATAAATATTGAGTGTGCTGCCCGCTACATCAAAAAAGCCAAGTAAATTTAGTCCTAATAGTGCCCCAGAAATGGCCAGCGGCACGGAAACGATAATGACCAGTGGATCACGAATCGATTCAAATTGGATAGCCAGCACTAAGAAAATAATGATAACAGCCAAAGCAAAGGTGGTTGCAAGGGCATTCCCTTCTTGGACAAACTGGCGAGATTCACCACGGAAATCATAGGTATAGCCTTGAGGCAACATGTCAGCCCCTGTTGTTTGGAACCATTTTACCGCATCTCCGACGGAGCCTGTTGGCACACCACTGATGACTGCCGAATTTAGCTGGTTAAAGCGTGGTAAGGAAAGCGGTTGCGTTTTTAACTCGAGAGTGACGAGGCTACTGAGCGGAACCGCACTTCCATCATTTGCAATGAGGTAAAAGTTATTCATTGATTCTGGATTTAGCCGTTTTTTACGTTCAATACCCGAGATGATTTTGTACGCACGCCCTTGTAAATCCACTCGTGTTACGGTAGCACTGGACAGGAAGCTGCCCACTGTTGAGCTGATTTGCGACATGGTGATGCCGTAAGAATTGGCTTTATCACGGTCAATCGACATGGTCATTTCGGCTGTGTCAAATTTGAGATCGATATTTGAAAAGATAAATTGCCCTGATTTTTGTGCTTCTTGCCAAATGCTTTGAGCAATATCTGCAAGTTCACGGTAATCATTCGGGGTGGTAATCACAAATGATACAGGCATGCCTTGCTCTCCCGTATCAATTTCAGGGAATGGGAAACCAGATACTGAGATTTCAGGAATACTTTTTGCTTTGGCATTTAACTCATTCATGATGTCCGTTTGGCTGCGTGTGCGTTCACTCCAGTCAACCAATGTTGCAATAGCCAATGCTTGATTTGAGGACGGTACGCCAGAAATTACTTGTGAAAACTGCACTTCAGGAATCTCTTTTAATAACGCTTCAAATTTTTTCATGGCTGTTTGCACATAATCCACATTGCGATCAGCCGATGTTGTTCCTATGGATAACAATGCCCCTTTATCTTCGCTTGGGGTGAGTTCGCTGGATAATTGACTAAACAGCAATGGTAGGCTTGCAAAAATTAAAATAGCGAAACCTAAAATCCATTTGCGACTATACATGACAATACCAAGCAATACATTGTAAATATGGGTTAAGCGAGTGAGAAAGCTCTCGACTCGACGCTCTAACCAACTTGGATCGGTGTGTGCTTTGAGCAATTTTGAACACATCATTGGCGAGAGCGTTAATGCAATAATGCCAGAAATAAAGACAGCACCTGCGAGCGTGAGAGCAAATTCTTTAAATAATGATCCTGTTATTCCCCCCATTAATGCCATTGGAGAGTACACCGCACATAGTGCAATAGTCATTGAAATAACAGGCAGTGCAATTTCACGTGTACCTATAATGGCGGCTCTAAACGGTGTTTCGCCGAGTTTAATGTGGCGATCTACATTTTCTAATACCACGATGGCATCATCTACTACTAAACCGATTGCAAGAATCATTGCTAGGAGTGTCATTAAATTAATCGAAAAATCAAATGCTTGTAGCAACATAATCACCCCAATTAATGAGATAGGAATAGTTACAACAGGCACGATCATCGCACGGAAAGAGCCTAAAAACATTGTGATAACCACTAATACAATCACAGTGGCTTCTAAAATGGTTTTCACCACCTCTTCAATAGAGCTATTAATTGCGATCGTTCTATCATATAAAATTTTAGAATCAATACTTGGTGGTAAATTTCGCTGAATAGTCTCAAAGAGTGGATAAATATTTTTAATTACCGTTAATGGGTTAGCACTAGATGATGGTTCAATAGACAGTACCACCGCTTCTTTACCATTTGCTGCTGCACGGAAATCATTACTTTCTTTAGTCAATTCAACTGTTGCAATATCACTTAAATGAATTAAATTATCGCCATCAGCATGCACGACCAAATCTTTTAGTTGTTGAACATCGGTTGTTGTGGTGCTGACTTTATTTTTGATGACCGTAAACCAGCCATTGGCACTACCCGCCGCTGTTTGCACGTTATTGCTAGATAATGCCTGCATGACTTGTGGAGCGGAAAGTTTTAAATTTGCCATTTTTTCAGGATCAAGCCAGATACGCATTGCATAAGGCGAGCCACCGAAGATATCCACTTTTGCCACACCGGGAATTGTAAAAAACTGCGGTTTCACTACACGCTGGATATAATCTGTAACCTGACTAGAATCCAGCACATCAGAGGTAAAACTAATATACATCATACCTGAGCCGCCGCTTGATGAGGTAATAACAGGGTCATTAACCTCTTTAGGCAGAGCAGAGCGCACCGAATTGACTTTTGATAGTACATCAGCAAGAGCAGCATTGGGATCTGTGTTCAATTTCATTTTCACTGAAATCTGTGAGCTACTTTGCTTGCTAGACGACGTAATATAGTCAATGTTGTCTGCTTGCGCGATGGCTTCCTCTAATTGCGATGTCACAAATGCTTGAATAAGGTTCGCATCTGCACCAGGGTAAACTGTACTGACGCTAATTACTGTTGTCGTCATTTCTGGATATTCGCGTACGGTCAGCTTTGAGATAGCCTGTAATCCAAGAATAATAATTAGCATACTGATAGCAGCAGCAAGCACGGGGCGGCGAATAAAAATATCTGTAAAACGCATGATTAGCTACCCTTATAATTTTGAGCTTTTCGCTGGTTGTTCTACGCCAATGCTTTCTTGCTCGGAAACACTGACTAAGCTACCGTTACTTAAGCGTTGTTGCCCACCTGTAACAATTTTATCGCCGAATTTTAGTTCACCTGCTTTGATATGAGCATAAATGCCATGGCGGTCAATCGTATGCACCGTGACCAATTCAACACGGTAGATGTTATCCACGTTTTGCTGCTGTTGTAATTTCGCTTTGTCTTCATCAGAAAGTGCGGTCAAGCGATACACCGTTTCTCCATACATATTGTAAGTAATGGCAACTTTAGGCAGTACAACTTGATCATACTCGGTTGTTAATGCGACACGTAATCGTGCAAACATCCCCGAGAGCAATTTACCACGACTATTTTCTACGGTCGCTTGTAATTGTACTAAGCCACTGTTAGCATTCACGGCAGGCTCAATGGCTGATATTTTTGCTTCAAAGGTTTCTCCTGTGAAGGCATCGGTTGTCACGGTAACTTTTTGCCCAATGTGTAAATGTTGCAAATCATTTTGTCCAAGAGAAAAATCAATTTTACTCTTGCTGATGTCTTCTACCCGCACCATAGCTTTACCGTTGGTTACATATTCTCCAATATTCACTTGAATAATCCCCACCGTTCCTGCAAATGGCGCATAAATTTGACGGCGTGCCAGATTAGCTTTTGCGGCTGCAATGTTAGCTTGGAGCGTTTTATAGCTTGATTCAGCTTTATCAAACTCACTTTTCGATACACTTTTTCCTTGCAGTAATGTTGAAAAACGTTGATAGTTGGCTTGTACTGCAGGTAATTGTGCTTGTAAAGAAGCCAAATTAGCTTTTTCCACGTCGCTGTCTAATTCAATCAGCAAATCCCCTTTATTAACTTGCTGACCTGCTTCAACCAAGATCGCTTTAACTGTACCCGCACTTTGCGCACTGAGCATTGCCCCTTGATTTGGGCGCACAATACCTGTAGCTTCGATTGCTGGTGTCCATTGTTGGGTTTGAACTTGCATCACTGTCACAGGGTTCACTGTTTCTGGCATATTGGCTAAATATTCAGCTTTTTTGTGTGCTTTGAAAAATTGTAAGCCAATAACAGCCACAACCACCAATAACACAACGAGTAATACCAATTTAAGCGCAAAACGCTTGGAACGCGCTGGTTTTTGCACATCATTGTTATTCATAATAAAAACTCCGTAACCCTATAATTAACCTAAAAACTAATAGCTTGCCAAGTGCGTTTAATCACTTGCTCTAATAATTCATTGTTGTAGTACTCATTAAAATAGACTTGGCGAAAACTCAGATTCATTGCACTTTCTAAACTTAATGAAAACAGAATTTCAGCAGGCAAATTGCACAATTGTTTTTGTTTTTTGCCCGCTTTAACAAAGCGATCCCAATGATCTTCACGCACCTTACACTCTTTGACCAGTTCCGAAAAACCGGGAATATTCTTGTATTGGAAGATATTTTTCAGCACATATTCGTGTTCATGGCAAAAATGCCACAAGTTCCACCACATTTGACGATATTGATCATAAAGTGCGGTCTGTGCATCGCAGTTTTCACTCAACGCACGATTAATGCGAGTGAACAAATATTTGGCTAAATCGCGTAACAGTTCATCTTTATTTTTAAAATGAATGTAAATTGTGCCGACAGAAATACCGACCGCACTTGCAATTTTTTGCATGGAAAGTGTGTGTAATCCTTTTTCAGCCATTAATTTTTCGGTGGCATTGAGGATTTGCTGTGCTGTTTGCCCTTCTTGTTGATGCATAATCGCCCTATACTACGAGGTGAATGAGCGTTCATTTTACTCATAAAAATGATCTGTGCAAGTAAATTTTATGTGTAATTATTGTTTAAATAGAAATAAAGAGAGTAAGCCTGCCGCGATTAATGGTCCAACGGGCACACCTTTTAAAAAGGCAACCCCTGCGACTGTGCCGATGATGAGCCCTGGAATCACTTCGGGTTGCCCCTGCATTAAATTGACACCTCGGCCACCAAGCCACGCCACCGCTAAACCAATGCCAATCGCCAAAAGCATTTTCCAGGAGAAAAATGTGGTGAGTCCTGTGAGTTGCACTTTTCCAGACACTAACGGACTTAGTACGCCAATGGTTAGAATAATAATGCCAATATTGACCGCACTTTTTTCTACCCAAGGTAAAACGCTAATGAGTGGGGTGTGTGCAATCAGGAGTAACGTTATTGCCGCAATGGTAATCGCATTGTTGTGACTGAGTATGCCGAGAATGAAGAGAGCAAGTAATAATATCGTGCTAGTGGAGAGCGTAATGTTTAGCATGGCTTAGTTCAATCCTATTGATATAGATCAAGCAAATGTCAATTTTTGTCATAAATACCCCTTAATAGGCATTAATTAATACTACATAAAGCGAGGATAATTTTCACCCAAATAGGAATAAAGTCAATATTAAGATTAGTTGATAGGTGTGGTAAGGACAGCAAATGAGTGAGCAAGCAAAAAACATCGATGCTGATGAATGGCACGTGTGTGGTGTGGTCGTGCAATGCCGCCCTTGCGATATAGCTAATGTCAAAACCGCACTTTTGACATTTGAATTAACCGAAATCAGTGCTATTGACGAAGATAGCGGCAAATTGGTTGTGGTAATGGAGTCAGCCAACCAAGCAGATTTGTTAGAGCGTATGGAGTTAGCGCGCAATATTCATGGCGTGCTAGCACTTTCTTTGGTGTATCACCAACAAGATCAGAATACTCTGGTGGGGGAATAGATGAAATTAAGTCGTCGTGAGTTTATGAAAGCCAATGCAGCAACGGCTGCAACATTGGCAGCAGGTTTGAGCATTCCGGTTATGAATGTAACTGCTGCAGATTCAACCATAAAATGGGATAAAGCCGTTTGTCGTTTTTGTGGTACAGGTTGTAGTGTATTAGTGGGAACCCAAAATGGGCGAGTGGTTGCTTCACAAGGTGATCCTGATGCAGAGGTAAACCGCGGGCTAAACTGTATTAAAGGCTATTTTTTACCAAAAATTATGTACGGTAAAGACCGCTTGACGCAGCCAATGCTACGGATGAGCAATGGCAAATACGATAAAAATGGTGAATTCACGCCTATCAGTTGGGATGATGCGTTCAAAACGATGGCGGAAAAATTTAAAGCCGCTATGGCCAAAAATGGTCGTAATGCGGTGGGATGTTTTACTTCTGGGCAATCGACTATTTGGGAAGGTTACGCGCTTAATAAACTTTACAAAGCAGGACTTCGCTCAAACAATGTTGACCCAAATGCGCGCCATTGTATGGCATCTGCTGCGGTGGCATTTTTGCGTACTTTTGGTATTGATGAGCCGATGGGTTGTTATGATGATATTGAGCACGCTGATGCGTTCGTACTATGGGGCTCTAATATGGCGGAAATGCACCCGATTTTGTGGTCGCGTATCACTGATCGCCGCATTTCACATCCAGAGAGTAAAGTGTTCGCACTTTCTACCTTTGAAAACCGCTGCTTTGAACTCGCCGACCACGGTATTGTATTTAAACCGCAAAGTGATTTAGCGATTTTAAATTATATTGCCAATTATTTGATTGAACACGATGCCATTGATTGGGATTTTGTTAATAAACATACTAACTTTAAGAAAGGTGTTACTGACATTGGCTATGGTTTACGTAGCGATCACCCACTGGAGCAAAAAGCACAAAATGCTGGCAATGGTAAAATGCTCGACAGTGATTTTGAGCAGTATAAAGCCTTAGTCTCTGAATATACATTGGATAAAGCGCACGAAATCAGTGGTGTGCCAAAAGATCAGTTAGAATTGTTGGCAAAATTATATGCAGATCCAGATAAAAAAATAGTTTCATTCTGGACAATGGGATTCAACCAACACACGCGTGGGGTGTGGGTGAACCACTTAATGTATAACGTACATTTACTCACAGGCAAAATTTCTAAACCAGGTTGTGGGCCATTTTCACTAACAGGTCAGCCGTCAGCGTGTGGTACGGCACGTGAAGTTGGTACATTTGCACATCGCCTGCCAGCAGATATGGTAGTTACCAATGAAAAACACCGTGAGATTGCTGAAAAAATCTGGAAATTACCAAAAGGCACAATCTCGGATAAAGTCGGTTATCACGCGATTTTACAAGACCGCATGCTCAAAGATCGCAAAATGAATGTGCTTTGGGTGATGTGTAATAATAATATGCAGGCAGGTCCAAATATTAATGAAGATCGCCTGCCAGGCTGGCGTGATCCTGAAAACTTTATTATTGTTTCAGATCCTTATCCAACAGCCAGTGCGTTATCCGCAGACTTAATTTTACCAACCTCAATGTGGGTGGAAAAAGAAGGGGCCTACGGTAATGCTGAACGTCGTACGCAATTTTGGCATCAATTAGTGCCAAAAATGGGCGAATCACGTTCGGATTTATGGCAAATAGTGGAATTTTCCAAATACTTTACCACTGATGACGTGTGGGAAGAAGAGTTATTAGCTCAAATGCCAGAATATCGTGGCAAACGGTTATACGATATTTTGTTTACCAACGGAGAAGTGGATAAATATCCAAACAGCGAGATTGGGGATTACCTCAATGATGAGGCAGAATACTTTGGTTATTATATCCAAAAAGGGCTATTTGAAGAGTATGCCAGCTTTGGGCGTGGGCATGGACACGATCTTGCACCGTTTGATATGTACCACAAAGCACGCGGTTTGCGTTGGCCTGTTGTGGATCAAAAAGAGACATTATGGCGTTACCGTGAAGGGTATGATCCTTATGTCAAAGCGGGTGAAGGGGTTCGTTTTTATGGTAAACCCGATGGTCGTGCAATTATTCTTGCTGTGCCGTACGAGCCACCCGCAGAAATGCCGGATGAAGAATACGATTTATGGTTATCCACAGGGCGTGTTCTTGAGCATTGGCACACAGGAACAATGACGCGTCGCGTGCCTGAATTACACCGCGCATTCCCAAATAATTTAGTGTATATGCACCCGCTTGATGCCAAAGCTCGCGGTATGCGTCACGGAGATAAAGTGAAAGTCATTTCACGTCGTGGTGAAATGGTCAGTTACATTGATACACGTGGGCGAAATCGTGTACCACAAGGCTTGGTTTATACCACATTCTTTGATGCAGGACAGTTGGCGAATAAATTAACATTAGACGCAACGGATCCAATCTCAAAAGAGACAGACTTCAAAAAATGCGCCGTGAAAGTGGTTAAGGCATAAGTGCGGTATGAAAAAGCAAGTGATTAATCCACAACGTCGCCGTTTGATTAAAGATGGTGTACGCACCGCAGGCGGGCTTGCGGGTGTAGGATTATTGCTTGCTTTACAACAAAAGCAAAGCCTTGCGCGCGAAGGGGTGGCACTTCGTCCACCGTTTGCACTCGAAAACGAAAAAGAGTTTGCTAGTGCGTGTATTCGTTGCGGGCAGTGTGTGCAAGCCTGTCCTTATGATATGTTGCATCTTGCAGGACTGCTATCGCCACTAGAAGCGGGAACGCCGTATTTCATCGCACGGCAAAAACCGTGTGAAATGTGCGAAGACATTCCTTGTGCTAAGGCTTGTCCAAGTGGTGCGTTGGACGCAACGCAAGATAACATTAACGATGCCCGAATGGGGTTGTCGGTATTGTTGGATCACGAAACCTGTCTCAATTGGCAAGGGTTACGCTGCGATGTGTGCTATCGAGTTTGCCCGTTGATTGATAAGGCAATTACCCTTGAAAATCAGCATAATTCACGCAGTGATCGCCACGCAAAATTAATCCCAACCGTGCATTCTGATGCGTGCACAGGGTGTGGCAAATGCGAAGAAGCGTGTGTGCTGGAAGAGGCTGCGATTAAAGTATTACCAATGGCATTAGCGAAAGGCACGCTTGGTAAGCATTATCGCTTAGGCTGGGAAGAAAAAGAGAAAGCGGGGCAATCATTGCTTCAGCAAGACATCATTGACTTGCCGACCCGTATGCCGGAGGTGCAATAATGCCAAATCCAATTCAACATGCGGGGCGTGAAGCGCGTCAAAAATTAGGTTGGTGGCATGCAAACCGTTTTTTGTTATTGCGTCGGTTTTCTCAGCTTGCCATTTTAGCGATGTTTCTTAGCGGACCGCACTTTGGAATTTGGATTTTGCGAGGCAATTACAGTGGCAGCTTATTGCTCGATACTGTACCGCTGACAGATCCGCTTATGCTGGCAGAAAGCTTGGTAACAGGTTATGCCCCTGTATTAAGTGCGGTAATTGGCGGGCTGATTGTAATCGTATTTTATGCCCTCGTGGGGAGCAAAGTTTTTTGCGCTTGGTGTTGCCCACTGAATATCATCACAGATTTGGCGGCATGGCTTCGGCGTAAATTTAATCTTCGTCAAAGTGCTAAACTCAACCGCACTTTACGTTACGCTATTTTGGTAATGATTTTGCTGGGCAGTGCCGTTACAGGCACACTGCTATGGGAATGGATAAATCCTGTGGCGGCACTAGGGCGTGCCTTGATTTACGGATTTGGCGCAACAGCATGGCTATTGCTTGCGCTATTTTTATTTGATTTATTGGTGGTGGAACATGGCTGGTGTGGGCATTTGTGCCCTATTGGTGCCACTTATGGCGTGATTGGTGCAAAAAGCCTGATTCGGGTAAAAGTGATCGAACGTAGCCGTTGTGATCGCTGCATGGATTGCTTTAACGTTTGCCCTGAACCACATGTGTTACGCAGTCCACTTTTCGGACAGGCGGATGAAAGCCAGTTAGTATTAAACAAAGATTGTATCAGTTGCGGACGTTGTGTTGATGTCTGTGCTGAATCAGTATTTACCTTTTCGACACGATTTAATAAAGGTTAGGAGTGAGTCATGAAATTAAAAAATATATTGGCAATGGGGTTATTGTTGAGCTGTATGGGCGCGGTTGCAGCACAAAGTGCGGTTGAACCTGTGGGAAAAGATATTCAGAGCTCACCCGAAAATGTTGCGCCTGCATTTCATAATAACCCAAAAGAAACAGAGCCTGCTGCACTGAATTATGTGAACCAACCACCTATGGTGCCACACAGTGTGAAAAATTATCAGGTAACCAAAAATAATAACCAATGTTTAAATTGCCACAGTGTGGCGGCATCACGCACCACAGGAGCGCCACGCATTAGTCCAACCCACTTTGTTAGCCGTGACGGCAATGTGAGTGGCAGCCTCGCACCACGTCGTTATTTCTGCTTACAATGTCATGTGCCACAAGCGGATGTTGATCCAATTATTGAAAACCAATTTAAACCACTACCAGGTTATGGGAGTAAATAATGGCTGAGAAAAAACCGAACATCATCAAACGTTTCTGGCACTGGTTTAGAACCCCAAGCAAACTTGCGATTGGCACACTGCTCATTATTGGTTTTATCGCAGGCATAGTGTCTTGGGTCGGGTTTAATTACAGTCTTGAACAAACTAACACCGAAGAATTCTGTGTAAGTTGCCACAGCAATGATGTGTACCCTGAATATCTACACACCGCACACTATCAAAATCGTAGCGGCGTAAAAGCCACCTGCCCAGATTGTCATGTGCCGCACGAATTTGTGCCGAAAATGATTCGTAAATTGAAAGCAAGCCGTGAGGTTTATGCGCATGTAATGGGCTATACAGACACCATTGAAAAATTCAACGCCCGCCGTTTGCACATGGCAGAACGTGAATGGGAGCGAATGAAAGAAAATAAATCACAGGAGTGCCGTAATTGCCATAATTTTGACAATATGGACTTCAGCCAACAAAAATCGGTGGCAGCGAAAATGCACCGCAAAGCGATCGAAAATGGCAATAGCTGTATCGACTGCCACAAAGGCATCGCTCACCAACTGCCAGATATGAGCGAAGTGAAAGATGCTAGCGCACTTCACTAATCTTTCAAATGAAAAATAGAAGCCCAAGTTCACTTGGGCTTTTTTGTGACCGCACTTTATCTTGGTAGGACAATTTGGTTACGGTCATTATAGAGTGAGCGGTAGCCAAAATGTAGTGCGCCAAACAGGGCGAGGCTGACGACGGTACAAATGGCGATCATAATCGCAATTTGATACAACACCGCAGTGCTCGGTAGTGTGCCAGAGAGAATTTGCCCTGTCATCATACCCGGTAAGGCGATAATGCCCATGCCTAACATGGAGTTAAGTGTAGGTAAAAGTGCGGTTTCAACCGCTTGATTAACATAGGGTAGCAAAATTTTGTCCGGCGTAACCCCGAAATTGAGTAGAGTGCTGATTTTATCGCTCTCGTTGCGTAGGCTTTCTCGGAAGGTTTTCAGCCCAAGGTTAAGTGCGGTCATCGCATTGCCCATCATCATTCCACCAAGCGGAATGACATATTGTGGGTTAAAGAGACTTTGATTAGCAACCACGACTACAAAAAATGCCAGAATTGATAAGCCAGAAAGGCTGAGCGAAAGCATCACCGCCAGTTTAAAACGGGGGTTGAGCATGGGGTTTTTTGAGAGCACCCGATGTATCGCAAAGGCGATCATTGCAGCGACATAGGCAAGTGTGAAAAGCGGATTTTCGTGCCCAAAAATATAGGTTAGCACCCAACCTGCGATGATCAGTTGTACCGTCATTCTGAGGCTGGCGACAAATAAGAGCTTGGATTGCTGGATATGATTTTTCTTCATCACATACAGCACAATGAGCAATAAGAGATAAACGACGCTGAAATTCACGATATTCATGCTGACGGTGTTCATTATGCCTCCTTGTGAATGGCAATAATCTGTTGTGCAAAGCGACGCACCAGTTGATTATCGTGGCTGATGATCAGTGGCGTTATATGTTCCATCTGGCAAAACGTTAAAATATCGCTCATCACTTGTGTGGCAAGGTGTCCATCTAATGCTGATGTTGGTTCATCTAACAGAAGCATTTTGGGTTTAAGACTTAGTGCGATGGCGAGAAACACGCGCTGCTGCTCTCCGCCTGAAAGATGGCTACAATCATTCTCAAGCCCAAATTCTAATGCTTGCGTGAGGCGTAAATAAGGCGTGATTTCTTCATCGCTAAGTGGCATTTTATCTAAATAGTGATAGAACTGGTTGAAATTGTCCCGAATTGAGCCAGGAAAAAGATATAGCCGCTGGTTTACGAGTAAAATATCACGGCGTAACGTGATGGTATCTAGCGTAGCAATATCGTGTTCTTGATAGAAAATGGTGCCACTGTAGGGGGGTAGTGTGGCATTAAGTAGCTTAAACAGAGTGCTTTTGCCTGCGCCACTAGGGCCTTGTAAAAACGCGATTTTGCCTTGTTCAATCATAATGTTGGGATAACGCAGACAGCTTTGTGCGGAATAACAAACGTTCTCTAAGCGAATAAGTGCGGTCATAATTTTTCTTTAACCTCTGTTATTAAGCCCAATGGGGTCGCAAATTTCAAATACTATAAAACAAAAGTGCGGTTGACCGCACTTTGGGTTATTTTCGCAGTTTGACTTGGGCAATTTTATGATTTGCGCCTTTAACCAAAATAAGATTGGCACGCTCGCGGCTTGGCAAAATATTTTCTCGTAAATTCAACCCGTTAATGTTATCCCAAATGTGATTGGCGGTGGCAATCGCTTCTTCTTCTGATAGCTTAGAATAGTGATTGAAATATGAATTTGGATCGCTAAATGCACCTTTGCGAAAATTGAGAAAACGCTTGATATACCAATTTTTCAAGAGCGATTCTTTGGCGTCAACAAAAATTGAGAAATCAACAAAATCAGACACAAATAGGCGATCGGGATGTTTGGCGTGGTGTGCGCTGGTTTGCAACACATTAAGCCCCTCTAAGATGAGAATATCAGGCTGATCTACCACTGTGTATTCATTCGGGATAATATCGTAGGTTAAATGGGAATAAATGGGGGCTTTCACGTCTCGTTTGCCTGATTTGATGTCGGAGATAAAAGCAATTAATCGCTGCGTATCGTAAGAAATTGGGAAGCCTTTTTTCTGCAATAGATTGTGTTGCTGTAAATAGGCTAATGGGTACAGAAAACCGTCGGTAGTGATTAAATCAACCTTACGCGGTGCAGGCCATTGGCTGAGAAGTGATTGCAAAATCCGTGCACTGGTGCTTTTACCCACAGCAACACTGCCAGCAATACTTATAATATAAGGGACTTTAGGCGGTTTTCCACCTAAAAAACGGTGTAGTACCGCCTGACGAGCAAGATTTTCGTCAATATAATAATTGACTAAACGGGTGAGCGGAAGATAAATGGTGCTGACTTCATCCAATGACAACTCTTCATTAAAACCCAATAATGGTTCTAAGTCTTGCTCTGTTAATGTCAACGGGACACTGTTGCGCAATGCCGCCCACTGTGGGCGATTAAATTCAATAAACGGCGTATATTTTTGGTCAGCTCTCATGGGGTTTCCTTCACGTACACATTTGCCCATAGTATCACGACTGAGTGATTAAACCTAAATGCAAAAGTGCGGTTTTGATACCATCTTGTTCAATGTTATCGCAGATATAATCCGCCTTTGCTTTAAGCGCAGGGTGTGCATTGCCCATTGCCACACCAAAGCCGACCGCACTTATCATTTCAATGTCATTTAATCCATCGCCAAACGCAACGGCATTTTCTGGGCGTAAGTTAAAATGGGCAAGCACGGCATGAATACCACGGGCTTTTGAGCCTGTTTTGCTTAATACATCGACGGCATCGTCGTGCCAACGTACAACACGGAGGCTTTCTTGCAACACGCCAGAACGTGCGATCAAGTCATCTTGGCTGGCATCATAAAATGCCAATAACTGATAGACATCGTGGTGTACATAATAGTGCGAATCAATAATATAGCGTGTTGTGATGGGGCGTAGTGCATTATCCACTCTCGCAGTTTGGCGATTAACAGCAATGGCATCATTGCCGACGAATGCGTAATCGATCTGCTGGGCATGAAAAAATGTTATCAGCCGCTCAATGTCAGCACGCACTAACGGAAATGTGGCAATTTCGTTGCCTTGATAGCAGTTGTACTGTCCATTAATGCTAACAAACAGATCAATGGGAAGCTGTGCGATCAGCTTATCGATTTTTTCTGGCAAGGCACATAGTGCACGCCCAGTGGCAATCGCAGGGATAATGCCATTGTTTTTCAACTGCTTAAGTGCGGGCAACACCGTTGAGGGTAACTGCTGTTTATCTTTGATATAAAGCGTTTCATCAATATCAAAAAAGACAATTTTAATTTTTTCAGGTGATAACATGATTTTAATTATTTAGCGATTAAAAAAGCATTTTACCATTTTTTCGAGCATGATCGCACAATTAAGCACGCAAAATGAGTGAATTATCGCATGTTGGCATAATGTTGTTATGCGAAAATATTATCAACTACTGGCGAATTCTCTTGGTGCACGCTGTGTGTTATGCCATGGTGCACTGCGTATTGCTCAATTTGGGCTATGCAGCCGCTGCTATCGTACGTTGCCGAGAAAGCCGTATTGTGCACGTTGTGGGCTGATACTCCCCCACCATTTTGCCCAATGCGGACAATGTTTGACTGTGCCACCACGTTGGCAACATTTCGTACAGATTACGCCCTATCAACCCCCATTGAGTGGATTAATTCATCACTTTAAATTTACACAAGGCTATGCCCTTGACCGCACTTTAGCACGCCTGTTGTTGCTGGCTATTCAAATACAGCGTCGTCATTATCAAACGCCATTACCTGATGAAATCATTCCCGTGCCGTTACATCACATTCGCCATAAATATCGTGGTTACAATCAGGCAGAATTGTTAGCGCATCATCTTGCACATTGGCTCAATTTGCCTGTCAATACATGTGCGGTTCAGCGTGTTTTCCGTACGCCCCCTCAGCGTGGTTTGAAAGCATATGCTCGGCATACCAATATACGCAATGTGTTCCAAGTCAGTGAGACGTTGCGTGGCAAGCATATTGCTCTCCTTGATGATGTGGTCACAACGGGGGCGACAGTAAATGAATTGTGCCGAGTGTTAAGGCGTGTCGGGGTCGCTCGGATTAGCATTTGGTGCTTGTGTCGCAGTCAAGTCGATTGACTACTGGAAAAAAGTGCGGTTTAGGCGTATCATAACGAACATAATTCCGACAATTTGGGTCGGATATTCAGGTGTAAACAGAAGGAATCGTATGTACATTACCATCTCACAAGCCGCTCAAGCACATTTTCGCAAATTGCTTGATCAACAAGAAGACGGCACGAATATTCGCATTTTTGTAGTCAATCCAGGTTCACCAAACGCTGAATGTGGCGTTTCTTACTGCCCTCCAAATGCGGTTGAAAGCAGTGATACAGAGCTGAAATATGATAGTTTTTCTGCCTTTGTGGACGAAGTCAGCTACCCTTTTTTGGAAGATGCAGAGTTAGATTTTGTCACTGATGAAATGGGCTCACAACTCACCTTAAAAGCCCCTAATGCGAAAATGAAAAAAGTCTCAGACGATGCGCCATTAATTGAGCGCGTGGATTATGTGATTCAAACGCAAATCAATCCTCAGTTGGCAAGCCATGGGGGGCGAATTACATTGATTGAGCTTACCGATGATGGCATCGCCATTTTACAATTTGGGGGCGGCTGTAATGGTTGCTCAATGGTTGATGTAACGCTCAAAGAAGGCGTGGAAAAACAACTGTTAGAGCAATTTAGTGGTGAGCTAAATGGCGTGCGTGATGTTACGGATCACCAACGCGGTGAGCATTCTTATTATTAATATTCCCAAACAAAAGTGCGGTTAGCTGTAAAACGACCGCACTTTTGCTATCTTGAGTCTTTTAATCAAATCAAAAAATTATGTTAAATCAACAAATCAGCCAAACTATCGCCCACGAACTCAATGTGAAATCAGCACAAATTCTTGCTGCTATTGAACTCTTTGATGCGGGCAACACCATTCCATTTATTGCCCGTTATCGCAAAGAGGCCACGGGCGGACTTGATGACAGCCAGCTACGTCACTTTGAAACACGTTTAAGTTACTTGCGTGAGCTTGAAGAGCGGCGACAAACTATTTTGAAATCCATTGATGAGCAAGGCAAATTAAGTGATGAACTGCGTGAAAAAATCACAGCGTGTGAAAGCAAAACCGCACTTGAAGATCTCTATTTGCCCTATAAACCTAAACGACGCACGAAAGGGCAAATTGCCATTGAAGCGGGGCTTGAACCGCTGGCAGATACATTATGGGAAAACCCGCAAACCGTGCCAGAAACGCTGGCTGCAGATTTTCTCAACCCTGAACTTGGCGTGGCAGATGTCAAAACCGCACTGGATGGTGCACGCTATATTTTAATGGAACGGTTTGCCGAAGATGCACAATTGATAGCCAAAGTGCGGTCATATTTACAGAAAAATGCGTATGTGGTATCGCAGGTCATCGAAGGCAAAGAGATAGAAGGTGCAAAATTTCAAGATTACTTTGATCATCGAGAACGGCTGGCTAACGTGCCATCGCATCGTGCTTTGGCAATGTTGCGTGGACGCAATGAAGGCGTGTTGCAATTAAGCCTAGATGCTGATCCTGAAAGTGAAGACAAACGTCAAAGTTACTGTGAAGAGATTATCCGCACGCACTATGATGTTAATCTTCGTCAACAACCTGCGGACAGTTGGCGTGCCCAAGTGATTAGCTGGACGTGGCGAATTAAATTGTCGTTACATCTGGAAACAGAATTGATGGCCACGCTGCGTGAAAATGCAGAGAGTGATGCGATCGATGTGTTTGCGCGCAATTTAACCGCACTTTTAATGGCTCCACCTGCTGGTGCGCACACCACAATGGGGCTTGATCCTGGTCTGCGTACGGGTGTGAAAGTTGCCGTTGTGGACAGCACAGGCAAATTGCTGGCAACCGAAACGATTTATCCACACACAGGGCAACTTGATCGTGCAGCACAGAGCATTTATCAACTGGGTAAACGCTTTAATGTGGGGCTCATTGCTATTGGTAATGGCACGGCATCACGTGAAACGGAGCGTTTTGTTGCGGGCGTCCTTACACAATCGAAAGATTGGCAAGCACAAAAAGTGGTCGTGAGTGAGGCGGGGGCATCAGTTTATTCTGCTTCTGAATTAGCGGCAAAAGAATTTCCTGAACTGGATGTGTCTTTGCGTGGTGCTGTTTCTATCGCACGGCGGTTGCAAGACCCGCTTGCAGAATTAGTGAAAATTGACCCGAAAGCTATCGGTGTGGGGCAATACCAACACGATGTGAATCAAAGCCAGCTTGCACGCAAACTTGATGCTGTGGTGGAAGATTGTGTGAATGCGGTGGGTGTCGATCTGAATACAGCCTCAAGCGCATTATTGACGCGAGTTGCAGGGTTGAGTGCAACATTGGCACAAAATATCGTGAATTACCGTGATGAGCATGGTCGCTTTGACAACCGAGAGCAACTGAAAAATGTGCAGCGGTTGGGGCCGAAAGCCTTTGAGCAATGTGCAGGCTTTTTACGTATTACGCAAGGCAGTAACCCGTTGGATGCGTCCAGCGTACACCCAGAGGCGTATCCTGTGGTGGAGAAAATTTTGCACGCAAGTCATTCGACGATCACGGATTTAATCGGGAATAGTGCCGCTGTTCGCAGCTTAGATCCTAACGACTTTACCGATGAACGCTTTGGTTTGCCGACAGTGCGTGATATTTTGCAAGAATTGGAAAAACCAGGGAGAGACCCGCGAGGCGAGTTTAAAACCGCAACATTTAAAGACGGTGTTGAGAGCCTTGAAGACCTCAAAGTGGGTATGATTTTGGAAGGTTCTGTCACGAATGTCACTAATTTTGGTGCATTTGTGGATATTGGGGTGCATCAAGATGGCTTAGTGCATATCTCTGCGCTCTCTGATCGCTTTATCGATGATCCTCACCAAGTGGTTAAAACGGGGGATATTGTCAAAGTGAAAGTGCTTGAGGTGGACTTGCCACGTAAACGCATTGCACTTACTTGTCGTCTTGATGACAAGGCACAACCGAAAGGGCAAAGTGCGGTACGTTCGGATAAAAACACGTCAGCACAACGTGCAAAAGCGAATCCGCGTAGTGCGATGGGCAATGCTTTTGCAGATGCACTCAAAAATTGGAAAAAATAACCGTACGTTAATCACATTCCATGGGCATAATTATTTTATCTTATTAAAAATAAAAAATTCTAAATGGAATGTGATTTTGTTCTCAATTTTCATAATCGAAAATTAACATAACTATGTAACGTGTTATTATGCCCACAGACACAGTTATTATATTGTGTGCATTGAAAAATACTAATAATGAATAAGGGGTGACTTATGATAGGTTTCTTTAAACCGAGTGCCGATAAGCCTTTGTTACCAAAAGACCAAATCGATCCAACTTACCGCCGTTTACGTTGGCAAGTGTTCATGGGGATTTTCTTTGGTTATGCAGCTTATTATTTCGTTCGGAGTAATTTTGACTTAGCCCAAAAAGGGTTAATTGAAGCGGGGCTTTACACGAAGACAGAACTTGGTGTCATTGGTATTGCACCAGGGCTTGCATATGGTTTGTCAAAATTTTTAATGGCATCGATTTCTGACCGCTCAAATCCAAAAATTTTCTTGCCAGTCGGACTTGCGCTGTCTGGGTTATGTATGACATTAATGGGGCTCATTCCATGGGCAACTTCTGGCATTTTGATTATGTTCATTATGCTATTCCTTAATGGTTGGTTCCAAGGTATGGGATGGCCGCCATGTGGTCGTACTATGGTGCATTGGTGGTCCAAAACAGAACGTGGAACAATCGTTTCTATTTGGAACACGGCGCATAATTTAGGTGGTATGGTGCCAGCACTCTTGGTGGGCTTAGCAACGATGGTTTATGCAGCTAATCACCCTGAAGTAACAAAAGTAACGTTTGGTGATATTTGGCAAGAAGCCTTGTATTATCCAGGTATTGCAGCAATGGTTGCTTCGGTTGTTATCTACTTCTTAATGAAAGATCGCCCTCAAAGCTGTGGTTTGCCGCCAATCGAAGTTTATAAAAACGATTATCCTGAAGATTATGATGAAAAAACGGCAGAAAATACGCTGACTGCAAAAGAAATTTTTGTGACTTATGTGTTGAAAAACCGTCTATTATGGTACATCGCAATTGCTAACGTATTTGTTTATCTCATTCGTTATGGCGTATTGAAATGGTCGCCTGTGTATCTTGGTGAAGTGAAACATTTCAACATTAAAGCAACAGCATCCGCTTATGCCATTTATGAATTTGCGGCAATTCCAGGTACCTTAATTTGTGGTTGGATGTCAGATAAAGTCTTTAAAGGAAAACGTGGTTTGACTGGGCTTGTCTTTATGATTATGGTAACGGTTGCGGTGGTCGTATTCTGGCTCAACCCTGCAACACCAGCTGATGAAATGGCCCATTATTCCACAATGGCATGGTATAAAAATCCATATCAGTTGACTGATTTTATTATGATGACCATTATTGGCTTCTTGATCTATGGCCCTGTAATGCTTATCGGTTTGCACGCACTTGAACTTGCACCGAAAAATGCGGCAGGTACTGCGGCAGGTTTTACGGGATTATTTGGTTATCTTGGCGGTACTGTTGCGGCGAGTGCTATCATCGGTTGGGCTGCTGATGAATACGGCTGGGACGGCGGCTTCTACATTATGGTAGGTGGTGCAGTAGTGGCATGTTTATTACTTCTCTTGACTATGGTTGAAGAAGGAAAACATAAAGCCAAAATTGCTGCAAATGACCGTTACGGCAACTAATTTATTCCCTAAGGCGAAGATAATCTTCGCCTTTTTTGTCTCTAAAAAACGCCATTTAAGGTTTTAACATAATAAAAAGGAGCTTGTATGAAATTGAACGTATTAGCATTTTCACTGTTATGTAGCAGTGTCTTAGTTGGTTGTGCTGGCAATCAAAGTGCGGTTTCTCATAGTGATCAAGAGAAGTTAGTTATTGCTCACCGTGGTGCAAGCGGCTATCTGCCAGAGCATACCTTAGCATCTAAAGCCTTAGCATTCGGGCAAAAAGCAGACTATCTGGAGCAAGATTTGGCGATGACCAAAGACAATCATCTGGTGGTTATTCATGATCATTTCTTAGATGGTTTAACCGATGTCGCTAAACAATTTCCTAAACGCCATCGTAAAGACGGTCGTTATTATGTGGCGGATTTTACCTTAGCTGAAATTCAGCAGCTCAATATGACAGAGAATTTCAAAACGGAGAATGGAAAACAAGTGCAGGTATATCCTGATCGATTCCCGATGTGGAAATCGCACTTCAAAATTCACACATTTGAAGATGAAATTGAATTTATTCAAGGCTTAGAAAAATCTACCGGTAAGAAAATTGGTATTTATCCTGAAATTAAAGCGCCATGGCTACACCACCAAGAAGGTAAAGACATTGCACTTGCCACCCTTAAGGTGTTGAAAAAATACGGTTATACCAGCAAAGACAGTCCTGTTTATTTACAAACATTTGATTTTAATGAGTTAAAACGAATTAAAACCGAATTATTACCAAAATTAGGCATGGATGTGAAATTGGTGCAATTGGTGGCATACACTGACTGGCATGAAACAGAAGAGAAAAATGCCCAAGGTAAATGGATTAACTACAATTATGACTGGATGTTCAAACCAGGTGCTATGGCAGAAGTGGCAAAATATGCTGACGGCGTAGGTCCGGGTTGGTATATGCTTATTGATGATAAAAAATCGCAAAAAGGCAATATTCAATATACCGACATGGTTGCCGATATTGCGGCTAATAAACTTGAATTGCATCCATACACGGTGCGTAAAGATGCGTTGCCAGATTTCTTCAGTAATGTTGATGAAATGTATGATGCACTATTTAATAAAGCCGGTGCAACAGGAGTATTTACTGACTTCCCTGATTTAGCGGTTAAATTCTTAGGCAAAGACAAATAACGTCCTATGTTTTTCAACCGCACTTTGAGTTCAAAGTGCGGTTTTTTTTAGCGTTGGAATAACGCAGCCCCGCCACTGGCAGGCAAGGTTGTGCCATAGAGCAGCGTAATGCCAAGAATGATTAGTAGTATGCCAAACAGCATTTTTATCCACAGTCCACATTGTTGGCTTAGGCGTGGGGAGAGATACCAATGTCCGAGCTTCACGGCATGGCTCCGTGCGTATAACACGAGACAAGCGAACCCTGAGAGCGAAAGTCCAGTCCCGATCGCCATAGTCATTGTCGCAAGCACTCCCCAGGCATAGAGGTCGAGCATATAAGCAAGAAACAGCACAAAAATTGCACCAGAACATGGGCGAATACCAATACTTAAAATAATCATCAGTTGCGATTTCCAATCATTGGCATGCGTGAGTTCTTGTGCACTGGGAGCGTGTTTATGCCCACACCCACAAGTATTTGCATGGTTTAGCTGTGGGGTTCGTAATGCCATAGTGCCAACTGACGCAGGCTGAGCAGTATGTTCTATGCGTTTGATGTTGAGCGCGTTTGGTGAAAGTGCGGTTTTAGCGCGTACCGCACTTAGGTGTTTTTTAGCGTTATTCAATAACCAATAAAGTCCAATGAGGATCATAATCGCAAAACTTGCACGCTCTAACCAGACTTGAGTGAGTTTGAAAAAACGAGACGATAGTGTGAGTAAAACCACTACGATGGAAGTCAGTAAAACTGCCACTAAGCCTTGCACCAGCGATGCGAGAAGTGTTAGGCGGATTCCTTTTTTAATATGGACGCTATTAGCTGATAGATAGCTTGCGATGATAAATTTACCGTGTCCTGGACCAATGGCATGAAACACGCCATAAAGAAAACTGACCCATACTAACCAACTGCCTGCACTGGGTGATTGACGCACTAAATGGAGATTTTCACTAATCGCTTGGTTGAATAGCCGTTGCCAATAAATGATGTTAGTGAAAATGAGGGGATAAAAGTACCACAGCACCATGCCAAGTGCGGTCAGTATGGCGAATTGTAGCCAGAGTGCATTTTTGGTTAAGGACATAATAACTCCACACGTTGTGCGAATTGTACCCCGAGCGAAAAATCTTCATCTTTTTGGGATTTGTCTAACGCATTAGCGTATTGTTTTAGGCTTTCATCAATGCTTGGGGTGGTAATTTTCACCGTGCATTGCGTGTCAGATGGGGGATATGCACCTTGATTTTTGGGGTAGCTCATTTCCACATAATAGCTTGGATCATAAGTTTGTAAGGTCGCTTTCAGCCCAGACAGTGGCTGTGGATAGGTTAGGTAAAACGTGAAGTAAAACAATAGCTTATTTCCTTTTACTTCAAAGCCATAATCGCTCGGTTTGCTGGTATATTTTATGGGCTTGTGCTGAGCATTATAGAAAAAACTAAAATAGTGCTGATTAACAATGTTTTGCATAATGTCAGCCGCTAATGCGTCGCGTTTTTCAGATGTTTTATTGGTTCTCAACTCATAGAGTATTTCTGCTGAGGAGGGCTCGTCAAATAGCCATTGCATCCGCATGCCGATGAGCTTATTTTGTTGACTGAGAAATGTTGTCTGCAAATCAATAAATGCGTGGGGATGCGCAAACGTGTTCTGCGAGAACATCGCAAACAAGATAGCTATAAACCAAAACCGCACTTTTAACATAACAACCTCATTCAAATCAGGTTTTATTCAGACAAATCAGCGGTGATAAAGTTCACCGCTGAGCATGCTATAAGGCAGATATATTATTTTTTGCGAGGGCGATTCCAGTTGTTAATATGGCGTTGTGCAACACGCGTAATCACTAACTCATCTTGTGCGACGTCTTTCGTAATGGTGCTGCCTGCACCAATGGTTGCACCGCTGGCGATCGTAACGGGGGCAACAAGTTGGGTATCGGAGCCAACAAACACATCATCACCGATTACGGTTTGAAATTTATTGGCACCGTCGTAGTTGCATGTAATGACCCCTGCTCCAAGATTACACGCTTTTCCTATGGTGGCATCGCCGACATAAGTTAAGTGATTGACCTTTGAGCCTTCGCCAATTTGGGCTTGTTTGATTTCCACAAAATTGCCCACATGGGTGTTTGCTGCAAGCTGTGTGCCTGGACGCAAGCGTGAGAATGGCCCAACAACCGCACTTTGCCCGATAGTTGCATTCTCGATCACACTGTAAGGTTTAATCTCCACATCATCACCAATATGGCAATCTTTCAGCACACAACCTGCTCCGACGCGTACACGGTCGCCAAGCGTAACATCACCTTCAATAATCACATTCACATCGATCTCGACATCTTTGCCGTGGCTTAATTTGCCTCGAATATCAATACGAGCAGGATCAATTAACATGACTCCCGCCAGCAGTAATTGTTTCGCTTGACGAGCTTGATAGTAACGTTCCAGTGCGGCAAGTTGCAGGCGGTTATTTGCCCCTTCGACTTCCATAGGATCGGCGGCTTTAACGCCAACCACTTGGCAACCATCCCGATTAGCAAGGGCAATAACATCGGTGATGTAATATTCCCCTTGTGCGTTGTTGTTATCTAATTGTGCTAACCAACGTTTAAAACTGGCACCACTTGCCACCATTAAACCTGAATTGGCTTCGTTAATGTTGAGCTGCTCTGGGGTGGCATCTTTTTGCTCTACAATGCCGATGATATGGCCATTTTCACCACGTAAAATGCGTCCATAACCCGTTGGATCATCCAGTGTCACCGTCAGCAGTGCAATGCCATTATCGGGCTTAGCCTGAATTAAACGGGCTAATGTTTCTTGTGTGATGAGAGGACCGTCGCCATAGAGCATTAAAATATTTTCATCATCTTCAAAGTGCGGTGCGGCTTGTTGCATCGCATGCCCTGTGCCGAGCTGCTCAGCTTGTAAAACCCATTTAACAGGCTCATCTTTTAAGCGGGTTTGCATCAATTCGCCGCCATGACCATAAATTAAATAAATATGTTGCGGAGAAAGGGTTTTTACGGTGTCAATGACGTGTTTGACCATTGGTTTGCCTGCCACGTTATGTAACACTTTTGGTAAATCTGAATACATCCGTGTGCCTTTACCTGCGGCAAGCACAACAACACTTAATTTTTGATTTGTCATAATCGTCTCTTATTTAGAATACATGCTTTGTTAAATTAGCCTTTTTTATCGGCTTCAAAATATTGATCCATTTCAAATGATGGCACTGCATCTTCTTTGCCTTGCGCGATGATTTTTGCGGGTACGCCCGCTGCGGTAGCGTAAGCAGGTACAGGTTGCAACACCACCGATCCTGCCCCAATTTTAGCAAATTTTCCAATTTCAATGTTACCTAAAATTTTAGAGCCTGCGCCAATCATTACGCCAGCCCGCACTTTGGGGTGGCGGTCACCTTCCACTTTACCCGTTCCACCAAGTGTAACGCCTTGTAAAATTGACACATCATTTTCTACGACGGCGGTTTCGCCCACCACAATGCCCGTGGCGTGATCAAGCATGATGCCACAGCCAATTTGTGCTGCTGGGTGGATATCCACATCAAAGGCAACAGAAATTTGATTTTGTAGATAAATGGCCAGTGCTTTACGATCTTGTTGCCAAAGATAGTGGGTAATTCGGTAACTTTGTAATGCGTGGTAACCTTTTAAATACAACAGTGGCGTGGAAAGCATTGTGACGGCAGGATCGCGGGTTCTGACCGCACTTAGGTCATGGGCGGCAGCGTGAATTAGCTCAGGACTATGTTCATAGGCGTCCTCAATAATTTCTTTAAGCGCAATAGCTTGCATAATGGGATTGGCTAATTTATTCGCTAAAATATAACTCAGTGCTTGTCCGAGGTGATGATGTTTTAAAATCGTTGCATGGAAGAAACTTGCCAGCATTGGCTCATTTTCTGCCAATAATGCGGCTTCATCACGAATGGCTTGCCATAGCATACCAAGTTCTTCTGATTTCATGGTGTCATTCATTGGTTAAATTCTTCTGTTTTTTTGCGTCCTAATAAAGCGTGCGCGGCATCTTTGGCATCTTTACCACAAAATAGCACTTGATAGATCTGTTCAGTGATAGGCATTTCAACATGTTGTTGTTGTGCAAGTAGATGGGTTTCTTTGGTGTTGTAGAAGCCTTCCACGACTTGTCCAATATTAGCAAGTGCGGTTTGTGCATCAAAGCCTTGCCCCAACATTAAGCCAAAGCGACGATTACGTGATTGGTTATCGGTACATGTCAGCACTAAATCGCCAAGTCCAGCCATGCCCATAAATGTTTCAGGTTGAGCTCCGAGTGATAGTCCAAGGCGTGTTATTTCAGCCAGACCTCGCGTGATAAGTGCGGTGCGTGCATTTGCGCCGAAGCCCATACCATCAGAAATGCCCGCACCGATAGCGATCACATTTTTTACTGCTCCGCCTAATTGCACGCCAATGAGGTCGTTGTTAACATATACACGAAAATGTTTGGAGCAATGGATGCGTGCTTGCACCTCTTTGGCAAAATTGAGATCATCCGAGGCGATAGCAATAGCAGTTGGGAGGCCTGTTGCTAATTCATGAGCAAATGTCGGACCTGAAAGCACCGCAAGTGGATAGTGATTGCCTAAAATGTCGCATGCAACGTCGTGTAACAGTCGCCCAGTGTCCCGTTCTAAGCCTTTTGTTGCCCAAATAATGCGGCTATTAGGGTATAAGTGCGGTTTGATTTGCGTTAGAACATCAGAAAAGACGTGGCTTGGTATGACCAGTAAAATATCGCGTGATAGTTGCACGGCCTTTTGCAGATCAGGTTCAATGATAAGGCTGTCAGGAAAAGGAATATCAGGTAGAAAATCACGATTTTCACGATCACTGGCGAGACGTTCAAGATGATGTTGATCGTGCCCCCATAAATATGTTGGTGCGCCATTGCGTGAAAGGGCGATGGCAAGTGCACTGCCAAATGAGCCTGCACCTAACACGGTCATCGGGATATGACTTAATGCGGTTGACATATTCTCCTCCTTAGGCTTTTTCACGATTATAAAACAAAAACGCAGGACATGCCTGCGTTTTATGGTATTAATATGGTTGAATTAGTGAGTCGTTTCTTCACTTCCCTCTTCAGCGGCAACTTGTTCTTGTAATTGTTGCATAAAGAGTGCATCGAAATTAATTGGTGATAAATTCAAGGCTGGGAATGTGCCACGATTAACCAAACTTGAGATAAGTTCACGTGCATAAGGGAATAGCATATTTGGGCATTGTGCACTTAAGCAGTGTGCCAATTGAACACCTTCTAGCCCCGTGATAGTAAATACGCCCGCTTGTTTCACTTCGCATAAGAATGCAACGTCTTCGCTGTCTTCCATTTTGGTTTCAACCGTAAGATTTAAGCACACTTCATAGACATTTTCAGCCAATACTTGGGTTTCGGTGTTGAGATCAAATGAAAGTTGTGGTTTCCATTCTTGTTGGAAAATGGTTGGTAAATTAGGTGCTTCAAATGAAACGTCTTTAATGTAGATACGTTGAATTTGTAGTGATGCTTCAACTTGCTCGTTTTCAGTTGCAGCCGTTGCATTTGATTGGGTTTCTTCAGCCATAAAAACTCCCTGATTTATTAATGTTTAACAAGCGGTAAATTTGCACTATTCCAGCCAGCAATGCCTTCTTTTAAGCTAAAAACTTGACTAAAGCCTTGTTTATGCAGTGCATTGGCAAGTTCAACAGACCCTAAACCTGCACTGTCTACCACAATGGCGGGCACAGATTTGTATTTTTCTAAGGCAGGAATATGGTTACCTTTAATTTCACTTGGCAGTGCTTGTACGCTACCTGCAATATGCCCACGCGCAAACTCGTCATCACTGCGAACGTCCACAACAATGCCGTTATGTTTGTTAATTAATTGGGTTAATTGGGCATTATCAATCACTTTTGCCGCAGATGTTGCGGATTTAATACTCGTAACAATCACTGCAACAAATACTGCCACCCAAGCAATCACCATAATGGTGTGATTGTGTGCAAATTCCATTGCTTGTGGTAAAAAATCTTGCATGCTTTTCTCTCAACTCATAAAAAGATAAAACAGTGAATAAGTATAACCGCACTTTGGCTGATGACCAAATAAAATACGGCGAATTATGCAAAATAAAACACTTCTTTGCGTGCTCAAAGAAGTGTTTTGTATCAATTTATTAGAGATAGTATTTTTTAACCACGTTGAAGTTTTCATCCAGTTCATACACTAATGGCTGACCTGTTGGAATTTCAAGTGCCATAATGTCTTCATCACTGATGCCTTCAATATGTTTAGCCAGTGCACGCAGTGAATTTCCATGAGCGGTGACTAATACACGTTTACCGTCTAACAGAGCAGGGGCGATTTGGTCTTCCCAGAATGGCAATACGCGTTCCAGGGTTACTTTCAAGTTTTCGCCATCGGGCACAACATCACTTGGAAGGTTCGCATAACGACGGTCGTTATGAGCAGAGTTTGGATCATTTTTATCTAATAACGGTGGTAATGTGTCGTAAGAGCGACGCCAAATATGTACTTGCTCTTCGCCATATTTTTCTGCGGTCGCTTTTTTGTCTAAGCCTTGTAATTGACCGTAGTGACGCTCATTTAAACGCCAGTTTTTGACTTGTGGAATCCATAATTGATTCGATTCTTCTAATACAATATTACAGGTTTTAATGGCACGGGTTAAAACAGACGTAAAGGCAATATCAAACTCAAAACCGGCTTCTTTTAATTTTTTACCCGCTGCTTTGGCTTCTTCTACACCGCGTTCGGTTAAATTCACATCACGCCACCCTGTGAAAAGATTTTTGGCATTCCATTCACTAAAACCATGACGAATAAACACTAATTTCATTTTAAGCTCCTTGCATAATAAAAATACTTTCATCTTTATAGCAAATAATGCGTCAAGTTTAAATAGGGCGAGATCAAGTTTAATGTTATTATTCACTAAAGGCTGATTTTTTTATGATTACAGCGTAAAATGTGTTCTTATTGGTTTATCTTTTGGGAGGTTGTGTGAAAAAGTGCGGTCTAATCAGTGTGCTCTCGTTATTCTCATTGAGTGCGTTTTTGCCAGCATTTGCCGCCAATCAAGATCTCTCTCAAGTGCAAAGCCAAATCAAAGCACAACAACAAAAACTGAATGCTCAACGTAGCGAGCATAGCCGATTACAGCAAGAATTAAAAAAGCACGAAAGTAATATCAATACAGTGCTTGGCGAATTGCGGAAAACGGAGCAAGAGCTTAAAGAGGTGCGAAAAGACATCGCCGAGAGTGATAAACAAATTGCGCGCCTTGAAAAACAATTAAGTACACAAAAACAGAAGCTTGCCGAACAGCTTGATGCTGCTTATCGTGCAGGATTAAACCCCTCGGTAATTGAGCGAATGCTCAGTGATAAAGCACAGCAAAGTGGGCGAATGTTTGCCTATTATCAAGAATTTAACCGCAAACGAATGGCATTGATTGCGGATATTAAACACACCCAAGAAAGTTTGGAAACGCAAAAATCGCAAGCACAAACGCAACAAACACAGTTACAAGCCATTTTGAGCAAGCAGAAAAAATCGCAATCAAACCTTGAAAAAAGCCAGCGTGAGCGGAAAACCACATTAAGCAAATTAGATCGTTCCATCAAGCAAGGTGAAAATCGTCTTGATGTACTAAAACAAAATGAAGCAAAATTAAAAAGTTCCATCGCAACGGCAGAAAAACGTGCACGCGAGCAACGGCAGCGTGAAATTGCAGAATATGAGCGCAAAAAGGCTGCACAAGAAAAAGCAAGTAATAAGCCGTATCAACCTACCGAACAAGAACGCCAGCTTACGCGACAAGGTGGAGGCTTAGGGGCAGGCAAGCAGCAATATGCTATGCCTGTGGCAGGTACGGTGGCAAATCGTTATGGCAGTGTACAAATGGGTGAATTACGCTGGAAAGGGCTGGTTATCAATGCACCAGCAGGTTCTCCTGTGCATACGATTGCCGATGGGCGTGTCATTTTAGCCGATTGGTTACAAGGTTATGGATTGGTGGTATTAGTGGATCATGGCGCAGGCGATATGAGTCTTTATGGCTATAATCAACGTATCAGCGTGCGTAATGGGCAGTATGTTAAACGCGGGCAAAAAATCGCCGAAGTGGGCAACACTGGCGGGCAAGGGCGATCTGCGCTGTATTTTGAAATCCGTCGTAAAGGTAAAGCCCTTAATCCACAAAGTTGGGTGAGGTAGTTTAATGAAAAAAACCGCACTTTGCTTTGCAACCGCACTTTTTGCCTTCAGTACACAAGCTGCTAAGCTAGCGATTGTGATTGATGATGTGGGGTATCGCAGTGATGACCTGAAAATTTACGCCTTACCGAAAGAGCTGAGTGTAGCGATTATCCCCTCTGCGCCTTATGCCACCGAGCGTGCCAAACAAGCATTTTCGCAACGGCGTGATGTGTTAATTCATCAACCTATGCAGCCGAAAGGTCAGCATAAAATAGAGTCTGAAGCATTATTAATTGGAATGACCCCTGCACAGGTGTCCGCTAAAGTTGAGTATGCCAAAAAGCGTGTGCCCTATGCGATTGGCATGAATAATCATATGGGCAGTGCCGCCACCGCTGACCGCACTTTGATGAACCATCTAATGCAAAAACTCGCACAGGAAAAATTGTTTTTTTTAGACAGTCGTACGATTGGATCGAGTGTGGCAGAAAAGGTCGCCAAAGCACATGGCGTAGGAGCATTGAGTCGCCATATCTTTTTGGACGATAGTGATGCACTTGCCAACGTGCAGCGGCAATTTCAACGTGCCATTCATTATGCAAGGAAACACGGTAGTGCCATTGTAATCGGGCATCCACGTAAAAATACGATTATGGTGTTACAACGCGGCATTGCGAGTTTGCCGAACGATATTCAGTTAGTGAGTATGGGAAGCTTATGGCGTAAGGAAAAAGTCGTGCCTGCGAAACCGTTTATTTTATTGTTTAATGACATTCCTGCAACCACATCACAAGAACCGTTTGAAAAAATCCCGCTCTTGCGTGGCGTGCCAAATTAAAGTGCGGTCGGAAATTAATACTCCCACTCATCAGGATTAATACCGAGCTCACGCATCACGCGTTTGGCTTGCTCTGGAATTTCATCGTGACGTTCTTTCATTAAGTCATCATCGGTTGGTAGGGGCTGCCCTGTGAATGCGTGCAAAAATGCTTCACAAAGCAATTCACTATTGGTGGCGTGGCGAAGATTACGAATTTGGCGGCGAGTGCGTTCATTGGTTAAAATTTCCAGCACTTTAATTGGAATTGAAACGGTAATTTTCTTAACTTGTTCGCTCTTTTTGCCGTGTTCTGCATACGGACTAATATATTTTCCATCCCACTGTGCCATCGTTTCGCCTATAAGCCATAGAAATAATGGGTTTATTGTAGCAAATATGAAAAAAATAACAATCTAGACGTCGAGACTGCCAAGTCACATATCCAAAGTGCGGTTAGTGGTGATGCGATGCTTTTGGATGAGGCTTGATAACAGGTAATAAAATTGAACTTGAGTAAAAACAATATGTTATTTGGTTTTTTTGTAAAGATTAATATATTGAGTTGTCCATTTTACTGTTAGCCGAACGCGCAATTTTGCAGTAAAATAAGCAAAAAAGAGGCTTAAATGAATAGATTAGCAGGAAAAAATATTGTTGTTGGCATCAGCGCGGGCATTGCGGCGTATAAAAGTATTGAATTTATTCGCCTGCTGCGCAAAGCACGAGCCAATGTGCGTGTTGTGCTAACAGAGGCTGCGCAGGCGTTTGTTACGCCATTGACGCTGCAAGCTATCTCAGGCAATAGTGTTTCGACTACATTGTTAGATCCCCAGGCTGAATTAGCGATGGGACATATTGAATTGGCAAAATGGGCAGATTGTGTGGTGATTGCTCCTGCCACTGCCGATGCGATTGCGCGTCTTGCCAGCGGTATGGCAAATGATCTGCTCACGACGTTATGCTTGGCAACACCTGCCCCACTCTTGCTTGCCCCTGCGATGAATCAGCACATGTTTGCTCATGTGGCGGTTCAAGCAAACTTGGCACAGCTCAAGGCACGCGGTGTGATGATAGTCGGACCAAATGCGGGTGAGCAAGCCTGTGGTGATGTTGGATTAGGGCGAATGGCTGAGCCAGCAGAGATCGTTGATCAATTGCATACGTTATGGGCTCAAGATGCACGGTTGACCGCACTTTCAGTGACGATTACAGCAGGTCCTACCCAAGAAGCCATTGATCCTGTGCGCTACATTAGCAATCATAGTTCAGGTAAAATGGGCTTTGCACTGGCGCAGGCTTTTCAGGAAAACGGTGCGCAAGTGAATTTGATTGCAGGTCCAGTTAATTTGCCAACGCCACAGGGTGTGACGCGTATAGATGTGTTAAGTGCCGATGAAATGCACCATCACGCATTAAGGTTGGCAACACAAAGTGCGGTTTTTGTCGGGTGTGCTGCAGTGGCGGATTATAAAATGGCGCAGGTGGCGGCACAAAAGCTGAAAAAAAGTGCCGAGCAGGATACCTTAACGCTGAACTTGGTAAAAAATCCTGATATTATCGCAAGTGTAGCGGCATTGCGTCAGCATCGCCCTTTTGTGGTTGGATTTGCTGCTGAAACCCAGCAGGTTGAGCAGTACGCTAAAGATAAATTACAACGTAAAAATTTAGATATGATTTGTGCTAATGATGTGTCCCAAGCGGATATTGGCTTTGGCAGTGCGCAGAATGCACTCAGTATATTCTGGCACGGCGGACAAGCGCAATTTGAACGGGCTGATAAACTGACAATAGCACGCCAGCTGGTTAGCTTAATTGCAGAACGTATGACACTACAAACACAAAGTGCGGTTTGAGAGAGAATGATGAAAAAAATTGATGTTAAAATTTTAGACCAACGTATTGGGCAAACATTTCCGTTGCCTGCGTATGCGACATCGGGCTCGGCAGGGCTAGATTTGCGTGCAATGATTGAGGCACCATTGACCCTTCAACCAGGTGAAACACAATTAATTGCAACGGGCATTGCGGTACATGTGGCAGATCCAAATCTAGCGGCGGTGATTTTACCGCGTTCAGGATTAGGGCATAAAAATGGCATTGTGTTGGGTAATTTGGTGGGGTTGATTGATTCTGACTATCAAGGTCCATTAATGGTTTCGCTATGGAATCGTGGGCAAGAGCCTTTTACCGTTGAGGTGGGTGATCGGATTGCGCAGTTGGTTTTTGTACCTGTTGTGCAAGCACAATTTAATATTGTGGATGACTTTGAACAAAGTGAGCGTGGTGCGGGCGGATTTGGGCATTCAGGTAAGCAATAAATATGAAAAAGCCGTTGGATAAACGCCCTATTAAAGAACGTAAAAAACAAGTATTGACGGTATTAGCGCACCTATTGCATTCAGAGCAGGGAATGGCACGGATTACTACTGCCCGACTTGCGCAAGAGGTAGGGGTATCTGAAGCCGCACTTTATCGTTATTACAGCAGTAAAAGGGCGATGTTTTCTGCGTTGATTGATTTGATTGAAGAAAATTTGCTTTACCGCATTCGTATGTCGCTCAAAACGGATACAGATACCGTTACCCGAGTGCATAATATTATGCAATTAATCCTTGATTTTGCACGCAAAAACCCAGGAATGACGCGCGTACTGAGCGGACATGCCTTGATGTTTGAAGATCCTGAATTAAAGCAGCGTGTTGTGAAGTTTTTTGATAGTCTTGAGCTACAATTTAATAATATTTTGCAGATGCAACGTTTGCGCAATGGAAAAGCATTTGCGATTGACGAAAAACTTATTGCCGCTCATCTTGTAACTTTTTGTGAAGGGCAATTTTTGCGTTATGTGCGCACGAATTTTCGCCGCAATCCTTATAGCGATTTTGAACAGCAATGGCCACTGTTTGCGTCCTTGCTAAAATAGGGGTAGTATGATAATACCGTGGCAATCGTTAAATTCACAGACCCTTGACAATGTATTAGAAAGCATTGTTCTGCGTGAGGGCACAGATTATGGTCTGCGAGAATTGAGTTTAACAGAAAAAACCGCGCGCCTGCGTCGTCAGTTGGAGCAAGGTAAAGTGGTGTTGGTTTGGTCAGAGCTACACCAGTCGTTAGACATAAAAGAGAAATCTTCCTTTGGGCAATAGTGCTTGAAGAAAGTGCAGTAAACTTATAGAGGTATTTATGCAAGAGCAACCAACAGCCCAAAAACAACAATCCAGCACCACCGATCCAACGCTAGATTGGTTTTTATCCCACTGCCATATTCATAAATATCCGTCTAAAAGCACGCTCATCCATGCGGGTGAAAAAGCAGAAACGTTATATTATTTGATCAAAGGCTCGGTTGCGGTTTCGATTAAGGATGAAGATGGCAAAGAGATGATTTTATCATATCTCAACCAAGGTGATTTTGTGGGAGAGATTGGTTTGTTTGAGCAAGAAAGTGAACGTACAGCGTGGGTACGGGCAAAAACGCCATGTGAAGTGGCAGAAATTTCGTATAAAAAATTCCGCCAGCTTATTCAAGTCAACCCTGAAGTATTAATGTATCTCTCAACTCAGCTTGCGCATCGTTTGCAGTATACCTCACGTCAGGTTATGAATCTTGCTTTTTTAGATGTTACAGGGCGCATTGCACAAACCTTATTAAATTTGGCTAAAATGCCAGAGGCGATGACGCATCCAGATGGCATGCAAATTAAGATAACTCGCCAAGAAATTGGGCAAATCGTTGGTTGTTCACGTGAAACAGTGGGGCGTATTTTGAAAATGCTAGAAGATCAAAATCTTATCTCAGCTCACGGTAAAACCATCGTTGTGTATGGCACGCGTTAAATCTAAAAGTGCGGTACAATCGTTGAAAAGGTGCTATTTATAGCACCTTTTTCATTACGATTTGCACTTGAGCATATGAAAAAGGGAACATAGAGGCTCCCTTTTTTATAAAGTGCGGTTTAGAGTTTCACTGGTTTTAAGTGCCAGATTTGATCAGCATATTCTTGAATCGTGCGGTCTGATGAGAAATAACTCATATTCACAATGTTCTGAATTGCCTTGGAAACCCATACATCTTGGTCACGGTAGAGTTCATCAATTTTTGCTTGCGTATCCACATAACTACGGAAATCCGCAAACGCTTGATAGAAATCACTAAATGGTGAGAAAGACTGATAACGGCCTGGTTCTTCAGGGTTGAAGAAACCACTAGTCACTTGCTGAATGGCTTCACGCAGCTCTGGATCATTTTCATAATATTGTGCTGGGTTATAACCATTGCGACGCAATTCTTCTACTTGCTCGACGGTGTTACCAAAGATGAAAATATTATCTTCCCCTACATTTTGTAAGATTTCAACATTTGCGCCGTCTAGTGTTCCAATTGTCAATGCGCCATTGAGGGCAAATTTCATATTACTGGTGCCAGAGGCTTCTGTCCCTGCTAATGAGATTTGCTCCGATACATCGGCGGCAGGAATAATGAGCTGCGCTAGACTCACGCTGTAGTTCGGAATGAATACCAGTTTGAGTTTGTCATGTACACGCATATCATTATTAATCACTTTCGCAACATCATTGATTAAGCGAATAATTTGTTTCGCCGCATAGTATGCTGATGCTGCTTTTCCTGCAATGATGAACACGCGTGGTGTCCAATCTTTTTCAGGATTGCGCAAAATCGCATTATAGCGTGCAATAATATGCAGTAGATTTAAATATTGCCGTTTATATTCGTGAATACGTTTGATTTGTACATCAAAAAGCGAGTCAGGATTAACGACAATGTTAAGATTATGTGCGATGTAGTTTGCCAATTTCACTTTATTGGCCTTTTTCACATCACGCACTTCTTGCATAAATTTTGGAAAATCAGCGTATTGTTTAAGCTCTTCTAAGTGGCTTAAATCTTTACGCCAAGCTCGCCCAATATATTGATCAAACACCGCCGATAGATCAGGGTTTGCAACACCAATCCAGCGACGTGGCGTGATGCCGTTGGTCATATTGCAAAAACGCTCAGGGTAGATTTTGGCAAAATCAGCAAAGATGGATTTAACCATCAAGTCTGAGTGCAATTTCGCAACACCATTAATTTTGTGTGAGGCAACTACGGCAAGCCATGCCATCCGCACTTTGCGTCCGTCATTTTCATCAATGAGTGATACACGGCGAATTAAATCAGGATCTTTGGCTGTATGTTCTTTGATGCTGTCTAGGAATTTTTCATTGATTTCTAAAATCAATTTCAAATGACGTGGCAAAATGGCCCCCATCATATCCACAGGCCACGTTTCAAGTGCTTCACCCATTAAAGTATGATTAGTATAAGAGAATACTTTTTGAGTGACTTCCCATGCGCTTTCCCATGTAAAGCCTTCTTTATCAATTAAAAGCCGCATTAATTCAGGAATGGCGAGCACAGGGTGAGTATCATTTAAGTGGATTGATACTTTCTCTGCGAGATTATCATACGTTTTGTATTCCCAGTAATGGCGGTGCAAAATATCTTGTAATGAAGCAGAGACTAAAAAGTACTCTTGGCGTAAACGTAATTCACGTCCTGCATAAGTAGAGTCATCAGGATAAAGCACACGAGAGACATTCTCAGAGCTGTTTTGTTGTTCCATTGCGGCGAAATAATCACCACGATTAAATTTATTTAAGTCGAACACATCTCCAGCGTTAGCAGACCACAAACGCAAGCTATTTGACATTTCAGTTTCATAACCTGGAATGATTTGATCATAGCCAAGTGCGGTGATTTGTGTGGTATCCACCCAATTACATTTGCCGTCTTGAGTTTCGCATTCAATGTGTCCGCCAAATTCAACAATATAGCGTTTGGTTGGACGTACAAACTCCCAAGGCACACCTTTTTCAAGCCACGCATCTGGACGTTCAACTTGTTGGCTGTCCACGATTTCTTGGCGGAACATACCGTATTCATAACGAATACCGTATCCCATACCAGGTAAATTTAAGGTGGCGATAGAGTCCAAAAAGCATGCAGCTAAGCGACCAAGCCCACCGTTACCTAAACCTGGGTCAACTTCTTTTTCGATAATTTCTTCAACATCGAGCCCTAACTCTTCTAATGCTTCACGCACAGTGTCATACACACCAACGGCCATCATCGCATTAGATAACGTACGGCCCATTAAAAACTCCATAGAGAGATAATACACACGACGACAGCCTTGGGATTGGGTTGCACGTTGTGTTTTTAGCCAGCCGTCAGATACTAAATCACGAACCGCTAATAGAGTTGCGTTGAGCCAGTCACGTTGGCTTGCAACACTTGGGTCACGTCCGATTGAATAGATTAATTTATAAACAATAGAGTTCTTCACACCGTCAACACTGTCTTGCGGAGTTGGGTGTATAATTGGATTAATCATTGGATTAACTTCCTTTTGATGAGTGTTAATGTCATTAATTAAATAAATTGTGATAAATTGCGGCGTATTTTTCAGCGGCAATTCGCCAACTGAAATCAGCTTCCATTGCATCAATACGAACTTTGTACCATTGCGGTTTAGCACGCCATAAGTTTTGTGCTTGCTCAAATGCCCAAATTAATCCTTGTGCATTGGCATGTTCAAATACGAATCCTGTGGCTGTTCGTTGTTTAATACTGTCCTTGTGGCTGGCAACGACTGTATCCGCAAGCCCGCCCGTTGCTCTTACTAACGGCAAGGTGCCATATTTTAACCCATAAAGTTGTGTTAATCCACAAGGCTCAAAGCGACTCGGCACTAAAATAACATCACCACCTGCAATTACTAGGTGAGACAGTTGTTCGTTATAACCGATTTCTACCCCAATTTGATCGGGGAAATTATGACGTAGCTGACAAAATGCTTCTTCAAAATAGTGATCACCCGATCCGAGTAAAATAAATTGCATATTTTCATTCAGCACCTGTGGAAGAGCTTCAAGCAGCATATCCACCCCTTTTTGTGCGGTTAAGCGGGTCACCATCACAAACACTTGGGCATCTTTATTTTCTGGTAAATTAAACGCACGTTGTAGGGCAAGTTTACACGCTGTTTTGCCTTTCATGTTGCCAAGTTGATAATTGGCAGGCAGAGCATTGTCGAGAGCAGGGTTCCAAATATTGTAGTCCACACCATTGAGCACGCCACTTAAACGCCCCTCATACATTAACGTTGACAGTAACCCTTCCAGCCCATAGGCATACTCTGGTGTAGTGATTTCATGCGCATAGGTTGGGCTGACGGCTGTTACATGATCGGCATAATAGAGCCCCGCTTTGAGATATGAAATTTGCCCATTGAGTTCCACACCATTGACATTGAACATCTCAAGGGGTAAACCAATTTCATACATATGATGAAAAGAAAACATACCTTGATAGGCGAGATTGTGAATGGTAAATACCGATTTGGCAGGACGACCTTTCGCAGCGAGGTAGGCACACGCCATACCCGCATGCCAGTCATGGGCGTGCACAACATCTGCTTTCCACCAACTATCTAGTCCAGCACCTAGCTCGGCACCGAACCAGCCCAATAGAGCAAAACGTTTGTAATTATCAGGATAATCGTTATACCACTGATCGTGATATGGATTGCCTTCACGTTGATATAAGTGCGGTGCGTCGATTAAGTAAATCCCTAGTCCATTGTAATCGGTATAACGTAATGTGACCCAGCCTGCAAACGTGGCAAATGTGCCAACCTCTGATGATGGCGGTAGTCCGCCAACAACGGCAGGATAGGCTGGCATTAGTACTCGTACATCATCGCCATTTTGCTGTTGTGCAAATGGCAATGCCCCCGTTACATCAGCAAGCCCACCGGTTTTGAGCAGGGGGTATAACTCCGAACAAACGTGTAAAATTCTCATAATCTATCCTAGTTTTTAGTCATGAAAAACCGCACTTTGTGTTTACATCAAAGTGCGGTTTTTTATCAGTTATTTTTCAGTATTTTCTTTTAGTTTTTTTAGCATACGATCCGTAACTAACACTACGCCACCTTTGCTGACGCGGAAGCGTTCGGCATCTAACTTGAGATCAACACCGATTTCCATACCTTCTGGAATTTCACAGTGGCGGTCAATAATCGCGCGCTTGATCACAACATTTTTTCCAATCGTCACTTCAGGTAAAATCACAGAATATTCAACTTGTGACCCTTCATTTGCCACAACATTATCAAATAAAACAGAATTGCTGATAACCGCATCGTTAATGATACAGCCACCCGCCACGATAGAATTATCTAACGCGCGTGCTTTACGCAAATGTTTGTAGAAAAATTTCGATGGGAATGTTTGTTTTGGTGTTGAGCGAATTGGCCAACGTTGATCGAAAATATCTAATTGTGGGTTTTCTGTAACCAAATCGATATTGGCTTCCCAAAATGCGTCCAGTGTACCCACATCGCGCCAGTAAATTTCACCTTCTGGGTTGCGTCCCATACAAGAGCGGCTAAATGGATGGGCATAGAGCACGCCTTCTTTGAGTGATTGGGGAATGATGTCTTTGCCGAAATCGTGGCTTGATTCAGGTTTGACAAATTCACGTTCTAAAATATCGTAGAGATAATCGGCATCAAACACATAAATGCCCATAGAGGCCAACGAGGTGTCTGGTTTGCCTTTCATTGTTGGTGGATTGGCAGGTTTTTCAATAAAATCCGTTACTTGTAGATTTTCATTAACCGCCATTACACCAAACTCAGTGGCTTTTTCTTTCTCTACCTCAATACAGCCTACGGTACATTTCGCACCGCTAGAGACATGATCAAGCAACATTTGTGCATAGTTCATTTTGTAAATGTGGTCACCTGCAAGCACTAACACATATTTTGGACGATAATGATTTTTCATAATATCGCAGTTTTGATACACCGCATCCGCTGTGCCACGATACCATGTGCTGTCGTCTAATTGTTGACGCGCAGGCAACATATCCACAAATTCATTGCGTTCACGTGGTAAGAATGACCAGCTATGTTGCAAATGGCGCAATAAAGAATGTGCCATATACTGCGTAACGACCCCAATACGGTTTAAATTGGAGTTAATACAGTTCGACAGGGCAAAATCAATAATTCGACAAGATCCACCAAAATATACCGCAGGTTTTGCACGCTTATCGGTTAATTCGTATAAACGTGAGCCTCTGCCCCCTGCCAAAATTAACACCAAAGTATCTTCTGTAATGCGTAACATACTTGGTGATTTTTTCAAAATCTCGTCCATAATTTTTTCCTCGTTAAATGCTATTATTAAAACGTTGCGCGGTAATACAACTTGATTTACCGAGTTAACACATAAACGCCAGCTTGCGGTACTGTTACACTCCGCCCGACTATCTCTACCTCACCAACCGCACTTTGCCATTGTCCTTCAGGTAAGGTATATGTTTGTGACTCATAAGTGCGGTTAATTAAAAGTAACCATTGGTTGTCCAGTTCAATTTGGAAACCAATTGAATGACTATCCTCCCACGCATGAATACTCATGGGCTGTGCGGCGCAATCCCACCACGTCACATTGTGCTCATCCCACCAATGTGACTGCTTCAGTGAAAAAATGCGTTTGCGCAGCGCGATCAATGCGCGCGTATAATCCAAAAGTGCGGTGTCTATTTTTTGCCAATTCAGCCAAGTGGTGGCGTTGTCTTGGCAATAGGCGTTATTATTGCCCTTTTGGCTATGCCCCATTTCATCGCCCGATAACAACATCGGCGTGCCATGAGCTAAAAGTGCGGTTGCCAACATACCACGCAGTGCCGCTTGGCGTTTCTGCATAATTTGCACATCATCACATTCGCCTTCATAGCCAAAATTATTATTGATATTATCGCTGTGCCCATCGCGATTTTCTTCGCCGTTGTCCCAATTATATTTTTGCTCAAACGTAACCAAATCGTGGGCGGTGTAGCCGTCATGGGAGCAAATATAGTTAATGCTGGTATAGGGGGATTTGCTCGCATTTTGGAAAAGATCACTGGAGGCACAAAAACGTTGTGCGAATGCGCCCATCGTGCCACGATAGTGCAACCAAAAGGCACGCATATCATCTCGAAAACGGTCATTCCATTCGGCAAAATAAGCTGGGAAGTTGCCCACTTGATAACCACCCCAGCCAATATCCCACGGCTCAGCGATGAATTTTTTATCACGTAAAATAGGATCATTAGCAATCAAGGCAAAAATCTCAGCGTCACGATTAAAGTGCGGTTCACGCCCGAGCACGGTTGCCAAGTCAAAACGAAAACCGTCCACATGGCACTCTGCAACCCAAAAACGCAAACAATCGAGTACCCACTGGCGCACATTCGGCTGGCTGATGTTGAGCACATTGCCGCAGCCCGTCCAATTGTGATAGTTACCTTGTTCGTCTAGCCAATAGTAATGTTTATTATCAATCCCGCGTAAACTTAAGGTTGGCTGGTGTGCGTCGGAGTCCGCAGTGTGGTTGAATACCACATCTAAAATAACCTCAATCCCTGCTTGGTGTAGGGTTTTTACCATCTGTTTAAATTCACGCAATGGTGCCGCCTCGTGTTTTTGGCTGGCATAGTCGCTTTCCACCGCCATTGGTGCAAGCGTGTTATAACCCCAATAATTACGTAAACCTTTACGTTGCAGATGCCATTCATCAGCATGAAATGCCACGGGCATAAGCTCAAGTGCGGTTATGCCTAAATTTTTCAAATAATTGACCGACACAGGGTGCGCAAGACCTGCGTAAGTACCGCGCAACCGCTCTGGAATGCACTCATTGAGCTGGCTAAACCCTTTTACATGCACTTCATAGATAATGCTGTCTGCCCACGGAATGTTTGGATGCTGGTCGTCTTGCCAATCAAACTCATCCTGCACCACAATGCCTTTCGGTGCGACTGCGCTGTTGTCGAGATCGTTGCTGAAATCAAATAATGGTAGCGTGCTATCATCAAAGTGCGGTTTATGTGATACTGCTTTGGCGTATGGATCGAGTAGTACTTTTTGTGGATTGAAATACAGACCTTGTGCTTTGTCGCTATTGCCATGAACACGAAAGCCATAATGCACCGCACTTTGCATTCCCACTAAAAAAACGGTCCAAATGGCATTTTCATTGCGTTGCATACGAAAACGATGCTCACGTCCACTACGCGAAAATAGGCATAATTCCACCAAGGTTGCATGCGCCGAAAAAAGCGCAAAATTAATACCTTCAATGCCATCAATTACTTGGTGTGATGCCCCTAGCGGCGAACTCACACCTGTTTTTACACGCCCAATCATCGACAACACTCCAATGTATTTAGGCTTCAGTTTCGGTTATATCTTCCCGTTGCAGATAAATGGTTGCTAACGGTGGAATAGTTAAATTCAATGAGTAGGCCTTACCATGGCTTTCCACGTCTTCGGTGCGGCATACGCCCAAATTACCCATATTAGAGCCACTGTAATAGCTGGAATCCGTATTGAGCACTTCAAGATATTCCCCAGCTTGGCGAACACCAATGCGATAATTTTCGCGTGGTACAGGCGTGAAGTTGCTGATCACAACCACTTCGTTGCCATCTCGGTCACGGCGGGCAAACGCAAATACGGAATTTTGTGCATCATCAACGACAAGCCATTCAAATCCCTCTGGATCAAAGTCGAGCTGATAAAGGGCAGGTGTGGCTTGATAAAGATGATTTAAATCTTTCACTAAATTTTGTACGCCTTTGTGCCATGTGCCGCCATGGGCTTCATCAAGCAAGAACCAATCCAAACTTTCTTGATAATTCCACTCACGGCCTTGCGCAAATTCATTACCCATAAACAGCAATTTTTTGCCAGGATGCCCCCACATATAGCCATAATAAGCACGTAAGTTGGCGAATTTTTGCCACGCATCACCTGGCATTTTATCAAGTAATGAACCTTTTCCATGCACCACTTCATCATGAGAAAGCGGCAGGATAAAGTTCTCAGTGTAGTTATATAACATACCAAAGGTGAGTTTATCGTGGTGATATTGACGATAAATCGGATCCAATTTCATATAGGAAAGAGTGTCATTCATCCAGCCCATATTCCATTTATAATGAAAGCCTAACCCTCCCATTTCTGGCGGGTTTGTGATGCCTGGGAATGATGTGGATTCTTCCGCAATCGTTGCTGCACCCTCCATTTCATTGCCAATGACATAGTTGGTATGTTTTAAAAACTCGATGGCTTCAATGTTTTCACGACCGCCATATTGATTAGGAATCCATTCACCCTCTTTGCGTGAATAATCACGATAAATCATTGATGCGACAGCATCGACTCGTAAACCGTCTAATCCAAAACGCTCAAGCCAATAAAGCCCGTTGCCCGCGAGGAAGTTTTTCACTTCATTGCGTCCATAGTTATAAATTAGCGTGTTCCAATCTTGATGATACCCTTCGCGAGGATCGGCATGTTCATAAAGTGCGGTTCCGTCAAAATAAGCAAGCCCATGGGTATCGCTTGGGAAATGCCCTGGCACCCAATCTAAAATCACATTAATGCCTTCATCGTGTGCACGTTGAATAAAGTGTAATAATTGCTGCGGCGAGCCAAAACGGCTAGTTGGAGAATAAAGCCCTAATGGCTGGTAACCCCATGAGCCATCAAATGGAAACTCATTAATTGGCATCAGTTCAATGTGGGTGAAGCCCATTTCTTTAACATAGGGAATCAGCTCGTCAGCAAGCTGATCATAATTGAGCCAAAAATTGTTTTCCAGATTGCGTCGCCATGAACCCAAATGCACTTCATAAATGGATACTGGCGCATCAAAGGCATTCGTTTTTTTACGTTTTTCCGTCATCGGAACAATGTCAGGCAACGCACTTACTTGCGATGCGGTATCGGGACGTAATTGAGAAGCAAATGCAAACGGATCGGCTTTTAGGCGAATATTATCGTTTGCATCTAATAATTCATATTTATACAGCTCACCAAGTGCTACTTTGGGAATAAAAATTTCCCATAATCCATTTTCTGGATGAAAACGCATCGGATGACGTCGTCCATCCCAAAAGTTAAAATCGCCCACCACAGACACCCGTTTCGCATTAGGTGCCCATAAAATAAAGTTTACTCCAGCGACGCCATCTATTTCAGTGAAATGTGCACCGAGTTTTTCATAGGGGCGATAGTGTGTGCCTTCGGCGAGCAACCAGTTATCCAGATCGGATAACAGTGGGCGAAAACGGTAAGGATCTTCCACTAATTGGCTTTCATGCCCCCAATGTACATTGAGTTGATAGGCAAAAAAATCATGGCGTTTTGGAATAATGACAGCAAAAAAGCCATCGTCGTGCAACCGCTCCATGTCCACAATGTCGGTTTGGCTTTCTTTATCAATAATGGTAACGCTAGAGGCATCTGGCATGAGCACGCGGATTTCAATGCCGTTATCAGTTTCGTGCATACCAAGGACAGAAAAAGGATCGGAATGTTTCCCGTTTAAAAGTGCATCTATTGTTGCAAAATCAACCAAAGTACCCATCATTATCTCCACATCAAGATCATATAACGGTCAGCACCATTGTGTTTACAATGTAAAGTGCGGTTTGCTTGATTTTATTGTATGAACCCGTTAACCGCACTTGCGCTAACTCTTTAAGGTTAACGACAGAGTGGCATAATCAGAAAAAAGATACAATCTGGAAGGTTTAAAATTCAGGCGTAGATCACAATATTTTTTATATTTAAATTAATCTTGTAAAGAAGCTGTTACATTTCGCGAGAGATAAAAAAACCGAGTTAAAAACTCGGTTTAGGCAGTAGATAGATTAAACGTTATCGATTTGTCCGAGTAACGACCGCACTTTATCTTCCCAATTTTTGCGTTCTTCGTGGAGGCGATCTTTTTCACGGTTAAGATTTTCACGCTCTTCACGTACTTGATTCAATTCGTTTTGTAGCTGATCGTGTTTGCCTTTCAACTCTTCTAATTCGAGTTGTTGTAATTGAATAGTTTCCACTGCTTGTTTAATTTTTTGATCCAATTGTTCGAGCAAGTCAAAAGACATAATGTAAATCCTCTTATGTGATAATGAATATTAATGGCTATTCTAACGCAGATACAAGAATATTTCACATAGAAATTGCACGAAGAATTAAGACGAAATCTATTACATAAAATTGAAACAATATGCTAAAATAAATTTTTGTGTGGATAACCCCTATCCCATCGGCTAAAACGTAACCCAACCATAAGGCACACAAAAAATGAAAAGAGCCCTCGCAATTGAATTCTCCCGCGTAACAGAAGCAGCAGCCCTTGCTGGGTTTGCTTGGCTTGGTCGTGGCAACAAAAATGCAGCAGACGATGCAGCCGTGAAAGCCATGCGTTTAATGCTCAACCAAATTGAAATTGACGGTAAAATTGTCATCGGTGAAGGAGAAATTGATGAAGCCCCAATGCTTTATATCGGCGAAAAAGTGGGGAAAGGCGGTATTGATGATGTCTGTATTGCCGTTGATCCGATTGAAGGTACTCGAATGACGGCAATGGGGCAAGCTAATGCGCTTTCAGTGCTGGCTGCTGGCGGTCCGAACACTTTTATTGGTGCCCCCGATATGTATATGGAAAAATTAGTTGTCGGTCCAGACGTGAAAGGTATGATTGATCTGAACTTGCCGCTTGAGCAAAATTTGCGTCGTGTTGCGTCCAAATTGGGCAAGTTATTATCACAATTAACGGTTGTGACCTTGGACAAGCCTCGCCACCACGCGGTGATTGCAAACATGCAGCAGCTTGGTGTAAAAGTCCTGGCCATTCCAGATGGCGATGTAGCTGCATCCATTTTATGTTGCTTGCCTGATAATAATGTCGATATGCTTTACGCCATAGGTGGCGCGCCTGAAGGCGTGGTTGCAGGTGCAGCAATTCGTGCACTGGGTGGTGATATGCAAGTGCGGTTTTTGCCTCGTGATCACGTTAAAGGCGATAGTGAAGAAAATAAAGCCATTGCAGCCAAAGAGCGTGCGCGTTGCCAAGAAATGGGTGTGCCTGTTGGGGAAGTGTTAACGCTAGAGCAGATTGTGCGAGATGATAATTTGGTGTTCTCAGCAACAGGCATTACCAATGGCGACTTGCTTAAAGGCATTCATCGCAAAGGCGATGTTGCTACCACCGAGACATTACTCATTCGCGGGCGTTCACGCACCATTCGTCGCATTCAATCGTTCCACTATTTAAATCGTAAAGATAGCGAACTATACCGTTTAATTGGGAACTAATAAAAAAACCGCACTTTACTCGTGCGGTTTTTTAGAATGGCGTAGCATAAAAGTGCGGTTAAACCGCACTTTGTATTATTCGTCCTCGTCATCTTCGTCTGGATTTAAATCTAATGGCTCTGGCGATAAGATAATGCCTGTTAAATCCGCATAAACGTTATCTTCTGGTAAAAAGGTAACGCCTCCAAAATTGACAGGAATATCACTATCGCCAATGGTACGTTCATCTGCCGAAACAGGGATGGGGGCAAGCGCGTGAATGCCGATGTCCAAATTTTCGAGTACATCCAGTTGACGCACCGCACCATAGACAATAATGCCTTCCCACTCATTTTCTAGGGCTAGTTGCGCAAGATAACCATCAATTAATGCACGACGCACCGAACCACCACCGTCGACCAACAAGACACGCCCACGCCCATCTTCTTCTAAAATCTCTTCAATTAAGCCGTTGCTTTCAAAGCATTTAACGGTGCTAACCTTGCCATAAAATGAGGTGCGTCCACCAAAGCTGGAAAAAATGGGTTCAACCACATCAATTTGATCTTGGTAGATGTCGCATAATTGTGATGTATCAATACGCATAGTTGTGTCCTTTTTAATCAACAATGGTTGTTAGTATAAACGTGATTGGGGTAAATTGCCATTAAAACCCGTTAACACTGCTTAGCACGATGCCAAGACTAAAGAGCACGTTGGTCAAGAGTGCCAACAGCGACATTTGTGCCAGCATCGGGCGTAGTTGTTCTGATGCTTTGGCACGGAATACACTGCGTAAATGCCGCAATAACAAAGGGGACGCTAACAGACACAACAGCATTGACATCCCTAATGCCAAGGCATAAAACAGACCGAGATAGACATAAATTGCCAATGCCCCCATCACTAATACGGCATGGTATCGCTTGGCATTTTTCATCTCAAGACGCACGGCTAGCGTGTTCTTTCCTGCCAGTTTATCTTGTTCAATATCCCGCAAGTTATTAATGTTTAACACCGCTGTTGCCAGCAAACCTGTGGCCGTGGCGGCGAGAAAAATCGGCGGACCAATAAAATAATGGGTTTGCAAATAATAGGTGCCACCCACGCCAATCCAGCCAAAAAAGGTCAAGACCGAAATATCACCAAGACCAATATAACCATAAGGTTTTTTGCCTACGGTGTATGTGATCGATGCCAATACTGCCAATGCCCCAAGAGCCACAAATGCGAGCAGGTCTTGCCAAGTTCGACAGGCGACAATAATTAACGTGAGACCTGATAAACAGGCTAAAATAGCCACCGTTATGAGCCCCCATTTGAGCTGGGAGGCGTTAATTAAGCCTTGCTGAATGCCGCGCAAGGGTCCAATGCGATCTGCGGTATCAGAGCCTTTTTGATGATCGCCATAATCGTTAGCGAAATTTGATAATACTTGTAATAAAAGTGCGGTCATCACCGACCAAAATAAAATGGCACCATTAAAATGCCCATCGGCATAGCCTAGAGCCGTGCCAGTAAGAATTGACGCTAATGCCAATGGTAGCGTTTTAGGGCGTGCGGTGGATAGCCACACCGCAATCTGAGATTTCTTCATATCTAACTTTTAACAAACGACATTAATCAATAAAAACGGTATTATACGCATAAATTAAGACATGCGTATTGACCTAACAAGGTATTTTATTCATTTAGGAGCGTTATGACCGCACTTTGCTTGGAGCCCATTGCCATCGCTCACACCCCATATAATGAAAAATTCTCCGTGCCACGCCAAGCACAACTTAGCCGTTATGGTAAAGGCGAAATTGAGTTGTTGCCGCCTTATGACAGCCCCGAATGCGTGCGCGGCTTAGAACAATTTAGTCATTTATGGCTGATTTTTCAGTTTGATAAAATTCCGCAGCACAAATGGAGCCCGACTGTGCGTCCGCCACGCTTAGGCGGCAATCAACGCATTGGTGTATTTGCCACCCGAGCCACGCATCGTCCTAATCCGCTTGGGCTCTCGGTGGTGGCATTGGAAAATATTTCTGTGCAACAAGGCAAAGTGCGGTTGTGTGTCGGCGGCATTGACTTGGTGAATGGCACACCGATTTTCGACATTAAACCCTATATCGCGTATGCAGACAGTCAGCCAACGGCAAAGTGCGGTTTTGCTCAACAACCGCCCATGCCACAAATTGAGGTTAATTTCAGCGAACAGTCTTATGCCTTTTTGCACAGCCCAATGGCACAAGCGTATCCTCATTTACACGACTTTATCATTGAACTGATCGCCCAAGACCCGCGCCCTGCGTATCACAAAGGTCGTATTCAGCGTGAATATGGCTTAAGTATTTGGGCATTTAATGTGCGTTTTACCTTTCTCAATGAACAGCGTGCTCTCGTGCTGAACATCACCGCACGTTAGGGCTTTTCACTACATAATGCAATAAAGTTCAAACGCTTATCTTTATCGTTGAATAACGTAAACATTTTTTTGAATGTGGCACGATTTTCAGCACGCAGTGCATTACGCACAATACGCAATGTGCCTAAAACGCCCTCGTCATAAAGCATTCCACGTGGTGAAAGCAATGTCATATCCCCTTTAATATGGGAAGTGCGGGCAAAGCCACAGTCGAGAAAAAGCTGCTGCCAATCGTGTTCACTCAATGGTGTTACCGTAATATTAATCGCATTTCGCAGTGCTGCAATAATGTCGTTGTCGTGTTCACGTGTGAGCATCACATCGTGTGTTAATAGCCGCCCACCCGGTTTTAATACCCGAAAATATTCACGCACCGCTTTTTGTTTTGCCTCAAGGGGCAGCATGGTTAGCATGGCCTCATTAATGACCACATCGAAGGAATTATCTGCAAAAGGCAACTTGGTTGCGTTAGCACGCTGAACATGAATCAGATTGCTCAAACCGCACTTTTCAATGTTCGCACGTGCTTTAGCCAACGCATTTTCGTCTAAATCTACGCCCGTGATCTGGCAGCCATAATGCTGGGCAAGGTTGATTGCCGTTGTTCCCATATTACACGCCACTTCCAGCACCGCACTTTGAGCATTAAATTGCCCCTGCGAAAATAACCATTCTGTCGCTTTACGCCCACCTGGACGCAACCGCTTTTTCCCCAAACGTGCCAAAAAATTATGCCCAACTTCGTCTTTTTTCATAACGCCACCATTAAGATGAAATAAAAATACATCTTATGATAAGTGAAATGATTTGCATTGCCAATCAAATTCTCACAGGTCATCAAAAATAGTGTGCACAATTATTAATAAAGTGCGGTTAAATGGATGTATTATTGTTCTAAATGGGCGCGACGATAAGCACTCGGTGAGTGATTGAAGTGTTTTTTAAATGCAATAGAAAAGTAGGATTGATTATCAAAACCACACTGGGCTGAGATCGATTTAATTGATAATTGACTATGTTGCAGTAACATTGCTGCTTTTTGCAAGCGGAAATTGAGAATATATTGCTGAACAGACATATTACTAAAATGGGAAAATATTCGGTAAAGATAAGTGCGGTCAATACCCAGATAATGTGCAAGTTCTTGTACATTTAGTGTGCTATTAACGTAGTGGTGATGAATATATTCTGTTGCGAAAATAAAGTAACGATTATAGGTTGAAATATTCTGTGGCGTATTAAAACGTGTTAAAATAGGAAAGATTTGATAAAGCAGGCTTAATAATGAATAGTCAAATCCAAATTCCAAATCATTATAATAAGCAATTTCGTGAAAAATACGAATTAAGTTTTTATCAATTTTATAATGAACTATAGGGCAAAATTGATTAAATCCACAATGATTAAGGATTTTTATTACATCAGGGCCACTAAAACCAATCCAGTAATATGTCCAAGGGTCTTTATCATCCGCTTGATAAAGAACTTTTTCATAGGGTTTTATCAGAAAAAGATCGCCTGCTTGCACTTGATGAGGCATGTTATGATAAAAATATGTGCCTTTCCCACTAATAATATAATGCACAATATAGTGGTCATAAATAGCATGATCACTAATATAACCACTTGGACATTTAGTTTTGTGTCCGCTTTGATAAACATACATTCCTGTTAAAGGAGCTAAAGGTTGTGGGAAGTTATTGTAATGAATGCCGTATCGATTTTTTCTATTTGCAATATCTTCAATATGTAGTGTTTTTTTATGCTTCATTACTCACCTCTTTTTTTCTGTAATATAAAATAGTTTTATTATTTCATACGAAAAAATAAATTTAAAAACAACATCATTAAAAAAGAAGCAACATTAGTGTAATGCTTTATTTTGTTATGTTGTTTTAGCATAGACGTGAATTCATTTTTTAGTAGGAGAATGATGATGTCTATTGAAATTAGCAAACGTTATCAATGTGCAAAAGAGATTATTTTAACCGCAGGAGAATTGGCTTACCACTATTACCTTCAGCGTGGAAATCTTTCCGTACAGACAAAACAGGACGATCAACAAAATTTAGTCAGTGAAGCGGATCGTAATGTGGAACAACATATTAAAACCGCACTTTTAACGCACTTTCCTGCTGATGGATTTTTAGGAGAGGAATCAGGAGCTCGAGATGTTGAAAAAGATTTTTGTTGGGTCGTGGATCCGATTGATGGCACCAGTGCTTTTTTACATGGACTGCATGGCTGGTGTATCTCTATCGCGTTATTACATCATAAAAAAGTTGTGTTAGGGCTAATTTTTGATCCTAATCATAATGAACTTTTTCATGCCCAAAAAGGAGAAGGGGCATTTGTGAATAAAAATGCTTTGCATGCTGCTGAGGTTTCTGATTTTACAGCAGGCTTAATTGGACTCGGTTATACGCATCGTTTCCCACACGCCAAAATGGGCGCATTAGTAGATCATATTCTTAACAGAGGCGGCATGTTCTATCGTAATGGCTCTGCTGCACTGATGCTTGCCTATGTTGCTGCAGGGCGTTTGATTGCCCACTTTGAGCCATATATCTATGCTTGGGACTGCCTCGCTGGAATTTTGCTTGTTGAGGAAGCTGGTGGGGAAAGCAGTGATTTTCTTAATACGGAGAATTGGCTTGAATCTGGCTATGTTTTAGTAGCAAGTCGAGGCATTTTTGCGCAATTAAACTCTGTCCGTCAATCGCTATAAGGAGAGTATTATGTCATTTATTCACTTTTTTAAAGCAAGTCCAGCCATTGCGTTAAAAACATACACAGAAAAACAATTTAAAACGGTACGAATGAAAAGTTTTCTTGCATTTACTATCGGTTATATTATTTTCTATGTTTGTCGCCTTTCTTTCACTGTGGCAAAACCTGCGTTAGTTAATAATGGTGTACTCACCCCAACCGAATTGGGCGTGATTGGTGCTGCGACATTTGTGACTTATGCTGTAGGAAAATTTGTCAATAGTGCGGCGGCTGATCATACCAATGTGGTACGTTTTCTTTCAGCGGGATTATTTTTATCCGCCCTTGCCAATTTTGCCATGGGGCTAACGGGCAGTGCGATTGGTTTAACGATCATTTGGGCATTTAATGGTTGGGTACAATCAATGGGCGTAGGACCTTGTGTTGTTGCGCTTTCTCGCTGGTATAACGATCAAGAGCGAGGATCTTTTTACAGCACATGGGCTATTGCTCACAATGTTGGGGAAGCATTTAGCTTTATCGCTACTGCAACCATTGTGACAACATTCGGCTGGCAATTTGGTTTTGGATTTGCGGGTATCGTCGGATTACTTGGAGTTTTGCTGGCATTAGTATGGATGAAAGATTCACCTGCCGCCTGTGGCTTTAAACCGATTATTCCAAGCTGTGATATTTCAAAAGATGGCAGTGATAATCTTGATAATAAAACGGTGTTGCAACATCAATGGGCGGTCATTAAAAATCCCGCTATTTGGGTAATAGGTATTGCCACATGCTGTATGTACGTTAGCCGTTACGGTGTAAATAGCTGGGGTGTTTTCATCTTAGAAAATGGAAAAGGCTACACCACCGTTGAAGCCGCATCAATTATTAGCGTTAACAGTATTGTCGGTATTGCTGGTACATTAGCAGCAGGCTGGCTTTCTGACTGGCTATTAAAAGGACGACGTAATGGTATGGCGATCATTTCTGGTTTTATTAATGCACTTGCATTAATCGCCTTTTTCTTTGCGCCAGCAGGGCATATTTGGTTCTCCATCACCGCACTTGCGGTATTTGGCTTCACCTTGGGCGTGCAGCTATGCTTTCTTGGAGGGCTACTAGCAGTAGATATTTCCCATAAATCTGCTTCAGGTGTCGCCATGGGAATGATGGGGATTTTTGGATATGCTGGTGCAGCCATGGGCGAATTTTTAACAGGCTTTATGATTGATAAAACCACTACATTTGACGTCACAGGTGCGAAAATCTATAACTTCGATGCGCTCTCTTATTTTTGGGTAGGTGCAGAATTTTGCTCTGTTATTGCAACCGCCTGTTTTGCTATCATTGTTTTTGCTCAACGCCAAAAAACCTCTCAGCTTTAAGGACATTAAAGTGCGGTTAAACCGCACTTTGCTTGTTCGATGATAAAAATGTGATCTAGGTATAATTTTAATGTTTGTTTATGTGCTTTTTCGTGCAAATATGATGCTATTCCCTTACAATGTATATAATTATTTTCTAAAACGAACATTTAAGGGGGCGGTATGCTGCGGACACAAACTGATGTTATCATCATTGGTGGAGGCGCAACAGGTGCAGGGATAGCCCGCGATTGTAGTTTACGTGGATTAGATTGTGTTTTGCTTGAGCGACGAGATATTGCAACAGGTGCAACGGGACGCAATCATGGGTTATTGCACAGTGGCGCGCGCTATGCGGTTAATGATCCTGAGTCTGCTCGAGAATGTATTGATGAAAATAATGTTCTAAAACGAATTGCTCGCCATTGTATTGATGATTCTAAGGGGCTGTTTATCACGCTACCTGAAGATGACCTTGCTTTCCAAAAACCTTTCATTGAAGCCTGTCAAAAGTCAGGCATTGATGCGCTTGCGATTGACCCTGCGTTGGCGCGTCGTCTGGAGCCATCGGTTAACCCTAACTTAATCGGTGCGGTAGTGGTGCCAGATGGCAGTATTGATCCGTTCCGCTTAACGTCTGCGAATATGCTTGATGCCAAAGAGCATGGGGCGCACATTTTTACTTATACTGAAGTGCACTCGCTGATTCGTGAAGGGGATCGGATTATTGGGGTGCGTGCGATAGACCATAAAAATAAAATTGAACGTGAATTTTTTGCCCCCGTGGTGATTAACGCTGGCGGAATTTGGGGGCAAGGTATTGCCGAATATGCCGATTTAAAAATTAAAATGTTCCCAGCTAAAGGCGCATTGCTGATCATGGGGCATCGTTTGAATAACATGGTGATTAACCGTTGTCGCAAGCCAGCCGATGCAGATATTTTAGTGCCTGGCGATACCATTTGTGTGATTGGCACGACATCGAGCCGTATACCTTATGATCAAATTGATAATATGGTGGTTACGCCAGAGGAAGTGGATCTATTAATCCGAGAAGGTGAAAAACTTGCGCCAAGTTTACGCCATACCCGTGTGCTACGAGCCTATGCAGGCGTGCGTCCATTGGTTGCCAGTGATGATGACCCGTCAGGACGCAATGTGAGCCGAGGGATTGTGTTGCTTGACCACGCAGAACGTGATGGTTTAGAGGGATTTATAACCATTACGGGCGGAAAACTGATTACCTATCGTTTAATGGCAGAATGGGCAACCGATCTTGCCTGTAAAAAACTGAACAAAACCGTACAATGTGAAACCGCAGATAAACCGTTGCCAGGATCGAATGAAAGTGCGGTCGATACTCACCAGAAAGTGATTTCACTGCCAACGCCATTACGCCTTTCTACGGTTTATCGTCATGGATCACGTGCGGCAAAATTGCTTGAACAAGAGCGGCTTGATGGCAGTTTAGTGTGTGAGTGTGAAGCGGTTAGTGCAGGTGAAGTGCGCTATGCAGTAGATGAATTAAATGTTAATAATTTAGTGGATTTACGTCGTCGCACGCGTGTAGGAATGGGAACGTGCCAGGGCGAGCTATGTGCGTGTCGCGCCGCAGGTTTAATGGCGCGCTTTAAGGTTGCCAGTGCTGAGCAATCCACATTGCAATTGGCTTCGTTTATGGAAGAGCGTTGGCGAGGGATTGAGCCTATTGCATGGGGTGATGCCTTGCGTGAGGCAGATTTTACATCGTGGGTGTATTACGGCTTAATGGGGCTAAATGATATTCCGAGCCTAAATGCCGAGCAACAACAAGGAACAGATAGCAATGAAGTTTGATAATGTTATTATTGGCGGTGGGCTGGCAGGATTAATTTGTGGAATTCGGCTACAACAAGCAGAGCAACGCTGTGCGATTATTTCAACAGGACAAAGTGCGTTGGATTTTTCATCAGGATCGTTTGATTTTCTCAATCAACTGCCGAATGGTCAGCCCGTTTTGGATTTTGCACAAGGTTTACGCGAGCTAAGTGAGCTGCAACCTGATCACCCTTATAGCATCATAGGTGAAAGTGCGGTTATGCGGGCACGCAGTAAATTTCTTGCCTTGAAAGACGCATTAAAACTGAATTTGCATGGGCAGGCAGAGCACAACCATCTGCGCTTAACGCCGCTTGGGGCATTGCGTCCAACATGGCTTAGCCCGCGTAGTGTGCCGACCTTTAGTCAAAATAATGAAGCGTTAGCGAAAAAGCGTGTCGTGGTGCTGGGAATCGAAGGGTTTAATGACTTTCAACCGCACTTGCTTTGTGAAAACATGAAGCGTATGGCACAATTTCGGGCGTGGGCGGTGGATTATGCCTATTTACACATTCCTGAGTTGGATCATCTGCGTCGTGATGCGCGAGAATTTCGCAGCGTCAACATTTCACAAGCCCTAGAGCACAAATTCAATTTTGATCAGCTCGTGGTTGAAATTACCAAAGCCGCTAAAGGAGCCGATCATGTCTTTTTGCCTGCGTGTTTTGGGCTTGATAACGATCAATTTTTATATCAACTTTCACAAGCGTGTGGTTTGCAATTACATGAACTGCCAACACTGCCGCCGTCTTTGCTTGGGATTCGGCAAAACCGCACTTTACAAGCCCATTTTGAACGCTTGGGCGGCATTTTGATGAAAGGCGATAAAGTGTTAACCGCACAGTTTGCACAAGGTGCGGTGCAGGGGCTGAAAACTCAACTGTCGGATGGATTGCTGATAAAGGCAGACCATTATATTTTGGCAACAGGCAGTTTTTTTAGCAATGGCTTAGTCGCCCATTTTGATCATATCGTAGAGCCCGTATTTGGGCTGGATCTAGAAAAAAGTGCGGTGCGTACTGAGTGGACGCATCACCGTTTCAGTGCGTCGCAGCCGTATCAACGCTATGGTGTGAAGATTAACGCCCACTGTCAAGTCTTTAAGCAAAGTGCGGTTTGCAACACTATTTATGCTATCGGTGCGGTGGTTGCGGGCAGTGACGCAATTCATCTTGGATGTGGTTCTGGCGTGGCGGTGGTAAGTGCGCTGAATGCCGCTGAGCATATTTTGCAGGAGGGATAATATGGACTTACAACAACTCATTCGTCAAGCAGAGCATACTCAAACGCAAGCCTATCAAGATAACAGTTTTGAAAGTTGCATAAAATGCACCGCCTGCACTGCTGTTTGCCCCGTTTCACGCCAAAATCCGTTGTATCCTGGACCAAAACAATCAGGGCCTGATGGCGAGCGATTGCGCCTAAAAAATGCGGTCTTTTATGATGAAGCCCTGAAGTATTGCACCAACTGCAAACGCTGTGAAGTCGCCTGCCCGTCAGATGTGAAAATTGGTGATATTATCGTGCGTGCGCGTAATCGTTACGGGCAGGGAAAAGACAAATCACGTATCAAAAAATTGCGCGATGCGGTGCTTTCTAATACAGATATTATGGGGTCTTTATCCACGCCATTTGCGCCCGTGGTGAATGCGATGACAGGGCTAAAAGCCACCCGCTTTTTGTTGGATAAAACTTTAGGCGTTGCTAAGCAGCGGACGTTGCCACGTTATTCATTTGGCACCTTCCGTCAATGGTATAAAAAGGTCGCACAAGCGCAGCAGCAATTTTCGCAGAAAGTCGGGTATTACCATGGGTGTTATGTCAATTATAACAATCCACAGCTGGGTAAAGAGCTGATCGAGGTGTTTAATGCCATGAATATCGGCGTAGTTTTGCTTGAAAAAGAGAAATGCTGTGGTGTGCCATTGATGGTGAATGGCTTTCCAGAGCGTGCGAAAAAACAAGGTGAGTTTAATATTCAGCAACTTGAAAGTGCGGTCTGCGGCGATCAGTTAACGATTGTGGGCACATCGTCTACTTGCACATTGACCTTGCGTGATGAATATCATCATATTCTTGGATTGGATAATAGCAAAGTGCGGTCAAATGTACATCTGGTAACGCGTTATTTATATCAACTCCTTGATGAAGGCAAAACGTTACCCCTAAAACCGCTACCATTGCGTGTCGCGTATCACACGGCTTGCCATATGGAAAAAAGTGGCTGGGTGCCTTATACCATTGAAGTGTTGCGACGGATTCCACAATTAGAAATTGTGATGCTCAATTCGCAATGCTGTGGAATTGCAGGGACGTACGGCTTTAAAAAAGAAAATTATGATACTGCACAAGCCATTGGTAATACCTTGTTCCAACAAATTGATCACGGCGGGTTTGACTATGTTGTTTCCGATTGTGAAACGTGCAAGTGGCAAATTGATATGTCCACATCACGCCAATGTTTGCATCCGATCACACTTTTAGCAATGGCACTGCAAAAATAGTTCAGAGATAGACTGTTTCACGCAAAAATGCGTACATCGCTGTTTTTTTCAGGTAAAATAAAACAGAATCATGTAGAGGAGAGAATAGATGAAACAGTCTGTCCGTCATAGCAAAATTATTGACCTTGTCAAACAACGAGGTTATATCAGCACCGAAGAGTTAGTCAACGTTTTTCATGTCACTTCACAGACGATTCGACGAGATTTAAATGAATTAGCAGAAAAAAATCTCATTCGTCGTCATCATGGCGGTGCAGCTTCCCCTTCTACTTCAGAAAACAGCGATTATAGCGAGCGTAAATGTTTTTTCTCACAAGAAAAACGCGCTATTGCCCTGCAAACTGCGAAGCTCATTCCCAACGGCGCATCTTTATTCATTGATATTGGGACAACACCCGAAGCAGTGGCATATGCCTTGCTAAATCACAGCAATTTACAAATTGTCACCAATAATCTCAATGCAGCCCATATTTTAATGCAAAATTCCGATTTTAAAATTATTGTCGCAGGTGGCAATTTGCGTGCAGATGGCGGCATTATTGGGGAAGCTACGGTGGATTTTATTTCACAATTTCGTCTTGACTTCGCCATTTTGGGGATCAGCGCAATTGATGAAGACGGTGCATTGCTTGATTATGACTTCCACGAAGTGCAAGTGAAAAAAGCATTAATGCGCAGTGCCCGACAAAGTTTGCTAGTTACAGATCATTCTAAATTTAGTCGTCAAGCAATTGTGCGTTTGGGTGATATTACGGATATAGATGTGCTCTTAACGGATACCCAACCACCTGAAAATATTACACAATTAATGTATACCAAACAGCGCAATATCACAATTTGCGACGTTGAGAGCATAACCGAATGATTATCGAGCCCTTTTCTCAAATCTATGCGCGTGCAGTGAAATATCAACATGGTGAGCAAGCCTTGCAAGCGCGTTTGTGCTCATTAAAAACGCCCGAACAACTGCGTCAAATTCCAAGTGATCGTTGGCTGGCAGAGTTCACGCGTAAAGTGTTTCAATGCGGTATGGTTTGGCGAGTGATCAACAACAAATGGACGGGATTTGAAACTGTTTTTTGGCAATTTGATATTGAAAAATTGCTGATGATGCCCGATGAACTTTGGGAAGAAAAAGCGCGTGATCCACGGATTGTGCGTTGTTTATACAAAGTTATGACCATTAAACATAATGCGCAAATGATCTTTGATGAAAATCTAAAGTGCGGTTTTAGTGACATGATTGCTGATTGGGATTGTCAGAATATCACCGCACTTTGGGCATATTTGAAAAAAAATGGTAGCCGATTAGGTGGCAATACGGGAGCCTATGCTCTGCGTGCGATGGGAAAAGATACATTTTTTCTTACCCATGACATTGAGGCTTATTTACGTCATCACAACCTCATCGACGGGGGCTTATACACCAAACGCAGTATCAGCCAGGCTCAAAGCGTGTTCCTAGAATGGCAACAACAATCTCAACTTCCCCTTAGCCACATTAGCCAAATTGTCGCATGGAGTATGGGGTAAGGGGACTGAGATGCTATTGTTTATGTTGAGATAATAGCCATTCGACCGCACTTTTACTGTTAAAAACAGCTTCCCATGCGTTGTGGGCATTGTTACTGATAAAACCATTATCGGGCGTATGATTAAAATTAAATTCGGTGTATTTAATGTTATCTGCACCGAGTTTTTTTAATATTTCTACATTCCGTATTGTTCCATGCACAGGGGCAATTTTATCTTGTCGGCTATGAAAGAACCAAATCGGCAGATGTTTGATTTTATCAAGATTTTGTTCTGAAGCGTTGCCATCCATAAGTTCTTTTGTATAGGCTTCTCGACCACTGATTAATAATGCACCAGCAAAGAGATCTGGGTTATCAAGTAGCAGATATAATGCACCTTCAGCACCTCGAGATAATCCAATTAAATAAATACGCTTTTTGTCGATTTGGGGATATTGCTTGAGCGTTTTCTCTATGATCATGTTAAGTAATTTTCGTCGATTTTCTGTTTGCCAGTGAAAGCCGTTATCAACATCAAAAGGATCAAATATACTCTCATATTGAGGTGCAATAACAAAGCCTTCTTCACTTGATAATGTCGCTATCGCACCTTGGCTTGATAACAGTTGTGCTAGATTATCTTTCCCAACTTGCCCAGAACCATGTAAAAAGACAGTAAGCGGATAAAGATTATTTTTATCTGTCTTTGGCACATATAGTCTATAATTGAGATAATTTTTCTTAGAAATAGATATGTTATCCTTTTGAAAATTATCAATTAATGGATTAATGATGTTATTTTTATTTGCATTCACTGTTATAGTGAAAGGTAGCACATCTTGTCCATTGAGTAGTTTATTGTTGCCAATTTGACTGATTTGATACTCTAATGCGGCATTGTAGAATTGGGGAATTTTATTTTTCTGTATAATTTGTTTGCTACCATCGTTTGATTTGACGGTAATAGGCGTAGTGTTACTTTCAATAATACTATATAAGTCTGAATTTGTATCTTGTTCACTTAATTGAATGACGACATATTTTCCTGGTGAGTGTGTATTTAAGTTTTCTATGGAGCTTGTGGTATAAGTGTTTTTTATGTGCCTATTTCCATAGGATTTACCCTCTAAAGTCACAGAAACTGTATAGAGCTTGTTAAGTGCTTTGCTAACCAATAAAGTATCTTCATATTCTAATAAGATTGACGCAATAAATTGTCCATTTTCTTTAAGATTTGTTACAAGATAGACAGATTTAATGCTATTCGTATCCGATTGAAAATCATTTGCAGACGAAAAGTGACTAAGGAATAATCCCAAGATAAATATCAGTAATCTATTTTTAAACTTCATTTTATTCTCTCCTTGTCAAACAGGGCATATTAATACGCCCTGTTTTTTCTTATTTTCTACGACAATTTCTTATTTTGATATTTCACATAGATAAGAATGACGGCGAGTACGCCAAGTGGGAAGACCAAATCAAACAGTGAGCCATTTTGTCCGAATAATAAATTCGCCAAAATAACGCCCACGCCGCCAATTGCCCAAGCGATGGTAGTTGGTATAGACCAAACAATCATTTGTTTTTGAACATCTTTGATGCCCATCATGCGATTAACGACCCAGAATAAGCTATCGTTAAAATAGCCAAAGAATAACGAGCCCATCGTGGCTGCTTGTGCGGCAAGTAGCATATTAATGCCAGGAATATGCATTAATATTGGGGCAGAAATGGAGGCTGCGGTAATCATTGCAACCGTGCCCGAACCTTGGATAAACCGCACAAGGGTTGATACGATAAAGGGAATTAAGATGGGCGAGATTGGCAAATGTGCGATTTGTTCTGCCAACTCTGGCCCTGCACCGCTATCTCGCAACACGGCACCCAGTGCACCACCAGCTCCTGTGACAAGGAGAATAATGCCCGCTGTTTTTACCCCTTCTTCCATGCACATTGCCGTATCGTGCTTATCCACACGTGGTAATAAGGCATAGACGGATACCAAAACACTTATTGCTAAAGCGATGATTGGGCTTCCAAGAAAGGCAATAACTTGATAAAAAACGGATTCATTAAATCCTTCAAATTGCTTGCCAAATAAATCCACAAGCGCTTTTAAAAAGATCAGTGCGATAGGTAAAACAATGGGTAGCAAAGACAAGCCCAAACTTGGTAAATCCTTGTTTTCTTTGCTTTGGATATAGGCATCATATTTTTCACGCAATTCTTCTTGCGTAAAAACCTCCTGATTGAAGTTAGGGTATTTTTGATCCAGCCAACGGGCATAAAGTACAATTCCAATCACAGCTGGCACAGCAAGCCCCATGCCTAAAAGTAACATAGCACCAATATCAACCCCAAAAATACCTGCAACACCTAAAGGTCCAGGTGTTGGAGGCACAGTATGATGTGTTACTACCAATCCGCCAGCCAGAGCAACACTAAGCGTTAATAGCGAACGTTTACCATTTTTGGCAAGCGCTTTGGCAACGGGATATAAAATAATAAAGGCAGAATCCACAAAGATTGGAATACTTACAATATACCCCGTGATGGCTAAAGCCCATTCTTCTTTCTTTTTGCCTAAGAATTTAATAAAGCTATACGCCATTTTTTCCGCAGCACCAGAGACTTCTAAGATACTGCCCATCATGACGCCAAGACCGATGACAATCCCGATACTACCCAAAGTGCCACCAAAGCCTTTTGAGATAACAGCGAGTGTCTCTGTGGCATTAAGCCCACCAACCAGCCCTGCAATAGCTGATGCAATCAGCATCGCAATAAAGGCGTGCACACGTGTTCGCAATACTAAAAAGAGCAAAACCAAAACGGCAATAATAAGCCCAATTATTGATGTTGGTAATCCAAACATAATTTCCTCCTATGCCGATAAATCACAAGCCATAAACTGCGTGATAACATCACGAAAATTTTCATCTTGGTAAAAACCCAGTGAAAGTGCGGTTGTGGTATCAATCCGAGAAGGCCAACTAGCAACGATAGCGTTAATCTTTTCATCGAAGATGAAGCGAATGTGCTCTAAAATCGCCTGTCCCTTCATGGCAACTAAATCATTAAGCATTGATTCGACGCTAACAGATATGCCAGGGAGGTTGATAACATGCCATTTATTTTTCTCTAAAGGCGGTAATGTTAGGCAATGGATAAAGTTATTTACCACGACATCAGGGCTAGAAATCCATAGCTTTAAATGCTTATCAACAGGGCAAAGCGCTTCTTTGCCTTGCAAAGGTTCGCGAATAATGCTGCTAACAAAAGACGACGCCGCTTGATTGGGTCTGCCCGGTCTGATACAAATTGTAGGCAGGCGTAGTGCAACAGCGTCCACAAAGCCCTTGCGGGCATAATCATTAATGAGCAGCTCGCACATCGCTTTTTGACTGCCGTAGCTTGATTGTGGCGTAAGTGCTGTGTCGTCTAAAATTGTCTCTGGCAGCTCCCCGCCATAGACAGCAAGAGAGCTTGAGAAAATAAAACGAATATTAGGATTGACTTTTCGACATAAATCCAATAATTTTTTGGTTGCTTTAACATTAATCTCATAACCGAGGTCTGGATCTTGTTCTGCGTGACTACTGACGATAGCTGCTAAGTGGAAGATGGCCGTTGTGTCCTTGGTTATGATTTTTTCCAAATCACAGGTATTTGCCTGATTTAAATCTAATGTTACGGGCGTTATGCGCCCATCATCATATGGCATTGCTGGCGCAATAACATCAATTAGAACAAGCTCTGTGATTGGCACTTTATCGCTACTTAAAAGCGCTTTTGCCAGCCGTTGGCCTAAAAAGCCTTGACCGCCTGTGATAATGATTTTCATCGTGTTCTCCTTTGTATGTTTATAGGGTGTTTTTAAGCCAAATTAATCCATCTTCTGTTTTTCCTCGTGGGTGATATTCGCAACCGATAACGCCTCGATAACCCAAGGTTTTAAGTTGCTCAAAAAGATAAAAATAGTTAATCTCGCCTTCATCAGGCTCGATTCTATCGGGAACGGAGGCAATTTGAATATGTGCCACTTTATCTAGCAAGGTGTGCGTAAGTTTGCTTAAATTGCCATCGACATTTTGTGCATGAAAATAATCAAGCTGAATGCGCACGTTATCGCGTGCAATTTGGTTAACGATGTTTAGTGTATCGTACTGACTAACTAGCAAATAATTCGGTTTGACGGCAGGGCTAAGCGCTTCAAGACAAATATTGATATTGTGGGGCGCAAATTTATCGGCGGCGTATTGAATGTTTTTGATAAACGTTTCTTCGTATGCCAAACGCTCAACACCTTCAGGAACCACACCTGCCATAATGTGTACGTTTGGACAATGTAATGCCAAGGCATATTCGAGAGCCAAATCAATATGTTCGTGGCTCTCTGATTCTCTTCCTGGCAGAGCTGAGATGCCCCATTCGCCCGCCTCAATATTGCCAGGCTTGGTGTTAAACAACACTTGCTGCAAACCAAATTGATCTAATTTTGCTTTTAAAACATCAGCGGGATAATCGTAGGGGAATAAATATTCCACATACTTAAATCCTGCTTTGGCAGCGGCTTCAAATCGTTCTAAGAATGGCACCTCACAAAACATCATGGATAAATTTGCTGCAAATTTAAGCATTTATTTTCTCCTCTGGTTGAGTACTTGAATTTCATCGTTGCTTAAATACCGCACTTGATGTTTATCTAAAATAAACATCAGCTTGGCGGTTTCCTCTAGTTCTTCGGCATTGTCCACGGCATCTTGCAAGTGTTTGCCACACACCACTACCCCATGGTTAGCAAGCAGAAAGGCGTTATGATGGCTAGCCAAACGTGATAATTGCGTCGCAATTTGCACATCCCCTGGCGCAAAATAGGGGATAACAGGCAATGAGCCAACGCGCATCACGTAGTAGGGCGTAAAGGGTTTGATCGCATTGTCAGGATTGAGATTTTCCAAACAGGAAAGTGCGGTCAAATAACTTGAATGCAGATGCACAATCGCTTGGCATTCGGGTTTTTTCGCGTAAATAGCTAAATGAAATGGATATTCTTTTGAGGGCGGATGACCTGAAACCAACTCGCCATCAAGCGTTATAATGGATAAGGTGTCGGGTGTTAAGCGACCCAATGATGAACCTGTTGGGGTAATTAAAATATGCTTATCATCTAAGCGTATTGAGATATTGCCCGCACCACCGACGCTATAACCTCGATCAAATAGGGATTTTGCTAATGACACCATTTCACGTTTTTGCAAGCATTGGCTCATGCGGACATCTCCTGTGCATCAACGAAGAAAGTTTCTTGACCAAAATTGCCTGATTTGAGCGCTAAATAGAGCGGTTTTTCAAGCGCTTTGAGCCACGGCACACCAGGGGCGATTTGTTTGCCGATGTTAAAACCCTCAATGCCAAGGTGTTGAACGATAATGCTTGAAGTCTCGCCACCCGCACTAATAAAGGTTTGAATACCTTGTTGATAAAGCCGTTGTGCTAATTGGGCGAAAGTTTGCTCAATTCGTTGGCTGGCTTCTTGTGCGCCATATTTCTCCTGTATTGCTTTTAATTGACTTGGAGCTGTGGTGGCATAAACCATTGGTGCAAGCGCTTGTCCTTGATTGCCTAGTACCCATTCACATAACTCGCTAAGATAATGCGCATCGTTGTGGCAGCGGGTGATATCCAGTGCAAGCGTTGGTGCGCATTTTTTATAATAATCAACCTGTTTATTGCTCATCACAGAACAGGAACCAGATAAAATAACACTCGGCAATTTAGGGGGCTCGAAAGCGTCATGCGCTTTTTTGCCTTGACTGATATGAGAGGCCATCAATCCCGCAAGACCAGAGCCACCTGTGACGAGTTTAAAATCAGTAATCGCCTCAGCGAGGCTAGCAAGGTGTTGATTATCAAGACTATCTACCACAGCATAGCGGTAGTTATCTTGTGCTAATTGCGCCAACCGCACTTTGATCGCATCCACACCTTGGCAGACGATAGTGTAGGGCACAAGCCCTGTTTTGCCTTGCGCCTGAGCATCCATTAGTCTGATTAAGTTGGCATCACGCATTGGCGTGATCGGGTGATTTTGCATACCCGATTCATTAAGTAGCACATCGCCTACAAATAAATAGCCATGAAATATCGTGCGACCATTGACGGGCAGAGCAGGGCTAATAATGGTGAAATTTTCGTCTAGTGCCTCAAGCAGCGCATCGGTAACAGGACCAATATTGCCTTTTTCTGTGCTATCAAATGTTGAGCAATATTTGAAATAAAATTGCGTACAACCTGCTTCTTTTAAGTACGCTAGGGCATCTAATGACTGCTGAACAGCTTGCTCAGCAGGGTTTGATCGCGATTTTAGACTAATCACGATAGCCTCTGTGTTTTTACCCACCAAAGCACTTGGAATGCCATTAAACTGAATGGTTGATAGCCCATTTTCGACTAAAAAGCTGGCAATGTCGCTTGCGCCAGTAAAATCATCTGCAATCACACCTAACATGATTATTCTCCTGATTTTAAAGGCAAATTAATGCCCGAAAAAATTTTAATGACCGCACTATCATCTTCTTTTCCTAAACCTAGATTGCTCGCCTGCGTAAACATATTCAGCGCAGTGCTTGCTAAAGGTAGCGGGAAATGAAGCGCTTTAGCAGTGTCTGTGACTAAACCTAAATCTTTCACAAAAATATCTATCATCGATAAAGGCGAATAATCCCCCTCAACAACGTGCTTCATTCGGTTTTCAAACATCCAAGAATTGCCCGCCGCATTTGTCACCACCTCATACATTAAATCCAATGGAATATTGGCTCTTGCAGCCAATGCCATCGCTTCAGCCCCAGCAGCGATGTGAACGCCAGCCAATAATTGGTGAATAATTTTGACAGTTGAGCCTAAGCCGATTTCTGTGCCGATGTTATAGACTTTATCTGCTATCGCCTCTAACACAGGGGCAAGTTTGGAAAATGCCTCTGATGAGCCTGATGCCATCACCGTCATTTCGCCTTTCAATGCTTTAGCAGCACCACCAGAGACAGGCGCATCTAACATGATCAAGTTCTTTTCTGTTAATTTTTGATTAATATCTTTCGCATCTTGTGAAGAAATGGTTGATGACACCATGATGGCTGTACCAGGTCTTAAATGTGGTACAAGTGCATCTGTGCCAAATAAAATCTCTTTTACTTGCTTAGCATTGACAACAAGCAAAAGAACAGCGTCTAGCTCTGCGGCAAAATCGACCGCACTTTTACTCACAGCTTTTGCGCCAAATTGTTTTAATTCATCAAGATAAGCTTCATTTAAATCAATGCCATAGGTATTGATACCTGCATTAATACAGGATTTTGCCGCGCCCATCCCCATTGCGCCCAAGCCGATAACAGCGACTGAATAGCTCATATATTCTCCTTTATTCATACTGTTTTGTTTGTGCAACTATAATGCACTATTATTGAATGTTAAAAAGAGATATTGATCACAAAATTTAACAAAATGTATCTAGTGATGTAAGATTGAACAAAATACCCTTTGGGATATAATGGACAAAATTGGCAGAAATAAATGTGATATAAAAATGATTCCAGCAGAAAGACAAAAACAGTTACTCAAAATTATTACCGAAAATGATGTGATGAGTATCACAGATCTGGTTGATCTAATGGGTGTATCCCATATGACGGTACGCAGAGACATTCAAAAATTAGAAAGTCAGGGCAAGGTTATTTCTGTCTCTGGTGGCGTGCAGCTATTGCAACGTCTTAATTTTGAACCAACTCACGATGATAAGTCGTTACTTTATCAAGCACAAAAACGACGTATTGGTATGCAGGCTGAAAAGCTGATTCAAAATCATCAAACAATTTATCTTGATGCGGGAACAACAACGTTACAGATTGCTCATCAAATCGCAAAAAGACAAGATTTATTAATTATTACAAATGATTTTATTATTGCTAATTTTTTAGCCAAAGAAGGCTTGTGTGAGCTTATTCATACAGGCGGGCATGTTTGTAAAACCAACTATTCATCTGTGGGTGAACTAACCGCTCAATTTTTGCGTAACATTTCTATCGACATTGCCTTTGTGTCGACATCATCGTGGAACTTAAATGGTTTAACGACGCCAGATGAACAAAAATTACCCGTCAAACGTGCCATCGTGCAGTCAAGCAAAACCAATGTCCTTGTCACCGATTCGTCCAAGTATGGCACACTCGGCACGTTCTTTGCGATAGAGCTGGATGTTTTTGATAGCATCATTACTGATAATAATCTTTTAGAAAATGCACAAAATGCCATTCGTGCGAAGAATATTGCATTAATTCTAGTGTAAAGTGCGGTGATAGATTTAGCTGATTTGATACAGGCGTGAGCACACAGCACCTGATGATTTTTCTTTTATACATTGCCAAGTTTCGGGTGTGTAAAGTGCGGTTAGGCTGGCTTCGGTTTCGATGTAAATGAGTGCATTGGGGGCAAGCCAATTATGCTGGATGAGGGCCTCAATGCAAGGGGCGATAAGATTTTGGTGAAAGGGCGGGTCAAGAAAAACGATATTAAATGGCGTTGGGGGTGGCACTTGGAGTAAGTGTAGGCTGTTACCACAGGTAACGCCGGCGTTATCAGCACCAAGTCGTGTGAGATTTTGTTGTAAAGTGCGGTGCGCTTGCGGATTTATTTCAAAAAACTGCACGAATGCGGCGTAGCGTGAAAGTGCTTCAAAACCTAGGCTACCGCTTCCTGCGAATACGTCTAAACAGCGTGCATCAACGATGTCGTTCATTAGCCAATTAAATAACCGCTCTTTGATGCGATCGCCAGTTGGACGTAAGCCTTCTGCGTTTAATACAGGCAACTTTCTGCCACGATAGCGACCTGCGATGATGCGCACTTCGCCACTAGGCTGGTTCGTTTTTGTGTGTTTTCTCGCCATAATAATAGATGTGTTAGCTTCAGATTTTTTCCTATGATCTCTTAATCTTATGATGTAAGTCAATAAATACACTATAAAAAGAAAGGGTATTATGCAGTGTGTGTTACCAAATTGTGGCAAAACGGTGCTGTATTATGCGTTAACGGGTATGCGTGCGAAGGTGGCGAATTAATCCTGTGATGATATTGATTGACTTACCCAGTACTTTATCGTTTGCAAACTACGAGCTTAGATGAAGAAGTCACTCGCCAAGTGTTGCAGAGCGAATGAGGTGATAAACCCGATGTTATTTTGCTGTGAGGTGTGTTTATCATGTTACTGTACATTAAACATAAAGTGCGGTTGTACCGCACTTTATGTTTTTATCCAGTAGGCTTTCATACGTTGTTGGGTACTAGTCAGTTTCCGTTGGTTGCGTAGATAATGGCGAATGGTCTTGGCATCGTGTTGTTCACAGGCACCCCAAACACTGTCAATGGTTGTAATTTTATCTAACACTGCGAGGCTTTTTAAGGCACTGTCAGCGTGCTCTAGTTTAATTATGTGTGTATTAGGCGGTAACGCAACCTCGTCGAGGTAGTGCTGTTCTTTGGGATCTTGTGTAATAGAAATAATAATCGGACTGATAGGATGGTGCCAACATTCTATTAGGTTTGCGATAGTTGGAAGTGCGGTTTCGTCTCCAATCAGTACACTTTGTCCCGTCAGGTGATCGGTATGTTCATAAAACGTTGCATTAGCGTGTAGAATATCACCGCATTTTAATGATTTTGCCCATAAGCTACCTAAGGTATCGCCATGACAGAAGACATCGACATAGAGAATGCAATCACTATTTGTTTTATTCACGATCTTGCGTAGTGTATAGTACCGTCCAGGTTGATTTTGGACGTGTGGAATGATGTGTGCATAGGGCTGATTTGCGAACGATTTTAACGTAAATCGCCACGCATAACCTGGTGAATTTTCTGGCGCAGTTGCACAGGTTTTGAGGATTAAGCGAGAGATATTAGGTGTAGGTTGTGTTTTATCAAGCAGATGGAAAAAATAGTGCGATTGCGGTGTGGTGCGTTGCTGTACTGCGTGCATAGCAAGATGACGTACATTTGTATGTAGGTCTTTATCGGTTAGAAATGGCACAAATTGCGATTGTAAATGATGAGTCTCAGTTTGCGTCTGCAATAACATGCCTTCATGATATAAATCTAGTAGCGTTGCATCGGTAATGTTGGGGTTGAGGTAGACTTGTGCAATCGCAAGCAATTCTTTGCGATGGTCGTCATTAACGTGCTCAATAATATCCAGTTTGAGATCGTGATCAGCTATTGGTGTTCGAGTCATAAAATAATCCTTTGATAACATAAGGGATATAGATAAACGCAAAGGCCGTGCAAGCGATGGAGAGATAAACAACCCAATGATAACCAACGTGTTCAGCAATATTTAAGCATAATGCTGAGGAGCAGATTGAAAATAGCATCATTACGGCAATTTGCACGGTATATGAGGTACTTGGTAGAGGCGTTTTTGCAGCTAAATCCATCATGATGGCACTATTTAACGTGAAAATCGGCGCAAAACATAAATAGCTCGCTGTCACAGCAAGATATGCCCACAGTAGCGTATGATTAACGTGCAGGAGTGGGATGAAACAACATAAACAGATCATTTGAAGTGCGGTAAAAATGCGGATACTATTTTCCCTCTGAAATTTTTTACTCAGTGGTACAATTAGCAATACACTGATCAAGCCAACAATCACACCATAATTTTTCATCATACCGATTTGGGAAATTGTCCAGCCCGCATCAACCAATAGCGGTGAAAGAATGGCAAAGCAGCCTGAAATGATAATAGAATAAATAAATAGGGTGATAAGCCATGTGATTTTGCCTTGCCAGAACTTAATTAAGTGTATCCAACCTAAGCGTAGAGAAAGTGCGGTTTGCGGGGCAGAATGGGTTTCTCGATATAAACAGAGAAAGAGGAGCGGCAGAGCAGATAATCCTGAGAGGATCAGCAATGAGCCTTGCCACCCCGTGTGAGGGTAGATAATCACTAAACTGCCGCCAATCAGATTTCCAATTAAGCCACTGGCGACTTGAATGCTATTAATCATATGACGTTCGTGTGTGTCAAATCCAGCACAGGCAAGCCCATCTAAGGCAAGATCTTGCGTACCAGTCATGATCATAAACAGCAGGAAAAGAATGGCTAATCCATTGATGGATGTGAACGGATCGAGGAATGAGGCTGCAAATAAAAAACCGATCATAACGCATTGTGTTGGGATTAACCATGTTCTAAAATGCCCCCATCGCTGATAGCCGAAGCGATCAACTAACGGTGCCCATAAAAAGCGTAAAGAATAGGGTAAGATAATAAATTGTAATACACTCAGTTCACTGAGACTTGCACCATTTTGACGCAGAATCACAATTAATGTCATATTGATAAAGGCTGAGCTAATATGTTGGCTGATATAAGCACTACCAAATAACAGTTTTATCAAATGTTGTCGTTTCATACCGCACTTTTATGTTTTCAATTTGCTGGGACGAATACCAAACGCTTTATAAAATTGCGCACTAAAACATTCTGTTTTGCGATACCCAACCAATTGGGCTGCTTCAGATACTGTTGATCCACTTAATAATGCCTGCTTGGCACGTTGCATTTTTAATTGGTGTAAATAGTGCATAATTGTTGTGTTATAACGTGTTTTAAATGCTATCTGTAATGTGGTTGGATTGCTGCAACAATAATGTGCGATCTGTTGCATTGTCCAATTATCTGCTTTCGTGCTGTGTAATAGTTCAAATAGCATATCTAGGCGTTTCTCCTCAAGTGGTGTCGTACTGTTATATGACGGTGTTGGAAAGACACATTGTAAAATTTCTAAGAGCAATGTCGTACAGAGATTTTGTTGCACCGCACTTTGCCAAATGGGATCGATGTTTTCACTACGCAATAATTGGGTAAGATAAACCTGCATACTGGCAGTGATAGGAAACGTTTGTTGTAAAAGTGCGGTTTGCAGTTGATGTAAAATTCTGCTGCTAATGCCGTGTGCAGCCAGCCATGTAGCATCAAAAAATACAACAATTTCACGTTGTGTTGCGCCAGCATAAAAATGTTTATTTCCCTCTAAGTCATCATTTAAATTCGCTAAAATTGCGCCTTGATTTGCCTGCAACTGGAGCGTGTTATTGCCATAGCGTAAATGTGTTATGCCATTTAACGTAAACACTAAGCGTAAACTTGCGTGAAATGCCAAATTGGCGGTTAATTTGTCGCATTGGCAGTGTAACGTAGCAGATTTCCACGACAGCCCGTTACCAAAACCATGATAGCGTTGTGTGCCTAATAATTCAGGGAATGGATCGATATGTCTATATAGTTTTGTTTCCATAAGCGATTTATTTTCTCACAGGGGGGATAAAATTGCCTGTTAGGTATGCTGGGTTATTAGCACTTAACATAGAATAACCATGTTATGCGAATAATTATCGTTTGTAAAATCACATTTCTAACTGAGGGTCGTTTATGCAACAGATAACATCACAACCGCACTTTAAGTTAAGTTGGCTGGTATTAACACTTTTGCCATTTTCTGCATTGGCTGTTGATGTGCAGCTTGATACTGTCAATGTTCATGCCACTACAACAAAAATGCAACCGACTGAAAGTACGACCCAAGGTTATGGGGCTTATGGGACGAGCACTGCTACAGGCTTGCCAATGACACTACGCCAAACACCACAAAATATTAGTATTGTGTCGGCTCAACAAATCTATGATCAGAATTTAACCACATTGGGTAAAGTTGTGCAGCAGGCTGTCGGACTTTATACCGATACGAAAGGCTCAAAAATTTCGGGGTATACCGTACTTTATGCACGCGGTAATAAAGTTGAAAATTTCCAACTAGATGGTATGCCAATTAACAGTGTGGGCTTAGGCGGCAAGGGGCCTGGTGCTGAACCAAATGCTTGGAGTATGTTAAATACTGCACAATATGATCGCGTTGAAGTGTTACGTGGTGCGACCGCACTTATGGATGGCTCAGGGCAACCGAGTGCAACAATTAGCTTGCACCGCAAGCGTCCAACACAGGCGTTTCAGGGAAGCGTGGATATGAAAATGGGGAGTGATAATTTATATGGTATGCAAGCTGATTTCTCAGGCAATTTAAATCAAGATAAAACGGTACGCGGGCGTTTAGTCGCGGCTTATACTCAAGCGGACAGTTTTCAAGATCGCAGCGATAATCGCAATGGTATGCTTTATGGCATTACAGAATGGGATATGTCAGATAATACGATGTTGACATTTGGTGGAACATACCAATATATGCATGATCGTAATTCATCTATGTTTGGCTTAGTGTTATATGATACGAATGGTGATCCGTTGCATGTGAAAAAAGGCTATAATGCAACTATCAACGGTTCTTATGTGAAGTATCATAACATTAATTTTTTTACGGAGTTAAAACATCGCATAAGTGATCATTGGGAGATAAAAGCCGAATATGGTTATACCAAAGGTCATCGAGATCAAGTTGCAGGGGTAATAGGTTCGTTATTTGTTAATCGTGCAGCTCAAATGGGAGCGGGTGTTATCGTGCGTAGTGATGAGCGTCCAGTTCAGCATAATTTCACTGTAGCATTGAATGGCCATTATGATTTATGGGGTAGGCAGCACGATGCAATGTTGGGGCTGAGTGGTTATACTTTAAAAAGTGATCAGCCTCGCTATGAACGCCAACTGAATCGTATGAGAGGAATAAATAATATTCTTGATTTTTCAGGGGAATATTTCATTACGCCATGGATTTCCAATGCGATGGATTACAATCGTATTCGTCAAGTTGGTGGCTATGCTGCCACTCGACTCTATTTCGCGGATAATGTGGCATTGATTGCGGGTGGACGTTATACCGCGTTTAAAGTGAAAGAAGAAACGCAATATATTCATGGCAATAACGCACTGAGCAGTTTTACGCCGTATGTGGGCATTGTCTATGATCTTAATCAGAATCTATCACTGTATAGTAGCTACGCGCAAATCTTTAAACCGCAAACCAAAGCCGATATTAACGGTACTTACTTAAAACCAGAAAAAGGCAGTAATGTTGAAATTGGGTTGAAAGGAGAATTTTTTGAACAGCGTTTAAATGGATCTATCTCATTATTTGAAACACGCAAAAGTAATGTCGGCTATTGTGCCAAGTACTCACAAAATAATGCATTATGCGATTACTATGATGTGGATCCAAAAGTAAAAGCCCGAGGGTTTGAAGTGGAGATGAATGGATTAATTACAGATCGTTGGGCGATTATGGCAGGCTTGAGCTATGCGAAAGCAAAAACGCCCGAAGGTGTCGTCAAAACGCCAGAAGTTCCGAGAAAACAATTTAAGTTATTTACCAGCTATCAATGGCAACAACTGACGGCAGGGGTAGGATTGCGTTGGCAAAGTGAGATCAATGAAAATATACCTTGGGGATTACCAAAAACGGCATCTGCACTGCAAATTGCACGTTCAAAAGCGGTTTCTAGACAAAAATCCTATGCCGTTGTTGATGCGATGATGCGTTATCGCGTCAATCAATACGCCGATGTGATTGTCAATATTGAAAATGTATTTAATAAAACATATCGTACCAGTCCAAACTCGCATTCTTATGGTGCACCAAGAACTATCATTGGCACCTTGAGTGTGAAATTTTAGGTGAATCCCTCACGGTCTGCACCGTGGTGCAGACCTGATTTATTCCTTGCCAAATACTGCACAGACCGCACTTTTACGCTATAATAACGACTTTACGATTACTCCTCTTACATACCATCATGCTACCTGATATAAAATTGATTATGAGTAAAGTGCGGTATTATCTGCATCATAAAGGTCATCAAACGTGGCGATTATCACGCAAAAGCATAGAGTTTATGTGCCTGCTTATTGGGGCGGCATTAGTGGCATTGGTCTCGCTAGGGTTTGCACTGCTGTCTGAAATGGGATTAGAGTGGAATGCCCATTGGGCGCATCATCATCCTTATGCTATCTGGATTGCATTGCCATTAGGTTTACCGCTATTAACCTGGTTTACGCAACGTTATACCCCGTTCGTTAATGGCAGTGGGATTCCACAGGTGATCGCCTCACTTTCATTACCGCATGGTGTCAATAAAACGCGTTTAATTACATTTTGGCAAACATTATGGAAAATCCCCTTAACGTTTTTGGCAATGTGTTTAGGCGCATCAGTTGGGCGTGAAGGTCCTTCTGTTCAAGTGGGGGCGGCGGTAATGTTAGCCTGGGGCAATTTTTGCCGTAAACATAACATTGCATTTAAAGGCTTAACCACCAATGAATTGATCGCAACGGGGGCGGCTGGAGGTTTGGCGGCAGCATTTAACGCCCCCTTAGCTGGCGTAATTTTTGCTATTGAAGAGCTTGGACGAGGATTGTTATTACGTTGGGAAAGGCGCGTGTTACTCGGTGTGTTGGCAGCGGGTTTTATTTTGGTCGCGATTCAAGGCAATAACCCATATTTTCCCCATTATATCGGGGCAACAGAAGTGCCAAAAATGTATTTTTGGGTGTTAATTTGTGCGGTTGTCTGTGGTGTATTGGGGGGATTATTTGCGCGTTTGTTAAGTAAGGGTTTTGCTGCTTATTCCCCAGCAAAATATCGAGGTTGGATTCGTCGGCATCCGCTGGCCGTGGCATTTCTAATGGGGCTGATTTTGACCGCACTTGGTGTTTATACCGATGGGCGTACCTATGGGACAGGCTACGAGCAGGTAACCTATCTTTTAAATGATGCCCCCATCCATCCCGAAGGATTTGGGGTGGCAAAACTATTTGCAACCGTTGCCACCTATTGGGCAGGTATTCCTGGTGGTATTTTCACACCCGCATTAACCACGGGGGCAGCGATTGGTGCGCATATTTGGGAATTCTCAAGTGGATTGGTGGATCAGCGATTGTTAGTGTTACTGTCTATGGCCGCATTTTTAGCGGCAGCAACGCAATCGCCAGTCACCGCCAGTGTGGTCGTAATGGAGATGACAGGCAGCCAGCCCGTGTTATTTTGGATGTTAATCTGTTGCCTAGTTGCCTCTATTGTGTCACGCCAATTCTGCCCGAAACCGTTTTATCATTTCGCAGCAGGGCGTTTTCGCCAGCGTATTCAAGAAGAAAATGCACTACAAGCCCATTTGCAACAGGCCGCCATGCGCAATGAGAATACGACGCCTGAGCAAAGCAAATCACAAGGATAATTATGCACAACGTTACCCAAGCGCGACGTTTTAGTGTTGCGCCTATGCTGGATTGGACCACACGCCACTGCCGCTATTTTCATCGCCAATTTAGTCGCCATGCGCTGCTTTACACTGAAATGGTGACCACGGGGGCGGTGATTCATGCGAAATATGATCACCTAACCTACTCACATGACGAGCAACCACTGGCATTACAACTCGGCGGTAGCGATCCAAGCCAACTCGCCTATTGTGCCAAATTAGCTGAACAGCGTGGCTATAATGAAGTGAATTTAAACGTCGGCTGTCCGTCAGATCGCGTTCAAAATGGGGCATTTGGAGCATGTTTAATGGCACAGGCTGAGTTGGTGGCGCGCTGTGTGAGTGAAATGCAAAGTGCGGTCAGTATTCCCGTTACGGTGAAAACCCGCATTGGCATTGATGAGCTTGATTCCTATGACTTTCTGTGTGAGTTTATCGACACTGTGCAGCGTGCAGGTTGCCGTGATTTTATCATTCACGCACGTAAGGCGTGGCTGTCAGGCTTAAGCCCGAAACAAAACCGCGAAATTCCGCCACTGGATTATGAACGCGTGTATCAACTGAAACAAGATTTCCCCCATCTGTGGATTGGTATTAACGGTGGGATTAAAAACCTCGATGAAATGCAAGCCCACCTTGCCCATGTGGATGGCGTGATGGTCGGGCGTGAGGCGTATCTTAACCCTAGTCTGCTCGGGTGGATTGACCACACGTTATATGATAGTCAAAGTGCGGTTGTCAGCCCCATTGACGCGGTTCAGGCGATGCTGCCTTATATCGAGAACGAGCTGGCACAAGGCACACGACTGCAAAGCATTACTCGCCATATGATTAACGCCTTTGTTGGCTGCAAAGGTGCAAAACAGTGGCGACGCTACTTAAGCGAAAACGCCCACAAAGAGGGTGCGGGGCTAGAAGTGGTGGAAACCGCACTTTCATTTGTGATATAACTCAAATATATTTCATTTATTGCTATTAACTATCAACATTGTGCCGCAAACTTGTGTACACTGTCTGGATATAAATAAAAAAACAGGAGAATAAAATGGCATCACGTAGAGAATTAGCCAATGCGATTCGATTTTTGAGCATGGACGCTGTGCAAAAAGCAAACTCAGGGCATCCTGGGGCACCTATGGGCATGGCGGATATTGCAGAAGTGTTATGGCGCGACTTTTTAAGCCACAATCCAGCGAACCCAAGCTGGGCAAACCGCGACCGTTTCGTGCTTTCCAATGGGCATGGGTCAATGTTGATTTACAGCTTGTTACATCTTAGTGGGTATGATGTATCGATTGATGATTTGAAGCAGTTCCGTCAGCTGCATTCTAAAACACCAGGGCACCCAGAATATGGTTATACTGCGGGGGTGGAAACCACCACTGGGCCATTGGGGCAGGGTATCACTAATGCGGTGGGAATGGCGATTGCTGAAAAAACGTTGGCTGCGCAATTTAACCGTGATGGTCATGATATTGTCAATCACTACACCTATGCATTCTTAGGTGATGGTTGCTTAATGGAAGGAATTTCGCATGAGGCGTGCTCACTGGCGGGGACACTCGGTCTAGGTAAACTGATTGCCTTTTATGACGATAATAATATCTCGATTGACGGCCATGTGGATGGTTGGTTCACCGATGATACGCAAAAACGCTTTGAAGCCTATGGCTGGCACGTGATTCCAGCAATTGACGGGCACGATGCAGAACAAGTGAAAAGTGCGGTTGAAAAAGCACGCGCCGAAACTAACAAGCCAACGTTGATCATCTGTAAAACCATTATTGGCTACGGTTCACCGAATAAAGCAAATTCCCATGACAGCCACGGTGCGCCATTGGGCAATGACGAAATTGCAGCGACACGCAAGGCATTGAATTGGGCGCATGAGGCATTTGAAATCCCACAAGAAATCTATGCCGAGTGGTCAGCCCTTGAAAAAGGCAAGCAAGCTGAGCAGGCTTGGAATGAGAAATTTGCCGCGTATGAAAAAGCCTATCCTGAGTTGGCGAAAGAATTTGTGCGCCGCATAGAAGGTGAATTGCCAATTGATTTTGATGCCAAAGCCAATGAATTCATCGCCAAATTACAAGCAAACCCTGCCAATATTGCCAGCCGCAAAGCCTCTCAAAATGCGATTGAGGCCTACGCACCATTGTTACCAGAATTACTTGGTGGTTCGGCCGACTTAGCCGGCTCTAATCTGACCCTATGGTCTGGTTCACGCCCAATTCGTGCGACTGAAAATGTTGATGGGAACTACCTCAACTACGGTGTGCGTGAATTTGGTATGTCAGCGATGATGAATGGTATTGCCTTGCACGGCGGCTTTATTCCCTATGGTGCAACGTTCTTAATGTTTATGGAATACGCCCATAATGCTGTGCGTATGGCCGCTTTGATGAAACAGCGTGTGCTGTTTGTCTATACTCACGATTCCATCGGTTTAGGCGAAGATGGCCCAACCCACCAACCTGTAGAGCAAACTGCCGCTTTGCGTTTAGTGCCAAATTTAGTCACTTGGCGTCCTTGTGACCAAGTGGAATCGGCGGCGGCGTGGAAAGCAGCGATTGAGCGCAAAGATGGTCCGAGTGCGTTGATCTTCAGCCGTCAAAATTTAACACAAATGCCACGTGATGAGGCGCAACTGGCTAATATTGCGCGTGGTGGTTATATTTTAAAAGACTGTGATGGCACCCCAGAGCTGATTTTGATCGCAACAGGCTCAGAAGTGGAGCTGGCTGTGAAAGCGGCAGAGCAGCTTTGCGAAGAAGGCAAAAAAGTGCGGGTCGTTTCTATGCCAAGCACCAATGCGTTTGATGCGCAAGATGAGGCTTATCGCGAAAGCGTATTGCCAAGTGCGGTTAGCAAACGTGTGGCGATTGAGGCTGGAATTGCCGATTTCTGGTATAAATATGTCGGACTAAACGGTCGTGTGGTTGGTATGCACGGCTTTGGCGAATCAGCACCTGCAGGTGAGTTATTCAAACTCTTTGGCTTCACGGTGGAAAATGTGGTGAAAACCGCCAAAGCGATTTTATAACTTCTATGAAAAAAGCAGCATTGACGCTGCTTTTTTATCGTTCAAAGTGCGGTTTAGACCGCACTTTTACATTTTACTTCTTATCAAAGAAAGCTTTTTTCAAGCCCAGTTCTAAGCCACGGAACTCAGCCAAGCCTTTCAATCGACCAATGGCGGAGTAGCCTGGATTGGTTTTTTTGTGCAAATCATCGAGCATTTGGTGCCCGTGATCTGGGCGCATTGGGATAAGGCGTTTTTCGCCCGCCGCTAAACGGCGATACTCTTCATCTAGCAATGCTTTAACCACGTTAAACATATCCACATCGCCTTGTAGGTGAGCCGCTTCGTGGAAAGAGAGCGGGTTTTCTTCACGGCAGGTGGAACGTAAGTGCGCAAAATAAATACGATCGGCAAAACGCTTGGTCATTTCCACCAAATCATTGTCGGAACGCACGCCGTAAGAGCCAGTGCACATAGTGAAGCCATTGGCCGGCAGAGGCTGGGTATCGACATACCACTGCATATCCTCAATGGTGGAGACAATGCGTGGCAGCCCTAAAATTGGGCGCGGCGGATCGTCTGGGTGCACTGCCATTTTGATGCCCACTTCTTGTGCCACTGGAATGATTTCATTTAAGAAATATGCCAAGTGTTCGCGAAATTTCTCTGGTGAAATGTCTTTATAACGATCGAGTTGCGCTTGGAATTCCGCCAGTGTATAGCCCTCTTCGGCACCTGGTAAGCCTGCAATAATATTGCGTGTTAATTTGTCAATATCGGCTTGGGTCATGTTCTCAAAATAGGTTTTGGCTTGTGTAAGTTCTTCAGCACTGTAACCTTTTTCAGCACCAGGGCGTTTTAAAATATGCACTTCAAAGGCGGCAAATGCAATTTGATCAAAACGTAGCGCACGCGATCCATCTGGCAATTCATAGCCCAGATCTGTGCGAGTCCAGTCCAATACAGGCATAAAATTGTAGCAGACCGTATCAATACCGCACTTTGCCAAATTGCGTAGGGTTTGTTTGTAATTATCAATCCACGTTTGGTAGTTGCCCGTTTGCGTTTTGATTTCTTCGTGCACGGGGACACTTTCTACCACAGACCACGTTAATCCCGCCGCTTCTACCGCGTTTTTACGCTTTTCAATTTCCTCAATACTCCATACTTCACCATTTTTAATGTGATGAAGTGCGGTCACAATGCCCGTGGCACCTGCTTGACGAATATCACTGAGTGTGACGGGGTCATTAGGTCCATACCAACGCCATGTTTGTTCCATAATCTTTCTCCGAATTAAATGCCCACAGCAACAGGGTTTATATTAAATAAATAACCATCAAAATTAGGATCATCTATATCTGATAGTTCAAAGAGTTTTTGTTTCACATTTTCGATGTGCTGCCACATCGCTTTTTTTGCCGCGACAGGATCTTTACGCTGAATGGCATTAATAATATTTTGATGATCGGTAAGCCATAGCACGCGATAATTTTGATTGGGAATATGAGAATGTAATCCTTTCCACATATTACTGTCGGTGCGGTATCGCCATAAATTTTTTTGTAACCGAATTAATGCTTCATTTTGTGTAATTTCTGCAATGGCAATATGAAAATCTTTATCGGCAATGTAATCTTCATCACCGTGTTCGAGCGTAGCACGCTCACGATCTAAAATGGCTTTGAGTTTTACAATATCAGAGCGATTAGCTTGAATTGCTGCAAATTCTGCAATGCTACTTTCGAGTAATTGCCGAGCTTGTAGCAGCTCAAACGGACCAATGTCACCAGAGTAATGGCTATTTAGATTTTGCTGTTGACTCGGCAGGGCAATGACATAGCTGCCAGAGCCTTTGCGTATCTCAATTAATCCTTCCAGCTCAAGCATAATCATCGCTTCACGAATAACGGTGCGACTGACATTGAGTTCCTCTGCAAAATCACGCTCAGGTGGCAATCTATCACCAATGGCATAGAGCCCTGATGCCAGTTTTTGTTTGAGCAGTTCGCCTATTTTTTTGTATGAGCGAAAATCCTGTTTCGTCGTCATGTGTAAAACCTTATGGTAACAAGTGGTAAGAAAAGTGGTCTAACCAAATGTTACCATATTTAGCACAATTATTTCACTTCACGAATTTGCTCAACCAATTTGTACATGTCAGGATTGTTTTTTTGAAATTCTGAATACATTGGCGCAACGGCTTCTTTAAATGGTGTTTTATCGACTTCGATAAATTCAACCCCTTGTTTAACCGCACTTTCGCGTTGTTTATTTTCTGATTCCACCCATAATTCTGTCATTTTTTCAGTGGCTTCTTGGGCGGCTTGTTTCACTGCTTTTTGATCTTTTTCAGGTAAGCTATCCCACACTTTGGTAGAAATCACTAAGACATCAGGTACCATGGTGTGTTCATCTTGACTGAAGAATTTAGCCACTTCACTGTGACGACTAAGGGTATAAGAGGGAATATTGTTTTCCGCTGCATCTACCACGCCTTGTTGAAGTGCGGTATAAAGTTCACCATAGGCTAATGGAGTAGGGTTGCCGCCGAGCTCTTTTACCATATTCACCGCTGTTGGGCTTGGTTGTACCCGCACTTTTAGTCCGTTTAAGTCTTGCGGTGTTTTGATCGGTTTTTTGGCATAGAAACTGCGCGCACCTGCATCTAAATAGGCGATGCCAATAAAGCCACTGTCACGCGAAGATTGTAAGATTTTCTCACCAATCTCACTTTTCATCACGTTGTGGTATTGGTCTTTGCTGTTGAAGAGATACGGCAGGTTATACACGCCATAATCTTTAGCAAAGGCCTCTAATTCAGCAGCGTTAGATTTGGCAAGACCCAGCACACCTTTTTGCACCAATTCAAGCGATTCACGCTGTGATCCCAGTTGGGCGTCAGGATACACACGAATTTTTAAATCCCCACCGCTTAATTCAGCAGTGCGTTTAGCAAAAAAATCTAATGCTGCGTGCACGGGATGTGAGCGGTTTTGGTTATGGCTGAGTTTTAGTGTAACACTGGCATAGACGCTAGAGGCGGCAAATGTTAATGCTAACCCACCAAGCATTGCTTTCATCAATTTAGCTGTTTTCATAAAATCCCCTTTCTTCTAGAGTGTGAATATAAATTGGTATGCCGATATTGCGTCTAATTTTGCTATATCGCAAATGTATTTTGCTAAAAATGTGAATGTCATCACATAAAAAACATTAATTGGCATTCCAATTTTAAAAATGTGATCTAGGTCTATTTTCATAAGTGCACTCTACCCCTACAATGGCAACGTGATTCTCAACGTGAGTGGAAAAACTATGGACAAAGCTGTCAAAATAATGAACCGCTGTATGATGCTTTTTTCCGTGACACTATCTGTGTTGCTGGTATTTTGTGTCGTATGGCAGGTGATTTCTCGTTATATTTTAGGGGCACCAAGTATCGTAACAGATGAGCTTGCACGTTTTCTTTTTATGTGGGTTGGATTAATTGGAGCCGCCCATGCAACTGGATTGAAGCAACATCTTGCTATTGATCTTTTGCTGATGAAAAGCCAGGGTAAAAAGAAAGTATTGTTAGAATTATTAATTTTAAGCCTGATGATTTTTTTTGCTGTGTATATTTTGGTTTATGGAGGCGGAACACTTGCTTGGGATACCCATATCAGCGGGCAAATTTCACCATCACTAGCGATTGATATGGGCTTAGTTTATCTCTGCCTGCCAATCTCTGGTTTGATTATGCTCTTCTATTTAACCATCGATTTTATCCAAAAAATCAGAACATTAAACACAATTGGTCAACCAATTTAAGGTGTTGTTATGGAATGGACAATTATTCTCACACTGTTTGGTAGCTTTGCTATCATGTTGGCACTGTCAGTGCCGATTTCATTTGCAATTGCAATTGCAACATTAATTACAATTTCGATGAGTATGCCAAGTGATATGGCCATTACGGTTATTACTCAGAAATTGGCCTCAGGGTTAGACAATTTCGCCTTGCTGGCAATTCCTTTCTTTATCCTTGCAGGGAATATTATGAACCGTGGTGGTATTGCACGGCGTTTGATCGCACTGGCGAAAGTGCTAGGTGCAAAATTGCCAGGTTCACTTTTCCACTGTAATGTCTTGGCAAATATGATGTTTGGTTCTATTTCAGGTTCTGCGGTGGCGTCAGCGGCAGCAATGGGCGGAATTATGTCGCCTTTACAAAAGAAAGAAGGCTATGATCCTGAAATTTCTGCTGCGGTAAACATCACTTCTTGTCCAACAGGGCTTTTAATTCCGCCAAGTAACACATTAATTGTTTACTCATTAGTATCAGGGGGGACGTCAATTTCCGCTCTTTTCTTGGCAGGCTATGTGCCAGGGATTTTGATGGGACTTGGTATTATGTTAGTTGCAGGTTTTATTGCGAAACGTCGTCAATACCCAGTAGAAGCATTGCCGCCGTGTAAAGATGTGCTGTGGAAACTGCTAGATGCACTACCTTCTTTACTGCTGATCATCATTGTGATTGGCGGTATTATTGCAGGGATTTTCACTGCAACAGAAGCTTCTGCCATTGCGGTTGTTTATACGTTTATCTTGGCAGTAGTGATTTATCGTGAGGTTAAGCTCAAAGAATTACCGCTGATCATTATGAATTCAGGTATCACTACGGCAATTGTATTGTTGTTAATCGGCACATCATCGGGTATGTCTTGGGCGATGGCAAATGCGGATATTCCTTTTTTAATTCAAGACGGCTTAAATTACATCTCAGATAGCCCAATTGTCATTATGGCAGTCATTGTTGCGATTTTGCTGGTGATCGGAACGTTTATGGATATGACCCCCGCCGTGTTGATTTTTACACCAATTTTCTTGCCAATTGCCAGCGATATTGGTGTTGATCCGGTACATTTCGGGATTATTATGACCTTTAGCCTATGTATCGGCATTTGTACGCCACCTGTGGGTAGTGCGCTATTTGTGGGTTGCTCGGTGGGAAATGTCAGCATTGATAAAGTGCTTAAGCCTTTAATTCCGTTTTTTATTGTAATGATTTTAACACTGCTGTTGGTGACATTTATTCCTGATTTAAGCTTAATTTTGCCAAAAGTATTACTTGATTATATGCCGTTATAACATGGCTTAAGGATATAACATGAATAAAATTCTTGATATTGGCTATGCCAAATCACAACTAAAAAGTCGTATTTTACATCTTGGGTTTGGTGCGTTTCATCGTGCACATCAAGCCTTGATAACCGATGAAGTGGCACGCAAATCTAACAGTGATTGGGGCTATTGTGAAGTTAATCTCGTCGGTGGCGAGCAATTAATTGAAGATTTGAAAAAGCAAGAGCTGCAATACAGTGTACTTGAAAAAGGGCAGGAAAATAACACACTTAAACGCATTAATGCTGTGTGTGAAGCCTTTCACCCTGAACTTGATGGGCAAAGTGCGGTGTTAGAAAAAATGGCCGACCCTGATATTGCTATTGTGTCGATGACTATTACCGAAAAAGGCTATTGCATTGACCCAAGCACGGGGCGATTGGATCTGAATAATACCTTTGTACAACAAGACATTAAACATATTGAACAGCCACAGTCTGCCCTTGGTTATATTGTGCGTGCGTTAATGTTACGACGTGAACGTGGCATTGCACCGTTTACCGTGATGTCATGCGACAATGTGATGGAAAATGGCGCAAAAGCCAAAAGTGCGGTTGTACAATTGGCGGCGCAAATCGACACCGCACTTTCACACTGGATTGAGGAAAATGTACCGTTCCCATGCACGATGGTCGATCGCATTGTGCCTGCCGCCACACCTGAAACATTAACGCAAATTGCGGATATTTTAGGTTATGAAGACCCGTGCGGCATTGCCTGTGAAGATTTCCGCCAATGGGTAATTGAAGATCATTTTGTCGATCATCAGCGTCCACAATGGGAGCTGGCGGGGGCGCAATTAGTTGATGATGTTCGCCCATTTGAACAAATGAAATTGCGCATGCTCAATGGTGCACATTCATTTTTGGCGTATCTTGGTTATCTTGGTGGGTACGCTCATATTTCGGATACCATGCAAGATGACAATTACCGCAATGCCGCACTACGCTTGATGCTCAAAGAGCAAGCACCAACTTTGCGCATGCCAGAAGGGACAGATTTAGACCAATATGCACATTTATTGATCGCACGTTTTACCAATCCGAGTTTGAAACATCAAACTTACCAAATCGCCACCGATGGCAGCCAAAAATTACCACCGCGGATGTTGGAATCGATCAGCTATCATCTCGCTCACGGCAGTGATTTTTCATTGTTAGCGTTAGGAGTGGCGGGTTGGTGCCGTTATGTGGCAGGTGTCAACGAACAAGGCGAGGCATTTGAGGTGCACGACCCGATGGCAGCGCAATTTGCCGATATTTATCAAAAGTGCGGTCTAGGTGAAGCGATGGTTGATGAATTGTTGAATTTATCAGCGATTTTTCCTGCTGAGTTGCAACGTGAACCGCACTTTGTGAATGCCGTGAAAACGGCCTACGCGATGCTGCTTGCGCGTGGTGCAAAAGCGACCGTTGCACACTATTTAACCCAAGGAGAATAATGATGAAAGCATTTATGGACGAGGATTTTCTGCTTTCTACTGAGGTGGCAAAAACGCTGTATCACGACTATGCGGCAGCGATGCCAATTTTTGATTACCACTGCCATCTTGATCCCAAACAAATTGCTGAAAATTATCAATTTACTGATATGGCGGACATCTGGCTGGCAGGCGATCACTACAAATGGCGCGCGATGCGTACTGCGGGCATTGATGAGCATTTTATTACGGGGGCGGCTAGTGCGTATGACAAATATATGGCGTTTGCTAAAACTGTGCCGCTGTGCATTGGCAACCCGATTTATCACTGGACGCACCTTGAACTGCGCCGTCCGTTTGTCATCACAAATACGGTGTTTAACCCAGAAACAGCCCCGAAAATTTGGCAAGCATGCAACGCAATGCTACAAACACCAGAATTTAGCGCGCGTGGCATAATGCAAAAAATGAATGTTGCACTAGTGGGAACCACCGATGACCCAACTGATAGCCTTGAGCATCACCAACAATTGGCGCAGGATAGTACGTTTACTATTGATGTTGTGCCAAGTTGGCGACCTGATAAAGTGCTTAAAATTGAGCAACCGCACTTTGTGGATTATCTCACCACCTTAGGCGAAGTGGCGGATATTCATATTCGTACATTTGCCGATATTAAAAAAGCGTTGCTTAAGCGTCTTGATCACTTTGAAAAGTGCGGTTGTAAATCGGCTGACCACGGCATGGAAATCGTTCGTTTCGCACCTGTGCCTGAGGAGAGCGTACTCGATCGCATCTCACCCACCGCCTAAATGGTGAGGTGCTCAGCGAGCTTGAAATTGCCCAATACCAAACCGCACTTTATGTGTTCTTAGGGCGGGAGTATCATCAACGCAACTGGGTGCTGCAAATGCACATCGGTGCGTTGCGCAATAATAATACGCGAATGTTTAAATTATTAGGCGCAGATAGCGGCTTTGACTCCATTGGCGACCGCACTTTTGCGAAAAATCTCTCAAGCCTACTCGACAGCCTTGATCAAACCAATCAGTTGCCACGCACTATTTTGTATTGCCTCAACCCGCGCGATAATGAAATGATCGCCTCCATGATCGGCAACTTCCAAGATGGCAGCTGTGCAGGCAAAATCCAATTTGGCTCTGGCTGGTGGTTTAACGACCAAAAAGACGGCATGGAACGCCAATTACAGCAGCTCTCACAACTCGGATTATTGAGCCAATTTGTGGGCATGCTGACCGACTCGCGCAGCTTCCTGTCTTATACCCGCCACGAATATTTCCGCCGCATTCTCTGCGAACTTATCGGCGGCTGGGTCACGAAAGGCGAAGCACCAAATGATATGACACTCTTGGGCGAGATGGTGAGAAATATCTGTTTTAACAATGCCAAAGGGTATTTTAAATCATAGTAATAGTATTTACATGACAATAAGGAGTACTTTATGAAAAAAAACAGGCAGTTACGCTTGCACTAACAACGTTATTTTCAGGGCTAATTTTTGCGCAAGATACGTTGACTTATGATAAAGAGCAACATGCAAATATTAGCTCTGGTACGATTACTTATTTTATTCAGTCTAAGCAAGGTCCTGGCGAAAAAAACCAGAAAGTGTGTGAGGATGGATTATTTTTCAATGAGCACTATCTTGCTGTGTTTGATGGAGCCACAGATAAGTCAGGCAAAACATATGATGGTAAAAAAGGTGGTAGAGTAAGTCGTGATATTATTCAGGATGTTTTTCAATCACTAGAGCCAAACACATCAAAAGAAGATGTGTTAAGAAAAATCAATACTGAATATCAAAAATTCTATCAAGCAAATCAAGAGATTGATTTTGAGAAAAATCCATTATTTAGACCAACCGCAACGCTCATTTGGTATAACCTTGATACCAACGAATTAGTTGCCATTGGCGACTCAAAAGCACGAATAGATGGTGTTGAATATAATGCAGATGAAAAGCTTGTTGATACATTAAATAGTGCGTTACGTGTTCGAGTCATAAAAGAATTAGGTTTAAGCGAGCAAGATATTGCTGAAAATGATCTTGGGCGCACCTATATAATGCCACTTCTTCAAAAACAAGCTGATTTTCAAAATAATCCTAATGCGCCAAAAGCATTTCAGTTTTGGGCAATTGATGGGTTTGATATACCGCAAAATGAGCTACGCGTGTGGAAATTTGATAAAGCACCGAATGTGATTGAGTTGAGTTCAGATGGCTATGAAACCTATCCACAAGAAGCGAGTGTTGCAGCATATGAAAGTGCGGTTGAAAATGTTATTAAAAACGACCCTATGCGTATTAAACACCCGTCAACGAAAGGCATCAAAAAAGGTAATTACAGCTTTGATGATCGCGCCGTATTAATTTTCAAACGCAAGGAGGCATAATATGAAAAAGTATAGCATCTGCGTAATGCTCATAAAGTTGGAGAGTTGATGACGCAGGATGGCGGGATATTTTTTTAGTGATAAAGCGAGGGAGCTGGGTAAGCAGTACAACACTCATTTTTGGGTGAATACGCTTTATGATCCTGACGGAAAAGCAGGGCTACGCTCAGGTGGAAGAGGGGATGAGATGGCGATATTCGCCAAACTCCCTGCTGATGTATACGGTTTTTGGGCAGAGCAAGGCGTTACGATTTTTCAAACAGATGAGCCTGAAATCTTACTTAATTGGCTAGATAAAAATCACTATCGTATTCCGTATGATAAATAAGTGCGATTTAAAATCTAAAGTGCGGTCACAAAAGACCGCACTTTGCTTTTTTATGATAAAAAACTTGCATTGCGTAAGTTTTTTGGTTAGAATCTGCAAACTTTCTATGGGAAGTCGTTTGGTGTAATCATTTACCAAACGGGTAAAGCTGTTTGCTTTATCAACAATGTTTCCAATCGGGAAACTAAATATGGCTTAATCGCACTTCATTTTGCATTTTACGAGGCGAAATTGAGGTGTCGGTTTTTTTATTATCTTATTTTTAAAGTGGAGCTCTGGTCTCATGCAGAACCAAAGAATCCGTATCCGTTTGAAAGCGTTTGATCATCGTTTGATTGATCAATCCACTGCGGAAATCGTAGAAACAGCAAAGCGCACAGGTGCTCAAGTGCGTGGTCCAATTCCATTGCCGACCCGCAAAGAGCGTTTCACTGTATTGATTTCACCACACGTTAATAAAGACGCGCGTGATCAATACGAAATTCGTACGCACAAACGTTTGGTTGACATCGTTGAACCAACCGAGAAAACAGTTGATGCGCTTATGCGTTTGGATCTGGCTGCCGGTGTTGACGTGCAGATCAGCCTAGGTTAATAAGAGGTTATTACAATGATTGGTTTAATCGGTCGTAAAGTTGGTATGACTCGCATCTTCACTGAAGCAGGCGTGTCTATTCCAGTTACCGTTATCGAAATCGAAGCCAACCGCGTGACTCAAGTGAAAACCCTTGAAACAGATGGCTACTGTGCAGTCCAAGTTACAACTGGTGCTAAAAAAGCATCGCGTGTGACTAAACCTGAAGCAGGTCATTTCGTTAAAGCAGGTGTTGAAGCTGGTCGCGGTTTATGGGAATTCCGTACCAACGGTGATGAAGAATTCACTCTTGGTCAAGAAATTAATGTTGATGTCTTCGCAGACGTTAAAAAAGTTGATGTTACAGGTACGTCAAAAGGTAAAGGTTTTGCAGGTGCTGTAAAACGTTGGAACTTCCGTACTCAAGATGCAACGCATGGTAACTCTTTGTCTCACCGTGCACCGGGTTCAATTGGTCAAAACCAAACTCCAGGTCGCGTGTTTAAAGGCAAGAAAATGGCAGGTCACTTAGGTGCTGAGCGTGTAACCGTTCAATCACTGGAAGTGGTTCGTGTCGATACCGAACGTAAATTACTATTAGTGAAAGGTGCTGTGCCTGGTGCTACTGGTGGTGATTTAATTGTTAAACCCGCTGTTAAAGCAAAAGCATAAGTCTAGGAGATAGGAATGGAATTAGTGACTAAAGATGCACAAAGTGCATTGACTGTTTCTGAAACTACCTTCGGACGTGAGTTTAACGAAGCATTGGTTCACCAAGTTGTTGTTGCTTATGCAGCAGGTGCTCGCCAAGGTACTCGTGCACAAAAAACTCGTGCTGAAGTAGCAGGTTCAGGTAAAAAACCATGGCGTCAAAAAGGTACAGGTCGTGCACGTTCTGGTAACGTGAAAAGCCCTATTTGGCGTTCTGGTGGTGTGACTTTTGCGGCTAAGCCACAAGATCACAGCCAAAAAGTGAACAAAAAAATGTATCGTGGTGCGATCAAAAGTATTTTATCTGAATTAGTTCGCCAAGACCGTTTGGTTGTGGTAGAAAAATTTGCAGTTGATGCACCAAAAACGAAAGTTTTAGTTCAAAAATTAAAAGAAATGGCACTGGAAGATGTGCTGATTATCACAGCAGAATTAGATGAAAATCTATTCTTAGCAGCACGTAATCTTTATAAAGTAGATGTTCGTGATGCACAAACAATCGATCCAGTGAGTTTGATTGCTTTTGAAAAAGTCGTTATCACTGTTGATGCTGTGAAGCAAATTGAGGAGATGTTGGCATGATTCTAGAAGAACGTTTGCTAAAAGTGCTTAAAGCACCACATGTCTCTGAAAAGGCTACTAACAATGCTGAACAGTCAAATACTATCGTTTTCAAAGTAGCGAAAGAGGCTAATAAAGCCGAGATCGCCGCAGCAGTTGAAAAATTGTTTGAAGTGAAAGTAGACTCTGTACGCACTGTTGTCGTGAAAGGTAAAACTAAACGTCATGGTGCTCGTATGGGTCGTCGTAGTGACTGGAAAAAAGCATATGTCACTTTACAAGAAGGTCAAGAATTGGATTTTCTTGACGGTGCCGCAGAGTAATCAGAGGAGTAGAAAATAATGGCTATCGTTAAATGTAAGCCGACCTCCGCTGGTCGTCGTCACGTAGTTAAAGTGGTTAACCCTGAACTTCATAAGGGTAAACCATACGCACCACTTTTAGAGACTAAATCTAAAACAGGTGGTCGTAACAATTTTGGACGTATTACAACTCGCCATATTGGTGGTGGTCATAAACAACACTACCGTATTATTGACTTCAAACGTAATAAATTAGATGTGCCTGGAACGGTTGAGCGTCTTGAATATGATCCAAATCGCAGCGCGAATATCGCATTAGTGCTTTATAAAGACGGTGAGCGTCGTTATATTCTTGCACCGAAAGGTTTGAGCGCAGGCGATCAAGTACAAGCAGGTTCACATGCGCCAATCAAAGTTGGTAATGCATTACCAATGCGTAATATCCCTGTTGGTACCACTGTACATAATGTTGAATTAAAACCTGGTAAAGGTGGTCAAATTGCTCGTTCTGCGGGTGCTTATGTACAAATTATTGCACGTGAAGGTAACTATGTAACGTTACGTCTTCGTTCAGGCGAAATGCGTAAAGTGTTATCTGAATGTCATGCAACTATCGGTGAAGTTGGTAACTCCGAGCATATGCTTCGTGTGTTAGGTAAAGCGGGTGCTAACCGCTGGAGAGGCGTTCGCCCTACAGTTCGTGGTACCGCAATGAACCCGGTAGATCACCCGCACGGTGGTGGTGAAGGTCGTAACTTTGGTAAACACCCAGTAACACCTTGGGGCGTTCAAACCAAAGGTAAGAAAACACGCCACAACAAACGTACAGATAAATATATCGTACGTCGCCGTGGTAAATAATTATTTAAATTAAGAGGATAAACCATGCCACGTTCTCTCAAGAAGGGTCCTTTTATTGACCTACACTTGCTGAAGAAGGTAGAGAAAGCGGTGGAAAGCGGGGATAAAAAACCAATTAAAACTTGGTCCCGTCGTTCAATGATCATTCCATCAATGATCGGATTGACCATCGCAGTCCATAATGGTCGTCAGCACGTTCCTGTTTTTGTTTCCGATGAAATGATCGGTCACAAATTGGGTGAATTTGCCCCGACTCGTACATACCGCGGTCATGCCGCAGATAAGAAAGCTAAGTAAGGAAGGAAAAGATGGAAACTATTGCAAAACATCGTTTCGCTCGCACTTCAGCTCAAAAAGCTCGCTTAGTTGCGGATCTTATTCGCGGTAAAAATGTTGCGCAAGCGCTTGAAATTTTAACTTACACCAACAAAAAAGCAGCTGCTTTGGTGAAAAAAGTTCTTGAATCAGCTATTGCCAACGCCGAGCATAATGACGGTGCAGATATCGATGATCTTAAAGTTGCTAAAATCTTCGTTGATGAAGGTCCTAGCATGAAACGTGTAATGCCACGTGCTAAAGGTCGCGCGGATCGTATTTTAAAACGTACAAGCCACATTACTGTGGTTGTGTCTGATAAGTAGGAGAATAGCAATGGGTCAAAAAGTACATCCTAATGGTATTCGCCTCGGTATTGTTAAGCCTTGGACATCAACCTGGTTTGCGAATACACATGATTTCGCCGACAATCTTGAAAGCGATTTCAAAGTACGTAAATTCTTAAATAAAGAATTAGCGAATGCTTCTGTTTCTCGCATTGATATTGAGCGTCCGGCTAAGAGTATTCGTGTAACTATTCACACTGCTCGTCCGGGTATCGTTATCGGTAAAAAAGGCGAAGATGTTGAAAAACTTCGTAACAAGTTAGCAGAAATCACTGGTGTTCCTGCGCAAATCAACATCACAGAAGTGAAAAAACCTGAACTTGATGCAAAATTAGTTGCAGAAAGCATTGCTTCACAATTAGAACGCCGTGTAATGTTCCGTCGTGCGATGAAACGTGCGGTACAAAGCGCAATGCGTTTAGGTGCTCAAGGCATCAAAGTAGAAGTAAGCGGTCGTTTAGGTGGTGCAGAAATTGCACGTTCTGAATGGTATCGTGAGGGTCGTGTACCTTTGCATACATTACGTGCAGACATCGACTATAACACGGCTGAAGCACACACAACATACGGCGTTATCGGCGTGAAAGTGTGGATCTTCAAAGGTGAAATTCTTGGTGGAATGGCTGCAGTTATGCAATCTGAACAACAGCCTGAAGCGCAACCTAAAAAAGCGCGTAAAGGCCGTAAATAAGGAGATTGAATAAATGTTGCAACCAAAACGTACAAAATTCCGTAAAGTTCACAAAGGTCGTAACCGTGGATTAGCGGCAGGTACTGAAGTGAGTTTCGGTACTTATGGTTTAAAAGCAGTTGGTCGTGGTCGTTTAACTGCGCGTCAAATTGAGGCCGCTCGTCGCGCCATGACACGTGCTGTTAAACGTCAAGGTAAAATCTGGATTCGTATTTTCCCAGATAAACCAATTACAGAAAAACCATTGGAAGTCCGTATGGGTAAAGGTAAAGGTAACGTTGAGTACTGGGTAGCCTTGATCCAACCGGGTAAAGTACTATATGAAATGGATGGTGTGTCTGAAGAGATTGCACGTGAAGCGTTCGCATTAGCGGCGGCTAAACTGCCAATCAAGACAACCTTCGTAACTAAGACGGTGATGTAATGAAAGCTCAAGAACTACAAACTAAAAGTGTTGAAGAGCTGAATGCTGAATTGGTTAACTTGTTAGGTGAGCAATTCAAGTTGCGTATGCAAGCAGCCACCGGTCAGCTTCAACAAACCCATCAGTTGAAACAAGTGCGCCGTAATATCGCACGAATCAAAACTGTCTTAACACAAAAGGCGGGTGAGTAATGACTGATAAAATTCGTTCAGTACAAGGTCGTGTAATCAGTGACAAGATGGACAAATCTTTCACTATCGCCATTGAGCGCATGGTTAAACATCCACTGTATGGAAAGTTTATCCGTCGCACAACGAAACTACACGTTCACGATGAAAACAACGAAGCTAAAGCAGGCGATTGGGTAGAAATTCGCGAATGTCGCCCAATTTCTAAAACCAAATCTTGGACTTTAGTTCGTGTAGTAGAAAAAGCGATTATCTAATCCTTTTCTATGCAAACAACCTAAAACCGCACTTTTAAAGTGCGGTTTTTTTATGCCTTTGACCGCACTTTTTTTACCAGACTTTCCAAAATTAGCTTAAAATACACCTGTAAACGTTATAGTTTTGGATATCATTTTGTCTCCCAAACTTATGTAAATAAACCGTATTTTGAGAAGGATATACTATGAACAATATTAAAAGAATATTGGTTGTCATCTTAACTAGTATAGTGCTTGTCGTATCAACGATTGTTTACGCTGAACCATCATCAAAGTTTAAATCAATGCTAGAATCAGTAAAGGAAGGAGGATTTCTTGGTACATTGGGTCAATATAATATTGGCTTGATGTATTATCGGGGAGAAGAAGTTAAACAAGATTATGTTGAAGCGGCAAAATGGTTTAAAAAGTCGGCTGAACAGGGCCTTAGCTCAGCGCAGCTGGCACTTGCTGACATGTATTATAATGGGGAAGGTGTTAAAAAAAATTACTCAGAAGCAGCAAAATGGCTTATTAAAGCAGCTGAACAAGAAGATGTGTTAGCACAATACAAACTTGGCTTATTGTATGATTTGGGAGAAGGTGTTGAGCAAAATTACACACAAGCAGTGCGATGGTATAAAAAAGCAGCTGAGCAAGGACATGCATACGCACAATTTTATCTTGGTGGCAAATATTTTTTGGGACAAGGTGTTAAGCAAGATTATGCAGAAGGGATAAAATGGTTAAAAAAGTCTGCCGAACAAGGAGAATCTAGAGCGTTCCAAGCTCTTGGAGTAGCGCATGAGAATGGTTTAGGGGTAAGACAAAACCTCTCACCAGCTAAAGCTTATTATGGGCAAGCTTGTGATAATGGTTTGCAAGTAGGGTGTGATGGATACCGTAAACTCAATGAGATGGGTATTCAATAGCGCATAAAAATAAATAATTTAAAGTGCGGTCAGCTTCTGCAACCGCACTTTTCATTTTAAACGCACAAAGCCCTTGCCAGTCGGGCGGGTTTTGTGGTACACTCCAGCCCCTACTGTATATAAGGGTAGGTTCGTCCCGAAAGGGTGTTTTTTTATTTTAACGGAGCACTAATATGATCCAAGAACAGACTATGCTGGATGTTGCTGATAATTCAGGGGCTCGTAGCGTAATGTGTATCAAGGTTCTAGGTGGATCGCACCGTCGTTACGCTGCTATTGGCGATATCATCAAAATTACTGTGAAAGAAGCAATTCCTCGCGGTAAAGTGAAAAAAGGTGATGTTTTAAAAGCAGTTGTGGTGCGCACCAAGAAGGGTGTTCGTCGCCCAGATGGATCAGTCATTCGCTTCGATGGTAATGCTTGCGTGGTGTTAAACAACAACACTGAGCAACCAATCGGAACACGTATCTTCGGACCTGTGACTCGTGAACTTCGTTCTGAGAAGTTTATGAAGATCATTTCTTTGGCTCCAGAAGTAGTGTAAGGAGAAGACAATGGCTGCAAAAATCCGTCAAAACGATGAAGTAATTATGATTACCGGAAGCGCTGAAAAGGGCAAAGGTAAACGTGGTAAAGTATCGAAAGTATTGCCTAACGGTAAAGTGATCGTTGAAGGTTTAAACATGGTTTCTAAACATGAGAAACCGGTTCCAGCTTTAGGTAAAGCTGGTGGCATTGTGAAAAAAGAAGCGGCAATTGACGTTTCTAACGTTGCAATCTATAACCCGTCAACTAACAAAGCTGACCGTGTAGGTTTCCGATTTGAAGATGGCAAAAAAGTGCGGTTTTTCAAATCTACTGGTGAAACAATTAAATAATATGGAGTATAGCGATGGCGAAACTGCATGATTATTACAGAGATCAAGTAGTTAACGAATTGAAAGATAAATTCGGCTACAAATCTGTCATGCAAGTCCCACGAGTCGAAAAGATTACCCTGAACATGGGTGTGGGTGAAGCGTTGACCGACAAAAAATTGTTAGATAATGCGGTAGCAGATCTAGCAGCAATCAGCGGTCAAAAACCTCTAATCACTAAAGCACGCAAATCTGTTGCAGGCTTTAAGATTCGTCAGGGATATCCAATCGGCTGTAAAGTGACCCTACGCGGTGAGCGTATGTGGGAATTCTTAGAGCGATTGATTCATATTGCTGTTCCGCGTGTGCGTGACTTCCGTGGCTTAAGCCCGAAATCATTCGACGGTCGTGGAAACTACAGCATGGGTGTGCGTGAGCAAATCATCTTCCCTGAAATCGATTATGATAAAGTGGATCGTGTACGTGGTTTGGATATTACTATCACAACCAGCGCGAAAACAGATGAAGAAGGTCAAGCACTATTAGCTGCCTTTAACTTCCCATTCCGTAAATAAGGCAGGTTACAATGGCAAAAGTATCAATGAAACAGCGTGATCTTAAACGCGCTAAATTAGCTGAAAAATTTTATGCAAAACGTCAAGAGTTGAAAAAAATCATCTCTGATGTGAACGCCTCTGATGAAGAGCGTTGGGATGCAGTGTTAAAGTTACAAGCTTTACCACGTGATTCTAGCCCTTCTCGTCAGCGTAACCGTTGCCGTGTAACTGGACGTCCGCATGGTGTATTGCGTAAGTTCGGTTTAAGCCGTATTAAAGTCCGTGAAGCTGCGATGCGCGGCGAAATCCCGGGCCTTAAGAAAGCAAGCTGGTAATAACCACTTTAAATTGGAATCATGGGAGTAAAGACACATGAGCATGCAAGATCCAATCGCAGATATGTTGACTCGTATTCGTAACGGTCAAGCTGCGAATAAAATCGCGGTCAACATGCCTTCATCCAAGCTAAAAGTGGCAATTGCCAATGTGCTTGCAGAAGAAGGTTATATTGAAAGCGTTAAAGTTTCTGACGGGGTGAAACCTGAGTTGGAAATTACATTGAAATATTTTGAAGGCAAACCTGTTGTAGAACGTATTCAACGCATCAGCCGTCCTGGTCTGCGTATTTATAAACGCAAAGACGAATTACCAAGTGTAATGGGTGGTTTAGGTATTGCTGTTGTTTCTACATCACAAGGTGTGATGACTGATCGTGCGGCACGCAAAGCGGGCCTAGGCGGTGAGATCATCTGCTACGTAGCGTAATAGAGAGGTAGGAAGATGTCTCGAGTTGCAAAAGCACCCGTTAATATTCCTGCCGGCGTTGAGGTTAAACTCAATGGTCAGCTATTAACGGTAAAAGGAAAGAATGGCGAGTTATCTCGTAGCATTCACAATGAAGTTGAAGTTAAGCAAGAAGATGGTGCGTTAACTTTTGCGCCACGTAATAATGGCAAAGTTGCAAATGCACAATCTGGTACAGCACGAGCTCTTGTTAACGCAATGGTTATCGGTGTTACTGAAGGCTTCACTAAGAAGTTAAAATTGGTGGGTGTTGGTTATAGAGCACAAGTTAAAGGCAATGCACTTGCCCTAAACTTAGGTTTTTCACACCCGGTTGAGCACGCATTGCCAGCAGGCATTAAAGCTGAATGTCCATCTCAAACTGAAATTGTGTTGAGTGGAGCTGATAAACAGCTTATCGGTCAAGTGGCAGCAGATATTCGTGCTTATCGCCGTCCTGAGCCTTATAAAGGTAAAGGGGTACGTTATGACGATGAAGTTGTACGTACTAAAGAGGCTAAGAAAAAATAATAAGGTAACACTATGGATAAGAAATTGGCTCGTATCCGTCGTGCAGCTCGCGCACGTCATATGATGAGAGAGCAAGGCGCAACCCGCTTAGTGGTTCACCGTACTCCTCGCCATATTTATGCGCAGGTTATTGCACCTAACGGTTCAGAAGTGCTTGCCGCTGCTTCAACTGTTGAGAAAGTAATTAGTGAGCAAGTGAAATATACCGGAAATAAAGATGCCGCAGCAGCAGTAGGTAAAGCAATTGCTGAGCGTGCAAAAGCGAAAGGCATCGAAAAAGTGTCTTTTGACCGTTCTGGTTTTAAATATCATGGTCGTGTTCAGGCATTGGCCGACGCTGCTCGTGAAGCTGGTCTACAGTTCTAATAGAGGTAATTTTAGATGGCAAACATCGAAAAACAAGCTGGTGAACTGCAAGAGAAGCTAATCGCGGTAAACCGTGTATCAAAAACTGTTAAAGGTGGTCGTATCTTTAGTTTTGCTGCGTTAACCGTAGTAGGCGATGGTAACGGTCGTGTAGGTTTTGGTTATGGTAAAGCCCGTGAAGTTCCGGCAGCGATCCAAAAAGCGATGGAAAAAGCCCGTCGCAATATGGTAAATGTAGCGATTACTGATGGCACATTACAACACCCTGTAAAAGGCGTACACACAGGTTCACGTGTATTTATGCAACCAGCAAGCGAAGGTACAGGTATCATCGCTGGTGGTGCGATGCGTGCAGTACTTGAAGTGGCAGGTGTTCGTAACGTATTATCAAAAGCTTACGGTTCGACCAACCCAATTAACGTTGTCCGTGCAACAATTGATGCATTGGCAAATATGAAATCACCAGAAATGGTTGCTGCTAAACGCGGTAAAACCGTTGATGAAATTTTGGGGTAATTGATCATGGCAAAAACTATCAAAGTAACACAAACTCGTAGCTCAATCGGTCGTTTACCGAAACACAAGGCTACGCTTCGTGGTCTTGGTCTTCGCCGTATCAACCACACTGTGGAGTTAATTGATACTCCCGCAGTTCGTGGCATGATCAACCAAGTTTCATACATGGTTAAAGTAGAGGAGTAAGAGAATGCGTTTAAATACTCTGTCTCCGGCTGAAGGATCAAAGCAAAGTGCTAAACGTGTAGGCCGTGGTATCGGTTCTGGTTTAGGCAAAACATCTGGTCGTGGTCACAAAGGACAAAAATCCCGTAATAATGGCGGTGGTGTTCGTCGTGGTTTCGAAGGTGGTCAAATGCCTTTATACCGTCGTTTACCGAAATTTGGTTTTACATCACGTAAAGCACAAGTTACAACAGAAATTCGCTTAGATGATTTGGCGAAAGTGGAAGGAGAAGTAACATTAGAATCGTTAAAAGCGGCTAATATTATTTCTAACCACATTGAATCTGTTAAAGTGATTTTAGCTGGTGAAGTGAAAAGTGCGGTTGTTGTTCGTGGTCTGCGCGCTACTAAAGGTGCAAAAGCTGCGATTGAAGCCGCTGGCGGTTCAGTTGAGGAATAAGTAGTCAATGGCGAAGCAACCAGGTTATCAAGCAAGAAGTACCCAAGGGGGTACAGGTGAACTTAAGAGAAGATTATGGTTTCTTGTAGGAGCACTAATCGTATTTCGTATTGGTTCATTTATTCCGGTTCCTGGTATTGATGCAGCCGTATTAGCTCAATTGATCAATCAACAACAAGGTACCATCATTGATATGTTTAATATGTTCTCTGGTGGTGCTTTGAGTCGAGCTTCTGTATTTGCGCTTGGTATTATGCCGTATATCTCGGCATCGATTATTATTCAGTTGCTTACAGCGGTTCATCCTGCATTAGCAGAACTTAAAAAAGAAGGTGAGTCTGGTCGTCGTAAGATCAGCAAATACACACGTTATTCAACGTTAGTGTTAGCTACGATCCAAGCGATAGGGATTTCTACAGGTTTACCAAATATGATTCCAGGTCTTGTACCGCACTTAGGAATGGGTTTTTATGTTACAGCGGTGGTTAGCCTTGTAACAGGAACAATGTTCTTAATGTGGCTAGGTGAGCAAATCACCGAGCGTGGAATTGGAAATGGTATTTCTTTGATAATTTTTGCTGGTATTGTTGCAGGGTTACCGTCAGCGATTGGACACACCATTGAGCAAGCGCGACAAGGTCAGATGAATGTATTGGTGTTGTTGTTGATTGCGGTTGTTGTATTTGCAGTAACCTATTTTGTTGTTTTTGTAGAACGTGGACAAAGAAGAATTGTTGTTAACTATGCTAAGCGTCAGCAAGGTCGCCATATGTTAGCAGCACAAAGTTCGCATTTACCATTAAAAGTAAATATGGCTGGGGTAATTCCAGCAATCTTTGCATCAAGTATTATTTTGTTTCCAGCTACATTGACTCAATGGTTTGGGCATGGAACAAATGTTGAGTGGTTATCGAATTTATCGTTGTTATTGCGTCCAGGTGAGCCACTTTATTTAGTGCTGTATGCGATAGCAATTATCTTCTTTAGCTTTTTCTACACTGCAATGCAATACAATCCAAGAGATACTGCGGACAATCTGAAAAGATCAGGTGCATTTATTCCGGGGATTCGTCCGGGTGAACAAACAGCACGTTATATTGATAAAATTATGACTCGCTTAACATTGATTGGCGCGTTATATATTACCTTTGTTTGTTTAGTGCCTTATATCATGACTTCCGCATGGAATGTTCAGTTCTATTTCGGTGGTACTTCGCTACTTATCGTGGTAGTTGTAATTATGGATTTCATCGCTCAGGTTCAAAGTCATTTAATGTCAACACAATATGAATCTGCGCTGAAGAAAGCAAATCTTAAAGGTTATGGGCAGTAATTGCTCATCTAAGAGATAAGGAAAAGCAATGAAAGTTCGTGCTTCCGTAAAGAAAATGTGTCGTAACTGCAAAATTATCAAGCGTAACGGGATCGTACGTGTGATTTGTAGTGAACCTCGACACAAACAACGTCAAGGTTAATATTTTATTTTCCTTGCAAAATGCGAGCTGAGCGTTTATACTGCTCAGCTCATTTCGACCTGATATGCTGTTTGAGTATCCTGAAACGGGCTTTTCAAGATCAGCATATCAATTAACTTTTATACAATAGGAGTGCATAGTGGCCCGTATTGCAGGCATTAACATTCCTGATCATAAACACGCTGTAATTGCATTAACATCCATTTACGGCATCGGCAAAACGCGTGCAAAAGCAATTTGTGCTGCTGCAAGCATTGCTGAAGATGTTAAGATCAAGGAACTGTCTGAAGAGCAGATTGATAAACTGCGTGACGAAGTTGGTAAATTTACCGTTGAAGGTGATTTACGTCGTGAAGTAACCTTAAACATCAAACGTCTGTTAGACTTAGGATGTTACCGTGGTTTACGTCATCGTCGTAGTTTGCCAGTACATGGTCAACGTACTAAGACTAATGCGCGTACCCGTAAGGGTCCTCGTAAGCCGATCAAGAAATAGTCGGGGTAAATGATAATGGCTAAAACACCAATTCGTACACGTAAACGTGTAAAAAAACAAGTCGTTGATGGCGTGGCGCATATTCACGCATCTTTCAATAACACAATCGTTACCATTACAGATCGTCAAGGCAATGCCCTTGCTTGGGCAACCGCAGGTGGTTCTGGTTTCCGTGGTTCACGTAAATCAACACCGTTTGCTGCGCAGGTTGCAGCAGAGCGTTGTGCCGAAATGGTTAAAGAATTCGGTCTGAAAAATTTGGAAGTTATGGTAAAAGGACCTGGTCCTGGTCGTGAGTCAACTATTCGTGCATTGAATGCTGCGGGTTTCCGTATCACTAATATCACTGATGTGACTCCGATTCCACATAACGGTTGTCGTCCACCGAAAAAACGTCGCGTTTAATCGTCGTTTAAGGATTGTTGGAGAAAGAAAATGGCAAGATATTTGGGTCCTAAGCTCAAGCTTAGCCGTCGTGAAGGAACGGATTTATTTCTTAAATCGGGTGTCCGCGCGATTGAGTCAAAATGTAAACTTGATACCGCACCAGGTCAACACGGTGCACGCCGTGGTCGTTTATCTGACTATGGTACGCAATTACGTGAAAAACAAAAAGTTCGCCGTATGTATGGCATCTTAGAGCGTCAATTCCGTAATTACTATAAAGAAGCAAACCGTCTTAAAGGTAATACAGGGGAAAACCTATTAACATTACTCGAAGGGCGTTTAGATAATGTTGTTTATCGTATGGGATTTGCTGCTACTCGTGCTGAAGCACGTCAGCTAGTAAGCCACAAAGCGATTGTTGTTAACGGTCGTGTAGTGAATATTCCATCATTCCAAGTTTCTGTTGAAGATGTGATCAGCGTGCGTGAAAAAGCGAAAAAACAAGCACGTATCAAAGCATCATTAGAATTAGCAGAGCAAAGAGAAAAACCAACATGGTTAGAAGTTGATGCTGCTAAAATGGAAGGCGTGTACAAACGTATTCCAGAACGTACTGATTTATCAGCAGACATTAACGAACATCTGATCGTTGAGCTTTATTCTAAATAATAGAGCTTGAGAGCAAAGAGAGGATAAAATGCAGGGTTCTGTGACAGACTTTTTAAAGCCACATTTAGTTGATATCGAGCAAATTAGCCCGACACATGCTAAAGTGACCTTAGAACCGTTAGAACGTGGTTTCGGCCACACATTGGGTAATGCTTTACGTCGAATTTTACTTTCATCTATGCCAGGTTGTGGTGTAACTGAAGTCGAAATTGATGGTGTTTTACACGAATACAGCAGTAAAGAAGGCGTACAAGAAGACATCCTTGAAGTACTTCTTAACCTTAAAGGACTAGCGGTTAAAGTGCAGAATAAAGATGACGTTTTTCTGACACTAAGCAAATCTGGAATTGGACCTGTTGTTGCTGGTGACATTACCCATGATGGCGATGTTGAGATCGTAAATCCTGATCATGTCATTTGTCATTTAACTGATGCATCTGCATCAATTAATATGCGAATTCGTGTGCAACGTGGGCGTGGTTACGTGCCAGCATCTGCACGCAAACATAATCAAGATGAGGACCGTCCAATCGGGCGTTTACTAGTTGATGCGTGCTACAGCCCTGTAGATCGTATAGCTTATAACGTTGAAGCTGCTCGTGTTGAACAGCGTACTGACTTAGATAAGTTAGTTATCGAAATGGAAACTAACGGCACTATCGATCCAGAAGAGGCTATTCGTCGCGCTGCTACAATTCTTGCAGAGCAACTTGATGCATTCGTTGATTTGCGTGATATTCGTCAACCTGAAGTGAAAGAAGAAAAACCGGAGTTTGATCCAGTTCTTCTGCGTCCAGTGGATGATTTAGAGTTGACAGTTCGTTCTGCTAACTGTTTGAAAGCAGAAACAATTCACTATATCGGTGATCTAGTCCAACGCACTGAAGTTGAGCTATTAAAAACTCCTAATCTTGGTAAGAAATCACTTACTGAAATTAAGGATGTGTTAGCACAACGTGGGCTATCACTCGGTATGCGCCTTGAAAATTGGCCGCCAGCAAGTATTGCTGAAGACTAATTTTGGTATTGGTTAAGACTTTTCGAAAGAAGGATAACGTATGCGCCATCGTAAGAGTGGTCGTCAACTAAACCGTAACAGCAGTCATCGCCAAGCGATGTTCCGTAATATGGCAAGTTCATTAGTTCGTCATGAAATTATCAAGACAACATTGCCTAAAGCTAAAGAATTACGTCGTGTAGTTGAGCCGTTAATTACTTTAGCGAAAGCAGACAGCGTTGCAAATCGCCGTTTAGCTTTTGCTCGTACTCGTGACAACGAAATCGTTGCGAAATTATTTAATGAATTAGGTCCACGTTTTGCGAATCGTGCTGGTGGTTACACCCGCATTCTAAAATGTGGTTTCCGTGCAGGTGACAATGCGCCAATGGCTTACATTGAGCTAGTTGACCGCCCAGAAGTTGCTGAAGAAGCGGCTACGGAATAATTCTATACTAAAAAAGTCCACCGATTTGGTGGGCTTTTTATTATTTATGAGTTTATATTTTATCAAACTAGCTGTCTTGTATAAGTGGTGGATAGTTTTAGTGATTGATACTCGCATTTGCTATATTGCCTAAGGAGCCTTAATGTTTGATCGTCAAACTGCACTTTTGCTTATTGATGTACAACAAGCTTTTCAAGATACAGATTATTGGGGCAAGCGTAATAATCCAGATGCAGAAGTTATATGTGGCAACCTACTAACATATTGGCGTAAGCATGGTGCGCCTATTTTTCATGTCCGGCATAGTTCAAGTAATCCGAGCTCTCCTCTTCACTCAACACAGGTTGGTTTCAATTTTCATCCCTGCGTTCAACCTACAAATAATGAGAAAATAATTACAAAAAAAGTAAATAGTGCTTTTATTGGTACTGATTTAGCGCAGATATTAGTAGAGCAGGACATATCTTGTCTCGTCATTGCTGGTATTACGACGAACCATTGTGTGTCAACAACGACTCGTATGGCTGGGAATTTAGGATTTGAAGTGTATCTGGTTGCTGATGGGTGTGCAGCATTTGATAGGATAGGATTTAATGGTGAGCACTTTTCAGCTGAATTGGTACATAAAATGAGTTTAGCTGATCTTCATCAAGAGTTTGCTACGGTTATTACGTCTGATAAAATTTTAATCAGCTCTTAACGCATTTATAAAAAACCACCCTCAGGTGGTTTTTATTGTGCTTTTTATAATCCAGCTGCTTTGTGCAACTCCTCTGCACGATCGGTTTTTTCCCACGGGAATTGCTCGCGACCGAAGTGGCCATAAGTGGCGGTTTCGCGGTAGATTGGCTGAATTAAATTCAACATCTTAATCAAACCGTATGGGCGTAGGTCGAAGAACTCACGCACCAATTTCACCAGTAAGTCTTCACTTACTTTAGCTGTACCGAAAGTTTGCACCATGATAGAGGTTGGATCTGCCACACCGATGGCATAAGAGAGCTGAATTTCACAACGATCAGCAAGTCCTGCCGCCACGATATTTTTTGCTACATAACGTGCAGCATAGGCAGCAGAGCGATCCACTTTTGATGGGTCTTTGCCTGAGAACGCACCACCACCGTGACGAGCCGCACCGCCGTAGGTATCTACAATGATTTTACGCCCAGTCAAACCGCAATCTCCCATCGGGCCACCAATCACAAAACGCCCTGTTGGGTTGATGAAATATTTCGTTTTCTCAGATAACCATTTGCTTGGTAAAATCGGTTTGATGATGGTTTCCATGACGCCTTCATAAATATCGGCTTGGCTGACATCTTCGGCGTGTTGGGTGGAAAGCACGACTGCATCAATCCCTTTAATGTGATTGTCTTCATACAAAAAGGTAATTTGGCTTTTTGCATCGGGGCGCAAGAAAGGCAATGTGCCATCTTTGCGTACTTTTTCTTGTTGTTCCATTAAACGATGGGCATAGGTGATCGGGGCTGGCATTAACACATCAGTTTCGTTGGTGGCATAACCAAACATAATGCCTTGATCGCCCGCCCCTTGAGCGAGCGGGTCTTCACGATCAACGCCTTGGTTGATGTCAGACGATTGTTTTCCGATACCGTTGAGAACTGCACATGAATGTCCATCGAAGCCCATCGCTGATGATGTGTAGCCAATATCACAAATCACTTGGCGAGCGATATGCTCAATATCCACCCATGCAGAAGTGGTGATTTCACCGCCCACCAATGCCATACCTGTTTTGACATAGGTTTCGCAGGCAACACGTGCTTTTGGGTCTTGCTCAATGATGGCATCTAGCACCGCATCAGAGATTTGGTCAGCGATTTTATCAGGGTGTCCTGCTGAAACGGATTCAGAGGTAAATAAATAGTTCGACATAGTATTTCCTTTTGGGTGTATGACCGCACTTTTGAATTTTCATAACGGCTTGGCATACACGCGCATAGTTAATTTGGATAGATAAACATCTAGACGGCTATAATACCAATTTTTATTAACAATGCCACTCTTTTTTATGCAAAAGTGCGGTCATTTTGGGCTATACTAGAACACGTTTTTTATGCTGCATCAGCAGCCTTGAATGCTTGGGAGAATGCTAGGAATGGCAACAGTGGAAGAAAGAAAGCTGACCTTTGAGCACAATAACGATTTAGTGCGCGATGTGTATAATATTGATTATTGGGGCATTGGTTATTTTGGCGTAAATGATGAGGGGGAAATGTACGTTTGCCCAAATCCGCAACAAAGTGAAAAACGGGTTACATTTACGCAATTAATTGCTAAGGCACAAGCTGAAAAAGGAAGCACTTTACCTACGCTGTTTTGCTTTCCGCAAATTTTGCAACATCGCCTGAGCTCCATTAATAATGCGTTTAAGAAGGCACGCGAAAATTTTGGCTATCAAGGTGATTATTTTCTTGTTTATCCCATCAAAGTGAACCAACATCGCCGCGTGATTGAGTCGTTGATCAATTCGGGGCAGGCTTTGGGGCTAGAAGCTGGCTCAAAAGCGGAATTAATGGCGGTATTGGCTCATGCAGGCGCGACACGAACGGTGATTGTGTGTAATGGTTACAAAGATCGTGAATATATTCGTTATGCCTTAATGGGCGAAAAGCTCGGGCATAAAGTTTATTTGGTGATTGAGAAAATTTCAGAAATTCAGCTTGTACTGGAAGAAGCGAAAAAACTGGCAGTTAAGCCACGTTTAGGGGTGCGGGCACGTTTAGTGTCACAAGGTAAAGGCAAATGGCAGTCCTCAGGTGGTGACAAGTCCAAATTTGGACTTTCTGCCACACAAGTGTTGCAATTGGTCGATATTTTAAAACAACATGATCAGCTGGACAGTTTGCAACTATTGCATTTCCATCTCGGATCGCAGTTGGGTAACATTCGTGATGTGGCAACAGGCGTGCATGAAAGTGCCCGTTTTTATGTCGAGCTACACAAATTGGGCGTTAATATCAACTGCTTTGATGTAGGTGGCGGCTTGGGTGTAGATTATGAAGGTAACCGTACACAATCAGAATATTCCGTGAATTATAGCCTTTCAGAATATGCAGAAACCGTTGTTTGGGGCATTGGGCAAGCCTGTGAGGAGCATGGCTTACCACATCCAACCATTATTACCGAATCGGGGCGTGGGGTGACAGCACATCATGCGGTGCTGATTTCAAATGTGATAGGCGTTGAACGTTTTAAAGATCAAATTCTCTCGCCACCTGCAGACGATGCGCCACGCGTATTGCACAGTATGTGGGAAACCTGGTGCGATGTATTTGAGTCGCGTGAAAAACGTTCGCTACGTAGTTGGGTGCACGAAAGTCAGTTTGACTTAAGCGATGTGCATAATCAATATAATGTTGGCGTACTGAATCTCGAGCAGCGTGCTTGGGCAGAGCAACTCTATCTTAATATTTGCCATGAAATTGGTAATATGTTTGACGAAAAACACCGTTTTCATCGAGGTGTCATTGATGAATTGCAAGAGCGGTTTGCTGATAAACTGTATGTGAATTTTTCCCTCTTTCAGTCTTTGCCTGATGCGTGGGGGATTGATCAACTTTTCCCCGTTTGCCCGTTGACCAACCTCAACCAGCCGACCGAGCGGCGCGCACTGGTGCTGGATATTACCTGTGACAGTGACGGTATGATCAAGCACTACATTGATGGCGATGGCATCGCCAATACCATGCCGTTGCCATATTATGAAGAAAATGAACCACCATTGTTGGGCTTTTTTATGGTGGGAGCGTATCAAGAAATCTTGGGTAATATGCATAACTTATTTGGCGATACCAGCACTATTGATGTGTTATTTGATGACAATGGTGAGGTCATCATCACAGATTTTGATGAGGGTAATACCGTTGCGGACATGCTGGAATATGTTTATCTCAATCCACAGAAATTAATTAATGACTACCGTGAGCAAATTGAACAATCCAACTTATCTGTCGCAGAAGGGCTAAAGTTTTTGCAAGAACTCGAAAATGGCTTAAATGGTTACACCTATTTGGAGGAAGAATAATGAATACCTTAAATCACGCCGACGATATTTCGTTAGTGTCGAATAATTTTGGCTTTCTGCGTTTGCCATTAAATTTTTCGCCTTATCAAGGCACTGCTGATTGGGTCATCACGGGTGTGCCTTTCGACCAAGCGACTTCAGGGCGGGCAGGCACACGTTCTGGTGCAGAAGCGATTCGTCGTGCGTCAGTGAATCTTGCGTGGGAGCATTGCCGTTTTCCATGGACTTTTGATGTGCGTGAGCGGCTTAATATCGAAGATTGTGGTGATTTGGTTTATGCGTTTGGCGATAATGCGGACTTCGTACAAAAACTCGAACAACATGCCAGCCAACTCCTAAAGTGCGGTAAAAAATGCTTAACGTTTGGGGGAGATCATTTCATCACGTTGCCACTCTTGCGTGCACACGCTAAACATTTTGGCAAACTGGCATTGTTGCATTTTGATGCACATACTGACACCTATGACAATGGCAGTGAGTATGATCACGGCACGATGTTCTACCATGCACCACAAGAAGGATTAATTGACCCTGCACGTTCGATCCAAATTGGCATTCGCACTGAATACGACCGCACTTTACCATTTACAGTGCTTGATGCACCGACGGCAAATGATATGAGTGCAACGGACATTGTGGCAAAAATCCAGCAAACAGTGGGGGATATGCCCGTTTATCTTACCTTTGATATTGATTGTCTCGATCCCGCTTACGCACCAGGCACGGGCACGCCTGTGATTGGGGGGATGACCCCAGATAAAATCTTGAAAATTCTGCGTCAATTGCAAGGCATAAATATTGTGGGCATGGACATTGTAGAAGTGTCGCCAGCCTTTGATCAATCACAAATCACGGCATTGGCTGGCGCGACACTGGCATTGGAAATGCTCTATTTGCAAGCGAGCAAAAAGGATCGGGTATGAGCAAGCAAAAAGTGGTGCTTGCCACTGGCAATGCAGGCAAAGTGCGAGAAATGGCAGGTGTAATTGGTGAATTTGGCTTTGAGGTCGTGTCACAGACCGCACTTGGGATCGAAAGTGCGGTTGAAGATGGATTAACATTCGTAGAAAATGCTTTGAAAAAAGCACGTCACGCTGCACAGCAAAGTGGTTTGCCTGCGATTGCAGATGATTCAGGCTTAGTGGTGTCTGCCCTTAACGGTTCACCAGGGCTGTATTCCGCACGTTATGCGGGTGAAAATGCGAATGATGCAGAAAATTGTGCCAAACTCCTGTTGGAAATGAAAGACATTCCAGAGATGCAGCGACAAGCAAAATTTGTCAGCGTGATCGTGTTTTTACGCCACGCTCATGATCCAAATCCCATCATTGCTCAGGGCGAATGTGTAGGTACAATTACGCACGAGTTGCAAGGAGAAAATGGTTTTGGCTATGACCCGTTGTTTTTCTATCCGCCTAAAAACCGCACTTTTGCCCAATTAAGTATGACAGAAAAGCAAGCATTGTCTCATCGTGGCAAGGCATTAGTACAATTAAAAAACCGTTTGGAGCAGGTATGATTATTACGACAACCCATCAGATTGAAGGCAAGCATATCATTGAGTATAAACAACTTGTGTTTGGTGAAGTGATCGCAGGGGCGAATGTGGTACGAGATTTTTTTGCAGGTATTCGCGACGTTATTGGTGGACGTGCGGGCGCATATGAAAGCAAATTAAGCGATTCACGTCGCGAAGCATTAGACGAGATGCCTGCACAAGCGAAAAAGTTAGGCGCAAATGCTGTTGTGGGAGTTGAGGTCAATTACCAAAGTCTTGGCGCAAAAGGCATGTTCATGGTGGTTGCCAGTGGCACGGCTGTGCGGGTAGCATAGTGCTACGCCATCTTATTCTGCCGCCGCTCAGTTTGTATGTGCATATTCCGTGGTGCGTGCAAAAGTGTCCCTATTGTGATTTTAATTCACATGCTCAGCGTGGCATTATTCCTGAGCGGGACTATATCACTCACCTTTTACACGATTTGACGGCGGATTTAGTCTATGTGCAAAACCGCACTTTGCACTCTATTTTTATTGGTGGGGGCACGCCGAGTTTATTTTCAGCCGATGGCATTGCACATCTGATTGCGGGCATTCGAGAAAAAATACCCTTTACGCCGAATATTGAGATTACCCTTGAAGCCAACCCAGGGACTGCGGAGGCGGATCGCTTTAAAGGCTATGTGCAGGCGGGTGTAACCCGTCTTTCAATGGGTATTCAAAGTTTTTCTGATGAAAAGTTACAGCATCTTGGGCGAATCCATAATGGCGATGAAGCGAAAGCAGCAGTGGCAATGGCCAAATCAAGTGGTTTGCATAGTTTTAATCTTGATTTAATGCATGGATTGCCCAATCAAACGCCTGAGCAAGCGTTGCAGGATTTACACCAAGCTGTGGCACTTGCGCCACCGCACTTATCATGGTATCAACTGACCATTGAGCCTAATACCTTGTTTGCCTCACGCCCGCCAACATTGCCTGATGACGATGCACTCTGGGCGATTTTTGAGCAGGGCAATCAGCTGCTAGCTGCCCATGGGTATCAACAATATGAAACCTCTGCTTACGCCAGACCGCACTTTCAATGTCAACATAATCTCAATTATTGGCGTTTTGGCGATTATCTTGCCATTGGTTGCGGTGCGCACGGAAAAGTGAGCTTCCCCAATGGGGAGATTATGCGTTATAGCAAAACCAAGCACCCTAAAGGCTATATGCAAGGGCATTATCGTTATCATCAACGTGCGGTTATGCCTACTGACCGCACTTTTGAATTTTTTATGAATCGTTTCCGTTTGTTTGAACCTTGTCCCAAAGCGGAATTTGAGCAGTTTACGGGCATCGCATTAGACGAGATAACGTCAATAATGTGTGAGGCAGAAAGGCAAGGTTTTATTACCAGCAGCCCCACTCACTGGCAGTTAACGCGTCATGGCACACTTTTTTTGAATGAATTATTACAACTGTTTTTGCCCGAATGATGAAAATTTTAGCACTTGCATGTTAATCTAATTTGATTGAACAATCTGATAAACAGGGTAAGATAACTGATCTAAGCAAGGAGATCACAGAATGAATCAGCAAGAGATGAAAATTCAAGCAGCTAAAGCGGCACTGGCGTTTGTGCCTAACGGTGGCATTGTCGGCGTTGGTAGCGGCTCGACCGTAAACTGTTTTATTGATGAATTAGGCAAAATGGCACATAACATTCAAGGTGCAGTAGCAGCTTCAAAAGCCTCAGAAGCACGCCTGAAAGCATTAGGCATCGAGGTGTATGATGCGAATGAAGTGTCAGGTTTAGACGTCTATATTGATGGTGCTGATGAGATTAATCCGCAAAAAATGATGATTAAAGGCGGAGGAGCTGCACTCACCCGTGAGAAAATCGTCGCCGCACTGGCGAAACGGTTTATTTGTATTGTTGATCAAAGTAAACAAGTGGATGTACTCGGTTCCACATTCCCCCTACCTGTGGAGGTCATTCCAATGGCACGTTCTTATGTGGCACGTCAGTTGGTGAGGTTAGGCGGTGCGCCAGAATATCGTGAGGGTGTGATAACCGATAACGGTAATGTGATTTTAGATGTGCATAATTTCCAGATTATGCAACCGATGGAAATGGAAAAAACCTTAAATAACCTAGCGGGTGTGGTGACCAATGGCATTTTTGCGCTCCGTGGCGCAGATGTTGTGATTGTTGGCACGCCAGAGGGAGCAAAAGTCATTACAGACTAAGGATAAAACATGAGCGCAAAAGTTTCGTTGGATAAAGATAAAATTAAGTTTGTGTTGCTAGAAGGTGTGCATCAAAGTGCGGTTGATTGTTTGCATGCGGCAGGCTACACCAATATTGAATACCACAAAAAGGCTCTTGATGATGCTGATTTGATCAATGCGATTAAAGATGCCCATTTTGTCGGTATTCGCTCTCGTACGCATTTAACCGCAGACGTGCTTGCTCAGGCGAAAAAGTTGATTGCGATTGGTTGCTTTTGTATTGGTACGAATCAGGTTGATTTATCCGCTGCGAAACAGCGTGGTATCCCTGTATTTAACGCACCTTTTTCTAATACTCGTTCGGTGGCGGAACTGGTGCTTGGGGAGATTTTACTACTGATGCGCAATGTGCCGAAAGCCAATGCCGAAGTGCATCGTGGTGTATGGAATAAATCCGCAGCGGGCTGTCACGAAGTGCGTGGTAAGAAGTTGGGGATTATTGGTTATGGGCATATCGGCTCACAATTGAGCGTGTTGGCAGAAGCCGTAGGGATGCAAGTTTATTTTTACGATATTGAAAATAAATTACCACTAGGTAACGCCCAACAAATGGGTAGCTTGACCGCACTTTTAAATCATTGCGACATTATTTCCCTCCATGTGCCTGAAAATGACAGCACAAAAAATCTGATTAATGCACAACGCCTCAGTGAAATGAAAGACGGTGCGGTGTTGATCAATGCTGCACGCGGCACCGTGGTGGATATTGACGCACTGACTGCGGCTCTTGAAAGCAAGCGATTATTTGGTGCAGCGATTGATGTGTTTCCAACTGAGCCCGCTTCTATTCACGAGCCATTTGAGTCCCCACTGAAAGCATTTGATAATGTGATATTAACCCCGCACATTGGCGGCTCAACCTCGGAGGCGCAAGAGAATATTGGGGCGGAAGTGGCGAATAAATTAGTAAAATATTCCGACAATGGTTCAACATTATCTGCGGTTAATTTCCCTGAAGTGTCCTTGCCAACGCATCATGGTGCAAAACGGTTAATGCATATTCACCATAATCGTCCAGGTGTGTTGAATCAACTTAACCAACTGTTTACACAAGCAAATATGAATATTGCTGCACAATATTTGCAAACAGATCCTGCAATTGGTTATGTGGTTATTGATGTGGAAACAGAGAATAGCCGTGATTTGCTTGAGCAATTACGAGCCATTGATGGCACAATCCGTGCACGCGTACTATTTTAACGAAAAGTGCGGTTTGACCGCACTTTGCTACTTAGGAATGTAAATGAAAGTACTGTTTATTTGTTTGGGTAATATTTGCCGCTCCCCGATGGCGGAATATATTTTGCGAGCGAAATTCCAGCAGGCGGGTATTGAGAATGTGGTGGTTGACAGTGCAGGTACAGCAGGTTATCACGATGGCGAAGATATGCACCGTGGCACAGCCAAAAAACTGCGAGAACATCATATTGCACCCACAGGATTTGTGAGTCGTAAAGTCACACGTTCAGATTTTGATGAGTTTGATTATCTGATTGTGATGGATGACCAGAATTTGCGTGATATGCAACGTCTTTTTGGGAAGTCAAAAAAACTCTTTAATGTTACTGATCTTGTGCCAGATTTAGGCATCGATCATATTCCCGATCCGTGGTATACCGATAATTTTGAGCAAACCTATCAATTGTTGGATCGTTGTTGCGAGGCTTTGTGCACAAAAATTCAGCGTCAGGTGATTTAAGGTTGTTTCTTGCGCGTAGTTGCTTTAGTATAGAGATTAAAGAGTGTACTTTTCTATCCATGATAAGGAGTCATTATGTTTCCAGAACATCGCGATTTAATTCAAAAATTAAGACAAGAAGATGCTCATTTTTCCCGTTTATTTGATGAGCATAATGAATTGGATCATAAAATCAAAGCTATTGAAAGTAATATTGAGCTAGGCACGCCAGAAGAAGTTGAAACACTGAAAAAAGAGAAATTGTTATTAAAAGATAAGCTCTATGCAATCATTAAAAATGCGGAGAGCAAATAGTGAAAAACCTGCCTTTTGGGCAGGTTTTTACGTTTTAAAAGCGATTATTTTGCCAGTTCCCCAGCAGCATTGACCACAATTTGGATTGCGTTTTCTTCCGCTTGTTTCATTGTATGCTCATTCGGGATTTCTTGTAGGGTGCGATTGACAATGGCGGCGGCAACCATTCCCGCACGCAGACCCAATGCAGAACACATTGTAAATAAGGTTGCGGATTCCATTTCAAAGTTCATGACATTGAGTGATTGCCATTCTTTGAGTGAACCACGAAAACGGCGGCATACCTTGCCAGAGTAAGTATCGTAGCGTTCTTGACCCGGATAGAAAGTATCGGATGAGGCGGTAATCCCAATGTACGTTTGCTGCCCACTATGTTGTGCTGCAGTATAAAGTGCGGTCGTGCAAGCGAAATCCGCTACAGCGGGATATTCTAACGGAGCAAAATGAAGGCTAGCTCCATCTAAACGCACAGCCCCAGTCGTGATCAAAATATCGCCCACATTAATATGCGGCTGAATTGCACCTGTGGTACCAATGCGTAAAAAGGTTCGCACCCCAAGTTGTGCCAGTTCTTCTACCGCAATGGATACAGAAGGACCACCAATGCCTGTTGAGCATACCACCACTGGCTGACTATTCACATAGCCTAGCCATGAGGTGTATTCACGTGTTGAGGCTAGGAATGTGGGATTGTCCATTTTCTGTGCAATGCGTTCAACACGTGCGGGATCACCTGGCACAATCGCCACTTTAGCCCCTTTCAAATCTGCTTTGCTTAAACCTAAATGAAAAACATCTGCCATAACAGTATCCTCTTATTATTGTTTTTGTTAAAAATCAAATCAGTTTATCGCAAAGCGAAATGGAAATCTTAGAGCTAGTTCAAACTTTTACGGTTTAATATCACGCAAAATCGGATTTTGCATTGAAATTAAGGTCTCTGTGGATTGAATTTCATCAATTAGCTGAATTTTACTGGCTAAAACGTGATGTAATTCTTCAATTGTGTGCGTCATAACCTTGATAAAAATAGAATAATTGCCTGTGGTGTAATAGGCTTCAACGACTTCGTCAAAGCCTTCTAATTTTTTGATGACGGTATCGTAATCTTTGGCACTTTTTAAGATAATGCCAATAAAGCAACACACATCATAGCCGAGTTTACGCTCATTCAACCGCACTTTTGTGCCTTCAATTACCCCTGATTGGCGCATTTTCTCTACTCGAACGTGAATCGTACCAGGGCTAACACCAAATTGCTTCGCCATTTCAGCATAAGGGGTGCGAGCGTCTTTAGTTAACACGCGTAAAATTTGTTGATCGAGTGCATCAATTTGACCGAATGATTGCATTTTATGCTCCATTATTGGTTTTTATTCAAAAATAACAGGGTTATTTTATATGATTTTCATACAATGGCAAAAAATATTAAAATAATGCTGTGTTAATTGCTTTTTATATTGAATAATGCCAAAAAAATTAGATAATAACCACAGTTTTAACCCAATGAGTAAAAATAATATGAAAAAATCATTTATCTTACAACAACAAGAAATCAGTTTTGTGAAAGGTACATTTGCGCAAAAATTGCGTGAACATTTGGGCATTGTTGAAGTAACAGGGCCTTTACTTAGCCAAGTTGGCAATGGAATGCAAGATAATTTATCCGGTGTTGAAAATGCGGTGCAAGTAAAAATTCGCCAAATTCATGGTGTGCGTTTTGAGGTTGTGCATTCATTGGCAAAATGGAAACGCCATACTCTAGCACGTTTTGATTTTCAACCCGGTGAAGGGTTGTATGTGAATATGATCGCACTTCGTCCAGACGAAACAAGCCTAGATCGCACACACTCTGTCTTTGTGGATCAATGGGATTGGGAGAAAGTTATCCCACAGGGGCGTCGTAATCTGGATTATTTGAAAGAAACGGTGCGTGAAATTTATGCGGCTATGTGTGAAACCGCACTTTTGGTTGAAGAAAAATACGGCACGAAGAACTTTTTACCAAAGGACATTACATTTGTGCATAGCGAAGACTTGGTGAAACGTTTCCCTGGTATGAGCGATAAAGAGCGTGAAAATGCGATTTGTAAAGAGTACGGCGCAGTGTTCTTGATTGGTATCGGCGGCGAGTTGTCGGACGGCAAACCACATGATTTGCGTGCGCCAGATTACGATGACTGGACAACCCCAAGTGAAGGGGAATATAAGGGCTTGAATGGCGACATTTTGGTTTGGAATCCTGTGATGCAGTCTGCATTTGAAATTTCCTCAATGGGGATTCGTGTAGATGAAACGGCGTTACGCAAACAGCTTGCTTTGAGTGGTACGGAAGAGCGGTTAGAATTGCCGTGGCATCAAGATTTAGTCAACGGTAGATTGCCATTATCTATCGGTGGCGGCATTGGGCAGTCGCGTATGGCGATGTTGTTACTCCAAAAAGAGCATATCGGGCAAGTACAAGCTAGCGTATGGCCGAAGCAAGTTACAGAAGAGTTTGAAGATATTCTATAATGTAAACGTGCATCGTAACCGCACTTTGGGTAACCAAGTGCGGTTTTTTCGTACTAACGCTGACAAAATCGCAGGCTTGCTTTATGATAAGCCCAGATTAAGGGAGATTTTTATGACATTGTGGCAACTTTTATTTTCATTTCATGGGAGGCTTAACCGTACAGGATTTTGGCAGGGCGTGAGCATTTGCGCACTGGCGTTATTGATCATTGCGAATGTATTGCCGCTTAACGCCCTATTTGCACAAACGCACACCGCACTTTTAGCCTCGATGATGTTGTTGGTGATCCTCTTTTGTTTCTGTGCGGTGGTCGTCAAACGCCTGCATGATCGTAATCGGTCAGGATGGGCGGTATTGATGATCACGTTCCCGATTTTAGGTTATGTGCTATCCCAGTATTCTAGCGGTGCGATGGCGTGGGCATTGGGGCGGTTTTTCCCGCTATTTTTTATCACCCTTTTTCTATTGGATTGGGGGGTGTTTTTGGGCAAAAATGAACCCAATCGTTATGGCTCGCAAGGTGTTTCATTAAAATGGAACGTATAATTCGAGCCGTTTTGTTTGCGTTCTTGGCGGCAAGTTTGAGTGCCTGTGTGGCGACGGGGGAGCGTAAACTGGCGTTTGTCGATACGCAAGGGCAAGATCGCATCATTGAATTTCATGGCGAGAAGCCACATATTGCTGCGCATCTTAATGGTAAGATATTGCCATTACAGCACCTTGGTGGGCATCAGATTTTAGTACAAATTAATCATCAGCCTGTCATATTAAGTGCGGTCAACAGTCGTGCAATTACGCAATTGACGTTATATGAAATTTCGCCTGCGGGGTTTATCGAACAGTTTACTCTTGAGCACGCACATTTATGCCGAGCGTACATCGCACATAACCCCCTGAAAGTGCAGCATTCGCTGACATTTGCTATTAGAAATTTGGATTTACGTATTAGAAAACCGCACTTTTGGGGGCATTGGTGGCTTAAAGATGATAAACTAGTACGCCTAAATAAGGCGAATATTCAGCGCGAACGTGCTATGTTGCCACAAGATGAATGGGCACAATTTGTACAAGGTAGTGCACGAAAATTGGCTTCCTTTTTAACCTATGTCTGCCAATCATAAGGCAGTAGTGAGACACAATGGCATTAAATTATCATAAAACCCACTTTTTAATGAGCGCGCCTGATATTCGGCATTTGCCAGAAGATGATGGCATTGAAATCGCCTTTGCAGGGCGTTCAAATGCGGGTAAATCAACCGCACTTAATGTGCTGACGAATCAAAAAAATCTTGCACGCACGTCAAAAACGCCAGGGCGTACCCAATTAATTAACTTGTTCGAGGTGGAAGCAGGTTGCAAGATTGTCGATTTACCCGGTTACGGCTACGCTGCCGTGCCTGAGCAAATGAAAATCCAATGGCAAAAGGCACTTGGGGAATATTTGCAGCAGCGGGAATGTCTTGGTGGTGTGGTGATTTTAATGGATATTCGCCACCCGCTAAAAGATCTCGACCAACAAATGCTGCAATGGGCGGTGAGTGCGGAACTTCCTGTATTGTTGCTGTTAACCAAAGCAGACAAAATAGGGCAAAAAGAGCGAAGTAAACAGATCAAACTTGTGCGAGAGGCTATTTTGCCTTTCCAAGGTGATGTGCAGGTAGAGGCATTTTCGAGCTTGAAGAAATTGGGGGTAACCGCACTTTCAGCTAAACTCGATCAATGGTTTGCTCCCGTGTTGGCAAATGAAGATGAAAGTGCGGTTCTCAATCATGGATAATACAATGTTAAATAAAATACTCAATTATACTCCTGGCCTGCTGCTGGCAGGCGTGATTACGGCACTGGCATTTTGGCTTAATGCAAATCATGTTGGTAGTAGCATTGGAATGAGTGCCTTAACGTTTGCGATTTTGCTTGGTATGGTGATAGGCAACACGGTATATGGACGTGTTGCGACACGTTGTCATAGCGGAATTACGTTCGCTAAAGGCGTTTTATTGCGTGCGGGTATTGTGCTATATGGCTTTCGGATCACGTTTCAACAAATTGATGCCGTGGGCTTGAATGCCATTGCTAGCGATGCGATTATGTTGATTAGCACATTCTTTTTAACGTTTTATCTCGGTTATAAATGGCTAAAAATCGACAAGCAAATCGTTTATCTCAGTGCGGCGGGGTGCAGTATTTGTGGTGCAGCCGCAGTAATGGCAAGTGAGCCAGTGGTGCGTGGTGAATCCAGTAAAGTAGCGGTCGCCATTGCTATTGTGGTGATTTTTGGCACAATTGCTATGTTTGTTTACCCTCTGCTATATCCGTATATGACACACTATCTCAGTGACCATCAGTTTGGCATTTATATCGGTTCTAGTGTGCACGAAGTGGCGCAAGTATATGCTGCGGGGGGAAATATTAATCCAATGGTTGCTGATGATGCAGTGATCACCAAAATGATTCGTGTCATGATGCTTGCTCCATTTTTGTTAGTGCTTTCGTATGCGTTGGCAAAAGAAAGTGCGGTCGGCGGCAAGCGTAAAATCAACATCCCGTGGTTTGCAGTGTTTTTTATTTTGGTTGCCGTACTCAATTCTTACCCGATTGTGCCTGAGCCTGTTGTCCACTTTTTAGTGGAGCTTGACGGTATTTTATTGATGATGGCAATGGCAGCCCTTGGGGTTACCACGCATATTGGTGCGATTAAACAAGCGGGAGCGAAGCCGTTAGTATTGGGCTTTTTAGTGTTTATCTGGCTTGTAGTCGGTGGTTTTGTGGTTAATTATGCACTGCAGTATGTATTTTAAGGTGTGGTATTGAAATGAAAAAATGGGGTGTGCTATTTGGTCTTTTACTGCTTGTTGTTGGGGCGATCGGATTTTGGGGTTATTCGCAAATTAATGCGTTAGCACAGTATCCGATTCAGGCTAAAAGTGAGCAGTTACTCACTATTGAAAAAGGCACGACGGGCAAAAAGCTCGGTGCGTATTTACATGCGCAAGGGCTGCTAGAACCAAGCCCTTTTTTTCCATTGTTATTGAAATTGAAGCCAGAGCTTGCAGCGGTAAAAGCCGGTACCTACTCTTTGGACGGGGTGCATAATCTTAGCGAATTGTTGCAACGCCTTGCCAGTGGTAAAGAAGCACAATTTGCATGGCGTATCGGTGAGGGCGATACGGCTCGTCAGGTGCTGGCAGAGCTTGCAACTGCGCCTTATCTGACGCATGACGCTCAATTCACGGATGAAACCGCACTTTATCAGGCACTGGCGTTGCCAGACAGTAGCCCTGCTAAATTAGAAGGCTGGTTTTATCCTGATACTTACCATTACACCGCGAACTCCAGCGCAACCGTCCTACTTAAGCGTGCCAGTGATAAAATGCAAACCGCACTTTCTGTGGCATGGCGTGATCGCGACGCTAATTTACCACTAAAAACACCTTATGAAATGCTCATTCTGGCGTCCATAGTGGAAAAAGAAACCGCACTTGATGCTGAGCGAGCGCAGGTTGCAGGGGTATTTATTAATCGCTTGCGGAAAAAAATGCGGCTACAAACCGATCCGACCGTAATTTACGGTATGGGTGAGCGTTATCAAGGTAACATTCGTCGGGCTGACCTCAATGAAGCGACGGCGTATAACACGTACCAAATTGATGGACTACCGCCAACGCCAATTGCGATGCCGAGTGAAGCCTCATTGCAGGCGGTGGCGCATCCTGCGAAAACCCATGCGTTATATTTTGTTGCCAATGGGCAAGGGGGGCATACCTTTAGTGCAACCTTAAGTGAGCATAATCGTGCAGTGAAACAGTATTTAATTTTATTACGGAAGCAAAAACATGATAACGCCACAAGGTAAATTTATTGTTCTAGAAGGGCTTGAAGGCGCGGGCAAAACGACGGCTCGTCAGGCAGTTGTGCAAGCATTATCGGCACAGGGTGTGCAAGATATTGTGTTTACCCGTGAACCAGGGGGCACACCACTGGCAGAGAAATTACGTGCATTGATTAAATACGGCCTTGATGATGAACAGGTTACCGATAAGGCGGAGTTATTGATGCTGTACGCCGCGCGTATCCAGTTGGTTGAAAATGTGATTCAGCCAGCATTACAGGCTGGGAAATGGGTATTAGGCGATCGCCATGATATGTCATCACAAGCCTATCAAGGGGGAGGGCGGCAGTTTGACCACGAATTGCTTATGCGTTTGCGTAATGCAATTTTGGGCGATTTTAAACCAGATTTAACTCTTTATCTTGATATTAAGCCAGAACTGGGGCTGATGCGGGCACGTTCACGCGGTGAGCTCGATCGTATTGAACGGGCAGAATTGAGCTTTTTTGAACGCACCCGTGCACGTTATTTGGAATTGGTGGCAGCTGATCCGAATGCGGTGCTTATTGATGCAGGGCAGACACTTGAAAAAGTCACTTCTGATGTACAAAGTGCGGTTGTCAGTTGGCTTGCGACGGTGGCAAAATAATGTATCCATGGCTTGAGGCAACATTTGCACAGATTGACCGCACTTTTCAACAAGGACATGGTCATCACGCCTTGTTATGCAAAGCGGAAGCCGATCTGGGCGTGGCACAGTTATTGACACAGATTGCACAAGGCATTTTATGTCGAGAAAAACCCGCACTTGATAGCTGTGGACAGTGTCATCACTGTATGTTGGTTACCACTAACAATCATCCTGATCTGCATCTTTTAGCATGTGAAGCAGGAAAAACGGTGAGCGTGGATCAGGTGCGGGAAGTGATTACGCAATTACAAAATCATGCTCAGCAAGATGGCAATAAAGTGGTTGTGATTCCGCAGGCAGAGAAATTGACAGAATCCGCGGCAAATGCGTTGTTAAAAACGTTAGAAGAGCCGAGTGCGAATACATACTTTTTGCTCGCAACGGATATGTCTCAACCCCTTATGGCAACTATTTATAGCCGTTGCCAAGTCTGGACGCTGACCGCACCTGCATTGAATGCCGGTGTTGCATGGTTAACCAGCCAAGGCATTGCTGCACAGCAGGCTGAAGTGGCGTTAAAACTGAGTGCAAATCGTCCGTTGCGTGCTTACACTTTGATTGAAAGTGAGCAGTTAGCCGTGCGTAAGTCGTTTTTGCGTGCCTTTTGGGCATTTTCTCAAACGCGCGATATTATGCCGTTTATGGCGCAATTTGTGTTGACCGATCATGCACTCTTAGATACCCAACTGGGGTGGTTGGAAAGTGTATTTGTTGATTGCATAAAGTGCGGTTTAGGCATTGAACAGCATTGGGTGAATAGTGATTTAACCGCTGGTATTAAGCGATTAGTCGCACAGTACACACCACCGCACTTTTTACATGCTGAGCAATTAACCCGTTCTGTGCGTCGTGATTTGCGTGACATTACTGCCGTTAATAGCGGGCTACTTTTACTGGATTTTCTGACAAAATTAATTACCGATGTATTTGAGGTTTAAGTGTTTATTGTAGATTCCCATTGTCATCTTGATAGTCTTGATTATGACACATTACATCATAATATTGATGATGTGTTAGCTAAAGCATCTGCACGTGATGTACGCCATGTGTTGTCTATTGGCACGACGTTATCTGGCTTTGAAGCGATATATCCGCAGCTTGCTCGTCGTGATAATGTTTCTTTGTCTTGTGGTGTACATCCACTGAATATTGAAGAAGAGCCCTTTGATCACGACCGTTTGGTGCAACTGGCGAGCAATGCCAAAGTCGTTGCCATCGGCGAATGTGGGCTAGATTATCATTACAGTATCGAAAACAAAAGCGAACAACAACGCATTTTTAGTGCGCAGGTGGCGGTGGCTAATGCACTGAGCAAGCCACTGATTGTGCATACCCGTGAGGCACGCGAAGACACGATCGCCATTTTAAAAGAAGGGCAAGCACAAAAGTGCGGTGGGGTTTTGCACTGTTTTACGGAAAATCAATGGATGGCGGATCAAGCGTTAGCACTGGGCTTTTATATTTCTGTTTCAGGGATTATTACCTTTCGTAATGCACAAGCTATTCGTGATGTGATTGAAACGGTTCCTCTTGAGCGGTTGCTGGTGGAAACAGATTCTCCGTATTTAGCCCCCGTGCCATATCGCGGGAAGCAAAATCAGCCAGCCTATACGCGTGAGGTGTGTGATTATGTTGCCACACTTAAAGGCATTAGTGTTGAAGAATTTGCGGAGATTACCACCGCCAATTTTGAGCGACTGTTTCAGTGTAAAGTGCGTTAGTTTTTGCTGGAAGTGTGGTAGGATAAAAATATTACCTTATCGTCAGCCAAGGAGTTGTTGATGCGTCGTTTTATTTCATTATTTTTTATCGTTGTGACCTTGCTTGTTCATGGTGTATTGTTTGCAGGTGTCAACTTTTTCTTTCCGCATTATCAAGTGGCGAATGTGTCAGGCGTGGAAGTGAAACGCGTTGATAAAGACGGCCCTATAACCAAAGCCAATCCAGCCGATGGCCCAACCCGTGATGTGTATTATGTCTATACCCAAAAGCCTGGCACGGATAAAGTGATGGTGTATCGCAATGAAGATACCCGCTGGGGATTTCCGTTTTATTTTAAATTTAATTCTGCCGATTTGCAGGCGAAAGCGGCAACGTTTGCGTCTGAGAAAAAATTGGTACAAATCAAATACTACGGCTGGCGGATTGTGATGTTTGATGAATTTCGTAATATGGTATCGATTAAAGCGGTAGAGCCTGGCACCAAACCAGGTTGGCCAATTGCGAGCTATGTCGCCTATTTTGTGCTGTTGCTGACGTTATTCTTCTCCATTCAATTTATCCGCGGTTGGTTTGTCAGCGAACGCAATTAGTTGAGCGATAACGATAAAAGTGCGGTTTTAAACCGCACTTTTGGTTATGTCGAGTTTGTTAAGGAAATAAAACTGTGGCAGCGAGTGTATTGGTTGTGGATAATCACGATTCATTTACCTATAACGTAGTGGATCTCCTAAAGCGGTTGTCGTATGAACAGTTGCAGGTGTGCAAAACGGAGCAGTTATTGCGGCAACCGTTAGACACATTTAGCCATATTTTGCTCTCTCCTGGCCCAGATGTGCCCCGAGCTTACCCGCAATTGTATGCTTTTTTACGCCAATATTATCAGCATAAGGTGATTTTGGGTGTCTGTCTTGGGCATCAAACCTTGTGTGATTTTTTTGGGGCAAGATTATATAACTTACATCGCGTACGCCACGGGCAGGTTGGGATCATTCAGCCGTGTGCGCCATCGCCTTTGTTTAAAAATTTGCCACAATCTTTTAAAATAGGGCTTTATCATTCTTGGGCGGTTGCACAGCAAAGTTTGCCACCAGAATTAATCGCCTGTGCATACGATCAAGATGACGTATTAATGGCGGTACGCCACCGCACTTTACCCCTATTTGGGGTGCAATTTCACCCTGAATCTTTTATCAGTGAATATGGTGCGCAATTACTGCAAAATTGGCTCGATGTGACAATGGAAAATAACGCATGACTCATTACACTTCAAATACCTTAATTTTTTTGAAACTTTTTTGGCATCGCTATAATGAGAATAAGCTCAATATGGCAGCAGGTTATTTAACCTATAGCACAATGTTAGCATTGGTGCCATTGGTGATGGTTAGCCTTGCGATTTTTTCTGCTTTTCCTGTATTTAAAGAGGTGAGCGGTGAAGTGCAAAATATGATTTTTAGTAATTTCGCACCCGAAACAGGCGGCGTGGTGCAAGAGTATATTAATGAATTTGTCGAAAACTCAAAGAAAATGAGCGGTATTGGGATCATTGGTTTGATTGTGGTGGCGTTGATGTTGATCTCATCGATTGACCGCACTTTGAATGATATTTGGCCAAATACCAATTCGCGCACGTTATTTGTGTCGTTTTCGATGTATTGGATGATCCTTACGCTAGGGCCACTTTTTTTGGGCGTGAGCGTAATCGTCAGTTCTTATATTTTTTCTAGTGATGCGTTCAGCAATGCCACTTTCAGCACCTATCTTCTGAGTATTATTCCTTTTTTGCTGACGTGGTTAGCGTTTACGTTAATTTATACGGTAGTGCCAAATACCAAAGTGAATTTGCGTTATGCGATGATTGGGGCGTTGATCGCAGCCATCTTTTTCACGCTGGGTAAGCGAGCATTTACTTGGTATATCGCAGCATTTCCATCTTATCAGCTTATTTATGGTGCTATGGCTACCTTGCCGATTTTGTTACTCTGGATTCAGTTAAGCTGGACGGTGGTCTTACTCGGTGCACAATTGACCGCTGTGCTGGAAGATGTACGCTTGATTAAAAATGGTGAAATGCCGAATAACCGTGAATATGAAGTGCGGCAAGAAAAGCTACAACAAGCATTAAGTGAGCTACAACATCATAACCAAGGAGAGCGCAATGATAGCACTGATTCAACGCGTTAAATCTGCCAGCGTCAGCGTTGATGAGCAATGTGTTGGGCAAATTGCACAGGGCTTGTTGGTGCTGTTGGGCGTAGAAAAAGACGATGATGAGCAGAAAGCAGAGCAATTACTGAAAAAAGTGCTCGCATATCGCGTGTTCAGTGATGACGCAGGCAAAATGAATCTGAATGTGCAACACGTTGGTGGTGCATTATTGGTGGTATCGCAGTTCACATTAGCGGCAGAGACCAAAAAAGGACTACGACCAAGTTTTTCCAATGGAGCAAGTCCAGAGATGGCAGAAAAACTTTATGATTATTTTCGTGTCAAAGCAGGTGAGCAGATCAAAACAGAGAGCGGTATTTTCGCCGCGGATATGCAAGTCAGTTTAATTAATGATGGACCTGTAACATTTTGGTTGCAGGTATAAGGAGTAAGCAATGAAACGATGGTCTAAAATTGCGTTGACCGCACTTTGTACCACCCCACTTTTGGCGGTAGCACACGATTCAGGCAAAGCCGAATCAGTAGTGCAAAATATCAGTTTTAGTGTTAAAGCACAGCGACAAGTTGAGCGTGATGTGATGCAAGTTACCCTGTATGTGGAAGAAAAAGGGAAAGATCTCAAAGCGTTGAATGCGAGTGTCAATGAGAAAATCAACCAAACCGTTAATGCGGCGAAAAAATTGGATTTACCAAAAGGTATCGTAAGTCGCAATACCTATGTGAATTATAATAAAAAATCTGGCACAGAAGGCTGGATTGACCGTGCACAATATCGCATTGAAAGCCAAGATTTTAATAAATTAAGCCAACTTATTAGCCAAGTTTCAGGTATCGCTGCTGTGGATGATATTAGCTTTAGTCTATCCACACAAAAACGCCAAAGTCTAGAAAAAGAGATGACCGCAGAGGCGATTGCTGCGTTTAAGCAAAAAGCAGAGTTCATCGTGGATCAATTTGGTGCGAAAGGTTATCGCATCGTAAATCTTAATATTGGGTCAAACTCAGGTGCTATGCCTCGCCCTTATATGGCAAAAGCATCCAATGCAGTCTATGCAGCTGAAATGGCAACATACAGTATGACTATTGAAAGCGGCGAAGTGGATGTGAATCTTGGCATCAGTGCCACGATTAATTTAACGGAATAGCGGATTGCGTGTTATAATCGCAATACATTATATCAACTGGCGGAGAGCCTATGAAAATTGCAAAAAATACTGTGGCGGGCATTGCCTACCAAGTTCGTACCGAAGATGGTATTTTGGTGGATGAAGCACCAGCTAATCAACCATTAGAATACTTACAAGGGCATAATAATCTAGTGATTGGGCTAGAAAATGCACTTGAAGGTCGCGGTGTGGGCGATAAATTCGAGGTACGCGTGAAACCTGAAGAGGGTTATGGCGAATATAACGAAAATCTCGTGCAGCGTGTGCCACAAGATGTATTTGTCGGTGTAGATGGCTTGGAAGTAGGAATGCGCTTTATTGCCGATACTGACGTTGGACCATTGCCTGTTGTGATCACCGAAGTGGGCGATGATTATGTCGTAGTGGACGGCAATCATATGCTTGCTGGGCAAGAATTGCTATTTAATGTGGAAGTTGTCAGCGTGCGTGAAGCCACCTTGGAAGAAATTGCCCACGGTCATATTCATCAAGAAGGTAGCGGTTGTTGTGGTGGTCATGACAGTGATGAGGCAGGGCACGGGTGTGGCTGTGGTCATCATCATGAGCATACTCACGAACATGATGGGTGTTGCGGAGGCGATCACCATCATCACCATCACGGTGGTTGCTGTGGTGGCAAACACGATCATTAATTACAAGCCAAAGTGCGGTCAAACCGCACTTTTTATTTTCTAATAAAAGATCATTATGCAAAGTTTACAACCTTTCCATACATTTGGTATTGCGGTGAATGCCAGTGAAATCATTGACATCACAACGCCTGATGCGTTGTATCAAGCATGGCTTGCCTATGCGCATAAGCCAAAACTGTTGCTGGGTGAAGGTAGCGATGTTCTGTTTTTGCAAGACTTTCACGGTGTTGTGCTACGCAATCAAATTAAAGGCATTACCTTGGGTGAAGATGAACAGCATTACTTGTTGCACATTAATGCGGGTGAGAATTGGCATGAGCTGGTTCGGTTCTGTGTTGATCGCAATATGGGCGGGCTAGAAAATTTAGCGTTAATTCCAGGGTGTGCTGGCAGTGCACCAATTCAAAATATTGGTGCGTATGGTGTAGAATTTGCACAGGTGTGTGATTATGTGGATTGCCTTGATTTAAACAATGGCACAGTATTTCGCTTAAGTGCGGCACAATGTCAGTTTGGTTATCGTGAAAGCATTTTTAAACAGCAATATCGCACGGGGTTTGCGATTGTTGCCATTGGTATTAAGCTGGCGAAACAGTGGCAACCGCACTTGCAGTACGGTCCTTTAAAAACATTGGATGCAGCAACGATTACACCGCGTGTGGTGTTTGAACAGGTGTGTGCAATACGTCAAGCAAAATTGCCCGACCCTGCACAGCTTGGTAATGCGGGGAGTTTTTTTAAAAATCCTATCGTTAGTGCAAGCCATTATAACAAACTTCATCGACGCTTTCCTGATATGCCAGCCTATCCGCAAGCGGATGGGCAAGTTAAATTAGCGGCAGGTTGGTTGATCGACCAATGTGGTTTGAAAGGTAAGCAGGTTGGCGGTGCGGCGGTGCATCGTCAGCAAGCACTGGTTTTAGTTAATCAAGGCAATGCAACAGGGCAAGATGTGTTGGCATTAGCGCAGTTTATCTATCAACAGGTGATGGCGAAATTTGCGGTGGCATTGGTGCCTGAAGTGCGGTTTTATGGTGCACAAGGGGAACTAGACGGTGCTGAGGCGGTGCGTGGGTAATGTTGGACGCATATTTAACGCAATTATTAGATGGAAAACCGCACGCGATTCCCGCTGATGTCGTCGATACATTGCAAACATATGGGGTGGGGTTGAAAAAGTGCGGTTCGCACTGGCAGCTTAGCCAATCGTTCGAATTATTAGATAAGACCTACCTTGCACAGCATCTTGGCGATACGACGGTGTTGACATTTTCACAGCTTGACTCCACCAATGCCTACCTTTTGCGTGAGGCAAGTGAACATAATACCTTATGCAGTGCGGAGTATCAAAGTGCGGGGCGTGGGCGACGTGGGCGAGTATGGCACTCGCCTTTTGCTCAAAATCTGTATTTTTCGTTGCGTTGGGATTTTCACCATCTTGCGCCGAAAATCCCCCAGCTTAGCCTTATCACTGCATGCTGTATTGCCCAAACGCTGACTCAACTTGGCGTGCAACACATAGGGCTTAAATGGCCAAATGATATTTATCTTGATGGACGAAAACTCGGCGGCATTTTAGTGGAATCGAAACGCTTTACTACACACGAGCAACAATTGGTGATTGGGGTAGGATTAAATTTAGCGATGGGAGAGGAGCACAACCGTGCAATTACGCAACCTTGGGCGAGTTTAGCGCAAAGTCATCTTCAACTCTCTCGTAATGCGTTACTTGTTGCCTTGGTATCGGCGCTCAAAACAGATTTTAGGGCATTCCAAGCAGGCAATGGCGAGGCATTATTGCAGTCTTTTTCCCAGTTTGATTGTTTTTTGGATCGCAAAGTGCGGTTAACCCAAGACCATTGCCAGATTGACGGGATTTATCAAGGCATTGATTGCACCACAGGTGAAGCAATAATTTTAGTGCAAGGGCAATTGCAACGCGTTCATATCGGGGATATTTCCCTGCGGTTAGAGAAGGAATAATATGAATTTTCAACAAACATTGGCAACACTGGCCAGCGTGGATCATCTCAATGGGCTGATTGTATTAGATAACGAGGGAAATACCGTGCTTTCCATTCCCGCAATAGAGGGAAAACTGGGCTCGCTGAAAGTATATAACACCCTTGCAGCACGTTTTACAGAGCTGAACAGTACGGCGGCAAAAGCTGGCTTAATTTTATTTGCAGAGCACGTTGAAGATGCCAAACGTCAGCCAGGCGCACACCCGAATATTGATTTTTTATTGCGTGTTGTCGAGCATGATCTATGCTTTAAAATGCAACCCCTTAGCCGACGTTAGAGGATATTATGTTAACATTTGATTACTATAACCCAACCCGCATTGTCTTTGGCGTTGGGCAAATCGCACAATTAGCCACTCTTGTACCTGATAATGCACGGGTTTTGGTGCTTTATGGTGGTGGCAGTGCGAAACGGACAGGTACACTTGACGAAGTTAAAACCGCACTTGGTCAGCGAGTGGTAATGGAATTTGGCGGCATTGAACCTAATCCTGAATTTGACACCTTAATGCGTGCGGTGGATATGGTTCAACGGGAAAAATTGGATTTTTTACTTGCCGTTGGTGGTGGCTCGGTTTTAGATGGCAGTAAATTTATCGCTGCGGCAGCGTGTTTTCAGGGAGACCCGTGGGAGATTGTAACATCACGTGGTGCAGTAATTGAAAACGCATTGCCATTGGGAACGGTATTAACGTTGCCCGCCACAGGCTCAGAGATGAATAATGTGAGCGTTGTAAGCCGTAACGCATTGAAAATCAAGCAGGGCTTTCGCCACACCGCACTTTATCCACGCTTTTCGATTTTAGATCCAGCGAAAACGCTGACCTTGCCAATGCACCAAGTTGCTAACGGTATTGTGGATGCGTTTATTCATGTGTTGGAGCAATATTTAACCTTCCCAACGGGGGCGATGGTGCAAGATGCTTATGCCGAAGGTCTGTTGCGCACACTACGCGATCTAGGACCACAAATTATGCAACGCCCTGATGATATTGAATTACGTGCGAATATGATGTGGTGTGCCACCCAAGCACTGAATGGCTTGATTGGCGTGGGCGTGCCGCAAGATTGGTCAAGCCACCAAATTGGGCATGAACTGACCGCACTTTATGGGTTAGATCACGCGCAAACGCTCAGTATTGTGCTCCCTGGTGTGTGGGCAGAATTAAAAGATCAAAAACGCGACAAATTAGTGCAGTATGCCCTAAATGTGTGGGGAATCCGCACAGGCTCCAGTGAAGAGCGTGTCAGCTCTGCGATTGCGCAAACGGAATTATTTTTCCAACAAATGGGCATGAAAACCCGCTTGTCATATCATGGCTTAGACAAAAGTGCGGTTGAAGACGTTGTCGCACAATTGGAAAAACATGGGCAAGTGGCATTGGGTGAAAAACACAATATCACTCCCGATGTGGCACGTCGCATTTTGGCGCGTCGGGTATAGCGAAAGCGAGCGTCATATCGTCATTTAATGTGTGATGGTTGTTTCATGACATAAACGGTGAGCCAAGTGAAATTGAATAAATACGATTTGCAACGCATGGGCATTATTCCTTCCTTTTATGATGGGCGAGGGGTGAAGTGTAAGCCAAGCCCATTAGTGGTGAAAGCCATTTTGGCGTGCTTGGAAACGGGAGAAAACCGCACGTTGGTGCCACCTGTGGCGGTGTTTTACGCCGATCAACCGAAATACATTCGCTTGGAATCTCATCATGCCACCCTGCTTGGGCAGTGGGAATTGGTCTTGGAAGACGGGCAGCGCATACAAGGGCGTGTGAAAAAGCGTGGGCTTCAATTACCGCGTGAATTGCCGTTGGGCTATCATCAATTGCATTTAAAGTGCGGTCAAAAAACCGCTCAAACACGCATCATCGTTGCCCCTCGGCGTTGCTACCAAGCATCCGTGTTTCAAACGAAACCGCACTTATGGGGCACGAGTTTACAACTTTACACCTTAAAATCGGAACGCAATTGGGGCGTGGGCGATTTTTCTGATCTGATGGAATTTATGCGTCGCTTCCAACATTATGGCGGTGATTTTGTTGGGCTTAACCCAACGCACGCACTGTTTCCTACTTTTCCTGAAGCTGCCAGCCCTTATAGTCCATCATCCCGCAGCTGGTTGAATATTCTTTATATTGATGTGGAAGCCATTGATGAGTTTGCACAAAGTGAGAAGGCACAAGCGTGGTTTCAGCAGCCAGCAATTCAAACCCAGTTAACGCAGCTACGAGCGGCACAATGGGTGGATTATACCGCTGTTATGACATTAAAATGCACGGGATTACACTTAGCGTTTGATGCATTCAATCTTCATGCCAGTGCGGAGCGAAAAGCGCAATACCGCACTTTTGTTGCGAGTGCAGGAGACAGTCTGCGTGCGCAAGCGGCACTTGATGCCATGCAACAGCATTTTAAATTGCCTGAAAATACAGGCTGGAAAGGATTGCCATCGGATTTTTATGCCTTTTCTGCACCAAGTACACAACGCTGGATAGCGGAGCACCAAGATGAGGTGGATTTTTATATGTGGGCGCAGTGGATCGCCGCTGGGCAATTAGCACAATGTCAACGTCAAAATCCGATGACGCTAGGGCTTTATCGTGATTTGGCCGTAGGTGTTAGCCCTGTGGGCGCGGAAACGTGGCATAATCCTGAGGCGTACAGTCTTAAGGCGACCATTGGCGCACCGCCTGATGCCCTTGCGCCACAAGGGCAAAACTGGTGCCTTGCACCATTTAACCCACATGTTCTTCAAGCACAAGGTTTTCAACCGTTTATTGATATGGTGCGTGCGAATATGCGAGATTGTGCGGCGTTGCGGATTGATCATATTATGTCGCTGATGCGATTGTGGTGGATTAAACAAGGTGAAAGTGCGGTCAATGGGGTGTATGTCCGTTATCCTGTGGACGCACTGCTTGCGATTCTTGCCTTGGAGAGCCAACGCCACCGTTGCATGATTATCGGTGAAGATTTAGGCACTGTGCCGAAAAACATTCAGGGAAAATTGCGCAGCGCAGGAATTTTTTCTTATAAAGTACAGTATTTTGAATTTGATGCGACGGGGCAAAGCCGCGCCTTGCAGGATTATCCTTATCAGGCGATGGCGACATTAAGCACCCATGATTTGCCGACCATTTATGGATACTGGACGGCAAGTGATATTACGATGGGGCAAAAGTTTGGTGTATTTCCATCCACAAACGTGCTTCAGCGGGTGAAATTTGACCGCACTTATGCCAAAGAGAAAATTCTTGAGCGGTTGCAAGCGGCAGGCATAACGATTCCAGATGGCGTGAGTGCCGAGCTGCATTCCCCTTGCCCACGTGATTTTTCCTATGCGTTGCAGTGCTATATGGCAAAAGTCAACAGTGCCCTGTTAACGTTACAAGTTGAAGATTGGTTATTGATGAAAACGCCAGTGAATATTCCTGGCACGGATAAGGAATACCCTAATTGGCGTAGGCGGTTGACAGCAACGATTGACGAGATTTTCGATGATCCTCACATTCAAGCCTTATTAACAACGATTAGCACACAGCGAGCGGGATAAAGTGCGGTTGTACTGCTTGCGTGCGGTGGGGTAAATTTATAAAATTTGCAATCTAAAACACAACATAATAAAAGTAGGAACTCAATATGAAAATCTCTGTTATCGGCGCAGGCGCAGTCGGCGTTGAAATCTGTAATTTTGTCTTAAATTTAGGCGAGTGTAGTGAGCTGGTGCTGGTGGATCTCAATCGTGAGCGTTGTCAAGGCGAGCAAATTGATTTTAGCCACATGAGTGCACTGACATTTGCCAAAAATACCCAAGTCATTAGCGGGGATTATCCCGATACAGCCAATAGCGATATTATTGTGATCACCGCAGGCGCACAAATCAAAGTAGGGCAAGATAGGCTGGATATTGCACAAATTAATGCCAAAATTGGGGTGGATATTGCGCGCGAGCTGGAGCAATATTCCCCAAATGCAATTTTAATTGTGGTAACGAATCCGTGCGATATTGTTACGCACTTTATCACTTGTAATACACAGTACCCTCGCGAACGTGTGATTAGCGCAGGTTGTGTGGTGGATAGCGCACGCCTGATGAAGCTCGTGGCGGATAAAGTGCAAATCGATCCGAAAAATATTTTTGGCTTTATTTTAGGGGAACATGGTGCCAATAGCATTCTGCCATGGAGTTTGATGAATATTGCGGGGCAGAAAGTGGAAGATTTCTGCCGCAATAATGGCTATCCGTACATTGATCCTGTCGCGCAACTCGACGAGGTAAAACAAGAAGGTTTGCGAGTATTTGCCATGAAACTCAACACCAATCATGGCATTGCCGCAAGCGTGTTTCGTATTATCCGAGCGATTACGATTAATGAACATTCCGTGCTACCTGTTGCCACGACGCTTAACGGTGAATACGGTATTCACAATGTTGCCATCAGTGTGCCGATGATTGTTTCTCGTGTTGGCATTGAAAAAATCCCAACCTACACTTTCACCGCGCAAGAAATGCAAGAGTTACAACAATGCGCAAAAAACTTGCGTACCGTGGCTGAAAATGTTGCACAGCAAACCGGTTTAAATGCCAACATATAAAACAAAACCGCACTTTTATCAAAGTGCGGTTTGAGACATTTACATTAAAATGATTTGCTGATATTAATAAAAACATCATTTTTATCGTACTGATAGATGACGTAATTACTTTTAACGCGAGTATGGGTCCATGTGAGTTTTGGTGTAAATCCTTTATAACTTAACGCGGTGTGGCCAAGTGAAATAGAACTTGTTAACTCTTTATCCCGTTGGCGTATATCAAAAAAGAGTGCATCTTTGTGCTTTTTACTGGCATAACCTAAAGCAGCATTTGTAATAAGTCCATTTTGCCATTGTTTACCCCAACCTAGTCGGATAGCTTTCCGATGGTAGGATTCGGTATTTTCTTTCGCATCTTTGATGCCATAGTCAAGCGCAAGGTTCCAATATTGGGTATTATCAGGGAAATAGGTGAGGCTATGGGTAATATAGTGAGAATGACCTTCGTTAGCACGATTGTATTGATCGTTATAGTGGGTATAACCGTAATTATAATAAGCCCCGTATTTTAGTGCATTTGTGAGCCAATAATTTAATGATAATAGGCCGCCATAGGTATCACTATATTGCTTTAATGCTTTCCCACCATTTAAGCCGCCGCCATATAAGCGTTTAGACACGTAGGGTTGAAGAGATATATCCATTTTGGCATTAGCGTAGCCATAGCCAGCACCAAAATCCAGTGTCATATCATTGTATTTTTTATTATTCCAGTAATATTTACCCGATAAACCAGATGCGACTAACAAATATTGTCCTTTAGGTAGCGCCCATTTCTTATCTGTGTTTACACTAAGATAAACACCTTGACCGTGCTGTCGTTCAGATTTATAAATTAGTTGCCTTTCATTTGGTAGATTCCAGACTGTGCCAGGTTTTGCTGTTTGCCCTAGATTTCTATCATTTAAAAAATTGCCTTGCACATTAAAGTTCCAAGAATGTAATTCATTAATCTGATGGATATATTGCTGATACACTTCATTATCTTGTTCAATAGCACTGTTATTAAGTAATATGCTAAATTGTTGATGAGCATCATAGTAATTTTTATTATAAAAAAGGGCATTGGCATATTGAAAACGAATAAAATTATTATCAGGGAAATGGCGAATTAATTTTTGATAGGCAGTAGAACCTTTACCTAAATTGGTATCTGCAAGTAAAATGGCATTCGCCCATTCAATTAATGATGGATCGCGAGTGGGCACTTGTTCGTATAACTTAATTAAAACTGGCAAGATAGGTTTATTTAATTTAATTAAGGATTCAACTAATAAACGCTCTAAAATATCAGGGTTTTCTTTAAGCTGTTTACCCGTGTAGCGAATGACATTATCATTTTGTTGTTCAAGAGAGGCGTTTCGTTGCTTTTGTTCAACGGTTTTTTTCAGCACGTGGTTTTCTTGCTGAAGACTGTAAGTTTCTACGGCATTATTTTCTGGTTGACGAACGCTAGCATTTTGCGCAAGTGCGGTTGGTGTTAATGCGCTGAGTGTGGCAAGGTAAAATAAAGAGATTTTAGTCATACAACGTCCCAATTAATAAATAAACAGCCCCCAAAGGGAGCTGTTTAATTAATATTAAATTAACATGAATTAAAGTGCTTGGTTTTCTTTTTGAACCCAAGGACTAATTGGTTCTGCTGGTTTTGGTGCAGGTTTTGCAACTGGTTTATCACCCACATATTCCGCACCAAATACAGCACCCCATTTTTTATCTGCATCACCATTTTTACTTACAACTGTACCGCCTAATTCAGTGTTAGTCACTTTGTCATTACCAAATAGTGTTGCATTAAATGTACCTTCTTTGCGATCTTTTGATGTCGCATAAGCAAGCTCAGAAGTACCATTTTTCACATTACCATTGGCTTTTAAGTCTCCTTTGAATGTGACAAGTGTATCTTTAACTTTTTCTTTTTGTACTTCAAACTTATTATAAAGTTCGCCAGTTACAGAACGTTTAGCTAAATCTACAGTTGCTGTCACATGTGTACCACTAATGAGTTTTGGTGCATCTTCAGGTTTTAAGCCACGTAAAGCTGTTGGTGCATTAAGTGCGTCTTTATCTTTAGGTGGTTCATGATATTTATTGTCTAAACCATAAGTGACCGCATGACCTTGATATACTAAAACACCTTCTTTGCCATAACCAAACTCTTTTAGTTTTTCTGCAGAGGTATTATTAATACCACGGTAGAAGTAGTTATCTTCTTTATTTTTTGCATTAAAGTGAGAATAGTCTACCACATAGGTTTGAATATCATCACCTAAATCAACACCCTCTTTATAGACTTCTCCTGGTTTTTGTTTATTACCATTTAAACGAGTTTGGGCATCAAGTTGAGTGGTTACACGACCATATTGAACAAATTGAAGATGACCATCTTCATATTTATTTGTTTTAACATCAGTTAATGGTAAGTTACGAGTAGCATTTACATCTTTATCATTGCTCATCGTATTGCGACCGTACACCTCGGCTACGGAATCATCAGCATTAAATTCTGATTTTTTGATACGTCCAGCATCACCAGTGTAGTCTGTACGACCTTCTTGGTAAACGTATGCTTTACCTGTTTTTGTGCCTTGCGTATTTGTTTTAGTTAAGTCACCATATTGGTCAGTAAGCTTACCTTGACGCTCAACGCCATTTTTAGTTGATTCGTTAATGTAGATATGTTCCAACTGGGCTAACCCACTTGCTTGATTAGAAAAGTCGAAATCTTCAACATAAGCAACGGCTTTTGATTCTTTGGTCGGAACAGCTACAATAAGGGTATCAAAACTTGGTTGTGGTTTTTGAACTTGCATTCCAGCGGCTGTACCTGCTTCAGAATTACGAGCAGGCGCACGACCATCAACGATAAAATCAGAAGTGGTTTTACTTACTACTTTGTATCCTACATCTGATGGTTCTTTAGACTCTTTTGCGTCAAGTTCAGCTTGAGCTTTCGCTTTTGCTTCGGCAGCCGCTTCCGCTTTTTGTTTTGCGACTTGTTCTGCGGTTGGTTTCGCTGGTTCTGGATTACTATCACCACCAGATGAACCACAGGCTGCTAATAAGACAGACGCGGCAACTGTTAGTGTAAATTTTAATGCTAGGTCTTTTTTCATAACTATAAGTTCCTTAATATTAATGAACTATTAAACAATATTATTACGTAAAATAAGTGTCGAATGCTTATAGCATAAGCACTTGGCTATTGCACCATTGAATGGTCTCTGGCATTATATCCCCCCCCCCCCCCCCCCGACTTTGTCAATAGCTGATTGACAAAAATCTCGTGATGTAAGTCAAGTTTTCAAATGAAAAATAATAAAGTTGATATGAGGGTTGTTTACGTTATTAGATGGTGAGTTATTAATTAGAGATAATATAACAATAAAAATACCGCACTTTTATCAAAGTGCGGTTTGAGGAATAAATGTAAATGTGCGGTATGATTTAACTGCGTGTGGCAATCACTTCGATCTCGACGCCAACATCTTTAGGTAGACGTGCGACTTCGACACATGAACGTGCAGGGTAGCTTGGGTGATTGTTTTCTTCAAAAAACGCTTGATATTCTGCATTTACGGTGGCGAAATCGTTTAAATCTTTGACAAATACCGTTGTTTTGATAATGTCTTTCACCTGTAAGCCTGCTTGTTCAATAATGGCTTTCACATTTTCCAATGATTGGCGTGTTTGTGCTTTAATGCAGGCGGGCACTTCCCCTGTTTTTGGGTTGACAGGAATTTGCCCTGAGGTGATAACCAAGTTGCCTAAATCATAGGCTTGTACATAAGGGCCAATTGCCGCTGGGGCATTTTCTGTGTGAATAACGTTGCTCATTGTGTTCTCCATAATGTAACTAAAATAAAAAGTGCGGTTATTCGCCAAGGGTGGCGACCATCACGGCTTTAATCGTGTGCATGCGGTTTTCCGCTTCGTCAAAAACAATGGATGCGTTTGATTCAAACACATCATCACTCACTTCCAATCCATTTAAACCGTATTTTTCTGCCATCGCTTTACCGATTTTGGTTTCGCTGTCGTGGAATGCGGGCAGGCAGTGCATAAATTTGACATTGGGATTGCCAGTTAATGCCAGTAATTCACGGTTAACTTGGTAAGGGCGCATTAAAGCGATACGCTCATCCCAAGCCTCCATCGGTTCACCCATGGAGACCCATACATCGGTGTAGATAAAATCTACATCTTTCACGCCGTCGGCGATATTTTCTGTGCATGTGATTTTTGCACCTGTTTTTGTCGCCATGTCGGCGACTTCTTCCAAAAGTGCGGTTTCAGGAAAAAATTGTTTTGGTGCAACAAGGCGTAAATCTAGCCCCATTAAGGCTGCCCCTTCAACAAATGAATTACCCATATTGTTGCGTGCATCACCTAGATAAGCCAGTTTCATTTCGCTTAATTTTTTGCCATTGCCGTGTTCGAGCATCGTCAGAAAATCGGCTAAAATCTGGGTTGGATGGAATTCATCGGTCAGCCCGTTCCACACAGGAACATCCGCATGCTCGGCGAGTGTTTCCACTAATGTTTGCCCAAAACCACGATATTGAATGCCGTCATACATTCGCCCAAGTACGCGGGCAGTGTCTTTCATCGATTCTTTATGCCCAATTTGTGAGCCACTCGGTCCGATATAAGACACTTGTGCACCTTGATCAAATGCCGCCACTTCAAAGGCGCAGCGAGTGCGGGTGGAGGTTTTTTCAAAAATTAATGCGATATTTTTGCCTTTCAGTGATTGCTGTTCACATTTAGCTTTTTTGTCCGCTTTGAGTTTGGCTGAAAGGGTTAAAAGTGCGGTAATTTCATCAGGTGTGAAATCCATTAAACGTAAAAAATGGCGATTTTTAAGAAAATGCTGATCCACATACACCCCCAAATGGTCATTAACGGTGCAAAAATTGTATCACATTATGATAATAAAACACGATTTATCGCAAAATTTAACCGCATTTTTAAAATTCATTTGAAAATGAGAGCGATTTTTATTAAAGTTGGCTGTGAGGCGTAATAATTTCATCTCGAAATTATTAATTTTTATCCACAGGAGACCATGATGAAAAAAACAGCTATCGCATTGGGATTAACCGCACTTATGGCAACGTCAGCAATGGCGGCGCAAGAAGTCAATGTTTACTCTTACCGTCAACCTTATTTGATCGAACCGATTTTGAAAAATTTTGAAAAAGATACGGGTGTAAAAGTCAATCTGATCTTTGATAATAAAGGGTTGGTTGAACGTTTGAAACGAGAGGGTGAGCTAAGCCCAGCGGATGTTATTTTAACGGTGGATATTAGCCGTGTGATGGAGGTTGTGAATTCAGGCTTGGCACAGGCGGTGAAAAGTGCGGTATTAGAGGAAAATATTCCGTCTCAGTATCGTGATTCAGGCAATCAGTGGTTTGCACTAACAACGCGCGCGCGCGCCATTTATTCATCAAAAGAGCGCGTTGGGCAGTTGCCAGATAGTTTTACGTATGAAGATTTAGCCAATCCAAAATTAAAAGGTAAAGTCTGTGTGCGTTCTGGGAAGCATCCATATAATCTGTCCTTGTTAGCATCCATTATTGCCCACGATGGCGAAGCGAAAGCCAAAGCGTGGTTAGAGGGACTCAAAGCCAATTTAGCACAGAAACCACAAGGTGGCGATCGTGATCAAGTGAAAGCCATTAAAGAAGGCGTGTGTGATTATTCACTCGGCAATAGTTATTACTATGGAAAAATGTTGGAAGATGATAAGCAACGGAGTTGGGCAGAGGCGGTCTTTATTAACTTTCCAAATCAAGAAACCACAGGTACGCACGTGAATATTTCAGGGGCGGCAGTGGCAAAATATGCCCCAAATAAAGACAATGCCGTGAAGTTGCTTGAGTATCTCAGCAGTGATGATGCACAGCATCAATATGCAGAGTTAAATCACGAGTACCCTGTTAAAGAGGGCATTCAGCCGTCAAAATTAGTTCAATCTTGGGGTACATTTAAAGCGGATACCTTACCGCTTGAAAAAATTGCTGAAAATCATAAAAAAGCCGTTAAATTAGTTGATGAAGTAAATTTCGACCTCTAATATTGATGAAAACGGCTGCAAAGAGAGGCTTTGCAGTCGTTTTTTAAGGTTTGATGTGAAAACGCTAAAGCATATTGCAATTTTTTCGCTGGTTTTGCTCTTCGTATTGCCGATTATTGCCATTGCCTATCAAGCAGTGAGTGATGATGCGCAAAGCATGTCCCATTTATGGCATACCGTTATGCCAGTCTATATTCAAAATTCATTTTTATTAGTACTTGGTACCGTTTTGCTCAGTGTGCTATTTGCGTTGCCATGCAGCTGGTTGTTATCGGTTTATCACTTTCCAAGTGCTCGGCTATTGCAGTGGGTTTTGTGTTTACCGTTGGCATTTCCACCTTATTTGTTAGGCTATTTATACACGGATTTGCTCGATTACGCGGGACCTGTGCAACGTGTTTTACGTGCAGCGTTTGGCTGGCAAACCGCTAGTGATTATGTCTTTCCGACTATTCGTTCGCTTGGTGGGGCTTGTGTTGTCTTGGCGTTGGTGCTGTATCCTTACATTTTTTTATTAACACGCATTGCGTTGATGGATTTATCTGAAAATTTACAGCACAGTGCCAAAATGTTGGGTGTACGTCGATTTGCGTTATTTCGAAAAGTAACACTGCCATTAATTCGCCCAGCCATTGCCACAGGGTGTGCGTTGGTGGCTATGGAAACGCTTGGTGACTTTGGTACGGTCAGTTATTTTGCCATTCCTACCTTAACAACGGCCATTTATGATACATGGTTGGTATTAAGTGATCTTGCCACCGCAAGCCGCATTTCTTTGGTGATGTTGGGCTTCATCTTTTTATTGCTTGCTATTGAACGATACAATCGCCGACAACAAAAACGTTATCAACGTGGCTATGAGCAACGTATTGCCAAAGTGCGGTTGCATGGTTGGCGTGCAGCTTTGGCAATGAGTTATTGTTGGGGGCTGATTTTAGCTGCTGTGATCATACCACTGAGTAAATTAATATATTGGGCATACCTGTATTTTGATCAAGCGTGGCAAGATCAATTTTGGCGTTACGCCTTTAATAGTGTGAAAGTCTCTTCTTTAGCGGCGTTGTTGAGTGTTTTGCTGGCGTTATTATTGCTCTTTTTTGTGCGGAAATATACCTTAAATAACACATCAAATTATGCCATAAAATCCCTAATTCCATTGTCTTCAATGGGGTACGCTGTGCCAGGAACGGTGCTGGGAATCGGGCTACTCATTCCATTAACAGGTGCGGATCATCTGTTAAATCATGGGCTGAAAAGTGTAGGTTTACCGCTTATTGGGTTGGTGTTCAGCGGTTCAATTTTTGCCCTTATTTATGCGTATGTTATTCGTTTTTTGGTCATGAGCTTAGGCAGCATTGATGCGTCATTTGATAAAATTTCTCCTTCGCTTGATATGGCGGCCAATACCCTTGGCGTGCGGGGGGCTAAAATGGCATGGAAAGTCCATTATCCGCTCTTGCGCAAAGGCATTTTGACCGCACTTATCTTGGTGTTTTTAGAAAGTATGAAAGAACTGAATGCGTCATTATTACTGCGTCCGTTTAATTTTGATACGCTCGCCACGCACGTATTTATGCTGACCTCTGATGAGCAATTAGAGCAAGCCTCGTTGTCGGCATTATTTTTGGTGTTAGTGGGCATTATTCCCGTGATTTTTTTAACGCGTTCCATGTTATCGCACAGACAATAGAGCCATAGAATGACAGACTTATTACGCATTGATAACCTTGCCGTTCATTACCAAAATAAGGCGATTTTATCGCAGCTCTCGCTGACCTTAGCCGATAGTGAGATTTTATGCCTACTGGGTGCCAGTGGCTGTGGTAAAACCACGTTATTAAAAGCCATTGCGGGCCTACTCCCCGTCACCAGCGGTTCAATCAGCTTAAAAGGTGAAAATATCACCCATCAAGATAGTGCGTTGCGTGGCATCGGTTTGATTTTTCAAGACTATGCACTTTTCCCACATCTCAATGTGGCACAGAATATTGCCTTTGGGCTTGGACAGGTCAGTGCATCGGAACGCCATGCGATTATTGATGAAATGCTCACGCTCATTGGTTTATCGGATTACCGCCATAAGTTTCCACATCAGCTTTCAGGTGGGCAACAACAGCGTGTTGCCATTGCGCGATCATTAGCATGCCGCCCGACATTACTTTTGCTTGATGAGCCTTTTTCCAACATTGACACACAAGTGCGGTTGCAGCTAATTGATGAGATTAAATCAATTTTGAAATCGCAAGCCACACCTGCCATTTTTGTCACCCATAGCAAAGAAGAGGCCTTTTTATTCGCGGATAAGCTCGCCTTAATGGCACAGGGAAAGATTGTGCAAACAGGTGCGCCGACCGCACTTTACCACGCGCCGCAAAATCGTTTTGTGGCTGATTTTCTCGGGCAGAGCAATTATGTGCATGCCACCGTGATCGATGCCCATACGTTAGGCACTGAGCTGGGCAATTTTAGCTTTGCTACGCCCTTGATGTTTGCGGATCAAAGTGCGGTCAGGCAAGGTGAGCGTGTTGTGTGCTTGATTCGACCCCAGCAATTACAATTACATAGTAGTGAACCTACGAATGGGCATATTATCAATGTGCGGTTTTTAGGACATACGTTTGCCTATAAAGTGCGGTTAGACACGCAAACATTGGTAGATGTATATAGTCAAAAAATGCTTGCTGAGGGCGAGCGCATTAAGGTTACGGCAAAGATAGATACGGCGATTTTGTTTCCAGATTTTTAACTAAAAAGAGTAAGGCTACTTTACCCCCTAGCGATTAAGTGATAGGCTTGTGATATGCGCAATTTTACAGCGTGTACAGATAGATTTTACATTTGTAGTGAGAGCCTTATTTGAGTAGTTATCTGGAATCCGCCAAAGAATTGGTATCCGAATTAGATCAGCGTCGTTTTCAGCGAGCCATTGATGGCAATTCGCAAGAGTTTTGCCATGTCTTTCAATTGATAACACTGTTACTTGATGTTAATCATCCTGCATTGCCAGGATATGTGCACGATGCGCCTGCGGGCATCGCGGGCTTCTTGTTAAGTGATTATCAGCGGCATTATCTTTATACCATTGTTCCTAACAGCGTTTACCCAAATGATTTTTTGACTGCGTCAAAAAGGAAAAAAACGCCGATTTTGGGCGTATATGCGATGGGGAGCACGGGCTCTATCACACAAAATAGCCAGTCGGATTTGGATATTTGGGTGTGTATTTCTGAGCAGATAAGCACAACTGCCTATACGCGACTTTCCCAAAAAACCGCACTTTTGCAAAAATGGGCACAAACGATGAAAGTGGAGATGAATTTTTATTTGCTCCATGAAAATCATTTTCGCAATACGACCTATTCCACCGTGCTTAGCACAGAAAATTGTGGCAGTAGCCAATATGTATTGCTATTGGACGAATTCTATCGTTCAGTGATTCGTCTAGCTGGGAAGCCATTATTATGGTTACATATGCCAATTAATAATGAAGAATATTATGACAAAGCTGTGGAAAAATGGATTGCAGAAAGCAAAATCGTGCGTGAAGAATGGGTCGATTTTGGTGGCTTAGGGGCATTATCTGCCGATGAATACTTTGGTGCAACGTTATGGCATTTATATAAAGGTGTGGATTCGCCCTATAAATCCGTGATCAAAATTTTGCTGCTTGAGGCGTTAATGGCAGAGTATCCTTATCCTGCATTGATTTCGAAACAATTTAAGCAGCAGCTATTATCTGGCGCAAAGATTGATCACTATTTTGATCCGTATTTGGCAATGTTGCAAAAAGTGAGTGCGTATTTGCGATCAATTAACGATAAATACCGTTTAGAGCTAGTGCGTCGCTGTTTTTATATCAAAGCAAATCGAGATAATGACGATCTATCGCAACAAAAAAGTTGGCGTTATCAGCAATTGCAACATTTTGCTCAACAATGGCATTGGTCAGCAAAAGATGTAGAGATGCTGAATAATCACGGGCGTTGGAAAATCAAGCAAGTTAATCGCTTTTATCACAGCCTTGTGGCCGTGTTTATGCAAAGTTATCGTAATTTGATTACATTTGCACGTAAACAGAAAATTTCTGCCGATTTAATGCCTGAAGATATTGGGATTTTAACACGTAAACTTTACACGGCCTTTGAAGTATTGCCCGGCAAAGTCACGCTATTTAATCGCCAAATTGTGGACAATATGACCGAAGATCATCTGATGTTCGTTGAAGTGCGTCACTCAAGTGCGGTCAAAGAGGGGTGGTATTTATTCAACACCGCACCAAATAAAATCATCGATTCACGTGATAGATATGTTGAATACGCACCGCACTTGGGTAAATTGGTCGCGTGGGCGTATTTTAACGGCTTACTCGGCGCAAAAACACGCTTGCACATTCGCAGCCCCAATGTCAGTTTGGCGAAATTGCAACAATTTGTAACCGATTTGCGGCTGTCTATTACGCAGTCGGCACTTCCACCAAGCAATGATGATTTCAGTCATCCATGCGAATTACGTCATTTATTTGTTGCAGTTAATTTAACCCACGATCCAACCGAACATATCGTCGGCAATGATCGCCGTAGTGTGCAATCGAATGATTTATTCAATTTTGGACCAGAACAAACCTGCTTACTTGGCAGTATGTCATTGATTTATCGCAATCGCTGGAATGAAATCCGCACATTGCATTTTGAAGGGCAACACGCCATTTTAAATTGCTTGAAAGTGCTAGCTCATAAAGTGCATTGCAGTGCTTCGCCACTAGAAAGTGTGCAAGTGTGTTGTTATAGCAAGCGTTATCGTGACGAAATGCTCGCCACCGCCGCGAAATTAGTGCATAAATGTATTCGCGCTCAGGTCAGTATGGTGTTGAATAAACGCTCGATTAATCGCCTACAAGTTGCAGGAAAAATGTGGAATTTTTCCTATGAAACACGCGGCTTAAGAATTCAAGAGGATGGCGTTGGCACACTGCCTGATAATAGCATGCAGGCGGCACGAAATATCAGCCAAAATAAATACCATTTCCCAATGGCAATCGGGGAGTTTGCCAGTGAAGGTTTTTTACAATTTTTCTTTGAAGATAATCGTGATGGCAGCTTTAACGTTTATATTTTAGACGAGCAAAATAATCCGGAAATTTATTACCGTTGCAAAGACGAAAAAGAAGAAAAAATAAAAGAAATCAACCGATTATATACAATGGATCGTTATAATAGTGCCACGCAAAACGCTAATTACAGCTTTAATTATCCGCAATTTTACCAGTTGATTCTTGATCAAGCAGGGAATGAAAAAATTGTGCCGTTTCGGAGTCAGCAGCATTTACGTTTTCAAGGCAGTGAGAAAATTGCCCCGCTTTATGTATAAACACGTTATAATATGCCATTCACATAAAAACCATACGGGAGCATTATGTCACAACAATACCGCACTTTGATTATTGATGACCATCCACTTATGCGTCGCGGTATGACGCAACTGCTTGAGTTAGAGCCTGAATTTGATGTGGTTGGCGAAGCCAGCAACGGCTTGGAGGGTATTCGACTTGCCAACTCGCTTAGCCCAGATGTCATCATTTTGGATTTGAATATGAAAGGGTTATCAGGCTTGGAAACATTGCAGCAGTTGCGTAAAGATGGCATTGATGCACGCATTGTGATTTTAACTGTATCTGACGCTAAAGCGGATATTTATGCCCTCGTTGATGCAGGTGCTGATGGGTACTTGCTCAAAGACAGTGAGCCTGAACAATTATTAAAACAAATTCAACAAATTGCGCAAGGCGAAGTTACATATAGTGATGAAGTTCAGGCGTTATTACAACAACGCCAGCACTCGCCAGAGCCACTGTTATCGCTCACAGATCGTGAAGGCGATGTACTTGAATTGGTTGCCAAAGGAATGTCAAACAAACAAATTGCAGAGATTTTGTTCATTTCAGAAGAAACGGTGAAAGTGCATATTCGCAACTTATTGCGCAAGCTCAACGTAAATTCCCGCGTGGCAGCCACGGTCCTTTATTTACAATATAAAGGCGTTTAGTGGTGATGCAAAAGTGCGGTGAGTTTGACCGCACTTTGCCTCTGTTCTGTATTTAACGGTATGCTAGATGAGACTTGGCGTTATCAACTAACTGTGGTTGCGCCTCACATAATGCACCAACACCTGCCCACAAATAACCCCGTTCGGCTTGGCTAAGTTGCGTTTTGCATTTATTAAGTAAGGTTTTGCTGAGTTTTTCCACTTGCATAAAGTGCGGTTCTTGTTGTAATTCAGCCAGCAACGTTGTATCAAATTGCGTGTCTAGCGTATTGCCCTGTAAGGATCGTTCTAACGCCATTGCAATATGCGTTACCAGCATCACGACGTGATCTTGCTCAATGTCCACCTGCCATTGTTGCAATGTAGTGATGACATTTTGAATATCACATTGGGTGGCTTCGCTGATTATTCCTGATTGGGCAAGTGATTGAATGCGTTGCTCCAGATTCACAACTTAACTCCTAAAATAAAACGACTTTTTATAAATCTTGTGCAGAAAATAGAACAAAGTGCGGTATAAGGCAATTTTTTAACGCAAATTTGCAAACTTCATCACAAAAATGCTTTTTTGTCGGAGTGAATTTGTTATTCTAAGAACAAAATAGGTCAATTTAAAGGAGAGAGCATGGCAGAATTAGAAAACTATGGTATTACAATTTCTGCGTTCGGTGGTGTGGATGTGTTAACAGTAGCGACACATTTAGAGATACCTAACATTCAAGCGGATGAAATTTTACTGGAAAATGCCTTTGCGAGTGTGAATCCTGTGGATTATAAAACCCGTCAAGGGTTGGGTTGGGGCGCAGAAAAATTTAAATCACAATTCCCTGCAGTGTTGGGATTTGATATGGCTGGGGTTGTGGCTAAGGCTGGGGCGAACAGTGGCTTTCAAGTCGGCGAGCGGGTTGCTGCGTTAAGTTTTGAGGGGGGCGGATATAGCCATTATGCAAAAGTGGATGCAAGTCTTGTAGCACGGATTCCTGATAATGTCAGCATGCAGCAAGCCGCAGCATTGCCAACGGTGGGGGTAACCGCTTACCAAATTATTCAGCAAGCGCAGTTGCAAGCTGGGCAAAAAGTGCTTATTTCTGCACCCGCTGGCGGCGTTGGGCATATTTTATTGCAACTTTTGCAGCACTATGATGTCGAGATCATTGCCATTTGCTCCAGTGCCAAAAAAGCATGGGTAGCCGCACAAGGCGTCAATCAAGTGCTTGATTATACGACATTAGAACGCTTCCCTGCAGTAGAGGCTGATCTGTTCATTGATTTAGTCGGGGGGGATAGTGGTGTTAACGCTTTGGATGCGGTGAAGCAAGGTGGGCGTGTTATTTGCGTGCCGAGCATTCATGTACCATTATTGCAAGCTGCTGGTCATGCTCGTGGATTACAAGTTGAGAACATATTAGCGCAACCTAACGCAGCGGATTTGACCGCACTTTTAACAATGTTAAGTGAAAAATCCTTGCATGTTGATATTGCGGCAATTTTTGCTTGGCACGATCTTGCTATCGCCCATCAACAAATTGAATCAGGGCGGACACAGGGTAAATTATTGATTGCATTTTAAGAGGGGATATGAGCGTTTCACACATTGAGCCTACACAATTTGAGGCGTTTGCAGGGCTGATTTTTGATATGGATGGCACCTTGATCGATACAATTGCAGCACATAAACGTGCTTGGCTAGAGATGGGGCAAGCGTATGGTTATGATTTCGATCCAACATTAATGACAGCGTTGACGGGTTCAAGCACCTATAATATTGCACAAGCAATGATGGAAAAAGCAGGAATGCCACTAGATAAACTTGAAGAAGTGGTGCAACGCAAACGTGATCTTGGTGCACAATATATGGCTGAAAGTGCGGTTTTATTGCCAGCATTTGAGGTGGTTCAGTTTTTTTATGGCAAAAAGCCACTTGCTCTTGGCACAGGTGCACATCGCCAAATTGTGGATATGCTGTTTGCTCAATTTGGGCTTGAGCCGTATTTTAACGTGGTGATTACGAGTGATGATGTCCAGAATCACAAACCGCATCCTGATACGTTTTTGCACTGTGCGAAAGGAATGGGGCTAGCACCCGAGCTATGCGTCGTGTTTGAAGATGGTGATTTTGGCGTGCAGGCAGCACTTGCGGGCAACATGGCGGTGTTTGATGTGCGTACAGGTGAGCTTCTGCGTCCGTGATTTTGGCGGTTTACAATAACGTGTTATACTACGTTTGTTTTTTGTTTAGGCAAAAAAATGCCCCCAAACCACGGGGGCGAAATAACCTAAGGAACCAACTTTATTATAGAAAAAAACTGCAAGTTGCTTGTATAGTAAGACAAGGGCTTGCGTGAAAAGTTCCAAAAAAGTGGAAAAATTTTTATCAAGGAAAAATCATGCCATTATTAGACAGTTTTACCGTTGATCATACTAAGATGAACGCACCCGCAGTGCGAGTTGCAAAAATGATGCAAACCCCAAAAGGTGATGAAATTACTGTGTTTGATCTGCGTTTTTGTCGCCCTAATATTGAAATTATGCCAGTGAAAGGTGTGCATACACTGGAACACCTTTTCGCTGGATTTATGCGAGATCATTTGAATTCAGACACAGTGGAGATCATCGACATCTCTCCAATGGGCTGTCGCACAGGATTTTATATGAGCGTGATTGGTCATCCTGATGAAAGTGCGGTTGCCAATGCGTGGCTAGCAGCGATGGACGATGTGATAAAGGTGGAATCACAAAATGATATTCCAGAGCTGAATAAGTATCAATGCGGTACATATACCGATCACTCCTTGGCAGAGGCGCAAGATATTGCACGCCATATCATTGAGCGAGGCGTAGGTGTGAATAAAAATGCTGACTTGGCACTTGACCCAAGTTTTCTAAATCATTAATCCAAACCGAGCCTATGCTCGGTTTTTTCTTGCAAGGAGAGGCTTATGACCACTATCGGTACACCATTAACCTTAAATGCGACCAAAGTGATGTTGCTTGGCTCAGGCGAGCTTGGTAAAGAGGTGGTAATTGAATTACAGCGGTTAGGCGTGGAAGTGATCGCCGTTGATCGCTATGAAAACGCACCCGCACAGCAAGTGGCACACCGAGCCTATACGCTTTCTATGCTAGATGGAAAAGCCCTTCACGCAGTGGTGGAAAAAGAGCAGCCTGATTACATTGTACCCGAAGTGGAGGCGATTGCGACAGATACGTTGCTTGAGCTTGAACGAGCAGGTTTTAATGTGATTCCAACGGCAAATGCTACCAAATTAACGATGAATCGAGAGGGTATCCGTCGTTTAGCTGCTGAAGAGTTGGGGTTACCAACATCCCCTTATCGTTTTGTGGACAATATAGATGACTTTAAACGTGCGGTTAGCGAGATCGGTATGCCGTGCGTAGTTAAGCCAATTATGAGCTCATCAGGGCATGGGCAAAGTGTCGTCAAATCTGAGCAAGATATTATGTATGCGTGGGAGTACGCGCAATCAGGTGGACGAGCAGGTGCAGGGCGAGTGATTGTGGAAGGTTTTGTCCCGTTTGATTATGAAATCACGCTATTAACAGTGCGCCATATTGGTGGCACGTCTTTTTTAGCACCGATAGGACATCGCCAAGAGCAGGGGGATTATCGTGAATCGTGGCAGCCACAAGCCATGAGTGAAACCGCACTTTTGCAAGCGCAAGCTATCGCTGAGAAAATTACCAGTGCATTGGGCGGGCGTGGTATTTTTGGGGTGGAGCTGTTTGTACGTGGTGATGATGTGATCTTCAATGAAGTGTCGCCACGTCCGCATGATACTGGCATGGTAACACTGATTTCACAGCCATTATCGGAATTTGCACTACATGCGCGTGCCATTCTTGGCTTACCGATCCCTGAAATTGAGCAATTTTCACCTGCCGCTTCTCGCGCAATTGTGGTGGAAGGGCAGTCGGATAATGTACGATTTGGCAATTTAAACGAAGTCTTGAGTGAACCGAAAGTCGATATTCGCTTATTTGGCAAAGGCGAAGTCAATGGACATCGTCGATTGGGCGTGATTCTTGCGCGAGATGAAAGTGTTGAGCAAGCACGCGAGAAGGCTCAGCGAGCATTAGCGCAATTGGAGATCACACTATAAGTGAACACTCACTAATCGAGCAAAATTTCAGCGTTTACATGAACTTTTTATTATTTTTTGCGTCTAAATAAATACGAATACGAGCCACCATCGCAGTAGGCTGTTTCATAACAGCCTTATTTGTGATATAAATACAGGTTCATAACTTAAGGAAGAATGCAATGAATAAAGACATGCAAACTATGATGCTTGTCCCGCAAGGTAGTCTTGAGGGCTACATTCGCGCTGCTAATGAGTATCCGATGCTAAGCGCAGAAGAAGAGAAAGCGTTGGCAGAACGTTTGTATTACCATGAAGATCTGGATGCTGCAAAACAGCTGATTTTGTCGCACCTGCGTTTTGTCATTCATGTTGCACGCGGTTACGCAGGCTACGGATTGCCACAGGCGGATTTAATCCAGGAAGGTAACATTGGCTTGATGAAAGCGGTGCGTCGCTTCAATCCTGAAGTGGGAGTGCGTCTTGTTTCTTTTGCGGTACATTGGGTGAAAGCTGAAATTCACGAATATGTATTGCGTAACTGGCGTATTGTCAAAGTCGCCACGACAAAGGCACAACGTAAGTTATTTTTTAATTTGCGCAAAACTAAGCAACGTTTTGGCTGGTTCAATGAAAATGAAGTTGCTATGGTTGCTGATGAGCTTGGCGTGTCTGTTGACGATGTTAAAGAGATGGAATCACGCATGAGTGGGCAAGATATGGCGTTTGACTTGCCAACAGATGATAATGATGACAATTATAGCCCAGCGTTATATTTGGAAGATAAATCATCCGATTTTGCTTCCGAATTAGAAAGTGAAAACTATGAAGAGCAAGCTACAGAGCAATTGAGTATTGCACTAGAGGGGTTGGATGCGCGTAGTTTAGATATTATTCGTTCACGCTGGCTAGATGAAGATAAAGCCACACTACAAGACTTGGCAGCAAAATACAACATTTCTGCCGAACGCGTGCGTCAGCTTGAAACGAATGCATTGAAAAAATTAAAAGGCGCAGTGAGTTTTTAATCATCAATAATGTAAAAAGCTGAACATATGTTCAGCTTTTTTTATGACCGCACTTTAATACTAGATGCACGCTAACACGCGAGGAAATAAGTTTTCATTTTCTAATGCGATATGGGCGATGAGATCTTGTTCAAATAAAGCAATGCCATTATAGAGCACACGCCAAGTGGTGCAGGCATCATCAGGTGGTATGATATCGTTGGTTAATGAGCGAATCACTTGCAAGATGTCCAGTGCAGCATCATGTTCCATTAACATCACTTGAATTGGCATTTGTGCCATCGCATAGCGTTGTGCCATTATCATCGGAAATAGCACCTGCTCTTCTTTTTGCATATGCTGGCTGAGCTCATCTAAAATTTCTTTTAAGGCGTGTGAAACCCCCACAGGGCAATCCTCACGCTCTCCATGAACATGCTCTACTTTTTCGGCTAAAAAAATGAGTTCAGGCAGCTGTTCGAGGTGGCGTTGATGGAAACGTGTTAAAATATAATGAATAATCGCTGCAAAATCGGCTTGTTGCCAATCTTGCTCGGCTAAATTTTCGGTTTGCGTGTGTAATTCCTGCAATTGTTGCACAATGTCCGCGACATCAAGCCCTTTTAATTTTGCCGCGAGTGCCAAGCTATCAGCACCGCCACAGCAATAATCTAACCCAACTTGGCGAAATAGCTTCGTTGCACCTGGAATTTCAATTGCAATTTCACGTAATTTTTTATCTTGTATTGTCATAATCACTCCTTATGTTTGATGCGTAGTGTATCATAAGAAGTATTTTTATTATATCTTTTTAATTAAAATGCTATCTGCGGTAAAGTGCGGTTCACATCAGCAGAAAATGCCCAGCAGTATCGCAATGAAAAAGCCGAGCCCGACATAATTATTATTGAGAAATGCCTGAAAGCATGCCATACGCTGGCGATCTTTTGTTAAGCTCGCTTGATAAATAAAAAGTGCGGTCGGGAGGCTAAGCAAGACATAAAACAATGGATGAAGCTGTGCGAGAATGCCAATAATGATAAACAGCAGTAATGTTCCTGCTTGCAGTGCTGCAATGATCTTATTGTCATACTGTGCAAACAAAATTGCGGTGGATTTTACCCCAATGCGGAGATCATCATCGCGATCAACCATTGCATATTGTGTGTCGTAGGCGACAGTCCACAAAATATTGGCAAGAAATAATAACCAACATACCAGCGGTAATTGGTTGCTCACAGCGGCATATGCCATGGGGATTGACCAGCCAAATGCTGCGCCTAACACAAACTGTGGCAAGTGGGTGTAGCGTTTCATAAATGGATAGATAAAGGCTAACGCAATGGCGATAAAAGACAAGCCAATTGCGTAAGAATTCAGGCTTAACACCAGCAAAAAGGCTAACAATGAAAGTGCCACAAACAGCCATTTGGCCTCATTAGCACTCACCTCTCCTGTGGCAAGGGGGCGAAGTGCGGTGCGTTTGACGCTGCCGTCAATATGACGATCTGCGTAATCATTAATCACACAGCCAGCGGCACGCATTAAAAAGACCCCAAGGGTGAAAATAACGACCAATTTTCCTTCAGGCATGCCGCCACTGGCAAGGACTAATGCCCATAATGTGGGCCACAGTAACAGCAAGGTTCCAATGGGGCGATCAATGCGCATTAATCGTGCGTAGGCGGAAATTTTTTGTGTGTAATAAGCCATAAAACTTAACGCTGGTGAATGGTGCGACTATTTTACACCAAAAGTGCGGTCAAAAGCAGGGCGCATTAGGATTTTTCTGCGCGTTTACAATCCAACCAGCCGCTAAGTATGCCAATCACAAGTCCAGAAATATGTGCTGCATTGCCGACCTGTATGCCGTATAAGGGGGCGGCAAACCCGATGACGATGCCAACAACAATCATATAGACAAACCCCGTTGGTAGCGTAAAACGGTGTTGCGGATCAAGGCGGTGCAGGGTGTAAATATAACCTAATACCCCATAAACCACGCCTGATAAGCCAAAAAATGCCGCGCCTGAAATGCCATTTTGCACGATACCAGAGAGGCATGCACAGCTTAAAAAGAGTTGCAAAATTTTCCAGCTACCGCACTTTTGTTCGATTCTGCTGGCGAAAATGAACCACCATGTGAGATTAAAAGCAAGATGGCTAAAGGAGAGATGCACCAGTGCATGCGAAATAAAACGCCAAATCTCATGATATTGTGTGGCGGTGTCAGGATAGTGTAGTGCGTTGAATACGACCACATTACCAAGTAAAAATTGGAGTGCGTACACCACAAGGCAAAGTGCAGTGATGAGCAGTGTCAATGGCGCGCGTCGTAATTCATCAATGATGCTTGGTATGGAAAATAGTGAAAGTGCGGTTGGCTCATCCGTTTGCCCTTGCGTCCAACTGGCTTGTACAAATTGTGGCGCATGGGGATTGTGAATGAAGGATTGTACCGCCTCGTGTAATTGGCTTGCTAACGCGTCATTTAATGGCACATCGCAGACAACATCAAAGTGCGGTTGTCCGCCGATGACATCTAACGTAATCCCGAATTGCAGCTTAGCGTAATCACGAAAACGCAAAGCGAGTTCGTGGCTGTCGGTGCTTAGCACATGGTGCATCGTTTAATCCTTTAAAAAATGAATGATTTCGCTATACTACCATTTTAATTGAAGCAAAAATGTAAGGAGTGCCTGTGCCGTTTAAAACCGCACTTTGGATATTGGCTGCCCCAATTGTGTTATGGCCATTTGCGTTATTATTATCGCCCTATATTGCAGAATCACCCGCATTATCGGCATTGCAAGCCAATGTAGTTGCAACCCTCATGTGGTTTTATCCAATTGGCATCGTGCTGATCATTGTGTTATTACGAAAGCTACAATCTCGCAGTGCTAAGGTTGCATATTGGCTTGCGATGGCTGCGATCGTGTTCGTCTATTGGCACATTTTTGCCCTTGCTCAATTATTTTAAGGCTCAACGGGTAAATTCGCATTGAGCCAGCCTTCAAATCCACCCTCCACGCTATAAACCTGCTCAAATCCTTGACTAGCGAGATAATGTCCTGCACTCAGACTGCTGATCCCATGGTAACATATGATCAGCACTGGTTGCTCAAAATCCAGGAGATTAAGTTGCTCGTGTAAATTGTCATTACTTAAATGTTGTGCATATTTCGCATGTTGTGCGGCAAAATGTGTGCTATTGCGAATATCAAATAGCACACCTTGTGCTGTTTTCACCATTTCCCACGCGTGTTGAGGTGAAATAGGCGTAACATGTTGTGTCATCTTTTGTCCTTATGTGCACTATGGCGGTTGATTAAAAACATACCATAACCTGAGATAAAAATGAAAATATAGCCCACCCAGCTTGCCCAATCTGGCATTTCGTGAAATAAGAAGACACTAAAAAGTGCGGCGAAAATCACGGAGGTGTAAGAATAAATCGACACTTCTGTCGCACTGGCAAAGCGATAGGCGAGCGTGATACCAAATTGTCCAAATGTGGCTGCAACGCCAGAGCCGATCAGCAATAAGAGTTGTAGGCTTGTCATTGGTTCGACCACAAACAGGAGTGGAGGCAGAAGGGCGACGGTCGAAAAAAAAGAGAAGAAAAATACGATGGTATAAGGCGATTCGCTGACGTTACTCAGTGCCAGAACCCGTAGCATTAAATAAGCCCCTGCCGCTGCGATTGCCCCACCCAGTGCGACTAAATAAGGGAAAAGTGTGGTATCAAATCGGGGTTTTATAATCAGCAATAGCCCTAAAAATGCCATGGCGCAAAAGGCGATTTGTTTGCTGGTAACACGCTCTTGCAAGAAAATAGCAGATAGCACAATTAAAATGAACGGTGAGAGCTTCATGATCATATCGGCATCACTTAGGACAAGGTGATCGATAGAATAAAAGCTCATTAAGATACCGCTCAAGCCAAAGAGAGATCGCAAAATAAGGGTTTTACGATTGCGTTTTTCGCCAAAATAACATACCTGATGTTTCCACACCAAAAATCCACTCAAGATGGCGGCAATGGCATTGCGAAAAATGGATTTTTGCACCACAGGCAAGTCGCCAGCAAGTTTTAAACACACACCCATCACAGTAAATGCGAGGGCTGAGACGAGCATAGCGAGGATGCCTTTGCTTAAATTAGACATAACCGAGCGTAAAATAAAAGTACGTTACCCACTTTTCATGAAAATAGCAAGTGCGTGGCATTGGGCAATGTGTGTGGTTGTGATATAGTGATGCCAAAAAATGACAGGAGAAAGCTATGCTAAAAACCAAAGTTATCGCACTCGGTGCGTTGTTGGTGTTGAGTGGATGTAGTATGTTTGAAAGTGCGGTGATTGACCTGCCACAAGATGAGAGAGATACGCCGTCGTATATGATAGGCTATCAAATGGCAACCCAAACGTATCATGGCACAATTGATCGGCAATATGATGTGGATGAATTCACCCGTGGTGTACAAGCGTGGTATCGTGGTGATGTAAAAGAGTCATTAGAGAGCGTGCGTCAAAAACTCTATAATAAATTGCAAGATAGTAACGTCTATGAGTTTCGTAAAGGTGTAGTATTTGCAGGTGATGTGCAACATAATTTGACACAGTTTAGTGCGGGGTGTTGGGCAAAATTGAATAAACCGAGCATAACACAGGGCATTTATGACGCAATGCGAGATATGAAAAATCAACGTGAACGCTATTCTGAAGCCCAGCTCAATGACGGCAACGATGCGTTTTTGCGTGTTTGCCCACCTAATAACAAAAGTACGGTTAACGGTAAAAGTAAAGGACGCACGAAAAAACAATAAAATGTGATCAAGCTCAAATTTTGCACATTTTTTCTTGGGGTTCGCTTGAACCCCTTTTTATTTTGGCGAATAATACAACACATAAAGTGCTTTTCGCGTTATGAAAAGCGTATTTTTTACCTCAAAAGCTGAAACGTTTCAACAAAGTAGACGCTCAACAGACAAGGAGCAAATTATGTTTGAACTGCCAATAGATAATATTCATCTTGCCGAACAGGTGGACAATAAAACGCAAGCCATTGAGAAGGTTGCTATGTGGCTTGCCCGTGCAGGTTATGTGAAAGAAGGCTATGCGCAAGGGATGCTGGCTCGCGAACAACAAACATCCACATTTCTAGGCAACGGCATTGCTATTCCGCATGGCACATTAGCTACGCGGGATTTAGTGCAACAAACCGGCGTGCAAATTTTGCAAATTCCGCAAGGCGTAGATTGGGGAGAGGGGAATACGGCTTATGTGGTGATTGGTATTGCCGCACGCAGTGATGAACATTTAGCCTTGTTGCGACAGCTTACGCATGTGCTAAGCGATGAAAGCACCGCTGAAAAATTGGCACAAGTGCAAGATGTGGAAACGTTCCGAGCCCTGTTAATGGGCAATGAGCAAGGTAGCGTTGATGAAGCCGCATTGATTAGCCTTGATGTTGACAGCACCAGCTTGCTTGCGTTAACAGCATTAAACAGTGCTAATCTTGAACAATGTGGGGCGGCTGACCGCACTTTTATTACGGAAATATTGCGTCAAACGCCTTTGTATTTGGGCGATGGCGTTTGGTTTTCTGATAGCCAGCAAGGTAACCGCGCGAATGCTATTGCCATTGCGCGTGCCAAAACAGCGTTTGAGCATCAGGGGCAGCATGTACAATTATTGCTTAGTGTGGCATGTGTTGATGATGCGTTGCAGCCAATGCTGACGCGTTTATTAGATTCGTCAGTGCGTACACAATTGCTCAATGCACCAACGAAAAGTGCGGTGATGGCAGTGTTAAAAGGAGAGAGTGAGCGCGAGGATACAGTAGCACAAGTATTACCAAATGGGGCTGTGGAAGGCACATTCGTTGTACAAAATGAAAACGGTCTGCACGCTCGCCCAAGTGCATTACTAGTGCAAGTAGCGAAAAAATTTAGTAGTCAAATTCAAGTGGATAATCTTGATCGGAAAACCCCAGCAGTCAGTGCAAAAAGTATGATGAAAGTGGTTTCACTCGGGGCGACGAAAGGGCATCAATTACATTTTGTGGCGCAAGGTGATGACGCTCAGGCCGCAATTGATGCCATTGGGCAGGCGATTGCGGATGGTTTAGGAGAATAAGATGAAGATTGCAACGATCACACTCAATCCCGCCTATGACCTTGTCGGGCGAGCAGAGACAATTACTTTAGGGGCTGTCAACAGTGTGCAAACGCTCGGGATTTATCCTGCGGGGAAAGGCATTAATGTTGCTAAAGTTCTGAGTGATTTAGGGGTTAGTGAGATTTTATTAGGGGGATTTTTAGGCGAACAAAACTGTGCAGGTTTTGAGCATTATTTTTCACAGCTCAATGTGCTTGATCGCATGCAACGTGTTGCAGGCAGTACTCGCACCAATGTCAAATTAACCGATGCTACTGATATGGTTACAGATCTTAATTTCTCAGGCTTTCAGATCACACAATTGCAGTGGCAACAATTTTGTCGTGACAGTCTGGATTATTTGCAACAGATGCAATTGGTGGCGGTGTGTGGTAGTTTGCCAACGGGTGTAAGCCCTGACATGTTCCAACAGTGGTTAAGTGCGGTGCGTGCATTAGGTGTGAAAGTAGTATTGGATACCAGCAAAGCGGCGTTGCAGGTCGGAATTGAAGCTAAGCCTTGGTTGATCAAGCCGAACGAACACGAACTGGCAGACTATCTCGCACGTCCTCTAACGACCCTTGAAGATATTGTACATGCCGCACAAACGCTGCAATCACAAGGCGTTGAAAATATTGTTGTCTCGATGGGCGAAAAGGGCGCACTTTGGGTTAGTCAGCACGGTGTACTATGTGCAAAACCGCCTCAGTGTGAACAGCTTGTCAGCACCGTAGGGGCAGGTGATTCAATGGTAGCAGGATTTATATTCGGTTTAAGTCAGCATTTTTCCCCCGAAAACGTGCTGGCATGCGCCAGTGCACTCGGTACATTAGCGGTTATGCAGGAAAATGTCGGGGTAAGTGACAGACAACAATTTGATAATATGATGGCAAAAATAACCATTCAGCGTATGGGAGAATAAAATGAATATTCAACTAATCGACAGTCGTGAATTTGGTGTAGCAAGACAATTTTTATTACGAGAGGTATTTAGTGTAGCAGCCACAAACGCAGGGCATAATGTGGTTGAGCATGATGGTGACGTGTGTGTGGTGTTAGGTAAAAGTGCGGTCAATACCGTCAATCTTGACGGCAAGCAAGTGGCATTTTTGCATGCTGATAACCTCAATCACCCAGAACAGTGTTTGAAAGCAGCATTGGACTCAGCGAGTCTGTTTCAGGCAGAAGAGCCGCAAAGTGCGGTTGGCGAACGTAAACATATTGTTGCCGTAACTGCATGCCCAACAGGGGTTGCGCATACGTTTATGTCCGCCGAAGCAATAGAAACGTACTGTCATGCGCAAGGCTGGCAAGTGAAAGTTGAAACCCGTGGGCAAGTAGGTGCGGGCAATCCGATCAGTGAGCAAGAAATTCGTGATGCGGATTTGGTGTTTGTGGCGGCAGATATTGACGTGGATTTGAGCAAATTTGATGGCAAATTGATGTATCGTACATCCACAGGGTTGGCGTTAAAGAAAACAGCGCAAGAGTTTGAAAAGGCGTGGCAAACGGCGAAGATTTATCATGCCGAGGGGCAAAGTGCGGTCGCCACTACAGAAAAAAGTGAGAAAAAAGGCGTTTACAGTCATTTGATGACCGGTGTATCGCATATGTTACCTATGGTGGTGGCAGGTGGTTTGATTATTGCATTATCATTTGTGTTTGGGATTGAAGCATTCAAACAAGAGGGCACGCTGGCAGCCGCTTTAATGCAAATTGGCGGTGGCAGTGCTTTTGGTTTGATGATTCCTGTCCTCTCAGGCTATATTGCGTATTCTATCGCCGATCGGCCAGGGCTGACGCCAGGTTTGGTTGGGGGAATGTTAGCAAGTTCGCTTGGGGCAGGCTTTTTAGGGGGGATCATTTCTGGCTTTTTGGCAGGTTACATTGCTAAAATTATTGCCGATTATGTCAAATTGCCTGCAACAATGAGCGCATTGAAGCCGATTTTAATCATTCCATTCTTCTCTACATTGTTAGTGGGGCTGATCATGATTTATGTGGTTGGTGATCCCGTGGCATGGATTATGAAAACGATGACTGATTTCTTAAGCGGTATGCAATCAGGCAGTGCTGTGGTATTAGGCATTATTTTAGGAGCAATGATGTGCTTTGATATGGGTGGGCCTGTAAATAAAGCCGCCTATGCGTTTGGCGTTGGATTATTAGCCTCATCTTCCTATTTGCCGATGGCGGCGGTTATGGCAGCAGGCATGGTGCCAGCGTTAGGTATGGGCATAGCCACCTTCCTTGCTCGCAAAAAATTCGCAACCAACGAGCGCGAAGGCGGCAAAGCGTCGTTTGTGTTAGGACTATGCTTTATTTCTGAAGGTGCAATTCCTTTTGCTGCACGTGATCCAATGCGTGTTATCCCAAGCTGCATGGCTGGTGGGGCATTAACGGGGGCGTTGTCGATGCTGTTCGGTGCGAAACTGATGGCACCGCATGGCGGCATCTTTGTGCTGGCGATTCCAGGGGCTATTCAACCTGTGCTACTCTACCTCGTTGCCATCGCTGCAGGCAGTATTTTGACAGGTGTTCTCTATGCCTTGATCAAACCCACAGAGCAACAACTGGTCAACGCTTAAATAGCCTTAAAACCGCACGTTAAAGTGCGGTTTTTTACCAATCTAAACCGTGCTTTCACAACCTTGCCCACTTCGGTACAATAGCGTAAAACCAAGGGGGAGATATGACGACGATTGTTTGGTTGCGGCGAGATTTACGGGTGTTTGATAATCGTGCGCTGCAAACCGCACTTTTGTATCGCGAACCGCTGGTAGCGGTGTTTGTGTTTGATACGACCATTCTTACACCATTAGCAAAAGATGATCGGCGAGTCACTTTTATTCACCAATCGTTAGTGGCTTTGCGTGCGACACTAGCTGGGCATAAAATCCCGCTATGGGTGGTGCATGATGACCCGGAAACGGTACTACCTGTCTTGGCAAAAGCTGTGAAAGCTAGCCGTGTGGTGTGCGCAGAGGATTATGAACCGGATGCGATTATGCGTGATGCAGCAGTGTGCAAGGCACTGACGCACGATGGTGTAGCGTTTGAGCAGGTTTGCGATCAGGTCATTTTCCCTAAAGCGGCGATTTTAACTCAGCAAGGCAAGCCGTATAGTGTCTTCACTCCGTATAAAAAAGCGTGGCTTGCGCAGCTTCCAACAGTATTTGAACAGCTTTCTTTGGCTGATGATTGGGGGAATTGTGTCAATGATGCGGCGTTTTTTCATGCACAGAAAAACCGTTATCCATTGCCTGAGTTGCATGAACTTGGTTTTGTGGCACAAGAAAATGTCTTGCTAGGTGGGGAAGAGGCGGCATTTGCACAGCTGCAGGATTTTCTACCACGTTTATCGCGTTATCACCAACTGCGGGATTTTCCTGCCAAAAAAGGTGTGTCGTATCTCTCCACTTATTTACGTTTTGGGCTGCTCTCTATTCGCCATTTGGTGCGAATTTGCCTTGAGCGTCCAAGTCAGGGATCTGAAGCGTGGCTTTCCGAGCTGGTTTGGCGAGAGTTTTATCAACAATTACTGTATCACTATCCCAATGTGACCGATGAGAGCTTTAAAGGGCAGTACCGCAACATCAAATGGGTCAATAATCCCCAGTGGTTTGCCGCATGGAAGTGCGGTCAAACAGGCTTTCCTATTATTGATGCGGCGATGCGTCAGCTCAACCAAACGGGCTTTATGCATAACCGCTTGCGTATGATTGTGGCGAGTTTTTTGACCAAAGATTTGCTCATTGATTGGCGTCGGGGGCAGGCATATTTTGCGGAAAAATTATTGGATTTTGATTTAAGTGCAAATAACGGTGGCTGGCAGTGGGCGGCCTCTACGGGCTGCGATGCACAGCCGTACTTCCGAATTTTCAATCCTGTGACGCAATCGCAAAAATTTGATCCCGAAGGCAAATTTATCCGTCGCTATGTGCCCGAACTGGCTCACTTAAGCAATAAAGATATTCACGCCCCTTGGGCGGCAAAAGTGCGGTTGGATGTGAATTATCCTATGCCAATTGTCGATCACGCGGTGCAGCGGCAGTTGGCTCTGGCACTGTTTAAAGCGGGTTAAGGGCATTAATGACACGGATTTGTTCAAAGTCAGTGAGCTCTTGTGGCGTAATATCCGCTAGCACAATACGCTTTTCAACCAGCAATTTAGCACGTTGCGTACCAGCGAGCAGCGGGGTTTTGGGCGTGTACCATACACCGTTTTTCAGAAAGCACAAATTGCCGATGGAGCAGTCTGTGACTAAGCCATTTTTGATGATAATAATTTCATCGCACTCACCGCGTTGCGCATAGAGGGCGTTGAGCAATGAGCGGTCGGCAAATTTAAAGGCGTAATCAATCTCATCACACACCACGGGTTTGAACTGCGTGAATGTGCGACGTTGATAAGAGAAAAACTGCACAGCAAACGCTGTTGCGTTGTAGTCCACCCGCGCACGCACCAGCCCAGTTTGAAAGGCGGGAGGAATGGCCAGCTGGGCAAAATCACACAGCTTGACCGCACTTTTGGGGTAAAGTGAAGCGAGCGCATGCTGATAGCGTGCTTGATGAAGGTGCGGATTTTGCACCACGCCGTCAAGCACAGCAAGGGTTTCAAATAGGTCAAACATTGTTTTTCCTTATGGGGATATAGACTTTTTGTGCGACTTCATGGTATTCATCGTGTAAGACACTTTGTGCCGTGATACCGCCGCCACTGCGGAAAATCAGTCCCTTTTCGCACTGCTCAATAAAGCGAATGGCGACCGCACTTTGCACATTTTCACCGTCGAAAATGCCAAAAATGCCAGTATAAAATCCACGTGGTGCGCCTTCAGCTTGGGCGATAATGTCAACCGTTTTCTCTTTCGGTGCGCCGCTGATTGAGCCTGCGGGGAGTAACGTCCAAAGTATTTCGCCTAAATTGGCTTGCCATTTGGGTGGCAAATTGCCACGAATTTCTGAACTGGTTTGCAAAATTGCGCCTCGTTCGGTATTGAGCCGCTCAACATAGCGAAAACGCGTGACCTCAATGTGTTCTGCCACCATCGCGAGATCATTGCGAATTAAATCCACAATGGTGTTATGTTCCCACTGCTCTTTTTGTGAATTGAGCAAGCGTTGTTCGGCATCAGGCAACGTGGCGTCAATCGTGCCTTTCATGGGGTAAGAAAAAATCTGATTATCGCGTGTTTGCACAAATGGTTCAGGCGAGAAGCAGACAAAAGTGCGGTCTTTAGCGAGACTTAACAGCTTGTAAGGAGCGTGGCTAAAGACAAAAATCTCGTCTAAGGTATAATTGCATTCGATCGCGGTTTGCATGGTGAGGTTAAGCAGATAGGTGTTGCCCATTTGCAAGTGATGCACAACGTGTTCAAACGCACGTGCATAATCGGCAATGTGCGGTGGGCTGGCGTGCAATTTCAGGGCAGCAGGCGGTGGAAAAGTGCGGTCAAAATTGGTTTGTTCGCCAAAGGCATAATAAAAACCGTACGTTTGTGCCTGCGTTAATTCACAAATAAAAGGGCGTTGCTGCTCAAAATCGATCACAAAAAAGCAAGGTGTTTGTGTGCGCCCAAAGGCATTCGCTTGGGTGATAAATTCAGATCGGATCATTGTGATAGTGCCGGTGGATAAATGTGAAATTCTGCCAGCAGCATGCGTGTTTCGAACAGTGGCAAGCCCATAATGCCGCTGTAGCTGCCGTCGATATGGCTCACAAAGCTGCCACCTAATCCCTGAATACAGCACGCGCCCGCTTTGTCCATGGGCTCACCCGTGGCAATGTAGGCGAGAATTTGTTCATCTGTCAGCGCACCAAATTGCACCGCACTTTGTTGTAATAGCGTTTTTTCTTGCCCTTGAAAATAGACACAGACCGCACTTAGCACCTGATGACGACGGTTCGCCAGTGCACGCAACATCGCAAAAGCGTGCTGTTCATTGTCTGGCTTGCCTAAAATCTGATCATCTAATGCCACACAGGTATCAGCGGAGAGAATGGCAAAGTGCGGTTCGCTACCCAGATTGGTACGTGCGGCACGGTTTTTTTCGCGTGCCATGCGCTTGACATAGTCGTGGGCTTTCTCGCCTGTGTGTGGGGTTTCATCGATCTCGCTGGCAAGATGCAGCAAGTGAAAACCAAGTTGCGCCAACAGTGCCTTGCGGCGTGGGCTTTGGGAAGCGAGATAAAGCGTGGTTGGCATACATGCTCCTGTGAATTGACTAAGCAAAAAGTGCGGTTTTGTTTTATAATCAAGGAAAAAAGGACAATATATGCCTCTTACGTCATTACAACTCACCCAATTTGCTTGTGCTGTATTAGTACTGGTGGTGCTGATTTTATTTTTTTGGAATGCAAAGCGCAAGCGTGACAGCCAAGAGTTACGCACTGATCTGAATAAAACCATTGCTGATTTTAATCAGTTGGCGGCGAAATATGAGCAATTACAACAACATAACCAACATGTGCATACCTCAATGGTGCAGGCGCAAACACGTGTAGAAGGGCTGCTCACTCAGCAACAAGAGCGAGATGAGAAAATTCAGTATTTACAGCATGAACTGGATGAAGAACAAGCCCGTAATGACGCGATTGCACAGCAAATTACCACACTGAAAGAGCAGTTTGGTGCTGCTAATGCGTTGGCACAAAGCCTGCAAACGCAGCTTGAGCGTAGCCACCATCAGCTTTCAGCCAAAGAGCAGCAATTGCAACAGCTTGAGCACACCCTAGGGCAAAGTCAGCGTGCACTGATGAAATTGCAGACCTCGCTGGAAGAGCGTGAACAACACTTTGAGAAACAGCAACAAAATTTTGAACAGACGAAAGCACAATTAACCCAAGAGTTCCAAAATCTGGCGAATCGTATTCTTGAAGAGAAAAGTCAGCGGTTTCAGCAGCATAACCAAACCGCACTTGAGGGTTTGCTCAAACCGTTTCGTGAACAAATTGATAGCTTTCAAAAGCGGGTGAATGAGGTGCACTCGGAATCCATCAAAGGGCAAGTGGCACTAGAAAGCGAAATTAAGAAAGTGATGGATATTGGGCTGGCGATGTCGCAAGAGGCGAGTAACTTAACCACTGCATTGAAAGGGGAGAAAAAGACCACGGGCAATTGGGGCGAAATGCAGTTGGAGCGTAGTTTGCAATTGGCGGGACTTGTATCGGGGGAGCATTACGACAGCCAAGCGAGCTTCAAAGACGAACAAGGCAGCCGTCGCCAACCCGATTTTGTGGTGAAATTACCTGACGATAAACATTTGATTATAGACAGTAAAATGTCGCTGGTGGCGTATGAAAGTGCGGTCAATAGCGAGACAGAAGCCGAACAACAGCACTTTTTGCGTGAACATGTGAAAGCTGTGCGTCAGCATATCCATGAACTGTCGCAAAAAGATTACAGCAATTTGATTGGTGTGCGCAGCCCCAATTTTGTGTTGATGTTTATTGCCCTTGAGCCAGCGTATATCGAGGCGTTAAAAGCCGACCGCACATTGTTTAATGAGGCATACAATAAAAATGTGATTATGGTCTCTCACACCACGCTGATGCCGATTTTGCGTACGGTAGCCAATTTATGGCGGATTGAGCGTGGCAACAGTGAAGCCCAAGAGATTAGTGCGCGCGCAGGCGAGCTTTACAATCAAGTGAGCGTGCTGGCTGAGCGGTTGCAAAAGCTCGGAGGTTCACTGTCGGCGGTGAGTAATCATTACAACAGCACGGTTACAGCATTGGTCGGCACGCAAGGGCTTTATGGTAAGGTGGAACGCTTCAAATCGCTTTCATCGAAGGTGACGAAAACGCTGCCAGCACTTGAACCGCTGCAAACTGTTGCCGAGCACGAACGACTCAATGTAGTGCGTACAGAGCAGGGGGAGTAAAAGTGCGGTCAACCGCACTTTTACTTGGGTATGCCTGAGTGGAATTTAAATTCACTGTCTGGCGAACGGATTAATGTCGCTTCGACCTGTGCGAAATGGGCAACACGTTCGCTAATATCGGTATCTGATATTTGTTGCGCCAGCGTCAGATAGTCTTGATAATGGCGCGCTTCTGAGCGTAACAGCGAGATATAAAACTGTTTTAATTCATCGTCTAAGTGCGGTGCGAGTTTGGCAAACCGTTCGCAAGAGCGGGCTTCAATAAATGCACCGATAATGAGTTTGTCAATTAAGGTGGCTGGCTCAAAATGGCGTACTTCTCGCATTAACCCTTTGGCATAGCGACCAGCAGTGATATTTTCCAATGCAATGCCACGCGCTTCAATGATTTCTAACACTTGGTAGAAATGGTGTAATTCTTCTTTGATCAATAACACCATTTTATCGATCAGATCGGCGGCGAAAGGGTTATCATCGCGTGGCTCAATTTTTTTCGTGATGTGGCTTTTGCCTTTTAAAGCGTTTAAATCGCCAATTTTGCGGTAGGCGAAATCCTCGTAAGGCTTCATCCACGCCAATAAGTTTTCATTAGCTTGGGTATTTGCTGCGTATTTTCGTAACAATAACATCGCCGATTGGGCGGCTTTAAGCTCACACATCATATGGTCTTGCAAAATGGTGGCGAGATTTTCAGGGCGTTTGGCGTGTGCAATCCACGCATCTGGGGTTTCACAGAGTAAAAAGTGGTGAATGGGGGCTAATAAGTTTTGATACATAATAAAAGTGCGGTTAGAAAAGAGCGGCGAACCGCTCTTTTAGGTTAATGGGCTTTGAGTAAATTCCAATATTTTTCATAAATATCAATCGCATCGCCAACATCCGCTTGCAATTCGCCTTGTGCGATTTGCTCACTGGTTGGGAATAAAATCGGACTTTGTGCGTCCTCTTCGCTCAAGAGCGGTTTGACTTTGTTGTTTGGCATTGAAAAGCCCATCGTTTCAATCACGATTTTTGCACTTTCTGGGCGGAGCATAAAGTCGATGAATTTGTAGGCAGCATCTAAATTTTTTGCACCCGCAGGAATGGCGTAGTTATCCATCCAGAAAATCGCCCCTTCTTTCGGGTAGATAAATTGCATATCAGGATTTTCTTTATGGGCACGAAATGCCGAGCCGTTCCAGATCATACCAATATCCACCTCACCTTGCAGATACGGCATTTCAGGGGTGTCAGAGTTAAATGCCGCTACGTTTGGCATCAATGTTTTTAGGCTTTCGTAGGCTTTTTTAATTTCCTCTGCATTGGTGGTATTCGGAGAGAAGCCATTAATTAATAATGCAATATGAAACACTTCCCGTGAGTCGTTGGTTAGTAGCACTTTGCCTTTGTATTGCGCATCCCACAAATCTTTCCAACTGTTTACCTTAGCAGGGTCAACAAAGGCGGCATTTAATCCAATACCGGTTAGACCAAAAATATACGGTAACGAGTAGGCATTGTCAGGGTCAAAAGGCTTGCCGAGCAAGTCCTGATTGATGTTGCCAAGATTACTGAGCTTACTTTTATCAATTTTTTGCAACATGCCTTCTTTTGCCATGCGTTCGATGTAATAACTTGATGGAAAAACCAGATCGTAATCGCTGTTTTTCATCAGTTTCATTTTGGAATACATTTCTTCGTTGCTTTCAAAGGTGGTATAAATGACCTCAACCCCTGTTTCTTTGGTAAATTGTGCTAAGAGCTGATTTGGAATGTATTCTGTCCAGTTATACACATAGAGTTTTTCAGCGGCGAAAAGTGTAGAACTAAACAAAGCGAGGGTTGCAACAAGAAGCGATTTTAAACGACGTGGGGAAAATAGTGTTTTCAATTTTCAAGTCCTCCAAAGCCTTATATTCAGGCAGCACCAAAGTGCGGTTGATCAAATAAAGCGAAACGCTGAATTTATCAGCGTTTGCAGTATAACAACAAGTCATTTTTTTTGCACGTTTTTCTCACCGTCTAAATTGCATAAAGCGGTTCATATCTTCATCGTATGCAACCCATTGTTTGGATTGACCATATTTAAAATAGGCAATGTCGTGTTGCTGAGGTGCGTGGTAGTGCAGCCCATTGTCATTGAGATGTAGCCATGTACCTTCGGCAATGCCAAGCACGCTACTGTGTGGATTTAAAATGCAGTATTCTTCAATGCGTTCATCACGCGTTTCGCCCATATGTCCATGTAGGCGGCTGTCGATGTAGTGTGCATTAATTTGAAATGGCACAAAGCCCAGTGCAGGTGTGATAGCACTGCTGACAGGGCACATATCATTGGTTGTGCAAATGGTTGGGCAGCAAACCAGTGAGCCTGCACTCCAGCCAACATAGGTAACATTATGGTTGAGCACTACATCACGGATAGGCTCAATTAAGCCGTTATCATGCAACATTTTATTGAGTTGCCACGTATTTCCCCCACTGACCATAATGGCATCCGCTTGATAAATGGCATCAACAGGATCATCAAACTCCTCAATGCCTTTGATGTCAAGATCCAAATCGGCGAAGCTCTTTTTCACATCATTGACACGTGCAAGGGCACTTATACGAACAACAGCGTAGGTGATTACGACGACATTTTTGACTTTTTCGCGTACAAAACTATCGATGATGTCAGGCAGTGCATATTCTAAAATACGGGTATTATTAGGCACTTTGGCGTTACTTAGCATAAAAATATTCATAACGGCTCCTTGTGTTTGATTTAGTTTATTGTACGCTTTTAAGAGAAAGTGCGGTTAATCTATATCAAGTTTTACACGAAAAGTGGTATTGGTTGCTAGATAAATCGTGAAAAGCCGCCTAGAGAGGCGGCTTTTATTATGTTATTGATATTATAGCTGTTTCATTTTGTCAGCAAGTTGTTCTGCTTCAGGACCTAAGATAATCTGTAACGCATTATCGCCTATTTTAACGATACCACGTGAAAGGCTCTTAAGTTTTGCTTCATCGATTTTAGCATAATCAATTAACTCAAGACGTAAGCGAGTAATACAGGCATCAATGTTACTTAAATTGTCTTTTCCCCCCAGTGCAGTTACAAAATCTTGGGCACGAGTCTTAAGATTTTGCTCATTTGCAGTGGTTTGTGTTTCGTGAGTATTGGTGAGCTCATCATCTTCACGTCCTGGCGTTTTTAGGTTGAATTTGGTGATAATAAAACGGAATACAAAGTAGTAAATGACCGCAAATACCAACCCTTGAGCAATCAAGAAGTACCAATTGGTCGCCAATGGATTTTTAGCTGAGAGTACCATATCCACAAGACCTGCGGAGAAACCAAAACCTGCCATCCAATGGAATGTAGCAGCAATAAAGACGGACACCCCTGTAAGCAATGCATGTACCACATAAAGTACAGGTGCTACAAACATGAATGCAAATTCAAGCGGTTCGGTAACCCCAGTGAAGAATGAAGCCAGTGCTGCAGCAAAGAGAATAGCAGCAACAGCTGACTTTTTACTTGGTTTGGCACTGTGATACATAGCGAGTGCAGCGGCTGGCAGACCAAACATCATAATTGGGAAGAAGCCCGCTTGATACATACCAGTAACACCTGGAACAGCTTTGCCAGCATCAATTGATGCTTGACCGCCTAAGAAGTTAGGAATATCGTTGATACCAGCTACGTCAAACCAGAAAACACTGTTGAGGGCGTGGTGCAATCCAACAGGAATGAGCAAACGGTTAAAGAAGGCATAGATACCAGCACCAGTTGGACCTGCGCTACTGATCTGTTCACCAAAAGAAACAAGCGCATTAAAAATAACAGGCCAAACATACATCATGATCAGCGACACTACAATCATCACAAAAGAGACGACAATCGGCACTAAGCGACGTCCGCTAAAGAATGCAAGCCATTGGGGTAATTGTACTTGGTAAAAGCGATTATAGAGTTCGGCCGAAAGTACCCCAACCAAAATACCGACAAATTGATTAGCAATTTTACTAAATGCGGCAGGGACTTGATCAACAGGAATACCTTTAAGTTGTGCAACCGCTCCTGGTGAGAGCAAGGTTGTAATAACAAAGAATCCGACTAAGCCAGCTAGTGCTGCAGTACCATCTTTGTCTTTCGACATGCCATAGGCAACACCAACAGCGAAAAGCCATGACATATTATCAATGATTGCGCCACCTGATTTAATCAAAAGTGCGGCTAAGGCACTGTCGCCTCCCCAACCGTTAGGATCAATCCAGTAACCAATTCCCATCAAAATTGCGGCCGCTGGTAAGGTCGCAACAGGCACCATTAACGCGCGCCCGATACGTTGTAGATATGCTAGCATCACTTATGCTCCTCATTACTATTAGGCGTGGAATTAATATTCTACGACTATGTAAACGTTTTCATGTTAACTTCTAAAAACATAAAACTACGGAGGTGAACAGCCTCTCACCTACTTTCAGTATAGCAATATTTGTAAATTAAGCGGTTACAATTTTTTCAATTTGTGAAGACTATCACTGTTTTGTATAAAATGGAGGAATGGTCTGCATTGTTAAAAGTAAAAAAGCCCGCAAACAGCGGGCATTAAGATGGAAAAGTGCGGTTATGAAGCAACTGAAATGCGTTTCATATCTTTCATATAACCACGCAAAACTTTACCGACTTTTTCAATTGGGTGCTCACGGATAGCGTCATTAATATCACGCAATTGAATATTATCAATGTCGTTGTTAATGACTTTTTCACCTAAATCACCACGTTCTAATGTAGGCATTAATTTTTCAGCCATTAATGGTCCTGCCACAAATGCAAATAAATAGTTACCGTATTCTGCGGTGTCTGAAATCACCACATTCATTTCATACAACCGTTTGCGAGCAATCGTATTGGCGATAAGTGGTAATTCGTGCAAGGACTCATAGTAAGCAGATTCAGGCAAGATGCCACTTTTGACCATTGTTTCAAATGCCAATTCAACGCCTGCTTTGACCATTGCAATCATTAATACGCCGTTATCGTAGTATTCTTGTTCGCTAATTTTGCCTTCATAAAGTGGGGCTTGTTCAAAGGCGGTTTGCCCAGTTTGTTCACGCCAAGTGAGTAATTTTGTGTCATTGTTTGCCCAATCTTCCATCATAATACGTGAGAATTCACCGCTGATGATGTCATCCATATGTTTTTCAAACAACGATTTGAGCAGGGTTTTAATGTGTTCGGAAAGCTCAAATGCACGGATTTTGGCACTATTTGACAGGCGATCCATCATTAAGGTAATGCCCCCTTGTTTGAGGGATTCGGTGATGGTTTCCCAACCGTATTGCACTAATTTTGCGGCATAAGCAGGATCTTTGCCATCAGCCACTAATTTGTCGTAGCACAATAGCGAGCCGGCTTGTAACATCCCACATAAAATGGTTTGCTCGCCCATTAAATCAGATTTTACTTCCGCTACAAAGGATGAAGCCAAGCAGCCTGCACGATGCCCACCTGTTGCAGCCGCCCATGCTTTCGCAATTGCCCAGCCTTCACCTTTTGGATCATTTTCTGGGTGTACGGCTAAAAGTGTCGGCACACCAAAACCACGCTTATATTCTTCACGCACCTCGGTACCTGGGCATTTTGGGGCTACCATCACGACAGTAATATCGCGACGAATTTGTTCACCAACTTCTACAATGTTTAAGCCGTGGGAATAGCCCAAAGCCGCACCTTCTTTCATTAATGGCATTACGGCATTAACAACCGCAGAGTGCTGTTTATCAGGAGTAAGATTAATCACTAAATCGGCTTGTGGAATAAGGTCTTCATATGTACCAACCTGAAAGCCATTTTCACGTGCACGGGTATATGAGGCACGCTTTTCATCAATGGCGGCTTGACGCAGTGCATAGCTAATATCCAGCCCTGAATCCCGCATATTCAAACCTTGATTTAATCCTTGTGCACCACAACCGATGATCACAATTTTTTTACCCTTTAGAAAATTGGCCTCATCAGCGAATTCATCACGCGTCATAAAACGGCAACGTCCAAGCTGATCGAGTTGCTGACGTAAATTTAATGTATTGAAATAATTAGCCATCATGTTTCCTTTATGCTGTTTAACCTAGACAGTGATAGCAGTATAACGTACAATTTTGATTGCGAAAATTGATATTATTGAAACTAATTGTTGCATTTATTGCAATAAAAGTACGGTCAACGATGGAATTTCAACAATTAAAATTATTTTTAGATCTGGTACATAACCAAAGTTTTACGCAAACGGCATACCAGCATCATATGAGTCCCTCTACGCTTTCACGTCAAATTCAGCGACTAGAACAAGAATTAGGGCAAACGCTGTTATTGCGTGATAATCGTCGCGTTTCGTTAACACATTATGGTGAAGAATTTATCACTTTTGCACGAGAACAGTGGCAACGCTGGCAAGCCTTAAAAGTGCGGTTTTCTACGCCTGATACATTGTCTGGTGAGCTGCGGCTATTTTGCTCAGTTACTGCATCATACAGCCATTTGCCGCCGATTTTAACGGCGTTTCGCCAGCGTTATCCGCATATTGACATCACACTGACCACGGGCGATCCTGCCAATGCGATAGCACAAGTGCGGTCGAATCTTGCTGATCTTGCCATTGTTGGTCGTCCATTGCATTTACCTGAAAATATTGATTTTCATTACATTGGCAACATCCATCTTTCCTTGATTGCTCCGCGTGTCGCCTGCCTTTCCACCCGTTTGTTGCAATCTCAGCCCATTGATTGGCGAAATATTCCCTTTATTCTGCCCGTTGCAGGGCCTGTGCGTGAGCGAATTGATCTGTGGTTTCGTCAGATGCAGCTTTTGCAACCTAAAATTTATGCCTGCGTAGCGGGGCATGAGGGTATTGTGCCGATGGTGGCACTGGGGTGCGGCGTGGCGTTATTACCTGATGTGGTAATCAATAATAGCCCTATGCGCGATCAGGTTTCATTATTACGCTTGCCTACGGCGATTGAGCCGTTTGAATTGGGTGTGTGTGTGCAGAAAAAGCAGCTAAAGCAGCCGTTAGTCGCCGCATTTTGGCAATTATTGAGCGAAAATACAGGCGTTTTGCGATCTGCATTCTAATTTTAGTTAGTTGTTCTCGCTTTTTTCATACCTCTTTTTATACTGACCGCACTTGCAGTGAGAGGTGGTGATGAATGTGAAGATAATAAACGGGATTTTACGCACAATACTCCTTGTTCAATCCCTTTCATGTTGGGCTGTTGCTCCTGATGTGATGTTATTGCAGCGTTATCACAACCAATCACTGCAAGGCTGGGTAATGAGTGAAAAACTGGATGGCGTCCGTGGAATTTGGACGGGTGAAATCCTTGTGAGTCGTCAAGGAAAGGCATTCTCGCCTCCAGCGGATTTTCTTAAAAATTTCCCACCGTTTTCGCTTGATGGTGAGTTATTTTCCACACGAGGTGAATTTAGTCAAATTGCTGCAACGGTGCGTAGTTATCAAGACGAAGGATGGCAGAAACTAAAATTGCATGTGTTCGATGTGCCTAATGCCAAAGGTAATTTATGGCAACGTTTGCAGGTGTTACGCGATTATTTGCAAGCACATCCTGCACCGCATATTACCATTATTGAACAGATTCCAATTAGAGATAAAGCACATATGCGACAATTTTTGACGGATATAGAGCAACACGGTGGCGAAGGTGTTGTGGTGCGTAATCCCAATATGCCTTATCAACATGGGCGTAGTAGCCAAATTTTGAAAGTTAAAACACGCTTTGATGATGAGTGCACAGTGATACGCCATATTGAAGGTAAAGGGCAATTTACGGGTATGCTTGGTGCGCTGAGCTGTGTGAATCGCTATGGCGTGTTCAAAATTGGTTCTGGTTTCTCTCGCCAGCAACGCTTAAATCCGCCCCCAGTAGGTAGTACCATCACTTATCAATATCAAGGGTTTACCGCGCAAGGGAAACCTCGCTTTGCAGTGTTCCTGCGTGAGCGTCATGATGAGGTAAAATAAAACCGCACTTTATCTTAAAGTGCGGTTGGCGGCTATGTTTTTTCATCCTGTGTTAGGCTATCAACGGGTTCTGGCAATTCGTTGGTCGCATTCGTTGCATCTTGTGCTGGATCGAGTGCACTTTGTTCATGCTCATGTTGAACAAAATGGCTATCATCGCCCATTTCAGGGGCAAGATGCCCTTCTTCCTTGAAGTCATTTTCAGCACCTGGTGGTCGCCAATCCACATTTTCACCGCGTAAAATCGCTTGCATCATTTTCGTGGTTTCATCATCCACTTGTTTTGCGATATTGATCATTTTTTCATTGGCAAACATTGAACGATCGGGCTCATAGACATCAGCCATGAGGTGCTGTTCATAGCGATTGCGATGATAGAAAAATGCACTCAGTTTTCGGGCTTTTTCTTTTTTAATGCCGAGCAATTCAAGGGCGAATTTTCCGCTACGTACGGAGGAATCAAACACTTCACGCACGATCACAGTAGCACCTGCTTGATAAAGGTCATAGGTGTGTAGGCGATCGAAAGCTCGCGCGATAATCGGTAGATTGGGATATGTTTGATGCGCATATTGCACAATGCGTAGCGTATCGTCTTTATTATTAATGGCGATGATCAATAATTTTGCCTGCCCGATTCCAGCTGATTCGAGCAGTTCTGGATGGGTGGCATCGCCAAAATAGGTTTTGTAGCCAAATTTCGTCATACCTTCGACTAAGGTAACATCAAAATCAATCACGGTGGGTTTAAAGCCACAGCAACGCAATAAACTGCACACGATTTGACCGTAGCGACCATAGCCCGCAACTAAAACCGCACTTTGCTGATCGATGGTGTCCATTTCTCGAGCGTTACTTTCAATGAGACGTGGTTGCAACACTTTTTCGTAAAATACAAATAGTAGTGGCGAAATAAGCATAGAGAGGGTGACGACAAGCAGTAACAAGTCACCTAACTGCCAAGGAATGACCCACATCTGTTTAGTAAAGGCAATCAAGACAAAGCCAAATTCGCCTGCCTGTGCTAATGCGAGTGAAAATAACCATTGCTGTGCTTTTTTCAGGCGGAATACAACAGCGAGTAGCCATAAAATAACCATTTTTACTGCAATGACGGCAATAGTCAGTGCTAAAATGGTGCCAAATTGAGAAAATAGCAGGCGAAAGTCAATGCCTGCACCCACGGTCATAAAGAATAGTCCGAGCAGTAAACCTTTAAAAGGTGCGAGGTTGCTCTCAAGTTCATGGCGATATTCGCTACTTGCCAGCACAACACCAGCTAAAAATGCACCAAGGGCTGGTGAAAGCCCAACTGATGACATTAGCAAAGCAATCCCAATCACCAAAGCAAGTGCAAAAATACTAAATGCTTCACGCAAATTCGCTTTGGCGATAAAGCGGAAAATGGGCTGACCTAAAAAATGCCCACCCCCGACAATAAGGGTCATTACCCCAATGGTCACTAACGATTTGATATAACCACTCATGCCTTCGAGTAGGTTATGTTGTCCTTCCACAACGGGCACGCCGTAGTTTGACATGGTTAATAACGGCAGCAATGCCAGCATCGGAATGACCACGATATCCTGAAATAATAAGACCGAAAAGCTCGACTGCCCCCCGGGGCTTGTCATTAAGCCTTTTTCGCCCAAGGTTTGCAACACAATGGCAGTAGATGACAGAGATAAAATACATCCCACGGCAATGGCGATTTTCCACGATTGTCCTAAGGCAATGGCAATGCCTGCGAATGCGGCGATGGTTAGCCCCACCTGAAGACCACCCAGCCCCAATAATTTGGTTTTTAATTGCCATAATTTATGCGGCTCAAGCTCAAGGCCAACCAAAAATAACATCATTACAACGCCAAATTCGGCGATGTGTTGAACATCTTTGATTTCATTCCCCACCAGCCCCAGTACCGGACCAATCATAATGCCAGCGAGTAGGTAGCCCAGCACTGAGCCAAGCCCTATTCGTTTTAGAATGGGTACTGTAATGGCAGCGGCTGCAAGGTAGATAAATGCGTTGAGTAAAATGGTTTCCATTATGCTATTTCCTGTGACCGCACTTTTAGGTTTCTTTTTTCTTCACCACCAAGCCCGCAGGTGCTTGTGCAACGGGCATTATTTCAATGCGATTGATGTTCACATGTGCAGGGCGTTGTGCAATCCAAAGTAGTGTTTCAGCAATATCGTCAGGGGTAATGTAGTCTACATTGGCATAAAGTGCGGTTGCTTTTTCATCATCACCATAAAAACGGACATTGGAAAACTCGGTGCCGCCACACAGTCCTGGTTCAACATTGGTGACACGGATTGCGGTGCCAACTAAATCCGCACGCAAGTTTAGGCTAAATTGTTTCACAAATGCTTTGCTTGCGCCATAGACATTGCCACCAGGATATGGGTAGCTTCCTGCAATAGAGCCAAGATTGATGATATGCCCACGATTGCGTGCGACCATTTGTGGCAATAACGCATGAGTTAAGGTAACAAGTCCTGTGATATTGGTATTAATCATCTGTTTCCAGTCATTGAGTTTGCACGTTTGTGCACCTGCTACCCCGAGAGCTAAACCAGCATTATTGATCAAGACATCAATCTCTTGCCACGATGGCGGTAGGCGATTTAATGCCGCCAGAACCGCACTTTCATCGCTGACATCAAATGCAAGCGCATAACAATTTTCGCCTAATTCGTGTTGTAATTTTTGCAAGCGTTCGGCACGCCGAGCGGAGATAATCACCCTGTGACCGTGTTTGACAAATAAGCGTGCAGTAGCGGCACCAAACCCTGCACTTGCGCCCGTGATGAAAGCTAACATAGCCTCTCCTTAACATATTGATTGCGATATTGAGTTAAATAAAATACAAAATCAAGCAATAATTTTTAAATTATTGTAACATCTGAATGAGAAAATCGAAGCATTCTGCAAAAAATAATTGCATTTATCAGTTAAATTTAGTAATTAATGTGTGAACTCAAGTTTTATAACAACATCAACTTAAGGAAAAAAAATGCAAAACGTAGGTTTTATTGGCTGGCGCGGAATGGTGGGTTCCGTTTTAATGGATCGTATGCAACAAGAACACGATTTCGCACACATCAATCCTGTTTATTTTACTACATCGCAAGTTGGGCTTGCAGCACCTGTATTTGGTGGCAAAGAAGCGGGCACATTGCAAGATGCTTATGATATTGAAGCACTATCTCAATTAGATATTATCGTAACCTGCCAAGGCGGGGATTACACCAATGAAGTGTATCCGAAATTGCGTGCCACAGGTTGGGATGGCTATTGGGTCGACGCCGCCAGTGCGTTACGCATGGAAAAAGATGCTATTATTGTGCTTGATCCTGTCAATCAACATGTGATTGAAGATGGGTTGAAAAAAGGCATCAAAACCTATGTGGGTGGAAACTGTACGGTTAGCTTGATGTTGATGGCGTTAGGCGGTTTATTCGAGCGTGATTTGGTGGAGTGGATTTCCGTTGCGACATATCAAGCGGCAAGTGGTGCAGGGGCGAAAAATATGCGCGAGTTGCTTGAGCAAATGGGTGAACTCAATGCGGTAGTGAAAACGGATTTAGCAAATCCTGCATCTTCTATTTTGGATATTGAGCGCAGTGTTACCGAGAAAATGCGTACCGATTTACCGTGTGAAAATTTTGGGGCACCATTGGCGGGTAGCTTGATTCCGTGGATCGACAAATTATTAGATAGCGGGCAAACTAAAGAAGAATGGAAAGGTTATGCTGAGACAAATAAAATTTTGGGCTTAAGCGACAATCCAATTCCAATCGATGGGCTTTGCGTGCGAATTGGTGCGTTGCGTTGTCATAGCCAAGCATTCACCATTAAAATGAAAAAAGCGTTACCACTGGACGAAATTGAGCAAATTTTGGCATCGCATAATGAATGGGTAAAAGTGATTCCTAATGATAAAGAAGCGACGCTGCGTGAATTAACGCCGACAAAAGTTACTGGCACATTAAGTGTTCCAGTTGGACGTTTGCGCAAGCTCGCTATGGGAGATGACTATTTAGCCGCATTTACGGTGGGTGACCAGTTATTGTGGGGGGCGGCAGAGCCAATCCGCCGTATTTTACGCCAATTGGTTACAGCATAATGTGATATAAAAAGTGCGGTTTTACACCGCACTTTTGTTATTGTACATCAAATGTGAGCGTGGTTTCGGTCATATCTAAGTCGCAGTGCTTGTCTTGAAACTTTTCTTCCACTTCCGCACTTAAATACCAGCGTCCAGCAACGGTTGGTTTAAATAAAAATTCACCGTCTTGATTGGTTTTGGCGTAAAACGCGTGCATATCATCACTGTTTTTATGAAATCCTTGATACGCCCCAAGAATGACCACATCGGCAAGAGGTTTGCCATCTTTGGTGAGTTTAAACTGTGAAACAATATCTTTTTTGATACGGCTCGGTAAGGTAATCGGTGTAATTTCGACCCCTTTGCCTAAGGCATGCGTGGCGAATTTGCCATCGTCATCAATACGGACAATGCTTTTCCCACGCATGGCAGCACGTTCACACAACTGGGCATCGGGAAAATCTTGGCGTGTTTTGTTCATTTCCCATTTACCATCGGCTTTTTTAGTCCAGAAAGTAGGTTTGTAGTCAACACTTAATATGTAGGTACCTTTTTCTAACGGTTTCGCACTGAGGTAATGATAATTTTCCCCTGTTTGCGTCAGTGGGATGTTGCCGTTTTCACCAGAGAGTATTGGTGTGCTGAATAGCGTTAAGCGTTTTTCGGCAATGGCTTCGGGTTCGCCAAAGTGGTGCCCATAGTTAATATCGGCTTGGAAATGCTGCGGTGTATTTTCGCCATAAATCCAAACCGAGTGTGCATTGGCAACTGTCGCAGTGAACGCTATGCTAAGTGCGGTGAGAAGAACATGTTTTTTCATAATAGACTCCTGAGTTAATAGTAGAGGAGTGTTAATATAAATAATAATTATTATCATCTCAATGCACTTTAACTTTCTTTATATCAGCAATAAAAATGGTTATATTTTAGTCATTCAAGATAAAATTAAGCCCATTTAGCCATTGATTTTCACTGTAAATCGTTTCATTATGGGCATAATGTCAATAAGTGAGAACCCTATGCAGCAACGAGAACCGCACTTTGCCCATTTTGTCCTAACCACCTTGAGCCGATTTATTGCTGATTTTCCGCTTCAGTTTTTACAAGGGCGGCAGGGTTGCCGTATAGCTTACCGTTTTTTTCGACATGACAACGATGATTGTCGTCGCTTGATGGTGCTTGTCAGTGGACGAGGTGGCAATATGCTCAAATGGAGTGAAGTGGCGTACGATTTTTACCACCATGGTTTTGATGTATTGCTATTTGATCATCGTGGTCAGGGCTATTCTCAACGCCTTTTGCCTGAGCATGAAAAAGGCTATGTGGATCAATTCGATTATTATCTTTATGATTTGGATGCAGTGATTCATACGATTGCTGGGCTGGAAAATTATCAGCATAAAGTGATGTTAGGGCATTCGTTAGGAGGGCTAATCGCAACGCATTATTTAGCTCGTTATCCCCATACATTTGATCAATTGGTGCTGACAGCCCCTTTATTTGGGTTGCCCCTTAAACATGGTATGCTTGATCGTGTGCTCATCAATCTTGCTGTATTGTTTGGGCTTGGGCGGCGTTATATTCCAGGGAAAACGGATTATCGTCCTGTTAATATAAATAATAACGATCTCAGCGCGTGTAAAACACGAATGAAATGGGTCAATCGGCTTGCACGGCGGTTTCCAAAATTAACGATTGGCGGTCCGACGTTTGCTTGGGTTCATCAGTGCTTGAATTATATGCAGCAATTGCCGAGAGCTGCGAAAAAAATCGCTATTCCAGTGCTCATTATTCAAGCAGAAAAAGATTCTATTGTCTGTAATCATGTGATTTCGCACAGCGTGCCATTATTTTCTGATTGCCAATCCACGATAATTGCACACGCAAAGCATGAACTGCTATTCGAGCGTGATCATATTCGCCATAATGTGCTTAACAGTATTTATCGATTTTTAGAGTAAACTATGCAAACATCAACACCTAATAATACGACAGTTGATATTCTCAGCATCAATCAATTACAACTTGTGCTAGCTGAAAAACGGACAGTCCTTGCCTCAATGCGGATTGGGATTTCCATGCTGGCACTGCCATTGGCGATTTTTAGTGCATTAATTGCCACATCAAAATATTATGAAATTGAACATGTCTGGTTGGTGCTAAGCGCAATTAGCGTTATTAATATCAGTTTAATTGTAGTGGCAGCATATCTGATTGTGCACGCCCTGATACGCTTACGCCATTATGATAAAATGATTGAAAACCTCAAGCGTCAGCATGAGAGTTTGCGTCCCCTAATCGAAAATTAACCGCACTTTATCTATCAAAGTGCGGTCAAGATTAGATAATACGCGAAAATTGTTGGCGTCTAGCAAGAGCACGTGAGTATGTATCAAAACATAAACAGATATTACGAATCAGCAGGCGTCCTTTTGCACTGACTTCAATCGCATGATCGGTAATCGTTAGCAATCCATCCTCAGCTAGTGGTGCGAGAAGCTCCAAATCTTGTGCAAAATGCTGTTTAAAATCAATTTGATACTGTTGTTCAATTGAGGAAAACACTAAGCGGAAATTACAAATTAATGCCTTAATGACATCACGGCGTAGGCAATCCTCTTGACTTAACACCAACCCTTTTGCCAAGGCACTGTTATGCGCTTCAATCGCGGTGTAGTAGTCTTTTAACCCTTTTTCATTTTGTGCATAGTGATCGCCTAATAAGGAAATAGCAGAGACCCCAAGCCCTAATAAATCGGCTTCTTCTTGAGTTGTGTAGCCTTGGAAATTACGGTGCAGAACGCCCTTACGCTGAGCGATTGCCAGTTCATCATCGGGTTTAGCAAAATGATCCATACCAATAAACTGATAGCCTGCTTGAGTTAATGTTTCAATGGTATTTTGTAAAATGGTGAGTTTACTTTCCGCGGGGGGCAGATGATGCTCTTTGATTTTTGCTTGCCCCGCAAAACGTGCTGGCAAATGCGCATAATTGAAAACACTCATGCGATCAGGATTAAGTTCGCTGACCCGTTTAAGCGTTTTCATAAAGCTATCCACTGTTTGAAAAGGTAATCCATAGATCAGGTCAATATTCGTTGAGCTAAAGCCCAGTTGGCGTGCTTTTTGCATAAGTGCAAAAATAAAGTCTTCATCTTGAATACGATTAATTGCAGCTTGCACATCTTTATTAAAATCTTGAATACCCATCGAGATACGATTAAAGCCAATGTGCCGTAGATGATCGAGCATTGACAGTTCTATTTCACGCGGATCCATTTCGATACTGATTTCGGCATTATCAGCGATATGAAAATGTTCCGTGAGCATTGTCATTAGGCGTGAGGATTGTGCTTCGCTGAGATAGGTTGGGGTGCCACCCCCCCAGTGAATTTGGGTCACAGTGCGTTGTTTGAAGAGAGGGGCGCGTGTAATGATCTCTTTTTCGACATAATCAAGATAAATATCCGCTTTATGTTGATGGCGAGTGATCACCTTATTGCACGCACAAAAATAACACAATTTGTGGCAAAACGGGATATGCACATATAACGACAAAGGACGAGTTGGATAGCGCAGAGCAGCCTGTAAAAAATCGTGTTCGTTATAGTGTTCATTAAACTCAAGTGCGGTTGGGTAAGACGTATAACGTGGGCCCGATTGATTATATTTTTGAATAAGATTGAGATCCCATACAATATCAGACATAAGGTTTCCTGTGTTGTAAATCGTGTAATAATTGAGGCACTTGCGCCAAAATAGCCTCTTGTAATTCTGCTTCCTTACTTTCACGTATCAGATCATAACGCATACGCTCATTACGCTTGAGTGCGCTGCGAGCCGCCAAAATTGGCATGTCTTTGACCGTTTCAAATAGATTAAACAGGGCAGGATAACTGTGCAGTGTTATGCCGCCAATATGCGCTAACAGCCCATTAATACGGATTACCCCTTCAGAAAGATTGCATTCATCGCGTAGCATCGCATTGGCTATGATTTCAATGCTCTCTTTAGCGAATTGAAATTGGCGTACTTTTAGGGCGTATATACGTTGTTTTTGGCGGCGTAGAGCCAGCATCAAGCTACCAGCCCAGCCAGCCAAACCCATAATAATCACAACGCCAACAACCAGCAGTATGTGTAAATAGCTCATGTTTATCGGAACTGATTAATGTCCACTTGAGAAAAGCGGGTTAACAGATCTTCGTCTTCCTCATCGTCTTCGTTTACACCAAGCTCTTGCATTAATTGCTCAATACGGGCAAGGCAGTCATCAACGAAGGTTTGATCTTCTCGGGATAATTTCTTGCCCGCATCCAGTTGATCGAGCAAGTTATTTAAACATTCATTATTCTCAAGTGCGGTCAGCTCCGCCATTGGATCTCGAACAGATTTTGTCGTGCGCACAGGCTCAATAACTCGCCCTTTTTCAGGCTGATTTACAAATTCTACCATCAGTGGAATCTTTTTACGGCTTCCCACACGCGGGTCACGCACAACCGCACTTTGCTTTTTGCTATTGTCGTTGCTTGCACTGTGGCGGTTACCTGATGGCAGACCTTTATGTTTTTTCTTGCGTTTTTCTTCACGCGCTTTGGCATCTAGCTCATAGCGACTAGACTTGCGTGCACCCGCAGGATTATCCGCTTTGCGCGCGGGCATAATATCACTGATTTTGCGCGTTTTCTTTTGACGACTCATTTTATCTCCGTCATGAAAATAAAGTTAATCTTAAATTGTAGCATTTCAAGGCGAAACGCACAGCATAATTTCGATAAAAAATGGTAATTTTTACGAAAGCGATCGTAAAACACGATCATGTTGCTGGCAAAAACGGAAAAAATACCACAAAGTGCGGTTATGAACATCAAAGGGGAGCTAGATGCAACAGTTATTACCACGAGAAAAATTATTAAAGTGCGGTGCGGCAACCCTCAGTGATGATGAATTGTTAGCAATTTTTTTGCGCACAGGTATCAAAGGTTGCTCGGTAATGGCATTATCGCGTGAGGTGCTGATGCACTTTGGATCTTTACGTTATCTTTTAAGTGCCAATGAAAAAGAGTTTTGTGCATTTAAAGGGCTTGGGATCACCCAGTTCGTACAACTGCAAGCGAGCATCGAGATGACAAAACGTTATCTTTCTCAGCAAATGCAAGCCAAACCGACATTCGATTCGCCTGAGTTAGCGAGAATGTATTTACAAAGTTTGTTAGAGAACAAACAGCGAGAGATTTTTGTGGTGCTATTTTTAGATAATCAGCATCGCTTGTTGCGCCACGAAGAGATGTTTCTTGGCAGTATTAATAGTACGGCGGTGCACCCAAGAGAGATTGTCAAAACCGCACTTTCGCTTAATGCAGCCGCCATTATTTTAGCGCATAATCATCCATCGGGTGTGGCAAAAGCCAGTCAAGCCGATAAAGCCATCACTACAAAAATTCAACAAGCCTGTGGGCTGGTCGAAGTGCGGGTGCTCGATCATTTTATTATTGGTCAAGGCTGTTATTTATCATTTTCTGAACAAGGTTGGCTCAAATCAGGAGAGTAAAAGTGCGGTTCGTTGGCGGGAAATTTATGATTAATCCGCATTGGGGCTTGAGTAAGATAAAAAAAATGGGTATAATCCCCCACCTTTAATATTCATCGCGGGTCGGGTTGAATGCCTGACGAGGTAACCAGCTTGGTGATCCGAACCGCTTAGCGCAAACTTAATTAAGTTTTATTGGAGAATTAACAATGTCTAGAGTCTGTCAAGTAACAGGCAAGCGTCCGGTCGTTGGTAACAACCGCTCGCACGCAATGAACGCGACCAAACGTCGCTTCTTACCAAATCTGCACACTCACCGCTTTTGGGTTGAGAGTGAAAAACGTTTCGTATCTTTACGCGTTTCTGCTAAAGGTATGCGCATTATTGATAAAAAAGGCATCGATGCAGTATTAGCTGAGCTTCGTGCTAAAGGCGAGAAAATCTAAGGAGCTAAATTATGGCAGCAAAAGGTGCTCGTGAGAAAATTAAATTAGTTTCAACCGCAGAAACTGGTCATTTCTACACTACAACAAAAAACAAACGTAATATGCCTGAAAAAATGGAGATCAAAAAATACGATCCTGTTGTTCGCAAGCATGTTATTTATAAAGAAGCAAAAATCAAATAATTCTTGATCGATTGCGAAAAAAGGTGAGCACAGCTCGCCTTTTTTGTTATAGCTTAACCGCACTTTTATGATTGAGATACCTTGAAAATCCACGCACTTGGCTCCATTTATGCTATGATGATCACAACACATTTGCACAAGAATGAAGGTCTGTATGGCGCAATACAATAAATTGAAGCTAGCGTGGGAATGCCGCCGTGGAATGCTTGAGCTGGATTATATGATTATGCCGTTTTATCAAGAGCGGTTTGATACGTTAACCGAGGCTCAAAAAGCGAGTTTCGTGGAGTTATTGACGTTTACGGATCCCGAATTGTTTCGTTGGTTGATGAACCAAGCCCGCGCACCACGTGAAAATCTACATGAAATTGTGTTGTTAATTCAGCAGCATTTAGCATCAAAATAAAAAAATTTGAACTTTTGAGAAAAACCGCACTCTAACGTTTTAAGAGCTCCTACTGTCAGAGCATGGAATGTTAGCGTAAAACGTGAAGGAGATTCGCTCAAGATGGGTGAACAACTAACAGATCAAGCCCTGGTAGAAAAGGCTCAGAATGGTGATAAAAAAGCATTCAATTTGCTTGTTGCGCGCCACCAGAACAAAATTGCTGGTCTGTTAACACGGTATGTTTCAACCAATGACATCCCAGATGTGGTGCAGGAAACATTTATTAAAGCTTATCGATCATTGCATTTATTTCGTGGGGATAGTGCGTTTTATACTTGGCTTTATCGTATTGCTGTGAATACGGCAAAAAACTATATTACAGCACAAGGTAGACGCCCTCCAGGCGATGACATTCCAGCCGATGATGCGGAAGGTTATGAAACAGGCGATGGATTGCGCAATATTGATACACCTGAGAATTTGGTGCTATCGTCGGAATTAAAAGATGTGATTTTTGAAACGATAGCCGCTCTACCAGAAGAGCTAAAAACCTCAATAACGTTGCGTGAGTTAGAGGAATTGAGTTACGAAGAGATTGCTGAGATTATGGAATGCCCTGTGGGAACAGTGCGATCACGCATATTTAGGGCACGGGAAATTATCAACAGTAAAATCGCCCCTTTAATGAACAACGAACATTAACGACGACGAGTCAAAAAGCGGAGTAGATCAAGATGCAAAAAGAGTTACTTTCAGCCTATTTAGACGGTGAACATCAAGATAATCAAACACTTGATGCACTGTGTCAGGACAAAGAGCTCCAGCAAACGTGGCAACATTATCACCTTGTGCGTGCGGTTATGCGTAGAGAGTCCGATGTACTCTTAGGCAATGATTTTACCGAAAAAATGGCGATGTTGATTGAGTCAGAAAGCACGATTGTGTGTGATCAACCTACACCGCGTGAAATTGAATCGCATTCCTTTGCACAAAAAGTTAAAAAATGGTTTGCTCCACTTACCCAAGTGGCGGTGGCGGCAAGTGTATGCTTGGTGGCTGTGTTTGGTGTGCAAACATATATGCAAAATGGGCAAGAAGACAATTATGCACAGACACCTGTACTACAAACATTGCCGTTTACGAATAATTTGCAGCCAGTAAGTTATAATGCACCAAGTAAAGACTTGCCAACCCAAGATCAGCTTGAGCAACAAAGTAAACGCCTTAACCTGATGTTGCAAAATCATGAATTACAACGTCGTGTGAATGGTCCAGCATTAGAACACGTGTCTAATCATAATGACTAATATCACACGTTGACAGATCTTCACCACCTTTGGGTGGTGAATTTTTATTTGCATTGGATGTATCAATGAAACACAACGCATTTATTCTCGCACTTTGCTTATTTTTAACCGCACTTTATACTCCCGTTGGCTTGGCGGGTACTGAAAGTGCGGTGGAAGTTGAGCATGCAGTAGATAATCCCGCTCAACGCAATCTTCTCGACACGTTGCAACAAATGACGACAGCGTGGCATAACAGTGATTTTGATATTACGTTTGTTAAATTGATGCCAAATGAGGTGAACAGTTATCAATATCGACACCTTTATCACGACGGCAAGCACTATGCGCAGTTGTTCTCCCTCGATGGTGCACGTCAAGAAATCATTCAGCGTGGTGACATTATCAGTTATTTTGGCTCGAATTATCAACCATTTAGCTTAAAAGCACAGGCGATAGTAGATGATTTACCTAGTGCGGTATATGCTAATTTTGGCAAACTAAAGCGGTACTATGATTTTATTGATGCCGGCAAAACACGCATTGCGAATCGTATCGCACAAGTCATTCGCATCCTACCCAAAGACGATTTTCGCTATCAATATGTATTATGGATTGATTCTGCAAGCCATCTATTGATGCGCAGTGATATGCTTGACCGCAATGGTAACGTGCTGGAACAATTTCGGGTAACATCGCTGACGCAAGACGAGACTTTAAGCAGTTTAATTGAACCCATTAAACAATTACATTTGCCGCCAGTCATTGCGTTACAAGGTGATGAGGTGAATGTTGATCCCAATTGGCATTTAACGTGGCTACCGCCAGGGTTTGAAATAAGAAAACACGATAAATATCAAACGGATATTGGTGAGTTAGAAACGTTGCTATATAGTGATGGGCTGTTTTCATTTAGTTTATATTTAAATCAAAGTATTCGTGATAATTTAGGTGAGCACGCTTGGCAGCAAGACAGCAACACGATTTATACATTGAGCGAAGATCAGCGTGAAATTACCTTAATCGGCGATATTCCGCTACTTACCGCCAAGCAAATTGTCAAAGATATTCACTTTAGCCAGAGTAAAAAATAATGTTAGTTGAAGTGGCAGAGGTGGTTAGCATTGCTAACGGCATAGCCAAAGTGCGGTGTGAAACAAAGCAAAGTTGCAGTGGCTGTGTGGCGAAAACAAGCTGTGGGGCACATGCGTTATCTGAGTTAAATGGCGACAGGCACAATCAGCTACTTTTACAGGTGGTAGTGGATGATGCGGTTGAAGTTGGGCAAAAAATTGAAATTGGGCTACAAGAGCGTTCTATGATTTTGACCGCACTTTTGCTGTATATAGTTCCACTCGCCACCTTATTGTGTAGTGCACTTATTGGCTCATTGTTTATCCAAACGGAGTGGGCATTAGCACTGCTCATTGTCGTGGCAACGGCACTGAGCTTCGTTATTATTCGCCCCGTCAGCGAAAAATTAGCAGTCAGAAAACATTTCCAACCGCACTTTATTCGCATCTTGGGCAAGCCGATTACGTTGTCTGATACCAAATTTTATTGATATACCATACGCGTGTGCCGCTTGGTGTTTGCACACAAATTTCATCATCGACTTGTTTACCAATGAGTGCGCGTGCAACTGGTGAATCAATAGAAATCCAATTTTTTTGAGGATCGAATTCGTCGCACCCCACAATTCGATAGGCGTGAATCTCCCCTTGCTCGCTCTCTAGTTCGACCCATGCGCCAAAAAAGACTTTGCCCTCTTGTTTGGGGTGATAATCCACAATGCTTAGCACCTCCAGTCGTTTGGTTAAAAAGCGTACACGGCGATCGATTTCACGCAATCGTCGTTTGCCATAAATATATTCTGCATTTTCACTACGATCGCCAAGTGCCGCCGCATCAGACACAGCTTGGGTAACCTTTGGACGCTCTTCACGCCAAAGGAATTTTAACTCCTGATCCAATGCCTGCCAGCCTGCTCGTGTAATATAATTTGATTTTGCCATATTCGCCTTCATTTTTATGCAAAAAATGCACTAAGATCGCCTTTGCCATTCCACATTCTCTGTATTTCAAGGTAAACTATACCAAATTGATATTCAAGGACAGACTATGCGCGTTCTCATTCTTATTTTAATCGCCCTTGTGGCGTTGTTTCAATATAGTTTTTGGTTTGGTAAAAATGGCTATATGGAATACACAGCGGTGCAACATGAAATTGCTCAACGAGAGCAAGAAAATACACAGCTTTCTCAGCGTAATCAACTCATTATCGCAGAAATTAAAGATCTCAAGGAAGGGGTGGATGCGATTGAAGAGCGCGCAAGATTAGAACACGATATGATAAAGCCTAACGAAGTGTTCTACCGCCTAGTGAAATCGGATGAGTATCAATAATGGCACGCCATATTGTTGCGATAGTGCCAGCAGCTGGTGTGGGAAGCCGCATGGGGGCGGCTGTGCCGAAGCAGTATTTGCCATTGGGCAATAAAACGGTGCTTGAGCACACGGTTGCATTATTGGCTAGCCATAGCGCAGTTGAGGAAATTGTTCTTGCAGTGGCGCAAAACGACACACTTATTGAGCAGCTTAAACCGCACTTTAGTTCAAAAGTGCGGTATGTGCTTGGGGGCGAAACACGCGCAGAATCGGTCTATAACGCATTATGCACATTAGCAGATGACACTTGGGTATTGGTGCATGATGGCGCACGTGCTTGCTTGCATTTGGACGATCTGGAGAAGTTATTAGCCGTACATGATCCGCAGGGGGGCATTTTAGCGTGCCCTGTCACAGACACGATAAAGTTAGCGGATCGCGATGGTGGCATCGTAGAAACCGTTGATCGCACATTGCTATGGCAGGCATTAACACCGCAGTTTTTTCAGGTGAAGCTATTGCGGGCGGGCTATGAACATGCCTTTGCCAATGCAATCGAGCTGACTGATGATGCAAGTGCGGTTGAGCAATTAGGGGTTAAACCGCACTTGATCGAAGGGCGGCGGGATAATATTAAAATTACACGTCCCGAAGATTTAGCGTTAGCCGAATTTTATTTACAACGGAGAGAAAAGTGACAATACGAATTGGACATGGTTTTGATGTGCACGCATTTGGCGGGCAAGGTCCGATAATCATCGGGGGGGTAACCGTGCCGTATCATCAAGGCTTATTGGCGCATTCCGACGGCGATGTTGCTTTGCACGCACTGACAGATGCACTGTTGGGCGCTGCTGCACTGGGTGATATTGGAAAATTATTTCCTGATACCGATATGGCGTATAAAAACGCAGATAGTAAGGTCTTATTGCGCCAAGCCTACGCAAAAGTGCGGTCAGGTGGCTGGGTCGTGGGGAATGTTGATGTGACCATTATTGCACAAGCACCGAAAATGCGCCCCTATATTGATGCCATGAGGCAAGCCATTGCAGATGTCTTAGCATGTACTATTGAGCAAGTTAATGTCAAAGCCACCACCACTGAAAAGCTCGGTTTTACAGGACGCGGAGAGGGCATAGCGTGTGAGGCGGTCGCCTTGTTGGTGGCACAATGACACTCGCATATTTATATGGAAAGCCTCAGCAAAGCGCACGTTTAAAAGTGCAGCCAAGTGATTTTTGTGTACAGGAAATATTGGGTTATGATCTCGCAGGTGAAGGCGAGTTTGTTGCGGTTTATGTTCGCAAAACCCATTGTAATACCTTGTTTGTTGGCGAAAAACTTGCACAATTTGCTGGTGTTAGCCAGCGTGATTGGAGCTATGCAGGATTAAAAGATCGTCACGGAATCACCGAACAGTGGTTTTGCTTACATTTACCTGGCAAAGCAACGCCAGATTTCAGCCAGTTCCAGCTTGAGAGAGTGGAAATTGTGAATGTAATACGGCATAACCGCAAAATCCGTATTGGCAGCCTGCAAGCTAATCATTTTACGATTTTGCTGCGTGATGTTCCAGACAGTACCGATCTGAACTCTCGACTTGAAAAAATACAAAAGTGCGGTTTTCCTAATTATTTCACTGAACAGCGTTTTGGGCGTGATGGCAACAATTTGACGCAGGCATTGCGTTGGGCGGCAGGCGAAATTTCAGTTCGTGATCGCAAAAAACGCAGTTTTTATCTTTCTGCGGCACGTAGTGAATTATATAATCAAATTGTTTCCGCTCGTATTCAACAGGGCCTAACTCAAACCGTGCTGGTGGGGGATGCCATGCGGCTTCGTGGCTCGAATAGTTGGTTTATTGTCGATGCAGGCGAGCGTGAAGCAACTCAGGCACGCTTTGAGCAAGGTGATGTGCAACTTACTGCGCCATTATTTGGCGATGATGGGGTGTTGACGCACAATGAGGCATTGGCTTTTGAGCAAGCACAGCTTGTTTCTCAGACCGCACTTTGTGAATTGTTGAAAAAAGCTCGCGTCAAAAGTGATCGGAGAGCGTTATTGGCAGTACCTGATAAGCTAACGTATCGCTTTACGCAAGATGGCTTGCAACTCAACTTTACTCTCAATAGCGGTAGCTACGCTACAGCGTTGATACGCGAATTAGTCAATATTGAAAATCAAGGATCATAATGCGAATTTTATTAAGTAATGATGATGGTATTCACGCACAAGGTATTCAAGTGATGGCACACGCGTTGCGGCAGTTCGCTGAGGTGATTGTCGTTGCGCCTGATCGAAATCGTAGTGCGGCATCCAGCTCGCTGACATTGGTTGAACCACTGCGACCGCATCAATTAAGTAACGGTGATTATTGCGTAAATGGTACGCCTGCGGATTGTGTGCATTTGGCACTTAATGGATTGTTACAGCAACCAATAGATTTAGTGGTGTCAGGCATTAATGCAGGTGCCAATTTAGGTGATGATGTCATTTATTCAGGCACTGTGGCAGCCGCGTTGGAAGGGCGGCATTTGGGCTTACCGTCGATTGCTGTTTCGCTTGATGGACGTATTTATTTTGAAACGGCTGCAAAAGTGGTGTGTGATTTGATTGAAAAGCTCTATCCTAGCTTACTGGGCAAGCACGAAATTATTAATATCAATGTACCTGATGTGCCTTTTGACCAACTACAAGGCATGCAGGTAACTCATTTAGGCTATCGCCAATGTGCTAGCGAATTAATTAAACAAGTTGACCCTCGCGGTGAGAAAATTTATTGGGTGGGGGTTAGTGGCTTGCCAGAATACGCAGATGTTGGTACGGATTTTCATGCGGTCAGAAACGGCTATGTGTCGTTGACGCCTATACAAACGGATATGACGGCACATCATTCATTAGAAAAATTACGACAATGGGTAGAAAGTGACTAATGTCTGTGTCTTATCAACGACCGTGGGTTGAGAAACTCTACCAGCAAGGCATTTCAGACGAAGCCGTGCTTAAAGCAATGCTCGAAATTCCTCGCCCTTTGTTTGTCGAAGAGGCTTTTGCACAGCGGTGTTTTGATCACACGCCTATTCCGATTGGTGAGGGGCAAACGCTCTCACAGCCCTACACTGTGGCAAAAATGACACAGCTTTTAGCATTGCAACCGCACTTTAAGGTTTTGGAAATTGGCACGGGCAGTGGGTATCAAACCGCACTTTTAGCCAAATTATGTGCACAGGTGTACAGCATAGAACGCATTAAAACACTACAATGGCAAGCACTGCGCCGTTTTAAACAGTTGGGGTTACACAATATCCACCTGCGTCATGCAGACGGGTGGCAAGGTTGGGCTGCGAAAGCTCCATTTGATGCCATTATTGTAACCGCAGCGGCGCATACAATGCCGTATGAATTGATTATGCAATTAAAGCAACATGCTAAAATGGTCTTACCTATAGGTGATGTTGCTCAAGAACAAGAATTACAACTGATTACCCGCATAGGTGATCAGTTTCAGGTGCAACGGATTGAAAAAGTGCGGTTTGTACCGTTAATTAAAGGGGATGTGCAGTGAGATTATTTGGCACACTTTATGACAAAACCATGCAATGGTCTCGACATCGTTTTGCGGTTTATTGGCTTGCCTTGGTGAGTTTTATTGAAGCAATTTTTTTTCCTATTCCGCCTGATGTGATGTTAATTCCTATGGCGATGACGCGGCCACAACGGTGGTTAAAACTCGCCTTGATCACGGCAGCAACCTCTGTTTTAGGGGGGATGATAGGTTATTTTATCGGCTACACAGCGTATGATTGGCTACACCATTATATTGTACAATTTGGCTATCTTGCTAAATTCAATCAAGTGATTGCGTGGTTTGATCAATGGGGGATTTTGGTGTTGTTTGTGGCGGGATTTTCGCCCATTCCATACAAATTATTCACCCTCGCCAGCGGTGTGATGCAAATGGCCTTTTTCCCATTTGTGATCACGGCATTTATTTCACGAGCGGCACGTTTTTTGCTGGTGGCAAAACTTGCTGCCTGGGGCGGACCAAAAATTGAAGCAAGATTACGCCGCTCTATTGAAGTGATCGGTTGGGGCGTGGTAGTCTTAGCCATTATTGCTTATTTTTTGTTACGTTAATCAATTACAGTGTAAAGGATTTTTTATGAGAGTATCAATTTTGTTTCCACTCAGTGCCCTAGCGTTGGCATTGGCGGGTTGTTCTAGTAATAATTCAGCACCGGTAGAAAGTGCGGATGGAACACTTTCACCAGGGATTATGCAACCAGTGGAAAATACGGGGGCAAGTAATGGCAGTTGGCAGCCAACATTGCAGCCACAAAGTATGCCTGAGAGCATGAATGTCAGTCCAGACAATATTCAGCAAAATGTACAAAGTGCCATTGCTAAACCGATTGGGGAAGTGCAACAACATGCTCAAAGTGCGGTCGGTAAAGTAACACAAACCACCCAAAGTGCGGTATCGTCAGCACAACAACAGGTTTCACATACTCAACAAGCAGCGGTAAATACCGTGAAAACAAAAGCTCAAGCTGTTTCACAAGATTTCACGATCCCACGGGATGCGGCTACCAATGCGCCAATTTATAATCAAATTGATAAAGGTTTTTATAAAGGCGATACATATACTGTCCGCAAAGGCGATACGATGTTTTTGATAGCCTATATTTCGGGCATGGACGTGAAAGAGCTGGCGGCAAAAAATAATATGAGTGAGCCATACAGTTTAAAAGTGGGGCAAGTGTTAAAACTGGGCGAAAACCACAATGTGGCAAATAATGCAAACGTTGCGCCACAACCGACAACACCTGCGCCACAGCCTGTAGCGAAACCCGTCGAGCCAGCGGTGACATATACGACAGGCCCGAATAATACGAAGTTTGGGTCTGATGGTAGTATCAGTGGACCAATCAAAGCGAGCGTGGGTAACCCTGCTATGGCAGGTAATAAGGGCGTGAGTGCTACAACGGGGGTAGTTGCGAGTGCAGGCAGTGCGACGGCGGCAAAAACGGTTACGCCACCACCGCCTGCAACGTCAAATATTCGCTGGAATTGGCCGAGCAAAGGGCGCATTATTCAAGGATTTTCTTCCGCAGATGGCGGTAATAAAGGAATTGATATTTCAGGGTCGCGTGGACAAGCTGTTAACGCAGCTGCCAGTGGGCGAGTGGTCTATGCTGGAAATGCCCTACGTGGTTATGGTAACTTGATCATTATCAAACACAATGATGATTATCTTAGTGCCTATGCCCACAATGAAAGCATTTTAGTTAAAGATCAGCAACAAGTCAGTGCAGGGCAGCAAATCGCTAAAATGGGAAGCTCTGGTACGAATGGTGTAAAATTACACTTTGAAATTCGTTACAAAGGAAAATCCGTTGATCCAATGCGTTATTTGCCAGCACAATAATCAAAAAACATCAGCATTATGCTGATGTTTTTAGTAAGGAATAAATATGAGTGGGTATGCCATCATCTTAATGGGCGTTTCAGGTACAGGGAAAAGCAGCTTAGGACAAGCGGTTGCGAACGAATTAACGTTGAAGTTTATTGACGGAGATGACCTTCATCCACGCGCCAATATTCTTAAAATGGCACAAGGCACGCCGTTAAATGACGCAGATCGCACACCATGGCTGGAGCGTATCAATGATGCTGCATTTTCGCTTATCGCAAAAAATGAAGTCGGCATTATTGTATGCTCTGCATTGAAAAAAGTTTATCGTGATCGCATTCGCCAAGATAATGACAAATTATGTTTTGTCTATCTTGATGGGGATTTTGACTTGATTTTAGCAAGAATGCGTGCTCGTAAAGGCCATTTTATGAAAGACGACATGTTAAAAAGTCAATTCGCTACGCTTGAAGAACCAAGCGGTGAAGATGATGTGCTACCTGTTTCTATCGAAGGGGATTTTGAACAAGTTAAAGTGCGGTTGATAACCGCACTTTACGATTTTATTCCGACATTAGCTAAAAACAGTTGACCTAGATCACATTGCATTATGATAAAAGCGACACGATAAAAAATTTTTGTTATATTTAGAAACAGTGTTTCATCTTTAAGAAGGGATAAAAATATGAATTGGAAAATTCAGCCTAGCGCAGTATTCGCCGCGTCTCCAGTTGTACCGGTAATGGTCATTAAAGCGTTAAAAGATGCAGTACCGATGGCGCAAGCACTTAGTGCTGGTGGCATTAACGTATTTGAAATTACCTTGCGTAGTGCGGTTGCGTTAGATGCAATAAAAGCAATTAGTGAAGCAATGCCAAACGCATTAGTGGGAGCAGGCACCGTGCTTAATGCCGAGCAGTATGATAAAGCAGTGGAAGCGGGTGCTAAATTTATTATTTCACCAGGGGCAAGTGTCAACTTGCTTAAACATGCAGCAACTAGTGATATTCCATTAATGCCGGGTACGGCTACGCCATCTGAAATGATGACCGCACTTGAGCTTGGTTTTGATCACTTAAAATTCTTTCCTGCCGAAGCAAATGGCGGCGCGCCTGTGCTTAAAGCAATCTCTGCGCCATTGCCGCAGTTAAGTTTTTGCCCAACAGGCGGCATTAGCCCGAAAAATGTGGCAGATTATTTGGCATTAAGCTGCGTAAAAACAGTTGGTGGCTCGTGGATGATTCCGAATGATGCCGTTGCCGCAGGCAATTGGGATGAAGTGACGCGTTTAAGTAAAGAAGCGGTTGCCCTTGTCAATCAATTGAGAGGTTAAGCTAATATCTTGAAATGCACGCATTCAGCGTGCATTTTTATTATTTATTTTACGATCACGATCGTAAAATGTGTCTAATATCCTCGCCTGTAACCGCACTTTCGCTATGATGATAGTCGAGGAGGCGGTATGTCATTAGCTATTGTTTATAGTCGGGCTTGTATTGGAATTCAAGCACCATTAATTACCATTGAAGTTCATTTAAGTCGCGGCAAGCCTGGGCTAACGCTAGTGGGGCTACCTGAAACGGCGGTGAAGGAAGCACGCGATCGCGTGCGCAGTGCATTAATTAATGCTAATTTTGAATACCCTGTGGCTCGAATGACCATCAATATGGCACCAGCGGATTTGCCCAAAGAGGGCGGACGTTACGATCTTGCCATTGCACTGGGTATATTAGCAGCATCAGGGCAAATTAATGCCGAACAGTTATCACGCTATGAATTTCTCGGCGAATTAGCCCTGACGGGCGAATTACGCGGTACGCAAGGAGTCATTCCTGCTGTATTAGCAGCCCAAAAAGACCAACGAGAACTTATTATTGCCGCTGAAAATGCGAACCAAGCGAGTTTAATTCATTCCACGCAGACCTATTTTGCAGAATCGTTATTGCAAGTTGCTGCATTCCTGCAACAACAGCAGGATTTACCTGTCGCACAGTTATTGCCACGCCCATCAAATAAACCGAGGCAACCGCACTTGTGTTTAACCGATATTATTGGGCAGCAACATGCTAAGCGAGCCTTGACGATTGCTGCTGCGGGGCAGCATAATCTGTTATTTTTAGGACCACCAGGAACAGGCAAAACGATGCTTGCCAGTCGGCTGACCGCACTTTTACCCGAAATGACGGATGAAGAAGCGATTGAAAGCGCATCGATTGCCAGTTTAATTCAAACGCATAGCGAGCCGCGTTATTGGCGTGAACGTCCATTTCGTAGCCCCCACCACAGTGCGTCATTAGCTGCACTTGTGGGCGGTGGCTCAAATCCTAAACCTGGTGAAATTTCATTAGCACATAATGGTGTGTTGTTTTTAGATGAGTTACCAGAGTTTGAGCGTCGGGTATTGGATGCCTTGCGAGAGCCGTTAGAGTCAGGGGAGATTGTGATTTCACGAGCCAATGCAAAAGTGCGGTTTCCTGCCAAATTTCAATTGATCGCCGCCATGAATCCAAGTCCGACAGGGCATTATCAAGGCACACATAATCGCGCATCACAACAGCAGATTATCCGTTATCTCAATCGTCTTTCAGGACCGTTTTTAGATCGTTTTGACTTGTCAATTGAGGTACCATTATTGCCCGCGGGCAGTTTACAGCGTGGTGGCGATCGTGGTGAACGTACCGTTGATGTACGCCAGACAGTGTATCGTGTTCGAGAAATACAATTAGCACGCAATGGCTGTGTTAATGCACACTTGCAGGGTAAAACCCTTGAAAAATACTGTGCACTAAGTGAAAGTGATGCTGCTTTTTTAGAAAATGCACTCATAAAGTTAGGCTTATCGGTACGAGCTTATCATCGTATTTTGCGCGTAGCACGCACTATTGCGGATCTTGATGACATAGAAAAGATTGAAAAACCGCATTTAAGTGAAGCATTAGGTTATCGAGCAATGGATCGCTTATTAGCACGCTTATCGCAGTAAGAAATTGCATAATATAAATACAAAGTGCGGTTTATTGGCTGAAAATTAATCGAACAACAAGAAAAAATGATTTTTTTTGCAAAAAACACTTGTCAGCAAAATTAATATGCCTATAATACGCCTCACTTGTTTACGTCGCCGACTTAGCTCAGTAGGTAGAGCAACTGACTTGTAATCAGTAGGTCGCCAGTTCGATTCCGGCAGTCGGCACCATAACAACAAGTACCGTGGAGGGATTCCCGAGCGGCCAAAGGGAGCAGACTGTAAATCTGCCGGCTCAGCCTTCGAAGGTTCGAATCCTTCTCCCTCCACCATTTATGATTTCCTAGTGATGATCGGGGTAGATGAATAAGAACGCGGGCATCGTATAATGGCTATTACCTCAGCCTTCCAAGCTGATGATGCGGGTTCGATTCCCGCTGCCCGCTCCAAACGCTGATATAGCTCAGTCGGTAGAGCGCACCCTTGGTAAGGGTGAGGTCGGCAGTTCAAATCTGCCTATCAGCACCACGTCTTCTTTATCCTTACTTTCCTTTCATCTTGTATAATTGCAATCTACATTAGGTTAATGTGGTAGAGAACCATCGATAACCGTGTTTGTTTAGAGGGACTTAAAATGTCTAAAGAAAAATTTGAA
>NZ_JABMIJ010000007.1 GCF_014885015.1 Spirabiliibacterium falconis | reverse complement strand
CGGTTAGACCGCACTTTTATATTTCTCTGTTTGTCATATTGGTGTCATATTCATTTTTTATAATGTGCTCTTATTTATTTAGTAGGAGTGATTATGAGATTAATATATTCTTTGTGTGGTATTTTTTCTTTATTGATGTCAATACAGATCTTAGCGAAAGATTCGATTAAATTTTATGATATGCCGACAAAATTAATTAATGAGCATTTACAAATCTATCAAGGTGGATTTGGTTCTGATGCTACAGGCGATCCAAGCAATAATAAACGTTTTTATGCACTCACTGATCGTGGTCCTAATTTATCTGGGAAAGAAAAAGGCAGTAAAATATTTCCTATTCCTGATTATACTCCGAGTATTGGTTATTTTGAAATTACCCAAGATAATAGTATCAATTTGTTAAAATTGATTGAGTTGAAAACACCAGCTGGAAAAAACTTGACAGGGTTACCCAACCCAGAAGGACTAGGTGCAATAGATGAAGTTGCGCTTGATATGATGGGGAATTCATTAGGTACAGATAAATATGGAATTGATAGTGAAGGGCTTGTTGTAGCTCAAGATGGTACATTTTGGATTGCTGATGAATATGGTCCGCATCTCATTCATTTTAATGGTGAGGGAATTGAATTAGAACGTATTAGTCCGTATGGAGTCAATACAGGAAAAAGAAAGCTGCCTGCTGTATTTGCTCAACGCCGCGCCAATCGGGGTATGGAAGGTTTAACTATGACACCCGATCAGTCGTCGTTAGTGGGTATAATGCAGTCAACGCTGTTTAATCCGACAAAGCAAGAGGCTATAAACCGCACTTTAACGCGTATTATCATGTTTGATCTGAAATCAGGTGAAACAAAACAGTTTTTATATAAACAGAATGCGGATAATTTTTCAAATTCATCCATTATTGCATTGAGTAATAGTCAATTTTTGGTTGGTGAGCGCGATGGAAAGTTTGCAAGCGAAGGCACTGAAGTACAAAAACATGTTTATTTGATTGATATCACCAACGCCACAGATGTTTCTGGTGATGTAAAATCGAAAACCGGTATGCTACTGAATGGTAAGGCTTTAGAACAATTAAGTTGGGATGAGCTCGAGAAAGTAGGTATTAATGCGGTAGAGAAAAAATTAGTATTGGACTTAGTCAAAGAAAATGGTTATCCACATGATAAATTTGAGGGAATGTGGTTAATTGATCAGCATCACCTAGCGGTGATTAATGATGATGATTTTGGGATTGCATCGGATAAGGGGAATATGGTACATAAAATGTTACCAAATACTACGATACGAGATCACAGTCGAGTTTATATTTATCCGATTTCACTTGATTAAGCTATCTAAATATAAAACCGCACTTTTAAAAGTGCGGTTTTTATTTTGTCGAAATAGATTAATTAATGCGTGCTTGTGCTGGTTGTTGTGCGGTTAGCACGTTTGCGTTCGACTTCGGTGAGCAACTTTTTACGAATTCGGATAGATGATGGTGTGACTTCAACCAATTCATCATCATCAATAAATTCAAGGGCTTGCTCAAGAGTGTATTTTACAGGTGTGACAAGCACAAGCGCGTCATCTTTACCCGCAGCACGCATATTGGTGAGCTTTTTGCCTTGTAAACAGTTGACGGTAAGATCATTGCTACGGCTGTGAATACCAATAATTTGTCCTTCGTACACTTCTGTACCATGTTCAATCATTAGTTTGCCACGCTCTTGTAGGCTAAAGAGTGCATATGCAAGTGCTTTACCTGTTGCGTTAGAAATTAATACGCCATTAATACGTTGTCCAATTTCGCCAGGTTTAATGTCATCATAGTGGCTGAAACTTGAATAAAGCAAGCCAGTGCCTGATGTCATGGTCATAAACTCATTACGGAAACCAATTAAACCGCGGCTTGGAATGATGTATTCGAGGCGAGTACGGCCTTTGCCATCAGGAACCATATCGCGAACTTCACCTTTACGAATGCCCAAGGCCTCCATAACAGAGCCTTGATGTTGCTCTTCAATATCAATGGTCACTTGCTCGAACGGCTCTTGTTTGCGTCCGTCAATTTCGCGGAAAATAACTTTCGGGCGAGATACAGCTAATTCATAGCCTTCGCGACGCATATTTTCAATTAACACGGAAAGATGTAATTCACCACGACCTGATACGCGGAATGCATCAGGGTCTTGCGTTTCTTCTACTCGCAATGCCACATTGTGGACTAATTCTTTGTTTAGGCGTTCTAAAATTTGGCGCGAGGTAACATATTTACCTTCTCGTCCACAAAATGGTGAGGTATTAACACAAAAGAACATCGTAACAGTTGGCTCATCTACGGTTAATGCTGGCAGTGCTTCTACATTGTTCACATCACAGATCGTATCTGAAATATTGAGCTCACCTAAACCTGTGATCGCAATAATATCACCTGCTTGTGCGCTATTGGCTTCGTAGCGTTGCAATCCTAAATGCCCCAGCACTTGTCCAACTTTACCGTTGCGTGTTTTGCCTTCGCTATCAATAATAGTAACTTGTTGATTAGGTTTAACACTACCGCGTTTAATTCGCCCAATGCCGATAACGCCAACATAATTATTATAATCAAGTTGAGAGATTTGCATTTGAAATGGTTTGTCGGCTTCCACTTTTGGTGGTTCAACATATTTTACAATAGCTTCAAATAGCGGTGTCATATCGCTGGCAAGATTTTCATGTTCATTGCCTGCGACACCATTAAGTGCGGACGCATAAATAATCGGGAAATCAAGCTGTTCGTCGGTTGCACCAAGATTGACAAAGAGATCAAATACTTGATCCACAACCCAATCTGGACGCGCACCAGGGCGATCGACTTTATTGATCACCACGATAGGTTTTAAGCCATGAGCGAATGCTTTTTGGGTGACAAAACGGGTTTGCGGCATTGGGCCATCAAACGCATCAACTAATAATAGTACGCTATCAACCATTGACAATACGCGTTCAACCTCACCGCCAAAATCGGCGTGTCCTGGGGTGTCTACGATATTGATGCGATAGTCATTCCAGTTAATGGCGGTATTTTTTGCAAGAATAGTAATACCGCGTTCTTTTTCAAGATCGTTAGAATCCATAACACGTTCGTCGCTGTCGCCACGAACATTATCAAATGTGCCAGATTGTTGTAAAAGTTTATCGACCAGCGTGGTTTTACCGTGGTCAACGTGCGCAATGATTGCGATATTGCGCAGTTTATTAATGTCTAATTTATTATCCATTTGGTATTCTTCGTAAAATAAAATGCTAAAGTGCGGTCTAGCGCACGAGGTATTTATATCATTCGCATATAAAGCGTTAAATTATAGCCTGTTTATACGAGATCGGCTATTTTTTATTGTGAAATAGTGTATTTTATTTTGTTGTTGTAAAGTTAAGCGAATAATATTGTGATCTTGCGCATAAATCTATTGATTTTTCGTGCAGTAAGCGATATTTTCATTAAGTTAAGTTTTGCTTTTTATCATCTATTTTGAGGGTTATTTATGTCTGATTTATCAGCAATTGAAAACGTATTCGCATTGATTGAAGAGCATGATGTGCGCTTTGTTGATTTACACTTTACCGATTTGCGAGGTAGGGAACACCATATGTCGATCCCTGCAAGTGCGGTGGATGAAGACTTTTTTGAAGACGGTAAAATGTTTGATGGCTCATCAATTGGCGGTTGGAAAACCATTAATAAATCCGATATGGTATTAATGCCGATTGCACAATCAGCCTTCATTGACCCTTTCTTTGATATTCCTACCTTATCCATTCGCTGTGATGTGTATGAACCAGATACTATGCAAGGTTATGATCGCGACCCTCGTTCGATTGCGGTGCGTGCAGAAAACTATTTAAAATCAATCGGCTTAGCTGATACTGTATTGGTTGGTCCAGAGCCTGAATTTTTTATGTTTGATGATGTGCGTTTTAAAGTGTCGCCTGAGCATACTACCTTCCAAATTGATGATATTGAAGCCCCATGGAATAGCAATGCAGAGTATGAAGAGGGCAATAAAGCCTACCGTCCACGAGTAAAAGGCGGTTATGTGCCTGTTGCACCAGTGGATAGTGCACAAGATATTCGCTCGGAAATGTGTTTACTCATGGAAGAAATGGGCATTGTGATCGAAGCACATCATCATGAAGTGGGCAGTCCAGGGCAAAATGAAATTGCCTGCCGCTTCAATACATTAACTCTTAAGGCGGATGAAACGCAAATTTATAAATATGTTGTGCATAATGTTGCGCATCAACATGGAAAAACAGCGACTTTTATGCCAAAACCGCTATTTGGCGACAATGGCTCAGGTATGCACTGCCATATTTCGTTAAGCAAAGATGGGGTAAATTTATTTTCAGGTGATAAATATGCTAATTTGTCAGAAACCGCACTTTACTTTATTGGCGGGGTTATTAAGCATGCCAAAGCGTTAAACGCGTTTACTAATCCAACAACCAATTCCTATAAACGATTAGTGCCAGGTTATGAAGCCCCTGTATTGTTGGCTTATTCTGCAAGCAACCGCTCTGCATCTATTAGGATTCCGACGGTATCAAGCCCGAAAGCACGTCGCATTGAAGTGCGGTTCCCAGACCCATGTGCCAACCCATATCTTGCCTTTGCAGCCATTTTAATGGCGGGGTTAGATGGAATTCACAATAAAATTCATCCAGGTGATCCAATGGATAAAAATCTCTATGATTTACCACCTGAAGAATTGCAACAAGTGCCGCATGTGGCGCGTTCATTAGAGGAAGCGTTGACCGCACTTATGCAAGACAAAGACTTCTTGACGAAAGGTGGGGTATTCAGTGATGACTTTATCGAGGCGTATGTTGGGCTTTTGAGCAAAGACGTTGAACGCATTAATATGTTGCCACACCCTGTTGAATTTGAGATGTATTACGCATAATTTGTGGCGTTTTTTGATACCCATACGCACATTGATGTGTTGCTTGAAGGGCAACACATCGGATCACATCCTGTTTTAAAAGCTGCACAAGTTGCGGATGTGCAGCGTATTTTGATCGCTGCGGTAAAAGCGACGCAATTTTCCAATTTGACCGCACTTTGCGCTCAAGTGCCACACATATGCTGTTATGGCGTTGGGCTGCACCCACTTTTTATTACTGAACACACTCAGGGTGATTTAGATACCCTTGCGGAACATTTACGCCTACGACCGCACTTTTGTGTTGCGGTGGCAGAAATTGGGTTAGAACGGGCTATTCCTGAACTGATAACACCTGAAAATTGGGCAAAACAGTGCGAATTTCTAGAAGCGCAACTTTATCTTGCGCAGCAACACCAGTTAGCGGTCAGCTTGCATTCTCGGCACAGCCACGATCAGCTTTATACCTTTTTAAAACGGATCGAGCTACCTCAAAAAGGGGTAATTCACGGCTTTTCTGGAAGTTATGTGCAAGCCAAACGCTTTGTTGATTTGGGATTTGCTATTGGTGTGGGCGGTACTATAACTTATCCACGCGCAAATAAAACACGCCGTGCCATCAGCCAATTGCCGTTAGATGCACTAGTGTTGGAAACGGATAGTCCAGATATGCCTGTGAATGGCTATCAAGGCATACCAAATGAGCCTGCGCGCATCGTCAATGTGTTTGACGCATTGTGTGCGTTGCGTATTGAGAGTGCGGACAAAATTCAAAGTGCGGTCTGGACGAAGAGTTGCCAGCTATTTCCTAGTGAGTGTTTTGAGCGTAAATAACTGCTATTTAGCGGTAAATATGAGCTTGATAGCCAATAATTGCGTTATAACAACAAAAAGTTAGTTAAGATACCAATATATGTAAGGAGGCAATCATGGAAATTCATGGGATTTCAATTGAAAAAATCAAGGCACTCAGTGCTGAAGCGTGGGCGCGCTTAGATGCCCAGACAAAACAGGAGTATGAACTCATTTTGAGCTATCAAGCGTTATTACCTGATGATTTTATTGATAAAAAACGGGATGATGGCATGTGGGAAAGTGATTTTTTAGTTGAATATACCTGCACATAACACCACAAACTAAAGGCTCAGTGCTATGGCGATGTGACCTTCATCTTACCAGTACGTTATGGATGAGTGCGTGTCTAGCTGTCGAATTTTATGCCATTCAATGGTATGATCACATTTTTATCTAGCCAAAAAGAGTATGCGAATTCCACGAATTTTTAGCCCTGAGCTTCTCCAAGCGGGCGTAACTTATGCCTTGAGTGATGATGCCGTTAACCACGTTGCACGTGTATTGCGAATGAATGTGGGCGATGCATTGCTGTTATTTGATGGCACAAATACCGTATTTCCTGCCACGATCAAAGAAATAAATAAAAAATCTGTGCTGGTTAGGGTTGGTTCGGGGCAAGAAGATAACCGTGAATCGCCGCTGTTTTTGCATCTTGGGCAGGTGATTTCTCGCGGTGAGCGAATGGAGTTTACCATTCAAAAGTCGGTTGAATTGGGCGTGAGCGTCATTACGCCATTATGGTCGGCGCGTTGTGGTGTAAAGTTAGACGAACAACGCATGGCGAAAAAACGTCAACAATGGCAAAAAATTGCTATTGCGGCCTGTGAACAGTGTGGACGTAATTATGTGCCTGAAATTCGTCCTTTAATGAAACTTGAGCAGTGGTGCATGGAGGGTGGCAATGAGTTAAAACTCAACCTTCATCCGCGGGCAAAGTGCGGTATTGCGGGGCTGCAAGGTGTGAGCAAGGCAGGCGTTCGGCTCTTGATTGGGGCGGAAGGTGGGCTATCAGCACAGGAGATCGCAATGACAGAACAATATGGCTTTCAATCCGTGTTGCTAGGTCCACGAGTGTTACGCACCGAAACGGCAGCACTGACGGCGATCACCGCATTACAACTTTGTTTTGGAGATTTAGGGTAATGGGGCAATTTCAACACCATTTGCTGATCGCGACACCTGCGATGGACGATCCTTTTTTTCGAGAAAGTGTTATTTATTTATGCGAGCACAATAGTGATGGGGCTATGGGCTTGATGCTAAACCGTATCACTGACACTAGCATAGCGGAGCTGGTAAGCAAAATGAATTTTATGATGGCAGATAAGCGTGAGATCGCCGACAATGCTATGGTCTTACTTGGTGGTCCTGTGAGTTTGGAGAAAGGTTTTGTGCTACATTCCAAATGCATTCCGCCTTTTCAGCGTAGTGATGCCATCGGTCATGATATTTGGTTGACGAGCTCAATGGATGTGCTTGAAACATTAGGCAAAGCCAATGCACCAGAACACTATTTAGTGGCAATTGGTTGTTGCAGTTGGGCAGCGGGGCAATTAGAAGCTGAAATTAGGCAAAATATGTGGCTGGTTGCACCCTTTGAACAGCGAATTTTATTTGATACGCCCTATCAAGAACGTTGGCAAAGTGCGGTCGAATTGTTAGGGATTGCGCCTGAAGATTTAGCTTATCAAGGGGGAATAGCCTAATGGCTTATTGTGCGCTGGCGTTTGATTTTGGTGAAAAGAGCATTGGTTGTGCAGTAGGGCAAAGTATCACTGGCACGGCACAAGCATTGAATGCGTTTAAAGCACAAAATGGCATTCCTAATTGGCAGGCGATTGAGCGTGTTCTGCACGAATGGCAACCAAAGGTTGTGGTGGTTGGGCTGCCCTTGAATATGGATGGAAGTGAGCAACCCTTAACGTTGCGCGCAAAGAAATTTGCTCAACGTATTCATGGTCGTTTTGGTGTGCCAGTGCAACTGCACGATGAACGCCTTAGCACAGTTGAAGCACGAGCTGAAATTTTCGCACGTGGCGGTTTTCGGGCCTTAGATAAAGGCAAAGTGGATTCCATTTCTGCTTGTATTATTCTTGAAAGCTGGTTTGAAAATAGCCCTTTAAATGAATAACCGCACTTTTCAAAGTGCGGTTGGTGTTTAGTAGCCTAAAGTGGCGCCATCTGGATTTCGTGGGTCAGAAGCACCATAAAGCCCATCTTCACGTACTTGAATGACTTGAACGCGTCCCATCGTAGATTTGAGTTTGACGTTATAACCTTGATTTTCTAATAAATGTACTGTATCAGGACTAATGCCATCTTCAATGCGAATTTCATCAGGTAACCATTGGTGATGGACACGTGGTACTGAAATGGCTTCTGCTGGGTTTAAGCCATGATCTATTGTGTTTAAAATACTTTGTAACACGGTTGTAATAATACGTGCACCACCAGGGCTGCCAGTGACTAACCATGGTTTATTGTCTTTCATAACAATGGTTGGCGTCATTGACGATAATGGACGTTTGTTCGCCTCAACGGCATTGGCATCTCCGCCAATCAAGCCAAATGCGTTCGGAACACCAGGTTTTGCAGAAAAATCATCCATTTCATTGTTCAATAAAATGCCAGTACCCTGTGCCACAATACCACTGCCAAAATTCAGATTAAGCGTGTAGGTTACTGCGACGGCGTTACCGTCTTTATCGACAATAGAGTAGTGCGTAGTTTGATCACTCTCATAAGGTTGTGGCTTACCTGGTTTGATCTCGCTAGACGGGCGTACATGAATACCACTGATTGTCCCAGCCAGTTCATCCGCATATTTTTTTGATGTTAATCCTTTCACCGGAATATTGACAAAATCAGGATCACCTAAATATTCCGAGCGATCAGCATAGGCTAATTTCATTGCTTCAGCATAGTGATGAATTGTTTTAGCACTATTTAAGCCAAATTCTTTTAGTGGATAGCGTTCTAAAATATTGAGCAACTGCACAAGGTGGATGCCGCCAGAACTTGGTGGTGGCATAGTTAGTACTTTATAACCACGATATTCGCCCTCAATAGGTTTGCGTTCCACGACTTTGTAATTTTTGAGGTCGTCTAATGTGATAAGCCCACCATGTTGTGCCATTTCGGCGACAATTTTTTGTGCAATATCGCCTTCATAAAAGGCTTTTGCCCCTTCTTTGGCGATTAATTTCATGGAGTTGGCGAGATCTTTTTGCACTAATGTATCGCCTGATGCTAGAGGCTTGTCATCTTTAAAGAAAATGGCTCGGCTGTCTTTCCATTTGCCCAAAATTTCTTGTTCTGTGGAAATAGTATCGCCTAACGTATCGCTAATGACAAAGCCCTCTTCTGCTAATTTGATTGCAGGTGCAACAACTTTATCCAATGGCATTGTACCCCATTTTTTCAACGCATATTCCATACCTGCGACTGTGCCCGGCACACCCACGGCAAAGTGCGTGAAGAGTGATTTACCATCAACGACATTTCCTTTTTCATCTAAATACATATCACGATTGGCTTTAGCCGGCGCAACTTCGCGAAAATCCAGCGCAATATTTTCGCCTGATTTACTATCATGCAGCACCATAAAGCCGCCACCGCCGAGATTTCCAGCATTCGGGAGTACAACCGCTAAAGCAAACCCAACACCCACGGCAGCATCAACGGCATTACCACCTTGTTTTAAAATGTCTAAGCCTACTTGTGTCGCCAGTGCTTGCTCTGTGGCAACCATGCCATGTTGAGCATATATAGGATGGAAAATATCCATATCTTGGTCATAGCGAATAGAGGCTTGCTGGGTTTGGCTAGGTGCTGTGTTGGCATAAGAGCTGGCAGCCATGATACCAGATAATGCCAGTGCGGTTATGAGTAGAGAACGTTTCAATATCATAGCAACTCCTTATACGAGAGATAATATTTTACATATTGATAACAAATTTAACATTTAAACGCTATCATTTCTACGGCGAGTAAGCAAGCCTAACTATTTAATTTTTAATAAAAATAAAAGTGATGAAGCAGGAGCATAGCGCAGGAATAAAAAAACCGCACTTTTAAAAGTGCGGTTGGGGATTAGGCGTGGTAGTGTCCAACGCCCAGTTCATCTTCTTTGCGAGTGCGTTGAATGACCTCTTTGGGTGAGTGTTGCACGCGTAGATTCATTTCATCTTCGGTGCGAATGACATTGCCCCGTAGGGAATTGGTCCAGACATCGGTAATCTCGATGTCCACAAATTTGCCGATCATGGATGGATCACCTTTGAAATTGACAATGCGGTTATTTTCTGTGCGCCCAGTCAACTCCATAATATCTTTTTTCGATGGTCCTTCTACTAACACGCGTTGCACTGTTCCTAGCATTTTGCGGCTAAATTGCATGGCTTGCTGTGTGATACGTTGTTGTAAAAGATACAGCCGCTGTTTTTTCTCGTCTTCGCTGACATCATCAGGCATATCTGCTGCTGGTGTGCCTGGGCGAGCAGAGTAAATGAAGCTAAAGCTCATATCGAAATTCACTTGTGCAATTAAATCCATCGTTTGCTGGAAATCATCCGCACTTTCGCCAGGGAAACCGACAATGAAATCCGAGCTAATCTGAATATCAGGGCGTGCTTTGCGTAGTTTACGAATGATCGCTTTATATTCAAGTGCGGTATGGTTGCGCTTCATCATAGTCAATACACGGTCTGAGCCACTTTGCACGGGCAGGTGCAGGAAACTGACTAGTTCGGGCGTATCACGATAGACATCAATGATGTCATCGCTAAATTCAATTGGGTGTGAGGTGGTAAAACGCAAGCGATCAATGCCATCTATCGCAGCAACGAGGCGCAATAACTCTGCGAATGTGCAGATTCCACCATCAAATGTTGCACCTCGATAGGCGTTCACATTTTGACCTAATAGATTAACTTCGCGCACACCTTGTTCGGCAAGTTGTGCAATTTCAAATAGCACATCATCTAATGGGCGGCTGACCTCTTCGCCGCGCGTATAAGGCACAACACAAAATGAGCAATATTTATTGCACCCTTCCATAATGGAAACGAACGCTGTCGGTCCTTCTGCGCGGGGCTCTGGCAAGCGATCAAACTTCTCAATTTCAGGGAAACTGACATCAACGACCGCACTTTTACCTCCACGAATTTGATTGAGCATTTCAGGTAGGCGGTGCAGCGTTTGTGGTCCAAAAATAATGTCCACATAAGGTGCGCGATCACGGATGTGTGCTCCTTCTTGCGATGCAACACAGCCACCTACGCCGATCACGAGATTCGGGTTGGCTTTTTTGAGATCCTTCCAGCGTCCTAATTGGTGGAACACTTTTTCTTGGGCTTTCTCTCGAATAGAGCAAGTGTTGAGCAGTAATACATCTGCTTCTTCAGCATTTTCTGTGAGCTCAAAGCCATGGGTGCTGTTGAGCAGGTCCGCCATTTTTGAGGAGTCGTACTCGTTCATTTGGCAGCCCCATGTTTTTATATGTAGTTTTTGTGTCATAATCTCGATTAACCGCACAGTGCGGATTTATGAATTTTAAGCAAGGGGCTATTTTACTGATTTGCTTTTTATCTGACCAGTTAAAAACGCAAATTTTCGTGATCTAATGGTAAAATTTATCGATCTCGGTACAATAGCCTTAAGAAATTTAAGGGCAAATGGGTGAAATATGAAACATTGTGATGTTATTGTCGTTGGCGGTGGTATGGTCGGGGCAGCGGCTGCACTGGGGTTAGCACAGCAACAGCTTAAAGTGCAATTACTTGAGCGACAGCCGTTACCGCACTTTGAACCCGATGGCGCGTATGACATTCGTATTTCAGCCATCAGTGCAGGCTCAGTGAAATTACTTAACCAATTAGCCGCATGGGACAATATTCACGCAATGCGTACCTGCCCCTATACTCGCCTTGCCACGTGGGAAATAGAGGGGTTTGAAACCACATTCACGAGCCAAGAGCTTGGCCTACATGAGCTGGGATTTATGGTAGAAAATAATGTGGTGCAACGTGGACTTTGGCAAGCGTTTGCCGGGTTGGATAATTTGGAGCACTGTATCGGTGAGATCAGTTCGATTAAAAAGTGCGGTGAACAGTGGTGCGTAAGCATGAAGCAGGGGGAGCAATTCCAAGCGCCGCTTATTGTTGCGGCGGATGGAGCGAATTCTCAGCTCAGACAAATCGCCCATATCGGCTTGACAGGCTGGCAATATCGCCAGCGTTGTATGTTGATACTGGTGAATACCGCGTTACCTCAGCAAGACATTACGTGGCAACAGTTCTGCCCGTCAGGACCACGGGCCTTTTTGCCACTGCTTGGGCATCAAGGCTGTTTAGTTTGGTATGATACGCCTGCTGAAATTCAACGTTTGCAGCATTTGCCACTTGAGCTACTGAGTGAGGAGATAATGCGTGTGTTTCCCCCTCGTTTGGGGCAAGTGCAGGCTACACAGGTAGCGAGTTTTGAGTTGGTGCGTCGCCATGCGCAGCAGTATTATAAAGACGGCATTGTGTTGCTTGGCGATGCTGCCCACACGATTAACCCATTGGCTGGACAAGGTGTTAATTTAGGTTTTAAAGATGTGGCGGTATTTTTAGAGGTAATGCAACAAGCTCAGCAAGCAGGGCAAAATATTGCCAGTGATGAGGTGTTACAGCGTTATCAGCGTCGCAGAAAGCCAGACAATTTATTGATGCAAACGGGCATGGATGCGTTTTATAAAGGCTTTAAAGAACCGCTATTGCCCCTCAAAATAGTTCGTAATTTAGCACTACTTGGGGTGCAAAAATGCACGCCGTTGAAAAAGCGTGCTCTTAACTATGCGTTGGGACTGTAAAATATAAAGTGCGGTCAACCTTATTGCACGACAAGCATACCCAAGCAGCCTTTATCCGCGAGCATTAAATCACTCGCCCCGAAGGTAAATGGGTAATTGTTCGACGACATATTCTCGAATTTGACTAGTACTGACATTGGGCTATTGAGCCATAGCGTGTCGCGCCAACTTGCCTGAGTGAGATCAAGTGTTCTTCCATTGGCTCGCTCGACTAAGAATTTCGCCCCTTCAATTCGAAAACCGATCGGCGTGTTGCTACTTAAATTCCAGCGTTCAAAACTACCTAATTTGGCACTCACATCAATACGACGCGGATCAAAACGTTGCTGGTTAATCAGGGCATTGTCCACATCAAGCACAAATTGGCGTTCGCGTACGACCTCAATGGGAGAGTCAAATTGTAAGGCGGCATCAATGTGCGGTTTGTGAGCAAACGCCGAAACTAGCCCTTCAGGACGTAGGGTCAACACCGTGTTGTCATAAAGTTCATTGTCATCTGCCCAAAGTGCGGTGATGTTATGCAAAAATCCTCGTTTTTCGCCCGTAATCAGCGATACTTCACCACCTTCATTTAAATCCACTAGCACTTCAGCACGTTCACCAGGGCTTAAGAACAAGTGCGAGATAGGACGTTGTTGTGGAACAAAGCCTAAATTGCCAGCGAGCAATACCATCGGGTTGCCATTATCTAGGCTAAGTTGATAGCTACGAGAGAGAGAGGCATTGAGTAAACGTAACCGAATCCAGCCACGCGCCACCGTAAGATAAGGAGCTTCAACCCCATTAACCAGCAAACGGTTGCCTAAAAATGGATATGTGTTGGCGTTAAACAGTTGCTCGCCTTGGCGATTGAGCTGTACGTCTTGTAAAATGAGTGGAATATCATTTACACCATATTGATTAGGCAATTTTGCTTTGCGGCTGGCATTATCTTCAATAATCCAAAGCCCGAGTAAGCCACGATAAACCTGATATGCACTGCGAGCGAGCGTATTAGCGTGATACCAACAACTGGCGGCATTTTGTGTAATGGGAATGACGGGCGACCATCCACTATTGGGTTGAAAAAGTTTGCCTACGCCTCCTAACAATTCACCACTGGCTTGTAAACCTTGAATGGTTAATGAGACAGCTTGAGATAATTGATTGCGGTAATTAAGGCGTACAAAATCTCCTTGTTTACATTTGATTGTAGGACCAAGATACGCACCATTAAAGCCCCATGCCTCCACTTTTTCACCGTCTAAAAAGCGTTTTTTGACGCTGGTCATTGATAGCAAGACAGGCTTGCCACGCCCAACATCTAATAAGGGCGGGATGGGAAGTGCGGTTCGCGCTTTCGCCTGTGCAACAGCGGGTAAGACCGCACTTGCACTCATAATGGCACTGTTTTTTAGCAATGCTCTGCGTGAGAGCCAAAATGAATTATCCTTGCGTTTCATGGGCAATTTCTGCGTCAAGTTCAGCAATTTTGGCTTGCATAATGGCGTGACAATGGTTGGCAAGTTCACGCACATTATCACGGTTAAAGCCACTGACATCAATAGGTTCTAGCATTTCGCAAATAACCTTACCATTGTTCCAGCGGTTGAGTTTTACTTTGTTGTGCAAGGTTGAGCAACATACAGGCACAATTGGGACTTGTGCTGCCAGGGCTGCGTGAAATGCGCCTGTTTTAAATGGCAACAGTCCACGCCCACGGCTACGCGTACCTTCAGGGAACATCCAAATAGAAAGCTTATCTTGCTGAATGCGTTTAGCGAGTTGCGCCATCGTAGAATGTGCTTTGCTTTTATTATCACGATCGAGCAAAATATTGCCGCTTGCCCAATATAACAGTCCAAAAAATGGAATATAGAGCAGACTACGCTTGCCTACACTGACCGTTTTCGGGCGAACCATATAGGCAAGGGTGACCATATCATAATTATTTTGATGATTACCGATATAAATACAGGGGCCAAACTGCTCTACACCTTTTGGAAAACGGTGCTCCACATCCAGCCCGAAAAGGGTATGCAGCCGCCCAAACCAACGTGCCAACACGCCAACATTACTTGGATTTTTAAAGCGTATAAGCGAATAAAGCGTGCCAAATACACAGATAAGAATGGCACAGAACACCACAATAATGGTTCGTAAAATGGCTAACATAGCAAATCCTTTAAAATTTTTACCCGAAGTATAGCGAAAATCTCGTAATATGTGTATCTTTACGATCATTATCCCCAAATGTGAGTTGATATGGCGCACATCACGTTTATTGCTGATTTACATTTAAGTGACGACAGACCGCACTTAGTGACGTATTTTACACGCTTTATGCGCAGCCAAGCGAGAGCAAGTGAGGCATTATATATATTAGGCGATCTGTTTGAATTTTGGGTGGGCGACGATGAGCAATCTGACACCATCCAGTGCGTGCAAACAGAGATTCGAGATTTAACGGCACAAGGTATTCCAGTTTATTTTCAACACGGCAATCGTGATTTTTTACTCGGTGAGCGTTTTGCACAAAAGTGCGGTTTAATCTTGCTGCCAAGTTATCAGTGCATTGAATATGCAGGACAAACGATTTTGCTGTGCCACGGTGATACGCTATGTGTTGATGATCAGCAGTATCAGCGTTTTCGTCGCCTGGTGCATCAGCGTTGGTTGCAAAAACTTTTCTTAATGTTGCCGTTAGCGTTACGACTGAATATTGCGGCAAAAATGCGCGCCAATAGCCAGCGGCAAAAGGGGCAAAAAAATGCTGAAATAATGGATGTTACACCGCACTTTGTCGAGCACATTATGGTGCACTACAATGTGCCAACGCTGGTGCACGGTCATACCCACCGCCAAGCTGCACATAACGTCGCGGGCGGGAAACGTTTTGTGTTGGGCGATTGGCGTACGAGTGCCCCTTATCTTAGCCTCAGTGATAAAGGCGAGTGGCAGTTCGGGGAAATACATTAACCGCACGTTTACTTGTCAATAAAAGTGCGGTTGGGACTATAACCAGCCACGGCGTTTGAAGTAGAAGTAGGGAATGACGCCCACTAAGAACATCAACCCCAGTGCGAATGGGTAGCCATATGCCCAATGCAGTTCTGGCATAATATCGAAGTTCATCCCGTAGGTGGAAGACACCAATGTAGGCGGCAGGAAGATGACCGCCGCGACGGAGAAAATTTTCATAATACGGTTTTGTTCGATATTGATAAAACCCATTGCCGCTTGCATGAGGAAGTCGATTTTTTGGAAAAGGGTATCATTGTGCGGTTGCAGAGATTCAATATCTCGCAGCACTTCTCGGGCTTGTTCAAGCTGACTTGCAGGTAGGCGTGTTTTACGAACCAAAAAACTCAGCGCACGTTGCGTATCCATCAAGCACAACCGCACTTTAGAGCTGACATCCTCTTGTTCTGTGAGAGTGGCAAGGGCATCATCAAACGCCTCGCCTTGTTTGCCGTCAAGAATAATGCGGCTTAATTTTTCCAAATCAGCATAGATAGTTTCAATCACATCTGCAAGTTGCTCGATTTTGGTTTCAAATAAATCCAGTAGCAATTCGTAGGCGTTACACTCTAATAATTTTTGGCTGCGTGATCGCATACGATACAGACGAAAAGCAGGCAGTTCACGATCGCGCAATGTAAATAAACGCCCATCACGCACGGTAAAGGCTACCGTGGCAATATCGGCGTAGTCATCTTCATCTTCGCAATAGAAAAAGGAGTGTAAGTGCAAGCCGTCTTCATCTTCAAAAAAACGCGCAGATGCTTCAATATCTTCTAATTCTAGGTAGGAGGCAAGGCTTTGCCCGAGCGCATCACGTAGCATTTCACGCTCTTCGCGTGTGGGATCAAGTAGGTCAATCCAAATAGCACTATCTAAATTCTGCGATGTATCGTCAAGGCGCACGAGGCGTGCGTTATCTAAAGCAAAAGCCCCAATCATAATCTTTCTATCCTATGGGTTGTGAACATAGTGTAGACAGGAAAAATGGGAAAATGGCGGGCGAAGCCGAACTTATCTAGCGATACTATCGCCGACAAGTCATGTGGAGAGAGTATCAAAAGTGAAAAGTAAACCAGTTTCGACTATGACTGTCCAACGTATATTCCTCAAATGACTAAATTGCTGCGAATGTTACGCTCTAATCCATTAAAAAGCAAGTTTTTTGCCTCAAATGGCTGAGGGTTAGATAAAAAAAGCCACCTAACGGTGGCGTAAAATATTGTAATGGTGGACAAGGGTTATTATTTGTCCTTATTTTTGTTATTTGCGAATAAGTATAGCAAATTGTGCTAAAACGAGCAAATTTACAACATATTAGGCACTACTTTTGGATAAAGTAGCGAATTGTGACATCATTTTGCTCTATTTTGAGCATTTTGTACCCATGATTATCGGCATCTTTTGGAATATTGTTGATGGACTGAGCACAATCACTGATCACTTCTAGAATATCGCCAGGGTGTAACGTTGCCATTGCTTCCAGCGTGGCAATGGCAGGATAAGGGCAAGGTTCACCACGCATATCCAAAGTGTAAGTCGGGGTAATCTGTTGCATAGAGTCTCCTAAGTGCGGTTAAGTTGTGTGCGACGGCGGTTAAGTGAGCGGTATTCCCACCAAATCACGCCGATGAGAAATAGCCCCATTAAGGCATAGTTGATAAGCAAGCCGCCGTGTGTGCCAGCCCATGTCAGAAGGTTGATTTTAGGAAAATTAAATACTAAGTGCGGTGCAATATCGTCCCAAACTGCAGCCAGTGCGGTTGAGCCGATAATATTGCCGATCCCCACCCACACAAAATGCACTTGCCCTTCGAGTGCACGATACATCCAGCCCGTTTCACAACCGCCTGCCAGCACAATGCCAAAACCGAATAATAACCCACCGATTAAGGCGCTTGGTGCCGCCCACATAATCTTGGGTGTCATACCCAGTTGTAGATAGCTAAAAATGCCAATGGTGCTGATTAACATACCGTAAATAATGGCTTTGAGCATCAGTCCTCTCCCTGTCAACCAGAGATCGCGAAATGCGGAAGTGAAGCAGATTTGCGCACGTTCAATTAATAGACCAAACCCGACACCAGCGAGCATCGCAAAGCCAAGTTTACTATTAAATGATAAAACATAAAGTGCGGTTGTGATAAAGGCAAAAAAGAGGAGCATACCAAGCCAGAAGCGGCGATTTTTGCGTTTTTCATCGATTATGCGAGTTTCTTGTTGATAGGCTTGCAAAACCACTTTACTACGAAATAGCGGCAATAGCGTGAATTTTGCACCAAAATACGTGCCAATAGCGGTGGTGAGTGTAAATAACCACGCATGCAATGAAAATTGTGGGATGCCGGTGAAAAAGGAGGCTAAATTACACCCCATTGCAAGGCGTGCACCAAAGCCTGCAATCGCCCCACCTAATAGGGCTTGGATAATTCGAATGCGATTTTTAGGCATTCGCCATTTGATATTATTTGCCCAAAGTGCGGCTGCTAGGCAGCCTGTGAACATCCCTAAGATCATCACGCCATCTATGCGGGTGAAAATGCTTCCTTGCATGCCAATTAATTGAAAATAGCCCCAACTGGAAAGATCGACCCCGAAGGTTTGGAGAATATGCCCACCCCAGCGAGTGAATTCACCTGTTACAGCCCAATAGGTGCCTGTTAAGCCAAAATAATAGGTCGACAGTATCCCCGCTGCGATAACGGCGAGTGTTGGATTCCAAAACGAAATTAAATAGTGTTGTTTGAAGTGTTGCCAGATTTTCATATGTTGTCCTTCACCGAAGGCACAAGCAGATGTAAAAATAAATTGACGCCAGCAGCGCACTGCGTGCGGGAATTCATTGTTTATACACAAAACTTGCGCTATAAATAAACGAATTAAAAGCGGTTGCGATTATAAAAAGCAAAAAGTGCGGTGTCTAGTGCTGTGTAGTCGCAAAGTCAAAAAATTTGTTTGAACTGTGATCCAGCACACTCTCTTTTTCTTTTCAACGTGTTATTATGCTCGCAACGAAGATGGATGGTTAAACCTTGTTCAAGGAGGGCGTATGTATAAACACATTCTCGTTGCAGTTGATCTTTCTGAAGACAGTGTAGTGTTATTAAATAAAGCGGCTGATATTGCACAACGCCACCAAGCAAAATTATCGTTGGTGCATGTCGATGTGAATTTCTCTGATCTCTATACGGGGTTAATTGATGTGAATATGTCGTCAATGCAAGACAGAATTTCTCAAGAAACCCATGATGCGTTGAATCAACTGGCAAGTTCTTCACCGTATCCAGTGACGGAAAAACTCAGTGGCACAGGCGATTTAGAACAAGTATTAAAAGAAGCCATTAACAAATATGATGCGGATTTATTGGTCACAGGGCATCATCAAGACTTTTGGAGCAAATTGATTTCGTCAACACGGCAGGTGATGAATAACATCACAATTGATATGTTAGTCGTACCGTTGAAAGACGATTAAACCGCACTTTTTATGCAACCGCACTTTGGTTTTTGATCAAAGTGCGGTTTTTTATTATAAAGTGCGGTTAAAAAATTCCCCACGCCCGTTTTTTATGCCAAAATAGAGCGTTAAATGAATGCAAGTTAATAGGAATAATGATGAAAACAACTGCTGATATTCGCCGAGATTTTTTAGCGTTTTTTGCCTCCCATGGGCATGAAGTTGTGCCGAGTAGTTCTCTGGTGCCTGATAATGACCCAACCTTGCTGTTTACCAATGCAGGGATGAATCAATTTAAAAATGTTTTCTTAGGGCAAGATAAACGCCCTTATACACGAGCGACCACCGCACAACGCTGCGTGCGGGCTGGCGGAAAGCATAATGACCTTGAAAATGTTGGCTATACTGCCCGTCATCATACGTTCTTTGAGATGTTGGGTAACTTTAGCTTTGGTGATTATTTCAAACACGATGCTATTCATTTTGCTTGGGAATTTTTAACGTCAAAGCAATGGCTTGGCTTGCCGCAAGAAAAATTATGGGTCACGGTTTACGCCAGTGATGATGAGGCATATAACATTTGGCATGATGAAATTGGTGTGCCAGCTGAACGCATCGTTCGAATTGGCGATAATAAAGGTGCACCGTATGCCTCTGATAATTTCTGGCAGATGGGTGACACTGGACCTTGTGGACCATGTACAGAAATTTTCTACGATCACGGAGAACATATTTGGGGTGGACCACCAGGGTCACCAGAGGAAGATGGTGATCGCTATATTGAGATTTGGAACGTGGTATTTATGCAGTTTAACCGCCAAGCTGATGGCGAAATGTTGCCATTACCGAAACCATCGGTTGATACGGGCATGGGGCTTGAACGCATTGCGGCGGTATTGCAACACGTCAATTCTAACTATGATATTGATATTTTCAAACGCCTTGTTGCCGCCACCGCAGAAATTGTGGGTTGCGCCGATCTAAAAAATAAATCGCTCAATGTGATTGCGGATCATATCCGCTCTTGTGCGTATTTAATTGCTGATGGCGTGATTCCGTCAAATGAAGGGCGTGGTTATGTGCTACGTCGGATTATTCGTCGTGCTGTGCGCCACGGGCATTTGTTGGGTGCGAAAGAGGCATTTTTCTATAAACTGGTGCCAACACTCATTGAGGTCATGGCAGAGGCAGGACAAGAGCTGCAACAAAACCGCACTTTGATTGAAAAACTACTAAAACAAGAAGAAGAGCAGTTCGCTCGCACCCTTGAACGTGGGTTGGTCTTGCTGGATGATGCACTAAAACATAACGTAAAAGAGGGTGTGCTGGCAGGTGATGTGGTGTTTAAATTATATGATACCTACGGCTTCCCATACGATTTGACTGCGGATATTTGTCGTGAAAAAGACATTCAGGTTGATCAAGCGGGCTTCGATGCAGCGATGGACAATCAACGCAAACAAGCGCAAGCAGCGAGCAATTTCTCGGTAGATTACAGCAATGTGATTCGAGTGGATGGGGAAACGCAGTTTGAGGGGTATACGCAAGCACAAGGGCATGCCAATGTGATTGCGATTTTCCATGATGGCAAGGCAGTGGATCAGTTAGAGGTTGGTCAAGGTGGCGTTGTAGTGCTCGATCGCACCCCATTTTATGGTGAATCAGGTGGGCAGATTGGTGACAGGGGTCAATTGTCGGCAGATGGTGTGCAGTTTGCAGTAAAAGATACGCAAAAATACGGCAAAGTGTTTGGGCATATCGGCGAGGTTACGCAAGGTACTATTTTGCTTGGTCAGCAGCTACATGCCGAAGTTGATGGTGAGCGTCGTCATGCAACCGCACTTAATCATTCTGCAACCCATTTATTGCACGCTGCGTTGCGTCAAGTGCTCGGCACCCATGTGACCCAAAAGGGTTCTTTGGTGTCGGATAGCATTTTGCGGTTTGACTTCTCACAACCTGAAGCGATTAGTAAAGCGCAACTCGTTGAAATTGAAAACTTAGTGAATGCTAAAGTGCGGTCAAATTATCTCATAGAGACGGACATCATGGATATTGAGGCAGCGAAAGCGAAAGGCGCAATGGCACTATTTGGTGAAAAATATGGCGATCGCGTGCGTGTGCTGAGTATGGGGGATTTCTCCACTGAATTGTGTGGTGGCATCCACGCTAAACGCACAGGCGATATTGGCTTGTTCAAGATTATTTCTGAAGGGGCTATTGCGGCAGGTATTCGCCGAATTGAAGCTGTGACAGGGCAAAATGCGATGAATTGGCTACATCAGCAACAGCAGATTTTACAACAAAGTGCGGATCTGCTTAAAGCAGATAGCAATAGCTTAATCGAGAAAGTGCAACACTTGCTTGAGCGCAATAAGCGCAATGAAAAAACTTTGCAACAATTACAAGAGCAAGCCGCACTGCAAGCAGGCCATAATTTGGCGAAGCAGTATCAAGACATTGCGGGCATAAAAGTGATTTTGCATAAGCTCGACGGCGTTGATGCGAAAGCGTTGCGTACACTGGTGGATGATTTAAAAAATCAACTTGGCTCAGGTGTGGTGGCGTTTGCCAGCGTAGTTGACAGTAAAGTGAACTTGATTGTAGGGGTTACCAGTGATTTAACAGCTAATGTTAAAGCTGGGGAACTTGTTAACGTCATGGCACAAGCAGTTGGTGGTAAAGGTGGCGGGCGTCCTGATTTAGCCATGGCGGGTGGAAGCCAGGTGGACGATATTCCGATCGCATTAAGTTGTGCTAAAACGTGGCTAGAAACCAAACTAAGTAAGGTCTAAATTCATAAAAGCAGGGAAACCTGCTTTTATTTTGTGTACTACCGCACATTTTATACTTTTGCTCATCTCTTTTTTTTATTAAATAAAGTATTATCAACTTATGACAAATTAATGACTAACCCCACAGCTAGAGACGGAGATATGCTCATTCTAACAAGAAAAGTTGGCGAGAACTTGCTGATTGGCGAAGACATCTCAATATCCATTTTAAGTGTGCGTGGCAATCAAGTGAAAATTGGTGTGAATGCACCGAAAGAGGTTGCGGTGCATCGAGAAGAAATTTATCTTCGGCTTAAAGAAGCAGAAGAAAAAAATGAAACTGTGTAATTGAATGTATTGGAGTACGAAAATGACAAAATTAACCTGTTTTAAAGCATATGATGTACGTGGTCGTCTTGGTGATGAGCTAAATGAAGATATTGCTTATCGCATTGGTCGTGCGTTTGGGCAATTCTTACAACCGAAAAATGTGGTGGTTGGGGGCGATGTACGGTTAAGCTCAAAAGAGCTTAAAAGTGCGTTGACCAATGGCTTGCTTGATGCAGGTGTGGATGTCATTGATCTTGGATTGACAGGAACAGAGGAAATCTATTTTGCCACGTCATTTTTAGGTACAGATGGGGGTATTGAAGTCACGGCTAGCCATAATCCAATGGACTATAACGGTTTAAAATTTGTGCGTGCAGGCTCTCGTCCAATCAGTGCTGACAGTGGTTTGGCGGATATTCAACGTCTGGCGGAGGAAAATAATTTCCCAGCCGTTGAAAAACGCGGCGAATATAAACAGCATTCTGTTTTACAAGAATATGTGGATCATCTTTTAACCTATATTGATTTAGAAAATTTCAAGAAAAAACCACTGAAATTAGTTGTGAACTCAGGTAATGGTGCGGCAGGTCATGTAGTTGATGAATTAGAAAAACGTTTTAAAGCCAAAGGGTTACCTGTGGAATTTATCAAGGTTTATAATGATCCTGATGGCACATTTCCACACGGTATTCCTAACCCGTTATTACACGAAAATCGCCAAGATACAATTGATGCGGTTTTATCAAATGAGGCGGATATGGGGATCGCCTTTGATGGCGATTTTGACCGTTGCTTCTTGTTCGACGAAAATGCCACGTTTATTGAAGGTTATTATGTTGTTGGTTTGCTCGCTCAAGCCTTCTTACAAAAAAATCAGGGTGCAAAAATCATCTATGATCCGCGTTTAATTTGGAATACAGTCGAATTAGTGGAAGAGTTAGGTGGAGAACCAGTCATGTCTAAATCAGGGCACTCTTTCATTAAAGAAAAAATGCGTGCAGTCGATGCAGTTTACGGTGGGGAAATGAGCGCACACCACTATTTCCGTGATTTCTTCTATTGCGATAGCGGTATGATTCCGTGGTTGCTTGCGGCTGAGTTGCTGTGCACGACAGGAAAATCACTCGGTCAATTAGTAGGTGACCGTCTAGAAACTTACCCATCGCCAGGCGAAATTAACAGCAAATTACAAGATGCCAAAGCCGCGATTGCTCGTGTCCGTGCACACTATGAACAAGGTGCAATAAGTGTCGATGAAATTGATGGTATCAGCATTGAGTATCCAGAGTGGCGTTTTAATTTGCGTAGTTCAAATACTGAGCCTGTGGTACGCCTTAACCTCGAAACCCGTGGCGATAAAGCACTCATGGAGCAAAAAACAAAAGAAATTTTAGACCTCTTGCGTCAATAAACCGCACTTTTGTCCAATACGCCACAGCCATTGTGGCGTATTTTTTATTGAGCGTTATGCAAAATTTGCTAGAATGCAGAGACTATATAATCAAAAGGATTGAGTATGAAAGCAATTATTCCTGTTGCGGGCTTGGGCACACGCATGTTGCCTGCGACGAAGGCTATTCCAAAAGAAATGTTGACCATTGTGGATAAACCGTTGATTCAATATGTGGTCACTGAGTGTGTGAAGGCAGGCATAAAAGAGATTATTTTGGTCACACATTCGTCTAAAAACTCTATCGAAAATCATTTTGATACCTCTTATGAATTGGAATCCATGCTCGAAAAGCGGGTTAAACGCCAGTTGCTGGATGAAGTGCGGTCCATTATTCCTAATGACGTGACTATTATGCATGTGCGTCAAGGGTATGCCAAAGGGCTTGGGCATGCGGTGCTGTGCGCAAAACCGCTGGTCGGCAATGAACCCTTTGCTGTTGTGTTGCCTGATGTGATTTTAGCGGATTTCACCGCCGATCAAGCCACCGAAAATTTGGCAGCGATGATCACGCGCTTTGAACAAACCAAGGCCAGCCAAATTATGGTTTCGCCAGTGGCGGCGCAGGAAGTGAGTAGTTACGGGATTGTGGATTGTGCTGGGGAAACGTTAAACGAGCAGCAGCAAAGTGCGGTCATTCGCAATATTGTGGAAAAGCCAGCACCTGAAAACGCACCGTCTAATTTATCTGTGGTGGGGCGCTATGTCTTTTCGAAAACGATCTGGGATTTATTGGCTAAAACGCCTATTGGTGTAGGTGATGAAATTCAACTTACCGATGAGGTGGATATGCTGATAGAAAAAGAAACGGTTGAAGCGTTTTTGATGACGGGACGCAGTTTTGATTGTGGTGATAAACTCGGTTATCTGCATGCAATTATGGAATACGGCGTACAGCATCCTAAATTAGGTCATGATTTCAAGGCACTGTTAAAACAGTTTGTCAAAACCTTATAATAAAAAAAGCCCTCTCTAGGGCTTTTGCATAAAAGTGCGGTCAACCGCACTTTTGGTTTGATGTTTAACCCTTATGTTTCATTGCAGGGAATAAAATTACATCACGAATCGATGGTGCATTTGCAAACAACATCGCCAAGCGGTCGATGCCTAAACCTTCACCAGCGGTAGGCGGCAAGCCATGCTCAAGGGCGACCACGAAGTCTTCATCTTTAAACATCGCTTCATCATCGCCTGCTTCTTTGGCGGCAACCTGTGCATCAAAGCGAGCATTTTGGTCTTCTGCGTCATTAAGCTCTGAAAAACCATTACCTATTTCACGTCCGCCAATAAAGAGCTCAAAGCGATCGGTAACGTCTGGGTTCTCATCATTGCGACGTGCCAATGGCGAGATTTCCGCAGGATGAGCCATCAAGAAAGTTGGCTGAATTAAATGGTGTTCAGCCACTTCTTCAAAGATCGCATTCACGAGGCTGCCCAATCCCCATGATTTTTGTACCTCAATGCCTAATTTCTCAGCGACTTGACGAGCACGCTCGAGATCGTATAAATCGTCTTTCACAATGCCTTTTTCTGCACCGTATTTCAGCACGGCGTCGTGCATAGTGATGCGCTCAAACGGCTTGCCAAAGTCAAACTCATATTCGCCATAAGGCACAATTGTTGTGCCAAGAATATCTAATGCTAATTGACGCAATAACTCTTCTGTGTTGTCCATCAAATCGTGATAATCGGCATAGGCTTGGTAGTACTCCAACATCGTAAATTCAGGATTATGACGCACTGAAACCCCTTCATTGCGGAAGTTGCGGTTAAGTTCAAACACGCGCTCAAAGCCACCAACCACGAGACGTTTTAAAAACAACTCAGGTGCAATCCGCAGATACATATCAATGTCGAGTGCGTTGTGGTGGGTGATGAATGGACGTGCCGACGCACCGCCTGGGATCACTTGCAACATTGGGGTTTCCACCTCCATAAAGCCTTTGCTGGTGAAATAGTTACGAATGCCGGCAATCACTTTGGAGCGGATCATAAAGGTACGGCGAGATTGCTCATTGCTGATAAGATCAAGGTAACGCTGACGATAGCGCATTTCTTGATCAGCAAGCCCATGGAATTTATCGGGTAATGGACGAAGGGCTTTGGTAAGCAATTCAACGCTTGAACAACGCACTGTTAGCTCGCCTGTTTTGGTTTTAAATAATGTGCCTTTTGCACCAATAATATCGCCTAGGTCAAGCATTGCCATAAAATCCGCATATTGCCCTTCTGGAAGCAGATCGCGAGCGATATAGAGCTGAATTTTACCACTCATGTCAGAGAGAGTGACAAAGCTGGCTTTACCCATTTTACGGCGCGTCATCACACGCCCAGCAACAGATACGTCAACCGCACTTTCTTTTAATTTTTCGCCGTCTTCTGACTCGTATTGCGTATGTAAGTCGCCTGCGAGATTCTCACGACGGAAGGTATTTGGGAAGGCGTTGCCTTGTTGGCGCAACTGATTTAATTTTTCTCGACGGGCAAGCATTTCGCCGTTGAGATCGAGTTCTTGGTGTTGTTCTGTCATAATATTATTCCGAATATTTGCGGCGAACCGCACTTTTACGTTTACAAACCTGCTTTTAAGCTGGCTTCGATAAATTTATCCAAATCGCCATCGAGTACGGCTTGAGTGTTGCGATTTTCTACGCCTGTGCGTAGGTCTTTAATGCGCGCATCATCAAGCACATAAGAGCGGATTTGGCTACCCCAGCCAATGTCAGATTTACTGTCTTCCAATGCTTGTTTTTCGGCGTTTTGCTTTTGCAGCTCCATTTCATAGAGTTTGGCTTTGAGCTGTTTCATACATTGATCTTTGTTTTTGTGCTGAGAGCGATCATTTTGACACTGCACCACAATGCCACTTGGAATGTGGGTGATGCGCACCGCACTTTCAGTTCGGTTGACGTGCTGACCACCTGCACCTGAGGCACGATAAACATCAATACGCAGATCGGTAGGATTAATCTCAATGTCGATATTGTCGTCCACTTCAGGGTAAACAAATACGGCACTAAACGACGTATGACGACGATTGTTCGAATCAAATGGGCTTTTGCGTACCAGACGATGAATGCCTGTTTCAGTACGTAACCAGCCAAAAGCATATTCGCCGCTGACTTTTATGGTGGCAGATTTGATCCCTGCGACATCCCCATCTGAGGCTTCCATAAGTTCCGTTTTAAATCCTTTACTTTCTGCCCAACGTAGATACATACGCACGAGCATTTCTGTCCAGTCTTGTGCTTCAGTTCCGCCTGAGCCTGCTTGAAGATCCACATAACAGTCAGCAGCATCATGTTGCCCACTAAACATACGGCGAAATTCAAGTTGTGCGATCTGTGTTTCAAGGTGTGTGAGTTCAGCCACTGCTTCGTTGAAGGTATCTTCATCATCAGCTTCAATAGCAAGCTCTAACAGCCCGTCAACATCATCAACACCTTGCTCCAGCGTTTGTATGGTATTGACCACCGTTTCTAAGCTAGCACGTTCTTTACCCAAGGCTTGTGCTTTTTCAGGCTCGTTCCAGACATCTGGCAACTCTAATTCGGCGTTGACCTCTTCTAGACGTTCAATTTTTGCATCAACGTCAAAGATACCCCCGAAGGATGGCGGTACGTTCGCTAATGTCTTTGAGTTGATTTTTGATTGGATTTATTTCAAACATAATGAACCCTACATATAGTGTCATGTCAAAAGCGCAATTATATGCTAATTTCATCTGTTTTGATAGATGAAATTTAACCGAGTAAAAGACTAAACTTTTCAACTTTTATTGAAGTTGTGGTATAGTTTGCGCACTTTTTTTGAAATCAATGACAACCCTGATCAGTAGGAGCAATATGAAATCAGAGTTAAATAACAGTAAATTATCCTACCGTGACCGTATGGCGGTGGAAGAACATGAGCGTTTAAGCCCGCGTTTGTTGTATGAAATTATCCGTCAAGATGGGATTGAGGAGCTTTCACGACCAACCAAAGCATTAGTATTTTCAGGTATTACCGCAGGTCTTGTGATTACCTTTTCATTTATTTTTAAAGCAGTATTTATGGCTTATACCCCTGATGAGCCTTGGGCTCCTTTGATCAGCAATATGGGCTATACGGTTGGCTTTTTGTTGGTGATTTTAGGACGGATGCAACTTTTCACTGAAAATACCATCACAACAGTCGTGCCATTATTTAACCCATTGAGTTTTAAAAAATTAATGGCAGTGGCAAAATTATGGATAACCGTGTTTGCCGCTAACTTGATTGGTACGTCCATTGCAGCGTTTTTCTTGCAAAATCATCATGTATTTAATCCTGAATTTGTACAGGCAATGCATGATATTGCCCAACATGTTGCGCATATGTCGGCCAGCGATAATATTTTTCGAGGCATTCCCGCTGGAATTTTAATCGCCTCCATTGTGTGGATGATGCCAACCGTTGGCAATGGCAAATTTGCGATGATATTTTTCTTTATCTATTTGATTGCACTGGGCGATTTTACCCATGTGGTCGTCGGGTCGGCTGAGATGGCGTATTTAGTGATGCAAGGACAAGCGAATTTATATGACTATTTTGTGACGTTCTTAGGTCCGACCGCACTTGGTAATATTTTAGGTGGCACAGTGGTGTTCACGTTAATGATTTATGGTCAGGTTACTGACGAAATTGGACGGAAATAAGGAATTTAAATGAAAAAAGTAACACTTGCATTAACCCTCGCATTGGCAACGACAGCTTCATTAGCTGGCGAGTTGGAAAACAAATTGACCAATTTAGGGATGACCAATATTGATATTCAAACTACGCCATTGGCGGGCATTAAAGCAGCGATTACCGATCAAGGGGTCTTTTATGTCAGCGACAACGGCGATTATGTCTTGCAAGGGGACTTAATCAAAATTAAACCCAACGGGGATTTTGAAAATCTCAAAGAAAAATTGTTACTGGGCAAACTAAATGCGATGGAAAAAGAGATGATCATCTATCCTGCCAAGCAACAAAAATATGTGGCAACGGTATTTATGGATATTACTTGCCATTATTGCCATTTACTGTTTCAACAAATTAAAGAATATAATGAGCTTGGTATAACCTTACGCTTTTTGGCATTTCCTCGTGCAGGATTGGGGGCAAAAACAGCCCAACAAATGGAAGCTATTTGGACTGCACAAGATCGTAACGAAGCCTTAAATAAAGCTGAAAACGGCGAATTGCCGAAAAAATTGGTTAAAGCCAATGTGGTGGCAAAACAATATGCGTTAGGTCTCCAATATGGCGTACAAGGCACACCGACCATTGTAACCGACACAGGGACAGTACTTGGTGGATATTTGAAGCCAAAAGAACTCTTAAAAGCATTAGAAAGCGAGCATTAATGATTAACTAAGCCCTGCATCGCAGGGTTTATTTTTAAGGACAAATGTGAATAAACAGATCCAACGCCGTCAAGCACGCAACATCCATGTGTGCGATGATCCATTGCTTAATCGTATTTTTACTAGCCGTGGCATCAGCACATCTGAGGAACTTGACCGCACTTTGCCTTCCCTCTTGCCCCCCGATTCGCTAACAGGCATTGAAAGTGCGGTTGATTTGCTGAAACGTGCGTATTTACATCAATGGCGTATCGTTATCGTGGGGGATTTTGATGCGGACGGTGCAACTAGCACCGCGTTGGCTGTGCGTGCCTTGAAAATGCTGGGGTTTGCCCATGTAGATTATTTAGTGCCTAACCGTTTTGAACAGGGCTACGGCTTAAGTGTGGCGGTCGCCAAAATGGCATATGACAAAGGCGCAGAACTATTGATGACTGTCGATAACGGCGTATCTTCGGTTGATGGCGTAGCGTGGTGTCAAGCGCAGGGCATTCGGGTGCTCGTGACTGACCACCATCTTCCACCAGAAATATTACCCACGGCGGATGCGATCGTAAATCCTAATCTGACAGATTGTGATTTTCCGTCGAAATGCCTTGCAGGCGTTGGCGTTACATTTTATGTCATGCTCGCCCTACGCAGTGCGCTTCGCCTAGATGGGGCTTTCCAACAAAAAACGATGCCCAATTTTGCGCATTTGCTTGATTTGGTTGCACTTGGCACGATAGCAGATGTGGTGCCGTTGGATAAAAATAACCGCACTTTAGCATTTCAAGGTTTACAACGTATTCAGGCAGGGCATTGCTGTGCTGGGATTAAAGCGTTAGCAGAGGTTGCAAAACGTAATCTTGCCAGCCTTACGGCGAGCGATCTGGGTTTTGCCATTGCACCACGCCTCAACGCAGCAGGGCGATTGGATAATATGAGTATTGGCGTTGAGCTATTGCTCAGTGATGACATGGCACGGGCGCGCAGCTTAGCACAAGATTTAGATGATCTTAATCAAACGCGCAAACAGATTGAGCAAGGCATGAAGCAAGAAGCGATGGCGGTATGTGAACGTTTGAGTGCGTTAGACGATCTGCCTATGGCGTTAGCGTTATATCAAGAAGACTGGCACCAAGGCGTGTTGGGGATTTTAGCGTCACGTATTAAAGATCATTTCCACCGCCCTGTTATTGCGTTTACGCAAGATCAAGCGGGCATTTTAAAAGGGTCAGCGCGCTCAATAGATGGCATTCATATGCGTGATGTGCTTGAACGAATTGACCAAGCCCATCCTGATATGATTTTACAATTTGGTGGGCATGCGATGGCGGCAGGTTTGAGTATTCGCCAAGCGCGTTTTTCTGATTTTCAAGCCGCATTTAATCAAACGGTTACCGCACTTTTAACACCTGAGCGCCTCACATCGGTGATTTGGACTGATGGCGAGCTTGCTGAGCATGACTTTTGTCTTGAAACCGTGGCAAAATTACACGACGCAGGGCCATGGGGGCAGGCATTTCCAGAACCGTTATTTGACGGTGAATTTACGGTTTTACAGCAACGCTTATTAGCGGGACGCCATTTGAAATTACTGGTGCAACCCCGCAATAGCACCCAATTACTTGATGCCATTGCATTTAATGTTGATCCGCAGTTATATCCTGACTACGGCATAAAGCAGATACGCTTAGTTTATCGTTTGGATATTAATGAATATCAGGGCAAGCAAAATTTACAGTTGATTGTTGATGCTCTACAACCGCTGTAAAATGCGTTAAAATAGACGCAGATCACAAAATAGGAACGGTAGATGGGCTTTTTGAGTAAATTGATACACATGCTATTTGCACTGGCAGTCTTGCTGAGTGCAGCTGGTAGTATGGCTGAGGAAAAGCAACGTGCAGTCGATACCCACGTGCAAAGTGCGGTATCATCGCAGCCGAAGGACGAGGCACAAGTAAGTGCACCGCCATCTGTTCGTAAAAGGGTTGAATTTAAAGACGGCAAAGATTTTTTTTCTTATCGCGATCCTATTGCGCTTAAGAAACAAGCGGGCGATAAGCGCATTGACATTAGCCTCTTTTTTACCTATGAATGCCCGTATTGTTCCACCGCGTATGATAATTTAATTTTGTATCAACGCTTGCACGATGACGAAATCAAACTGAATTTATACCCTGTTGCCACCAGCACCGCACTTTTTAGTGCTAACGTGTACAATGGTTTGGTGGCGATGCAACACGAAGAGCTGGCTAAGCTGTTGATATTTGATAGTGCGGTCAATCAAGGTAAAACCTCATTAGTGGAGGCCAAAAATCTTTATACTTGGCTTATTGAGCATGCTATTTCCCCCGATGCGTTTTTAAGTGTGTTACGTTCAGAGCAGATAGCACATCAAGCCCAAGAAGCGGTGGAACGCACGGAACTTTATGGCGTGTTTACTGTGCCATTTGTGGTGATAAATGGTGAGTATGTACTCACGCGCAGCACGTTGTATAACGATGACTACACATTTGCGGTTTTGGATTATCTCATTTCTCACATTCTTACGCACAATACAGAACAAGGGCAACCATGAGCATTGCAATCATCGGCGCGATGGCGCAAGAAGTCGACATTCTTCTTAACAAAATGGATAACGTACAGCACGAAACCATCGGCAGTTGTACACTTTATCAAGGCACGATTAACGGCAAAGCGGTCTCGTTAATGCAATCGGGCATTGGCAAAGTCGCAGCCGCCATGGCAACAACCGCACTTTTATTAAAAACAACGCCAACAGTGGTCATCAATACTGGCTCAGCGGGCGGGATCGACCCTCAACTTAATGTGGGGGATGTCGTGATTTCTACCCAAACAGCACATCACGATGTGGATGTTACCGCCTTCGGTTATGCCAAAGGGCAGTTACCTGCCAATCCTGCACGCTTTGAGAGCGATGAAAGATTATTACAGCTTGCCGAACGCGTTTTGCAGCAGCAACAGCAAAGTGCGGTGCGAGGGCTCATTTGTAGCGGTGATATGTTCTGTAACGGTGAGGCACAACTTGCACACATCAAAGCAGATTTTCCTGATGCGATAGCCGTGGAAATGGAAGCCGCCGCCATTGCGCAAGTATGCCATGCGTTCAACACCCCGTTTATTGTTATACGCGCAATTTCTGATGTGGCTGACAAGGTTTCCCACCTTTCTTTCGATGAATTTTTACCCCTTGCCGCTGTGCAATCGTCAAAAATGGTACTCGCCCTGCTCAAACAGCTTTAGCTCCCTAAAAAGTGCGGTCAGCTAACCGCACTTTCATGGTTTCCAATTACGTTTAAATCCTTTATGATACAAAGGTTATTAACAAAAAATGAGGCAACTATGAAACTCTATGTGTATGAACACTGTCCGTATTGCGTAAAGGCGATGATGATTTTTGGGCTTAAAAAAGTCCCTTATGAAAAAGTCATTCTCATGGAAGATGATGTGGATACGCCAACCCAAATGGTGGGCAGTAAAGTCGTGCCCATTTTGCAAAAAGATGATGGGCATTTTATGCCAGAGAGTATGGATATTGTGCATTTTATCGATCAGCTTGATGGTCAGCCGTGCGTGATTGGTGAGAATGTACCTGCGATTGCCCAGTGGCAGGCAGAGCACCGTGAAACAGTTAATAGCTTGTTGTATCCACGTTTTGCTAATGCACCGTTTCCTGAGCTAAAAACGGATGCGGCTTATGAGCGTTATGTGCAGCGAATGACCGCCAAAGTTGGCGATTTAGACAAATTATTGGATCTCACACCGCACTTTATCACGCAATTAAACAGTGCGTTGACTTTTTTAGACAGCTTAATTGTGTCGCCTAATGCCGTTAACGGAGAATTATCGGAAGATGATTTTCATCTGTTTGCCAGTTTGCGTTCACTCACAGTGGTTAAGGGCTTGGAATTTCCTCAACATGTGCATGCTTATGTGCAAACAATGGCGAAAAAATCAGGTGTATCGTTGCTTTACGATATGGCACTTTAAGGGGCAATGATGAGCGTCAATTCACAAAAAGTATTGGATAATCCAAATAATAATACCATTTTTATGGTATGGAATTTTCACACTGGGGCGGATGTGCAACCGCACTTTCAGCGTTTGTGTCGCTTGGTGCTGAACCTTAATCATAGCATTGAAACACGCTTTCCGCATACACAAGCCAGTGTTGTGTTAGGTATCGGATTTGAAGCGTGGGAATTATTGGGGTTGCCTACACCATTGCCAAAACAATTTGAAAAATTTTCCGAAATCAAAGGGCAAAAACATACAGCAGTGTCCACCCGCGGAGATTTACACCTACATATTCGTGCACAAGCGCCAAGTTTGTGTATTGATTTAGCAACGCAAATTAGTGATGTGTTGAATCCCATTGCTGAGTGTGTGGAGGAAGTGCATGGCTTTCGCTATTGGGACGGGCGCAGCATTTTGGGCTTTGTGGATGGCACCGAAAATCCGCAGGGCGAAGAACGCGCTTTTTTTGGCTTAATTGGCGAAGATGATCCCGTTTATCGAGGTGGAAGTTATCTTTTTGTGCAAAAATACATCCACGATATGCAAGCGTGGCGTGCATTGCCAGTGAGTGAGCAAGAAAAAGTGATTGGTCGCTCGAAAGCAGATGACATTGAAATGGACGATGATGAAAAACCGAGCAATGCACACTCTGCGTTGGCGAATGTGGGGGATGATTTAAAAGTTGTGCGTGATAATATGCCGTTTGGCAACACCGCCAACAATGAAATGGGCACCTATTTTATCTGCTATGCCAGCTCGTTTGACACAGTGAAAAAAATGCTGACCAATATGTTCATTGGCGATCCTATCGGTAACTCGGATCGCATTTTGGATTTCAGCACCGCCAAAACAGGCACGTTATTTTTCGTGCCAACGGAAGATATGCTCGGTGATTTTGCAGGTTAACAGCAAAGTGCGGTTGTCATGAACGAGAAAATGTTGCTTGAGCTTTTTTTAAATGAATTATGGCTCGAACAAGGTTTGTCGCAAAATACGGTGGCTTCGTATCGTTTGGATTTGACCGCACTTTTTCATTGGTGTCATGAAAATCGTTGTACTATTTTCACATTAGATCACCACGATTTACAAACCTTTCTTGGGGAGCGACTTAAACAAGGCTACAAAGCGACCAGCTCTGCCCGAATGCTCAGCAGTTTACGTAAATTTTTCAATTATTTAGAGCGCGAGAAACATCGCCTTGATAACCCTTGTGCATTATTGCAATCCCCTAAATTGCCCTCACGTTTACCCAAATCCCTTTCAGAAGAGCAAGTCGGTGATTTATTGAATGCACCTGCTACCGATGAACCGTTAGAGCTGCGGGATAAAGCGATGCTTGAATTGCTGTATGCCACAGGGCTACGCGTGAGTGAATTAGTATCATTAACGCTTGATAGCATCAGCTTAAATCAAGGGGTGGTGCGCGTAATCGGAAAAGGGAACAAAGAGCGGTTAGTGCCGATGGGCGATGAAGCGAATTATTGGATACACGAGTTTGTGTTATACGGGCGGGATATTTTATTAAACGGCGTAAGTTCAGATGTCTTATTTCCGAGTCGCCGCGGGCAAATGATGACACGGCAAACATTTTGGCATCGTATTAAACATTATGCGCTCAGAGCTGACATTGACCAAAATAGCCTATCGCCCCATGTGCTACGCCATGCGTTTGCCACCCATTTAGTCAATCATGGTGCCGATTTACGCGTGGTGCAAATGCTATTAGGGCATAGCGATCTTTCAACAACCCAAATTTACACCCATGTTGCCAATGAACGGCTAAAAAAACTGCACGCCAAATTCCACCCGCGTGGATAAAAGTGCGGTTAGACCGCACTTTGCTTATTCTACAGTAACAGATTGAATGATAATCTCTTCTTTTGGCACATCTTGATGATAGCCGTAGTTGCCAGTTTTGACTTTGCGGATTTTATCGACGACGTCCATGCCGTCCACCACTTTGCCGAATACCGCATAGCCCCAACCTTGCATATTTTCCGCTTTAAAATCAAGGAAATCGTTGTCGTTGACGTTAATGAAAAATTGTGCGGTCGCAGAGTGCGGGTCGCTGGTGCGTGCCATTGCAATGGTGCCACGTTTGTTGCTCAAGCCATTGTTGGCTTCATTTTTGATCGGTGCGTTGGTGGCTTTTTCTTTCATGCCGCTTTCCAAACCGCCGCCTTGAATCATAAAGCCGTCAATCACGCGGTGGAAAATAGTATTGTTATAAAAGCCGCTGTTACAGTAATTGAGGAAGTTTTCGCAAGTCTGCGGTGCTTTGGCACTATCGAGTTCAAGTTTAATATCACCTAAGTTTGTGTGTAGAATTACCATAATTAAAGATCCTTTTTTGTCGATTAAACGTTATAATGTGCGGTTATTATTCCATAAAAAACGCCCTGTCGCCACCGACAGCGCACGCATCAGGCAGAAAGGAACGTTATGTTAAAAATTTATAACACTTTTGAACGCAATAAAGAAGAATTCAAGCCTATCCTTGACGGCAAAGTGGGCATGTATGTTTGTGGTGTAACCGTATATGACCTTTGCCATATCGGGCATGGGCGAACTTTTGTGTGTTTTGACGTGATTGCGCGCTTTTTGCGCTATTTGGGCTATGACCTCACCTATGTGCGCAACATCACCGACGTGGACGACAAAATTATCAAACGCGCTTTGGCCAATCACGAAACCTGTGATCAGCTGGTGGACCGCATGGTGGCGGAGATGTATCAAGACTTTGATGCGCTCAATATTCAGCGGCCCGACATCGAGCCGCGCGCCACGCACCACATTGCCGACATCATCGCCATTGTGCAAACCTTGATCGACAAAAAACACGCCTACGTGGCCGACAACGGCGATGTGATGTTCTCGGTGGCCAGCTTTGACCACTACGGCAAGCTTTCCCGCCAAGACCTTGAGCAGCTACAAGCTGGCGCGCGGGTGGAGATTTCCGCCATCAAGCAAAACCCGATGGATTTTGTGCTGTGGAAAATGTCGAAAGAAAACGAACCTAGCTGGGATTCCCCTTGGGGCAAAGGCCGCCCGGGGTGGCACATTGAGTGCTCGGCGATGAATTTCAAAGAGCTGGGCGCGCACTTTGATATTCATGGCGGCGGCTCAGATTTAATGTTCCCGCACCACGAAAACGAAATTGCGCAATCGTGCTGTGCCCACGGCGGCAGCTATGTGAACTACTGGATTCACTCCGGCATGATCATGGTCGACAAAGAAAAAATGTCGAAATCGCTGAATAACTTTTTCACCATTCGCGACGTGCTTAAGCACTACAACGGCGAAAGCGTGCGCTACTTCCTGCTCACCGCCCATTATCGCAGCCAGCTCAATTACAGCGATGAAAACCTCAATCTCGCTCACAGCGCCCTTGAGCGGCTTTACACCGCCCTTCGCGGCACGGACAAAAGTGCGGTCGCCGCTGGTGGCGAAGCCTTTGTTCAAGCGTTTAATGAGGCGATGAATGATGATTTCAACACCCCAGGTGCGCTGGCGGTGCTGTTTGACATGGCGCGTGAAGTGAACAAACTCAAGCAAGAAAACGAGCTGGATGCCGCCAACAGCCTCGCGGCGCAAATGCGCCAACTTGGTGATGTGCTCGGGATTTTATACCAAGACCCCGAGGCGTTTTTACAAGCAGGGGGGGACGATGACGTGGCTGAAATTGAAGTCTTAATTGCTGAGCGAAACCAAGCTCGCGCTGAGAAAAATTGGGCACAGGCCGACGCCGCGCGGGACAAACTCACCGCTATGGGCATTGTGCTCGAAGACAGCCCACAAGGCACCACCTGGCGGCGTGGTTAAAAGGCAAAGTACGGTCGCATTGCGATCGCGCTTATCTTGCCACCTGCCAACCTTTGTTGGTCAGCTCCACGCGTTTGGTTACTTCGCTTTGCTGCTTGGCTTTTTCAAGTTCAGGAAACGCTTTTGCTAAATTGGCATCGTCTAACCAACTTTGCCCATCGGCGAGCTTGCGCTTGAACGTTACCCGCGATCTCACCACCTCGCTGCCCGCAGGCTCGGTGAAATTCACAATTTCAGCGACTTGCCAGTGGCCAGAACAAAACTGCTTATCCTCACCCAAGCCACCTTTGGTGGTCAACAATGCGGCTTTGCCTTTATCCGTTAAGGTATAAATCGCCACTGGCAACGGCTCGCGGGAATTGCCCGTCGGCAATTTAAGGTTGATCTTCTCTTGCCCTTTGGCCGTCAGCAAATTGGCTGCTACCAAGGCGTCCAGTTTTGGTGTTGCCGTGTCTTTACTGATGGCAGTATAGATCGTGTTGAGTTTGAGATAATAGAGTGTGTCGTCGTTATTATATTGTGGATCGATTGATTCATACCAGCCATAAGGCAGGTTGATACACAAGCCAGGCTGGCTGGCATAGTCGTCATTTAGGGCTTTGGTGAAGTTGGCATCGTTGGCCGTTTTTTCATTATCGCATGCGGTGATAAACAGTGCGCGTGATAAATTTCAACGTGAGTTAATAAGAACCGCACTTTTAACGTGCGGTTTCTTTTAGGCTATTTGTCGTGATAGGTTTCGCAGGCGTAGAGCGTGTTGCTCATGAGCATAGCCACTGTCATCGGGCCAACGCCGCCTGGCACGGGGGTAATATGACTGGCGTGCTGTTTTGCTGTTTCAAAATCCACATCGCCCACAAGACCATTTTCGGTACGGTTAATGCCCACGTCAACCACTACCGCGCCTGATTTTATCCACTCACCAGGGATAAAGTGCGGTTTGCCCACAGCCACCACCAAAATATCCGCTTGTTTGACTAACGCTTCGAGATTGGTCGTAAAGCGGTGTGCTACGGTAACAGTACAACCCGCGAGCAATAGCTCAAGCGCCATGGGCCGCCCAACAATATTGGAGGCACCCACCACCACAGCGTGTTTTCCGTGTAAGTCAATATTCAAGGTGTTAAGCAAAGTCATAATCCCAAACGGTGTACAGGCGCGCAATAATGGAATGCGTTGGCAAAGCCGACCTACGTTATATGGGTGAAAGCCGTCCACATCTTTGTCTGGGCGAATGCGCTCGATCACTTTGGTGCTGTCGATATGCTTAGGCAACGGTAATTGCACCAAAATGCCGTCGATGCTTTCATCTTCATTAAGCTCATCAATCAGTGCCAGCAACGTATTTTCGGTGGTATCTTGGGGTAAATCATACGATTTTGAATAAATACCAAGCTCATCACAGGTACGACGTTTGCTCCCCACATACACTTGTGAGGCAGGGTCTGCGCCAACCAAAATTACTGCCAAGCCTGGGGCACGCTTGCCTTGTGATTTGCGTTGTTGAATGTTTTCAGCAATTTCGTGTTTGATTTGTTTGGCAACAGCACTGCCAGAGATGATTTCAGCGGTCATAGCCTTCCTCTTTATGCAACGGTTTTGCGTATTTTGTCAGAAAAGTGCGGTTTTGATAAGTCAAAAAGCACTAAATTTGAACATTTGAGTGAAAAAAAGCAAAAAGCAGTTGACGAAATATATATGGCTCTTATAATAGCACCTCAATCGGCGAGTAGCGCAGCTTGGTAGCGCAACTGGTTTGGGACCAGTGGGTCGTAGGTTCAAATCCTATCTCGCCGACCATTTCTTTTTCTCACATATCCAACGTGCAAAGCGCCCTTAGCTCAGCTGGATAGAGCAACGGTCTTCTAAGCCGTAGGTCACTGGTTCGAATCCAGTAGGGCGTGCCATTTGTTTATTTTTCATTACGTTATTTTTAACAGTTTGTTGTTTGAACGATTTGATCTTGTTATATCATCATAATAAGTTGTGATCACGGTGTGATTTCTAAACTTTATTCCTTGCATTTAACCGCACTTTTTATAACGCTTAGAAAAAAGTGAGGATTGATGTATGGCTGATTCGCGTTATTATTCATTAAAAAAGATGACTTTGTTTCCGCTTGCGATGGCAAGACAAAGTAAAATCATTCAATTCTTATTATCTATCATTTTTGCGTATGGCTGTATGTTGTGGCTGACTGATCCGAGCTTTTCCCATACACAAAATTCCGTACTCTTTTTACTTTTTTTTGCTATTGCATTGTGGATAACAGAAGCTATTCCGCCCTTTTCTGTGGGGATTTTTGTGATAGGTTTTCTCGTTGTGGTTATGGGAACGGATAGCGGTCAGCATGCCATGCGTTATGTACAGACGTGGTCTGATGGTGTGATTTGGTTATTTTTAGGTGGTTTTTTCCTAGCGCAAGGTATGAAAAAAACGCATTTAGATGAGGCATTATTACGGGTTTTACTGCCTAAATTTGGACGACAACCGCACTTTGTGTTATTGGGGTTGATGTTGACAACCGCCGTCATTTCAATGTTAATGAGTAACACGGCAACAACGGCGATGATGATAGCAACCATTAGCCCACTTTTCGCGTCATTAGAAAATAAAAGTCATTTTTCTAAAGCACTTTTACTTGGTATTCCAACAGCTGCTTCAATTGGTGGAATGGGAACGATTATTGGATCGGCACCGAATGCTATTGCGGTGGGTGCTTTAGCGTCGATGGGAATTCATATCTCATTTTTAGAATGGATGCTAATTGGTGTGCCAATCTCGTTGTTATTAATTTATTTTTTCTGGCTCATTTTATTGCGACGTTACCGTATCAAGCAAGTGCCTTTTACCATAGAGCTTCAGGTGCCAGAGCAGCACTATGTTGATCACTTTATTGCTAAAGAGATGCGATTGCAAAAATTAATTATGATCAGTGTGTTAGTGGTAACGTTGTTTTTCTGGCTAACATCAAAATGGTTTGGTATTCCTATTGCCGCTGTGTCGGGTATTCCTATTGTCGTATTAACGATGCTGGGTGTCATTGATGCTGATGATGTACGCTCTTTACCGTGGGATACATTAATGTTGGTTGCGGGAGGACTTGCATTAGGAATGGCGATTCAAGAGCAAGAATTGGCAACGCATTTTGTGGATAAATTGAGCCATATTGAATTGAATTTCTATGGCTTGATGATTTTATTTGGTTTTGTGACGGTGTTGTTATCCAATTTTATGAGTAATACCGCCGCAACAACGATTTTGGTGCCAATTGGAATGTCTTTAATGCAATTAACGAGCAATGCAAGCCCTGTTGCATTGCCATTGGTTATTGCATTAAGTGCATCATGTGCGTTACTGTTGCCAGTGTCAACGCCACCAAATGCAATTGCTTTTAGTACGGGATTGATTAAACAATCGGAGTTTCGATTGGGTGGTTTTTCGATGGGCGTTTTAGGGCCTATCGGGAGTATTTTGTGGGTATTGGTTATTACCGCAATATTTAATTAACGAAAACCGCACTTTATCGTGATATAAAGTGCGGTTCACATTATGGTTTATAAATAATTTCAACACCGTCTTCGTCTTCATCAGACCAATCGTCCCAGTCATCATCTTGATGGGCGGCAAGTTGCTCTTGATGGTAGTCGTCCCATTTGAATTTCACTTCATCAGGTTCTTGTTCGATGGTTTCTTGCTCACGAGGGTGTTCGTCTAAGAACTGCATAATATCCCAGCATAATTGTTTCACATGCTCACCGCTCGCTGCAGAAATTTGATATGTTTTTTCATTTAAAGCCAGACGTTCGACAATATTTTGTACTTTTTCTTGCACTTCTGGTGCTGTTAACGTATCAATTTTATTGAACACTAACCAGCGCGGTTTTTCTGCCAATTTTTCACTATATTGAGCCAATTCTTGCTCGATAATGGCAATATTTTCCGCAGGATCACTTTCATCAATTGGATTAATGTCCACCAAGTGAATCAAAACACGGCAACGTTCCAAGTGCTTTAGAAAGCGAATACCAAGCCCAGCACCCTCTGCGGCACCCTCAATCAATCCTGGAATATCGGCAACGACAAAACTACGCGTGTCGTCCACACGCACAACACCTAAACTTGGTACGAGCGTGGTGAATGGATAGTCAGCCACTTTGGGTTTGGCGGCAGAGACGGCACGGATAAACGTCGATTTTCCTGCATTTGGCAACCCTAGCATGCCGACATCAGCTAGCAACATAAGCTCTAAGCGTAAATCCCGTTTTTCACCTTCCGTCCCGTTAGTTTTTTGGCGGGGGGTGCGATTAACTGAAGACTTAAAGCGCGTGTTGCCAAGTCCATGATAGCCACCTTTGGCGACTAATAATCGCATTCCGTGCTGTGTGAGGTCGCCGACAATTTCTTTGGTATCGTTGTCGATGGCACGGGTTCCAACAGGTACTTTCAAGGTGATGTCATTACCGCGATGACCTGTGCAATTGGCACTGCGTCCGTTTTCTCCCCGCCCAGCACTAAAGCGTTTTTCAAAACGGTAATCAATGAGCGTATTGAGGTTTTCATCAGCTTCTAGATAAATATCGCCGCCATCGCCGCCATCGCCACCATCTGGGCCACCTTTAGGAATATATTTTTCACGGCGAAAGCTCACACAGCCATTGCCACCATCACCTGCTTCAATACGAATCAGGGCTTCATCAATAAATTTCATTTGTTCTCCTTCGCTCGAAAATGGCGAGCGTGCCATTGCATTTTGTTACCTAAAACGGAATAGAGTGCGCCTGTAATTACCACCAACGCACCAATATATGATGTTAAATTAAGTGTTGACTCGCTAAAAATTGTTGGTGCAATGTGGTGTGCGAGTGCACTAAAAACGATTGTAAAGAGTGGCGTGAGAGTGATGATTGCACTCACTTTTGATACCTCCCAACGGTTGAGTGCTTCGGCATATGAGCCGTAGGCAATCAGCGTATTTAGGCAGGCGTATGCCAAACAACACAGCTCAAACCACGGCAGACGGGTAATTGCGTGAGGTGTTGCCATTGGTGTGATTAAGAGGGCAGCGGTGGCATAATAAATTAATAAAATCTGCTGTGAATTTAGACGACGCAACATGATTTTTTGCGCCAACCCATAACCAACCCATACAACTGCAGCACTGACTGTAAAGATCACACCAATGGTATAGTCTGTGAGGCTGGTAAATAATTCCAGTAATTTTTGATTAAAAAACAATAATAATCCTATGACTAAGAGCAGTGCCCCCACTTTTTGCGGAGTGCCCATCGTTTCTTTGAGAAAGACACTGCTGGCGATCATCATTAAAAAAGGCGAAATTTGTCCGAGTACTTGGGTAACGTCGGGGGATACATATAAAAGTGCGGTATTAAACAGCACAAAGTTTGCACCCAATGCGATGCCACCAAGTAAAATTAACCAACGGTAGCTGCCTTTGAATAATAAGATAAAGTTTGGCAGTTTTTTTAGTAGACTTAAAATGATCAGTAAACCGATGGCGGCAACCATAAAACGAAACCATACAATGGTTGTGCTATCCATAATTCTCACAACTTGTTGTAAGGCAAGCGGCAAACTGCCCCAGCACGCTGCGGTGGTGAGGGCGAGAAAAAATCCGCTAATAGGTCTTGATGTTGATGTCATAACACTACTCAAAATGTCGTTTTACCCATTGTACTGAACTCTTACACTTTAGCAAATGCAAAGTGCGGTTAAACAAAAAACCCCGCAGAAAGTGCGGGGTTTTCAATTCGAACCGTTAAATTATTCAGTTACGATGCTAACAAATTTACGATTTTTGTCGCCTTTCACTTCAAATTTAACTTTACCATCTGCAGTTGCAAATAGTGTATGGTCACGACCGATACCAACGTTAGTGCCTGCGTGGAATTTAGTACCACGTTGACGAACGATGATGCTACCGGCTAAAACTGATTCACCGCCAAAGCGTTTAACACCAAGACGTTTGCTTTCAGAGTCACGACCGTTACGAGTTGAACCACCCGCTTTCTTATGAGCCATTTTCGATCTCCTCTAAATTAGGCACTAATACCAGTGATTTTCACTTCTGTGAACCACTGACGATGACCTTGTTGTTTACGACTGTGTTTACGACGACGGAACTTAACGATTTTGATTTTTTCGCCACGACCGTGTGCCACTACTTCAGCCACTACTTTACCGCCACTTACTAATGGGGCACCAATTTTTACATCTTCACCGTTAACGACCATCAACACTGAGTCAAACTCAACGCTTTCACCTGTTGCAACGTCAAGTTTTTCTAAACGAACGACTTGACCTTCGCTTACTCGATGTTGTTTGCCGCCACTTTGGAAAACTGCGTACATATAAAAAAACTCCGCGAAAGTTGGCAGGAATACCTAAGATTTGTTTTCACTGCACAAATTAAATTTCATATAGGGTGCGGATTTTACGCAAAAATCGTGCAGATAGCAAGTAACTATTTTCGTTAAAGTGAAAAAAGATCCTTTTTTATGAGATCCATTTTAGAATTTGACGGTTTTCAGGTACAATAAACGCCAATTTTGAACAACAAAAATAGACAAGAAAGCCCATGTGTGAACAACAAAAATGCCTTGATATGCAAGCGATCCAAGCCTTATGTCAGGATGATATGCAACGTGTTAATGCGCTGATTTTAGCGCAGATGGAGTCTAATGTCGCACTCATCAAGCAGCTAGGGCATTATATTATTGGTTCAGGTGGTAAACGTATTCGTCCAATGATTGCGGTTCTTGCGGCTCGAGCGTTGGGCGTTTCAGATCATTCCCATATTACTACAGCCACTTTTATTGAGTTTATTCACACCGCAACACTGCTGCATGATGATGTTGTGGATGAATCGGCAATGCGGCGGGGGCGTGAAACCGCCAATGCACTGTTTGGTAATGCGGCAAGTGTGTTGGTTGGGGATTTTATTTATACGCGTGCGTTCCAGTTGATGACTGCTTTGGATAACTTGCGTATTTTGAAAGTGATGTCAGATGCGACTAACGTGATTGCTGAAGGGGAAGTGTTGCAATTGATGAACTGTAATGATCCTCACACGACTGAAGAACGCTATATGCAAGTCATTTATAGCAAAACAGCTCGTCTATTTGAAGTTGCAACCCAATGTGCAGCGATTGCCGCACACGCTGAAAGTGCGGTGGAAACCGCACTTGCCGATTATGGTCGCTTTTTAGGGACGGCATTTCAGCTCGTGGATGATGTGTTAGATTATAGTGCGGATCAAGCTAAACTGGGCAAAAATATTGGAGATGATCTCGCCGAAGGTAAGCCAACGCTTCCGCTATTACATGCGATGCACCATAGCACACAGCAAGAGCGTGAGCTTATCAAAACCGTAATTGAACAAGGCAATGGGCGTGATAAATTGGCAGGTGTGCTCACCATTATGCAAAAGTGCGGTTCGCTTGATTATGCCATGCAGCGTGCACGCGAAGAGGCACAAAAGGCCGTGGATGCACTTGCTATTTTGCCTGAAAGTGCGTATAAACAGGCCCTACTTTCTTTAGCTTATCTTTCAGTGGATAGAACATATTAATGAAACAAGAACATACCCAAAGTGCGGTCGAATCGGTGCGCTCGACGTGTCGTAAACAGAAAAAAGACCCAAACGCCCCGTTTGTGCGTGAAAAATTAAGCCTGCCGAATGGGCATAATCGGTTATTATTGCATTCCTGTTGCGCGCCGTGCTCAGGCGAGGTGATGGAGGCGATTCGCGCATCGGGCATTGAATTTACCATCTATTTTTACAACCCAAATATTCACCCATTAAAAGAATATTTGATTCGCAAAGAGGAAAATATCCGCTTTGCTGAAAAATTTGGCATTCCGTTTATTGATGCTGATTATGACCGTGCAGAGTGGTTTGAGCGTGCTAAAGGCATGGAAGATGAACCAGAGCGGGGCATTCGTTGCACGATGTGTTTTGATATGCGCTTCGAAAAGGCAGCACAATACGCTCACGAGCACGGTTTCCCTGTGTTCACGAGTTGCTTGGGCATTTCCCGCTGGAAGGATATGAACCAAATCAACGGCTGCGGGCATCGTGCGGCAGAAAAATATGCAGACGTCGAATATTGGGATTATAATTGGCGAAAAGGTGGCGGTTCACAGCGCATGATTGAAATTAGCAAACGTGAACGGTTTTATCAGCAAGAATATTGCGGTTGTGTCTATTCGCTGCGTGACACCAACCGCTGGCGTGAGGCGCAGGGGCGGCAAAAAATTGAGATTGGCAAACTTTATTATTCCGCTGACTAAACTTTTTATTAAAAGTGCGGTCAAAGCAAGCAACGCTTTGACCTAAATAAGAAAAAGTCGTAAACTTAAAAAAATCTACTTGCCCAGTGGGGCGATACTAAAATGAGGACATGTAAATGAAACGTTTTTATCAATTTTTAACCATGATGTTTGTTGGGCTTGCCTTGGTTGCGTGCGATAAAGCCGATACCAAAAAAGCAGAAACAGCGACAGAAAGTGCACAACGTGCAGATGTACAAGCGGATTTGAAAACTGATTTGGCAGCCTTTGACCAAGCAACCGAACAAAACGGTAATCTCGCACAAATTCAAACCTTGCAATCTGATTTGCAATCCGCCAAAACCCCTGAAGAACAAGCTGACATCTTTAACAAAATTGCAGCGAAATATGAAGAAATCAAAGCGAGCATTGAAGGTTTAGACGTGAAAACCGATGATGGTAAAGCATTGAAAGACAAATTCGTGTCAGGCTTTAGTGATTTCATCAAATTAATGCAAGATTCAGCCAAATATGTGATTGAAAAGCCAACCGAAGAGCAGGCGAAAGCATTAAGAGAATTACAACAACAAGCAACAGAAAAATTGTCTCAAGCCGCACAAAGCATCAGTGAGTTAAAAGCGAAAGTCGTCGAGACAAAATAAGCCCCCTAAAATTACCAAGCCCCTACTAGTGTCAGCCGCATTATTAGGGGCTTATTGTTATATTAGGAAATATGAAGTATATGTTACATTATTTATTTCGTTATCGTTTTTATCTATTGCTGCTTATTTATGTTGCAATTTCTGCTCGCGCAATAGGTTTCTCTCCGAATCTTTATGGAGTTATAGCATCCTATTTAATTTTTTATTTATTATTTATTTATGCTCGAACATTATTTTTTATATTTTTTGGCATATATCTTATTTCGTGCTTATTTTATATCCCTGAGGCAGTGTTATATGGCAGCCCATCATCAGGGATTATAGCTTCGTTTTTTGAAACGAATTTAAGCGAAAGTATTGAATATTTAACGTCATTTCCATTTTATGTATGGGGATATGTTGGTATCTTTGCCTTTTTAGGGGGGATAGTATTATATTTGGGATTTCATCAGCCAACTAATGTAGTAAATCATAAATATAATATATTATGGTTAGTATTAATCATTGTTGCAGTATTTTATAAACCCATTTCTGCTGTTATCAAGGAGAATAGAGATTTTTCTTTAGGAAATTCAAGAGTATATTTAGTGGGATTTTATGGTAATTTATATGATTTAATTCATGATTATCAGGTTGGAAATAAAAGTCTTAATGAGTCATTAAAAGATAAAGACAAATCTGATTGGAATATCACTTTTGTTGAGCCACATTATAAGAATTATGTGATTGTAATTGGCGAAAGTGTACGCAATGACTACCTTTCGCTTAGCGGTTTTCCCCTTAATACTACACCATATCTAAATCAAGAGCCTGGAAAGTTTTATCAAGGTTATGTTTCTGCTGCACCGAATACGCAAACGTCATTAATGCGCACGTTATATCAGAATATTGATGATAATGTAAATTATGATAATAATCTCATCTCTCTTGCTAAAGCGGCAGGGTTTAAAACTTACTGGCTTTCCAATCAAGGTTCATTAGGCAGATTTGATACTGCGGCAGCTAGTGTTGGTGTTCGGGCTGATAGTGTATTTTTTACAAAACATGGTAATTCAGATAGTCGCAATTATCCTGATACCACTCTGATCTCTCCTTTTGAGAATGCACTTAATGATAGTGATAGTAAACCGAAATTGATTGTGCTGCATTTAATGGGATCACATCCTAAATTTTGTCAACGGGTGCGTCAAACAGTTGGCTTTGATTATCTAAACAAAGAAATGTCATGCTATTTGCAATCCATTAAAGAAACAGATGAATTATTATACACATTAATTAGGATATTAAAGTGGCAGCAACAGCCATATTCATTAATGTATTTTTCTGACCATGGGCTGTCATTTGATCGCTATGATAAAAGCGGTTCTTCTATGGTATTAATCACAGGAAATCGAACCAAACAAAATTATCAAATTCCATTTTTTGTGATTTCAAGTGATGACAGCACTCATCAAACTATCCCAATGTCTCAAAGTGCTACTCGCTTTTTACAAGGCGTGAGTGAGTGGATGGGGATTGAAAGTGCAGTTTTCCAAGGCATGCCGAGTTTTTGGCTTGGTACTACGAAGCCCATCAAGGTGTATGATTTCTTCAACTGGGTTGATTTCGACACGCTCACCTCTGAGCCTGCCGTGTTGCCCGCTGAGATAAAATAACGAGGGAGTATGACAGAAAAAATCCAAATCAGTGTAACGATGTTGGTGAAAAATTCCGCCCAATATCTCCAACAGGTTCTCACCGCACTTTCTCCTTTTGATGAAGTGTTGTTGCTTGACAATGGCTCGACAGACGATACGTTAGTTATTGCGAAAACATTTGAGAACGTGCGTATTGAACACTCGCCGTTTCTGGGTTTTGGTCCACTGAAAAACCGTGCCGCGGAGCTTGCCAAGCATGATTGGATTTTAAATATTGACAGCGATGAAATTCTCCCCGCTCCATTAATTGCTGAGCTCGCCGCACTTACGTTGGATGACCCCAATAGGGTTTATGCCATCTTGCGTCTCAATCATTATCGTGGACGGGTAATTAAAACCTGTGGCTGGTACCCCGACTATGTGAAGCGGCTTTATAACCGCACTTTGGTTCATTTTAATGACAATCAGGTACATGAATCCTTGGTGGTGCCATCAACAGGAAAAATCGTGCGGTTGCAGCATAGCTTTGATCATTTCTCATTCGCTGGGGCGACGGATTTAATTCAAAAAATGCAACAATACAGCTCGCTTTTTGCCCAACAGCAGCGATACCGTAAACATGCAGGCGTATTCAGTGCGATCAGTCATGGGCTGGCGGCATTTTTTAAACATTATGTATTGAAAAAAGGCGTATTGAGTGGACGAGATGGTTTTGTTATCAGTGCGGCTAATGCGATGGGAGCGTACTATAAATACATTAAACTTGCGGAAGCGAATGACAATTTACGCGTCTCTTTAATTATCACCACCTATAACCGTCCTGATGCCTTATTGGCGGTACTGAATTCGGTATTAAAGCAAACCGTGTTACCTTTTGAGGTGATTGTCGCTGACGACGGTTCCGATGCACGCACTCGTGATGCGATTGAGCAAATTCGACCGCACTTTACTGTTCCGCTTATTCATAGTTGGCAACCAGATGAGGGGTTTAGAGCAGCACGATCACGAAATCAGGCATTAGCACAGGCAACGGGCGATTATATTATCGTGATAGATGGTGATATGCTATTACATTCAAATTTTGTTGAAGATCATATCAATTTTGCGAAAAAAGGCTGCTTTGTTCAGGGGTATCGTGTACTTCTGCCCCAAATTAAAACTGAGGAAATTTTACATAGTCCATTAAAATCGCCTAAATTAAAATGGTATCAAAGAGGCATTGAAACTCGTTTTGAAAAGCGTATTGCTGCAGTGCATTTGCCAATATTAGGGGGGTTTTTAGGAAAAGAGCGAGCTAATAAATTTAAAGGTATTAAAACGTGTAATATGGCATTTTTCCGAGATGATGCCTTTGCTATCAACGGGTTTAATAATGAATTTGTGGGCTGGGGGCGTGAAGATAGCGAATTTGTCGCACGTCTTTATAACAATGGTGTTAAACGTCGCGATGTGCGTTTTGCGGCTATTGCTTATCACCTGTGGCATAATGAAGCTGAGCGTGATGCGTTGCCAGCGAATGATAAACGCCTAAAACGTGCGATGAATGAAGGGATTACACGTTGTGAAAATGGTGTTGAGCAATGCAAGGATAAACTATGATTTTTCGCTGGTTTTATACCGCACTTTTATATTGTTTACAGCCTGTTGTGCTGGGCTATTTGTTTTATCGAGGTCGAAAAAATCCAGCGTATCGTGCGAGAATTTCCGAGCGTTATGGCTTTTATGGTAAACGCACCCCACCAAGAGCGGACGGCATTTTGTTGCATGCGGTGTCAGTGGGGGAAACCTTGGCGGCAGTGCCGTTGATCAAGGCGTTATTGACACAATACCCACATCTGCCGATTACCGTAACCTCCGTAACCCCAACGGGATCGGCACGGGTCAAGGCGTTATTTGGCGAGCGAGTGGCACATTATTATTTGCCTTATGATTTGCCTGATGCGATGGTGCGACTGTTTAATTTTATCCAGCCACAGCTATGTTTAGTAATGGAAACGGAGATTTGGGCAAATTTTATTCATCAAGCCCACCGCCGTCACATTCCATGTATGATTGTGAATGCACGGCTTTCAGCACGTTCCGCTAAACGTTATGGCTATTTTAAAACCGCACTTTACTCTGTTTGGCAAGAAATGACCTTGATTGCGGCACAAGATGAACAAAGTGCGGTACGTTACCGCGCATTGGGCGTGCCAGATGAAAAAGTGAAAACGGTTGGCAATTTAAAATATGATTTTCAGCTTGAAAGTGCGGTTGAGGAAAAAATTCATGCGTGGCGTCATGCGTGGGCGTTAGGTGAGCGTAAAATCTGGATTGCAGGCAGCACGCATCAAGGAGAAGATGCACTGTTGTTGCAAGCACACCGTACTTTATTGGCAAAATATCCTGACTTGATGTTGATTATCGTGCCACGCCATCCTGAACGTTTTGAACAGGTGGCAGAGCTGATTGCTCGCACACAGCTTGCATTTGTGCGTTTAAGTCAACATGTGAATCCAACGGCGGATACCCAAGTTATTCTTGGCGATACGATGGGCGAGCTAATGCCACTTTATGGTGTCAGTGATATTGCGTTTGTTGCAGGTAGTTTAATGCCAGTGGGCGGGCATAATCCGCTGGAGCCACTGACATTTAAATTGCCCGTATTGAGCGGAGAATATGTGTTTAATTTCACAGACGTGTATGCCAAATTAACCGCACTTAATGGCGTGCTCATGGTGAAAAGTGATGTTGATGCTATTGTGCAAGGCGTTGAAAAATGCTTGTCTGAACCGCACTTTGCACAAACATTAGGCGAGAATGGCTATCAGGTGCTGGCACAAAATCGTGGTGCACTGGCACGCGTGCTTGCCGAAATTTCGCCATTTTTAGAGAAGGACTAGTTATGCAAACGACGGTGATCTACCCTGGCACATTCGATCCGATGACCAATGGGCATTTAGATATTGTTACACGTGCTGCCGCATTATTTCCGCATGTCGTTGTGGCGGTGGCGGCCAGCCCAAGTAAAAAGCCGCTGTTTAGCCTTGATGAACGTGTCGCATTGGTGCAGCAGTCTTGTGCCACACTTACGAATGTGGACGTGATCGGTTTTTCGGGGCTGCTGGCGGATGTCATTATAGAACGCAACATCAAAGGCATTGTGCGTGGAGTGCGAGCAGTGGCGGATTTTGAATACGAATTACAACTCTCACACCTCAACCGTCTGCTGACCCATGGGGTGGAAAGCCTGTTTTTTCCACCGTCAGATCGTTGGTCTTACGTTTCTTCTACAATGATCCGTGAGATTACATTACATGGTGGCGATGTCGCAAGCCTTGTGCCGCCTCCCGTATTCAACGCTTTGGCAGACAAGCGTCGCTAAATATTGGGTATATTACGCTTGGCAGTGCGGGCAGAAAAAGCTGTTGCGCTGTGCGATGACCGCACTTTCAATCGTATTGCCACAATGTTTGCATGGCTCACCTGCACGACCATAAACAAATAATTGCTGCGCAAAATAGCCGGGCGTGCCGTCAGGTTGCACAAAATCACGTAACGTGGTGCCACCTTGTGCGATGGCTTTGCCAAGTACCGTTTTAATGGTTTGCACCAGCGCTTGGCACTGCTTGCGTGTGAGTGTGCTTGCCACTTTGGCGGGATGAATGCCACATAAAAATAGGCACTCATTGGCATAAATATTACCGACACCCACCACCACCGCATTATTCATTAAAAAACTTTTGACCGCACTTTGCTTTTTTCGGCTAGTGTTGTATAAATAATCGCCATTAAATTCATCATGCAGGGGTTCTGGCCCGAGTTTTTGGAAAAGCGGAAAGTGTGTTATATCATCGCACCACAGCCATGCACCAAAGCGACGAGGGTCATTGTAGCGAAGTTGTTTCCCATTTTGGAGTTGAAAAATAAGGTGGTCGTGCTTCAGGAGCGGAACATCGCCGTCTACCACCCGCAGCGAGCCAGACATGCCCAAATGCCCGACAATAAAGCCATGCTCAAGGTGAAAAATCAAATATTTTGCCCGCCGTGAAATGTGATGGACTTTCTGCTGGCAAAGTGCGGTCAATTCGTGACTGACTTCCCAACGCAAGCGTGGTTGGCGTACATCAATAAAATCAATTAGTTGCCCTTCAATAAAAGGGGCAATGCCACAACGTGTGGTTTCAACTTCAGGTAATTCAGGCATAATCTCGTTTTGCGTCATTTAGTAGCTGTTGTATTATAGAGCCAATTTTAATTGAATGGAAAAAATGATGTTAGATATTGTGTTATATGAGCCCGAAATTCCACAAAATACGGGGAATATTATCCGCTTATGTGCGAATTGTGGCTTTCGATTACACCTTATTGAGCCACTTGGCTTTGCGTGGGATGATAAAAAATTGCGCCGTTCAGGCTTGGATTATCACGAATTTGCTGAAATTCATAAATATCCGTCCTATCAGGCATTTTTGGCACAGGCAAAACCGAAGCGACTTTTTGCCCTCACTACGAAAGGCGGTCCAAACCACACAGAAGTGCGGTTTCAACTCGGGGATTTTTTAATGTTTGGTCCTGAAACACGCGGTATTCCACACTCAATTTTGGATACGATGCCCATGAGCGAGAAAATTCGCCTGCCGATGGTGGCGAATAGTCGCAGTATGAATTTATCCAATTCTGTTGCTGTGACGGTGTATGAGGCTTGGCGGCAGCTTGGTTTTCAGGGGGCGGTTAACCCCAATATTGAATCGGTGTAGGATGGTATATGACCTTAAAAGATAGTGTGTTTAATGTGCTCTTATGGCTGAAAAAGCCAAGCAATGCGTTATGGGTAACCCCTGTGCTAGGGGCGATTGTAGCAGTGCTATTTGCTTTTGCAGCGGCATGGGCACCTCATTTTTTGCCAAATAATGTTATTCGAATCAATATTGAAACGGATACCCTTGATTCATTGCTTGGCATTATTGCCTCTAGTATGTTGGCGGTGAGCACCTTTTCGCTTTCAATTATGGTATCCGCATTTGCATCTGCCTCTAATGGCGCAACACCGCGTGCGACCGAATTGGTGATGGGCGATGACAATACGCGTGTGGCCATTGCGAGTTTTATCTCCGCGTTTGTGTATGCGGTGATTGCCAAAACCGCACTTGGTATTGGTTATTACGGGCAAGTTGGGCGTTTCGTCTTATTCGTTGGCACAATTGGCGTGATGCTCTATCTGATTTACACCTTAATCAGTTGGGTCAAAACGCTCTCACAATTAGGGCGATTAAATAACACCCTAGACAAAATTGAGCAAGCAACAGCACAGACATTAATTGATTACCGCAAAAAGCCGAATATGGGAGCGAAAGGTATTGATAAAGTGCGGTATAAACATGCAATTTATGCCCGCTTAAGTGGCTATTTAACACATATTAATTTGAGCAAATTGCAATCGTTTGCCAGTGAACATGAATGTGAAATTGACATTGCCGTGCGTCCAGGTACATTAATTTATAATGGCATGGCACTGGCGTATCTCAGTAAAAACGTCGATGATGCGCAGGCAATGGTTTGCCCTGCGTTTGTGGTGGAAGATGATCGAAGTTATGCCCAAGATCCGAAATTTGGTATGATCGTCTTAAGTGAAGTGGCACAGCGTGCCTTGTCGCCAGCGGTCAACGATCCAGGCACGGCAATTAAAGTCCTAACAGTATTAATGCGCTTATTACTTAATGCTAAAGCGGAGCAGGAAACGGTAGACTATGAGAACTTAAACATCGTAAAACTTGATGAGCTGGATCTGATTGCACAGCCATTTAGCCCTATTTCACGGGATGGGGCAAGCATAATGGAAGTGCATATTCGCATGCAAAAAATTCTGCATATCATTGCAACCCATGCGCCAGAGGCACGTATGCGCCATGCTGCGAGAATACAGGCGCAGATTGATTTGGATTATGCTAAACAGGGGCTGAATTTAGCGTATGAAAAAGCACAAGTGCAGCAACTTTATGATGAATTATTTAATCAAAATAGTCGTTGTACTTAAATGAAAGACGAACCGCACTTTTTAAAGTGCGGTTTTTGTTATGCTATACCTTTGAGTTTTTGATAGAGGATTCTAAAGCGTTCACGCTGGGGTTGGTAGTGTTGATATACCGCATGTTGTGGCGTATAGGTATGCTCTAATGGCAAAGGAGGGCAGATGTCTGCGATCGGCGTTTCAGGGTGGCATGCCATTTGTGCTAGTTTGGCTGCACCCAGAGCAGGACCGACATCGCCCCCCGTGCGATACTCAAACGTATAGCCACTGACATCGGCTAGCAGTTGTCGCCAAAAATGGCTTTTACTTCCTCCGCCAATTAACGTGATTTTCTCTGCGGTAATGCCGCTGGCATGCACGGCATCAATGCCATCAGCAAGCGCAAAACTCACACCTTCAACCACAGATCGTGCCAGATCGGCGGTCGTGGTATTGTGTGTCATTCCCCAAAAAACACCTTTCGCATAAGGATCGTTATGTGGGGTGCGTTCCCCTGAAAGGTAAGGCAAAAATAACACGCCGTCGTTATTTTCACTCTCACAGGCTAGCGTGAAAAAGCGTTCAATATCATTAATGCCTAAAGTGCGGTTTGCCCAATCAATAGCAGATGCCGCACTTAACATAACTGACATTAAATGCCAACGATCAGGAAGGGCATGGCAGAAGCTATGTACCGCACTTTCAGGATTACTTAGATAGCGGTCACTGACGATAAAATAGACGCCAGACGTGCCAAGTGATAACATCGCTTGTCTCGGTTCATGGAGTCCAACGCCAATTGCACCTGCGGCATTATCACCACCACCTGCAATCACGGGAACAGACTTCATTTTCCATGTTGTGGCGAGTTCGGGCAATAAGTAGCCTGTAATTTGGTTGCCTTCAAACAGCGTTGGCATGTGTTGCTCTGTCAGCCCACAGGCATCAAGCATCGCACTATCCCAACGGCGTAAGCCAACATTTAACCACATTGTGCCAGCTGCATCTGACATTTCACTGGCAAATTCGCCCGTCATTAAAAAACGCAGATAATCTTTAGGCAGCAACACTTTAGCAAGTTGTGCAAAAATGGCAGGTTGATGTTTGGCGATCCACTGAATTTTAGGCGCAGTGAAGCCAGGCATCATTAAATTACCTGTAATCTCGCGTGAATTTGCAACCGCACTTTCTAATGCTTGGCATTGAGAAAAGCTACGCCCATCATTCCATAAAATGGCAGGATAGAGTACGTTATTGTGGCGATCTAACATCACTGCGCCGTGCATTTGTCCTGTTAGTCCGATGGCCTTAACGCCATTGAGATCATGATTTTGGCTCAGTTCAGCCATACATTGATTGACGGCATGCCACCAATCTTGTGGATGTTGTTCAGACCATAACGGCTGCGGGCGCGATATGGGCAGTGGGGCCGTCGTGGTCGCAAGAATATGCTGTTGTTCGTCAAGTAAAACAGTTTTTACGCCAGATGTCCCTAAGTCAATCCCGATATACATAATTCCTCCGCATTGCAAGAAAAAGGGCGAGTCATCGCCCTTTTGGTGTTATTTGTAAATGTAGTGATTGACAATATTTTCTAAGCGTTCTTGTCGACCCGATACAGGCTGTGGATTGATATTTTGTTGCTCCACCATGGTGGCTAAATCTTGTAAGCTTCGCTCACCTTTTAAAATGGCTTGCCCGAGTTCCCCGTTCCAACCTGCATAACGTTCATCTTTTAGTGCTTGTAATTGATCATCTTCGATCATTTTAGCGGCAACGAGTAGTGCATGGGCGAGGACATCAATACCGCCAATATGTGCATGGAAAAGATCATAACGGCATGTGCTTTGACGACGGATTTTGGCATCAAAGTTAAAGCCACCCGTGGTAAAACCACCGGCTTTTAAGATTTCATACATGGCCAGTGCATTTTCTTCGACACTATTTGGGAATTGATCGGTATCCCAGCCTGATTGGGCATCGCCGCGATTAGCATCAATTGATCCAAAAATGCCAAGTGCGGTTGCTGTGGCGATTTCATGTTGGAAAGTATGTCCTGCAAGCGTGGCGTGGTTGGCTTCGATATTGACTTTAATTTCGTTTTCGAGCCCGAATTGTTTTAAGAAACCGTACACTGTTGCGACATCATAATCGTATTGGTGTTTTGTTGGTTCTTGCGGTTTTGGCTCAATTAATAGTGTACCATCAAAGCCAATTTTATATTTATGTTCCACGACCAATTGCATAAAACGCCCCAGTTGTTCGCGTTCACGTTTTAAATCGGTATTGAGCAATGTTTCATAGCCTTCTCGGCCACCCCATAGCACATAGTTTGCGCCGCCGAGTTTTTTGGTTGCGCCCATGGCGTGCACCACTTGGGTTGCAGCACAAGCAAACACGTCTGGATTTGGATTACTTGCCGCACCAGACATATAACGCGGGTTGCTAAAACAGTTTGCTGTACCCCATAATAATTTAATTCCCGTTTGTGCTTGTTTTTCGCCTAAAATATCCACAATAGTATTGAAATTATGCACATATTCTTTAAATGAATTGCCTTCAGGTGCAATATCCACATCATGGAAACAATAAAATGGCAGCCCTAATTTTGAAATAAATTCAAACGCAATGTCGGCTTTTTGTTTTGCAGCCTCAAGTGCGGTTGGCTCTTGTTGCCACGGGCGTTGTAGTGAACCTGCGCCAAACATATCTGTCCCGTTCCAGCAGAATGTATGCCAATAACACACCGCCATACGCAAATGCTCAGCCATTGTTTTACCTAATACAACTTTATTCGCATCATAATAGCGATAAGCAAAAGGGTTTGTACTATTAACACCTTCATATTTGACACGATCAATTTTATCAAAAAATTCAGACATATATTTTTCCTCTTATTCGTTAGAAAATAAAATCTTGTATTAAGATAAAATTAAAAATAACAATGCTCAATTATGTTATTTTATTTTTGTATTTCGATTATTGTTTTTTATGAGGACGATCACAAAAAATAAATATCATAATGGGATTGTAAAATTTTATAACTTGACGAATAAAACAGAATTCTTGAATATTCATTATTATTTTTGAGGACATAATTATGTCAAAACCGCACTTTGATACCCTTATTTCGCGTAAAAATACCTTCAGTGCAAAATGGGATGGTGCCATTGAACGCTTGGGTGAAAATATTACGCCACTATCGGTTGCTGATATGGATTTTGCTGCACCTCGTGCGGTAATTACGGCAATTGAGCAGGCAAATAATGGCATTTATGGTTACACTGAGTTAGGGGCGGCATATTACACAGTGGTCGCAAACTGGTTAGCACGGCGTTATGATTACAAAGTGCGGTCAGAGAGCATTCTATTCTGTCCTCGCATTATTCAAGCGGTGTCATTATATTTGCGTTTTTTGACTGAACCCAATGATGCTGTTGGGATTTTCACACCGTCTTACTCGCCAATTCTCAATACCGTAAAATTAAATCAACGCCCACTTATTGAATGCCCATTAACCTATGCTAATCAACGCTACCATCTTGATGAACAGGCACTAGAGCGGTGTTTTGCACAAATTAAAACGTTTATTTTAATCTCTCCCCATAATCCAACGGGATTGGTCTGGTCACTTGAACAGTTGCAATGTATCGCCCGCTTAGCCGAAAAATATGGTGTGTTTGTAATCAGTGATGAGGTTCACGCAGACTTTTGTTTTCATCGCAAGCATATCGTGTATGCACGGCTGAGTGCGTTTGCAGCGCAGCATTCGATGATTTGCACAAGTCCTGCTAAAACGTTTAATTTAGCAGGGCTGGAAATTGCCAATGTGGTGATCGAAAACGAAACCATTAAAGTGCGGTTAGCCGCGATTTTACAACAATTAGGTTTTCATAATCCGAGCTATTTTAGTGTTCAAGCACTCTATCAAGCCTATCAATATTGCGATGAATGGGTTGATGATTTGGTGGATTACATTGACCAAAACCGCACATTAGTTCGCACCTATTTCCAACAGCATCTGCCAACCTTGCGAATCAGTCAAGGCGATGGCACTTATCTTTGCTGGGTGGACTTTTCTGCTACCGGCTTGTCTGCGGATGAGTTTAAAACGTTGATGCGTGAAAAAGCATGCGTTGAGTTTTCGTGGGGAGACGATTTTGGACGAGATTGCAACAACTTTTTTAGGATGAATTTAGCCCTACCACGGGCTGAATTGGTCAGAGTATTAGATCAAATGAAGGCGGCATTATTGCGCTAAAGGAGCTAAAATGACAAGCAACACACCACGGATGCCAACGTTATTAGAAGCGTTGACACCGATATTATCCATGCTGATTTTAATCGGATTGGGCTATGCGTTTTTTGATTTACCACCAGAACCCATCTTAATTGTATCAACTGTGCTGGCAGGTGCACTGGCTATTCGGGTTGGCTATACTTATGACGAAGTCTTAAAATCCATTGCACAAAAAATTGCAAAAACAATGCCCGCATTATTGATTTTGATTAGTGTGGGATTGTTAATTGGAACATGGATTGCCAGTGGTACCATTCCCATGATGATCTACTACGGATTAAAAGTTATTGATCCGAAATACCTCTATATTACCGCACTTTTACTGACCTCGGTGGTGTCGGTATGTACGGGAACCTCTTGGGGCAGTGCAGGTACTGTTGGGGTTGCCTTTATGGGCGTTGCTGTGGGGCTTGACGCCAATTTAGCCGCCACCGCTGGTGCGATTATTTCAGGCGCGTATTTTGGTGATAAATTATCGCCGTTATCCGATACCACTAACTTAGCCTCCGCCGCCACTGGGGTAAACTTATATGAACATATTTATAACCTTTGGTGGACGACGGTGCCGTCTTATTTAGTGGCGGTTGTTGTATATATCGCCTATGGCTTAAGCATTGATGTGGCTGATGTTGCCACACCAGAAAAAGTGCAATTAATGATCAGCAATTTAGAAACAATTTATGATTTTAATGTATTCTTGCTGATTCCTGTAGCGATTATTTTATGGGGCTCAATCACGAAAAAACCAACAATTCCAATTATGTTGCTTTCTTCTGTTGTGGCGATTGCATTTGCGCTTTTATTTCAACCATTTTCTGTTCATGATGTGATTGATAGTGCGTTAAATGGCTTTAATGTCTCCATGATCCATAATGAGAGCCTACAAATCACATCTGATATTAGTCGCTTGCTTAACCGTGGCGGAATGAATTCAATGATGAGTACCTTGCTCATCTGCTTCTGTGCCTTGTCTTTTGTCGGAGCAATTTCAATTAGTAATGCGCTTGATGTCTTGTTGCAAAGCATGCTCAAACTTGTGCGTTCAACCTTTTCCTTGGTATTTACCACAATTTTATGTGGTATCACAATGATTGCCGTAACCTGTAATGGACAGATTTCTATTTTGATGCCAGCTGAAATGTTGCGTCAAGCCTATATTGAGCGTGGCGTGCATCCAAAAGTGCTAGGGCGTACGGTAGAAGATTCAGGTTCGCTATTTGAACCGCTCTTACCGTGGACGGCAGCAGGTGCGTATATGGCGGGAACACTGGGTGTGCCGACACTAGAATATGTGCCATGGGCGATTGTGAGCTGGATTGCGGTATTTTTTGCCATGTTTTGGGCTGCAACAGGCATTGGTATTATCCGCATTAATGCACAACAGCAAAAAGAGATGTTGGCACAATCGTAATTTTCTTTTTTAATATAAAAGCCTTTTTATTTCAAAAATAAGAAGGCTTTTTTGCACCGCACTTTTATTTTTTACAGAAATGATAACCCTCAAATAATGTGAGTTTCTTCACGAAAAACATAAAACGTAATATTAAAATAAAATATCTGAATTGTTTTTTATCGATAAATAGAAAATAGTGTCTTTGTCATGTTGTACTGACGTAAATTAATCACAATGCGAGGTTCTGTATGAAATTTAAAACATCTTTATTATCAGCAGCACTAGTTTTAGGACTTGCCAGTGGTATTGCAGGTGCAAAAACATTAACCATAGGTATGTCTATTGACGATTTACGCTTAGAGCGGTGGCAAAAAGACAGTTCTATTTTTAGTAAAAAAGCCGAAGAACTTGGCGCAAAAGTTTTTGTGCAATCAGCAAATGGTGATGATGCTGCACAAATTTCACAAATTGAAAATATGATCAACCGTGGCGTTGATGTTTTAGTGATCATTCCACATAACGGTGATGTGCTCGGTAATGTGATTGCAGAGGCAAAACGTGAAGGGATAAAAGTATTGGCGTACGACCGTTTGATCAACAATGCAGACTTGGATTTTTATGTATCATTTGACAATGAGAAAGTCGGTGAAATGCAAGCAACCGCACTTTTAAATGCGAAGCCAAAAGGCAACTATTTCTTAATGGGTGGCTCGCCTGTGGACAATAACGCGAAGCTCTTCCGCAAAGGGCAAATGACCGTGTTGCAACCAGCCATCGATAAAGGTGATGTGAAGGTGGTGGGTGATCAATGGGTGGATTCATGGTTGCCAGAAAAAGCTCTTCAGATTATGGAAAACGCATTGACGGCGAATAATAATAAAATCGATGCTGTTGTTGCATCTAATGATGCGACCGCAGGCGGAGCCATTCAGGCACTGAGTGCACAGGGGCTATCAGGCAAAGTCGCCATTTCTGGGCAAGATGCTGATTTAGCTGCTATTAAACGTATTGTTGATGGCACGCAGACAATGACGGTGTATAAACCTATTGCAAAACTGGCTGATAAAGCAGCTGAAATCTCAGTGAAATTAGCAAAAAATGAGCCTGTTGAACACAATGCCGAACTCAACAATGGTATTAAAGAAGTCCCTGCATACTTACTTGAACCTGTTGTGGTAACAAAAGACAACATTGATGACACTATCGTCAAAGATGGTTTCCACACTAAAGACAGCATTTATAAGTAACAATGAGGGGGAGTAATCCCCCTTTCAGCTGATACAAAGTGCGGTCAATTTAGGAGTGTTTATGGATACATTGCTTGAAATGAAAAATATTACGAAACGCTTTGGTGATGTAAAAGCGTTAGATAACGTTTCCATTTCCTTAGCCGCAGGCGATGTTTTATCCCTTTGTGGTGAAAATGGTTCGGGCAAATCCACCTTAATGAAAGTATTGTGTGGTATTTACCCGTATGGCGACTACGAAGGTGAGATTTATTTTGCCGGTGAGCAATTAAAATCTAAAACCATCAAGGATACTGAAACCAAAGGCATTGCCATTATTCACCAAGAGTTAGCCTTGGTTAAAACCTTATCCATCATGGATAATATTTTTTTAGGTAATGAAATTACACAATACGGCGTTACCGATGAAAACGAGATGTATCTTCGTTGTAAAAAAATGCTAGCCAAAGTGCAGTTAGAGCTAGACCCTTACACGATTGTTGGGGAGCTCGGCTTGGGGCAGCAACAATTAGTTGAAATTGCTAAAGCACTCAATAAAAATGTACGTTTATTAATTTTGGATGAACCGACGGCCTCGCTCACGGAGAAAGAAACGGCTGTTTTATTGGATTTAATCAAAAATCTGCGAGATCACAATATCGCATGTATTTATATTTCTCACAAACTCAATGAAGTTAAAGCCATTTCCGATCAGATCTGTGTGATTCGTGATGGGCAACATATCGGCACGCGTGCAGCAAGTGAGATGAGTGAAGATGGCATTATTACTATGATGGTTGGGCGAGAAATCACCTCACTTTACCCGCATGAGGCACACGCCATAGGTGAAGAAATTCTGCGCGTGGAAAATCTCAATGCGTGGCATCCCATTAATACGCATATTAAGCGCGTTGATAGTGCTTCGTTCTCACTGCATAAAGGCGAAATTTTAGGTATTGCAGGGTTGGTCGGTTCGGGGCGGACAGAAGTGGTGCAGTGCCTATTTGGGGCTTATTTGGGCAAATATAGTGGTGATTTTTATTTGCATGGGCAAAAAGTCCACCACAAAGATTGCGCAGCAGCAATTCGTAACACGATTTTTATGGTGCCAGAGGATCGTAAACGGCACGGTATCATTCCAATAATGGGCGTGAATAAAAACATTACCCTCTCTGCGCTACCGCACTTTTGTCGCTATGGCGTGATTAATGACAGCGAAGAAGAGGTGGTGATTAATCGCTCAATTGCCGAATTAAAAGTGAAGACTTCTTCGCCTGATTTAGCCATTGGGCGATTGTCTGGTGGTAATCAACAAAAAGCTATCTTGGCGAAAGCCCTGTTGCTTAATCCGCGTATTCTCATTTTAGATGAACCCACTCGTGGCATTGATGTAGGGGCGAAATATGAAATTTATAAATTGATTAATCACCTTGCCAAACAAGGTGTTGCCATTATTGTTATTTCAAGTGAATTGCCCGAAGTACTTGGCATCAGTGATCGGATTTTGGTCATGCATCAAGGCAAAATTAAAGGGGATTTAATCAATAATAACCTCACCCAAGAGCAGGTGATGGAAACCGCACTTAAGGAGTAGAACATGAAAAAGCTCAAAGCGATTAATTTGCAAGTTTATATTATGTTGATCGCCATTGTGGTGATTATGTTATTCTTTTCCGCTGCAACTGATGGTGCTTATTTAAGTGCGCGCAATATTTCTAATTTACTGCGTCAAACATCAATTACAGGCATCTTAGCGATCGGGATGCTATTTGTGATAATCAGTGCCGAAATTGATCTCTCCGTTGGCTCGTTAATGGGGCTTTTAGGTGGCTTTGCTGCGATCACAAATGTGTGGTGGGGGTGGCCGTTGCCAGCAACCATCATCGCTACGCTCGCACTGGGTTTTTTGTTTGGTGTGTGGAACGGCTGGTGGGTGGCATATCAGCGAGTACCTTCGTTTATTGTAACCTTGGCGGGACTTTTGGCGTTTCGAGGCATCCTAATCGGTATGACCAACGGGACAACCGTATCGCCAACGTCCAGCACCATGACGCAAATTGGACAAGGCTATTTAGGCTCAGAGCTTGGCTTTATTCTTGGGGCTATTGCGGTTGCAGCTTTTGTTGTTTGGGGGCAAAAACAACGCATGGCACGGCAAAAATTGGCGTTACCTAATGCAAGTGCGGGGGCATTTATGGGTAAAAGTGCGGTTTTTGCCATTGTGTTACTCGGTGCCATTTATCTTTTAAATGACTATCGGGGCATTCCTATTCCGGTATTGTTGCTGGCAATATTAGCGGTACTTGGTTATTTTATCTCTCGCAAAACCGCATTTGGGCGTTATATTTATGCGATTGGTGGGAATATTGATGCCGCACGTCTTTCTGGGATTAAAGTAGAAAAAATCAAGTTGGCGATATTCGCAATTAACGGTGTGATGGTGGCTATTGCGGGCTTAATTTTGAGCGCACGTCTCGGTGCAGGTTCTCCATCTGCTGGGCAAAATGCGGAGCTTGATGCGATTGCAGCCTGCGTTATCGGTGGTGCAAGCCTTGCTGGCGGTGTTGGTAGCGTATGGGGTGTGATCATCGGGGCATTGATCATTGCCTCGCTTGATAATGGCATGAGTATGCTTGATGTGCCAACCTTCTGGCAATATATCGTTAAAGGCGGCATTTTGCTCCTTGCTGTGTGGGTTGATTCTATCAGTAAGAAAAAAGCCTAAACTCAAATAGATAAAGTGCGGTTGAACGATGTCGACCGCACTTTTATGCGGTGTTGCACGCTGTATTTTCCCTTTTGAAAAAAGCAAAAAATTATTTTATAGTAATTTATCTCCCACTTACTTTTGAGGTGAAAATGACGGCGCGTTTTTATCGTATTGCATTGTTATTTAATGCAAATAAAATCTATGACCGAGAAGTTATGGAAGGTATTGGCGAATATATCCAAGCCTCGCAATGTTCATGGGATGTCTTTTTAAAAGATGATTTTCTCCATCATAACTGTAGCTTAGACCTCAATAGTATTGATGGTATTATTGCCGATTTTGATGACCCCGATTTGGTCGAAAAATTGACGCATACCAACATTCCACTTGTGGCTGTCGGTGGCTCTTATCATAATGCTGATGATTACCCACAGCATATTCCCTATGTTGCAACGGATAATTTTGCTTTAGTGGAAATGGCATTTACCCATTTGCGAGATAAGGGGCTGTGCCACTTTGCGTTTTACGGCTCGCCGAGTGTTCATCATAAACACTGGTCTACAGAACGGCATCGCGCGTTTGAGCAATTAATGACAGAACATCAATTTACACCGCATATTTACTTAGGGCACGAAACCAAACACGATAAATGGGAAAATTCTCAGCAAGAGCTTAATCAATGGATTTTATCACTGCCCAAACATACAGGCATTATTGCGGTTACTGATGCACGAGCACGTCATTTACTACAAACATGCGAGCATCTCAAAATTTCAGTGCCTGAAGAGCTGTGTATTATTGGGATTGATAATGAAGAACTTATTCAGTATTTTTCACGTATTTCGCTGAGCTCTGTTGTACAAGGCACGAAAAAAATGGGCTATCAAGCGGCTAAATTGTTGCAAAAGCGTCTTTTAAATCAGCCCATGCCGACTTCACCGATTATTGTTCCCCCACTCAAGGTTGAAGCGCGTAGTTCAACTGATTTTCGTTCAATTAACGATCCACTTGTTATGCAAGCCATGCACTACATCCGTCTGAATGCGTGTGCAGGCATAAAAGTTGAGCAAGTGCTAGATAAAATCAGAGCATCGCGTTCTAATCTTGAAATGCGTTTTAAAACGGAAATAGGAAAAACAATCCACCAAGCGATTCATGATGAAAAATTAGGTCGTGCACATAAATTGTTAATCTCCACGGATATCAGCATCAATGAGATCGCGGAAATTTGCGGTTATCCTTCCATTCAATATTTTTATTCAGTATTTAAAAAAGTCTACAAAGAGACCCCAAATAATTATCGGCTGCACTATATTGACTAATCAGCTTACTCTTTCCCTTTTTTAATCCAATAGCGATACGGCTTCTTGGCATATTCTGCGTGTAGAAGCGTATGATCCATAAATTGACAAAAACTGGGCATATCGCGTGTGGTGGCAGGATCATCGGCGATCACCAACAAAATTTCACCCAGCTGCATGCCACGAATCGTTTTGCGCACAAGCATCACAGGTTCAGGGCAACGCAACCCCTGCGTATCTAAGGTTTGATCTTCAGTAAACGTACACATAAGTCATCATATTCCATTACTTTTGCGTTATAATAGCGTGAAATATGCCGTTTTGCTATGCGAGGTTTACCATGTCCGATAATTTAACCGCACTTTTTCAACACCATTTGCGCCACTTGCAACACGTGTTTTCGCAGGTGTGTGATCTTTGCCGAGTGGAGAAAGTTTGGGTACATTCGGGCAGTGTACAGCATTATTTTTTAGATGATAGTCCTATTACATTCAAGGTAAATCCACTGTTTCGCTATGTGGTGCCAATCAGTGTGCCAGAATGCTGGATATCGTTGGATGGGCAACACAAACCGCACTTATATTTTTATCAACCTGATGATTATTGGCATCAGGTTGAGCCACTGCCTGATGATTTTTGGTGTACTGAATTTGAGTGGACAGTGGTGCGTAAATTGGCGGAAATTCCACACCTCATTGCGGGGCAACATGCACTCTATTTAGGCGATAATACCGCACTGGCTACTACGTTAGGATTTACTCACATCAATGTGCAAAAAGCACTAAATTATTTGCATTATCAACGTAGTATCAAAAGTGAATTTGAGCTGTATTGTATGCGTCAGGCACAATTGCCAGCGGTGCGAGGGCACTTAGCGGCGAGAGCGGCGTTTGAGCAGGGAAAAAGCGAATTTGACATTAATCTTGCCTATTTGCAGGCGAGTGAGCAACGGGATGATAGCGTCCCTTATGGCAACATTATTGCACTGAATGCACATGCTGCGATCTTGCATTACACCAATGTGGATAGGCAAAAACCCAAAGTGCGGTCAAGTTTCATGATTGATGCGGGGGCAAGCTATCTTGGCTACGCTTCGGACATTAGCCGCACATACAGCGCACAAGACGATGAATATGCTACCTTAATTGCGACAATGGAGCAGTACAAACTGCGTATTATCCGTGAGCTACAAGTAGGTTACAACTATTTGTATTACCATACGCAAATGCACCAATTGATCGCCGAACTATTACACGAATTTAACTTTGTCCGTGCGACGAGCACCGATATTTTTGAGCAAGGCATCACGCGTGCCTTTTTTCCTCACGGTTTAGGGCATTTTTTAGGGCTACAAGTGCATGACGTGGCAGGTTTTCAACAAACACCACGCGGTACGCACAAAGCCCCACCAGATATTTACCCAAGTTTGCGTTGTACGCGCAATTTAGAGGAAAATATGGTGCTAACCATTGAACCTGGGTTCTATTTTATCCCGATGTTACTCAAACCATGGCGTGAAAGTGCGGTTCGGGGGCAATTTAATTGGGATAAAATTGAGGCATTTTTACAGTATGGCGGCATTCGCACGGAAGATAATGTGATAATAACTGAACACGGTGCGGAAAATATCACTGCCAGTGCGTTTGCACAACTGGAAGAGGCGAGTTAATGCGTTATTTGATTCCCGCACAGCCCGTTGAATTTAGTGAGGAGATTAAAAAAAGTCGCTTTATCACTTATCTTGCTCACACCGATGGGCTTGAGCAAGCTCGTACGTTTTGGGCGGACATTAAAGCACAACACCCTAACGCACGCCATTGGTGTTGGGCGGCTTGTGCAGGTAGCCCACATGATAGTCAGCAATTCGGATTTTCTGATGATGGCGAACCTTCAGGCACGGCAGGCAAGCCGATGTTAAGTGCGTTACAAGGTTCTGGCGTCGGAGAGATAAGTGCGGTAGTTGTGCGGTATTACGGCGGCATTTTGCTTGGCACGGGGGGCTTGGTGCGAGCTTATGGCAATGGTGTGCAGCAGGCGTTGAGCTTATTACCCACCTGTGAGAAAATTCTACGTCAAAAGGCATTTTTAACGTGTCATTACGAACAAATGCCGTTAGTGCAACAGTTAATCAAACAGTTTGAGATCGTGATTGAGGATCAAGTGTTTGGGGGGGATGTGCGGTTTACATTGCTTATCGATCCTGCTATGAGCACACAATTTGCCCAGCAACTGCTCGATCGTAGCCGAGGCAGCTTGCGATTAACCTTTGAGTAATGCCGCACGATTTGGAGTGAACTATGGCAATCTTACTAATTTATTCAACCCGAGATGGGCAAACCTTAAAAATTGCAACCGCCATTGCGGCGCATTTGCAGCGTGCGGACATCACCACCAAATTAATGCCGTTGACAGAGGCATTGAACTGCGATCTGCGACGGTTTGACGGCGTGATCATCGGTGCATCTATCCGCTATGGGCATTTTGACCGCACTTTAGCACAATTTGTCAACCGCCATTATGAACTGCTTAACCGCATTCCGACGGCTTTTTTCAGTGTGAATCTCACCGCCCGTAAAGCAGATAAAAATACGCCTGAAACAAATGCCTATACCCGAAAATTTCTTGCCCGTATCGACTGGCAACCGCACTTAAAAGCTGTGTTTGCAGGTGCATTATATTATCCTCGCTATCACCCATTCGATCGCATAATGATCCAGTTTATTATGCGTTTAACAGGCGGTGAAACAGACACGAGCCAGGAAGTTGAATACACAGATTGGGCGAAAGTTGATGCTTTTGCAGACAGTTTTTTGCAACTGTTGATGTAGTTTTTGTTTCCCCTATTTTTTTGTGTTTGATTTATGTTGTATTTCTGTCGCAGAGGTATGTACCTGAGTTTGGCGTTCTATGAGTGTCTATCTTATGCTCAGATTAACGTAATATTATCATCCTGATCGATTAAGTTATATTTTTAAATATTCTGTATATCGTTTACGTTAGCGATCAGTTCTGCTAGATTTTTGCTCTCCATTTTTTTATAGATATTGGCACGATGAACTTCCACTGTACGAATGGAGATATTGCATAACTCGGCGATTTGCCTATTAATTTTACCGTGGACAACCAGTTTTAGAATGGCTTTTTCTTTTTCACTTAGCGTATTGTATTTTCGTTTTAAGCGATATTTTACATAGTCTTGTTGTGTTTTTGCTTGTGCATGATGAATAGCTTTTTCTAACGCTTCAAATGAAATAGGTTTTTGTAAAAAATCAATAGCACCTTTTTTAAGCTCACTGACTGCCATAGGGATATCTGCATGTGCAGTTAAGATAATTACAGCGAGGGGGCTATTATGTTCAATGAGATATTGGTGGACTTGTTTACCATCATAATATGGCATGTACATATCTAATATTACAATACCTGGGGAATATAATTCAGCTTCGGCTAAAAATTGTTGACTATCTGTCCAGCATTGGACTTGATAACCTGCTTGATTAAGTAAAAAAGTGGCAGCATCAAGTACATCATGGTCATCATCAACTAAATAAAGTTTCATAATCTCTCCTTTCTGATGGTGCTATTCTGGGTGTTGTAATGGGAGCGTTAATCGTACCACGGCGCCTTGCTGATCAGCACGATTGCATAGCTTGATATTGCCTTGCATGGTGAATATAAGACGCTGGCATAGAACTAAACCAAGACCAAGCCCATCTTGTTTAGTAGAGCGAAACGGAACAAACGGAAAGTTTAGTTCTGTTTGCGTAAATCCCGTGCCGTTATCGACAATATCAATTTCAATATGTTGCCCGTTTTGGCAGACTACAACTTGAATCTCGTTGGCATTGGCTTGTAATGCATTGAGCAAGCAGTTTGCTATAATTTGTTCCAAAGATGTACGTTTGACTTTGACTTGCATTTGCTTATCACAATGTAAGCTGAAGTTTTGATCTTTGGCATTGTGGCGTTGTATAAAATGTATTGTTCGTGACAATAGCTCATACAGTAAACATGTACTGATATTTTCATTATTTTTGTCTTTTGCCCAGGTTGTAATGTTACTCATTACTTGTTTGCTACGTTCAACTTGTTGTACTATTTTGTTTAATACAGCCAGTTGTGAATCCACACTATGTTTCTTAGCTACTTGTTGTTTTAAGCCTTCTACATACATTCGTATAGCTGTTAAAGGTTGGTTAATTTCGTGGGCAATACCTGTTGTCATTTCCCCGAGTAAACATAATCGGTCAATCTTAATTAATTGTTGTTGATAATTATTCATTTCTTGATAAGCAAGTACAAGGGCTTTGCTTTTACGATGCACTTGATAACTAATCCATACATAATTAAAAACAATAAAGACAAGTATGCTAAGCAAAGGTATTTTATGTTGCTCGATCCAGAATATCAGCATTCGCCATACATTTTGTTGTGGGTGACGGTCAATATTACGTAGGATTTGATCAGCTTGTGTATTGGAAAATGGTGGAGTCCATTGAGGTAAATGAGCTGGTGTAGGACTGAGTAGATATTTGATCAATTCTGCGGCTAATCCATCTGGGACTTGCGGCATAGCCGCAAGTGACCAATTTGGTAATAATATAGTGCTTACGACACAGCCAAGTTGATTAGGTCGTTGTGCAAGCACACGAAAATGGTGTTTTGATAGTATGCCTTCTGCAATCATCTGTTCTAATAAGCACGCGGGTGCAATAGCGACATCAACCTGGTGATTTTTGAGCAGTAGAAGTGTGGTATCTGTAGGAAAACCAGTAAATACAAAATGTATATCCTGATTTTCTCGAAGCCCTTTCTGATATAACTCATTGTAACCTAATAAAAAACCACCAAAAGCACTTTGACCCACTGCACTGACCGTTTTATTTTTGAGGTCTAACAAGTGATGATATGGACTATCGGAGCGTACCACAATAGCACTACCAATTCGTTCCTTATTTTGAGCAGATTCAGAATATGTTTTCGTATTGAGTGTGGCAAGCCAGCGTAGAGTTTTATCATTTAGGTAAAAAAATTGCGCTTGATTAGTAAGAATAAAATCTAAGTGATCAATCTGCTTCTGAGCTAAATCATCAAGTTGTAAAGGAACTAATTGAAATTGCTCGGCGATGAAATTTAGATTGAGCCAATCTACCCAAGGTTGCCACTCTTTTTGCATTTGCTTTTCACCTCGAACAGCAAGAATACCAATAGTCCATGTTTTGGCATAGGGAAATGTAGGTGCAAGTAACAAAAGTGAAAATAAGATAATAAAGATCCACCTACCGTTTTTCATAAAAACACCTTAATTTTTTGATTAAAATCAATCGGTCAACACTTATGTGGTAAACCACAATAGCGTTCTCTAAGACTTATCAATAACAATACACTAAAAGTTGTTTTGTTCAAGTGAGTGAGGAGGGGATATGACACAAAATCGCCGACAATTCATACAGACATTGTCTGCTTTGACGATGGGGGCTGCATTGATTCCATTGCGAGAAGCAAATGCTTTCCAGCCAGCACGCCATGGCGGCAGTCGCGAGCATCGTTATGCAATGCTAATTGATCTACGTCGTTGTATAGGATGTCAATCTTGTACTGTGAGTTGCAGTGTAGAAAACCAAACGCCTCTTAATCAATTTCGGACAACAGTGAGACAGTATGAGGTGAGTGATAAAAACGGCAACATTGTTAATAATGTACTTTTGCCGCGTTTATGCAATCATTGTGATGATCCACCGTGTGTCCCTGTATGTCCTGTACAAGCAACTTATCAGCAACAAGATGGTATTGTTGTAGTCAATAATGAGCGCTGTGTGGGGTGTGCATATTGTGTTCAGGCCTGTCCCTATGATGCTCGTTTTATTAATGAAGAAACCAAAACAGCTGATAAATGTACATTTTGTGCTCATCGACTAGAAGTAGGCTTATTACCTGCCTGCGTAGAGAGCTGTGTTGGTGGGGCTCGCATCATTGGCGATTTACAGCAGCCTGAGAGCGAAATCAATCAACTGATTACGCAACATTATGATGAACTAAAAGTCTTGAAACCAGATGCTGGAACGCAGCCTCACGTTTTTTATTTGGGGCTAGAAGAGAGGTTTGTTAGTCGAATCGAAGGGCAACCAATGCTATGGCAAGGGATGGAGGAGCAGTTATGATTCGAGAAGTCTTAGTTGAACCACAAGCAATTGCGTGGTTACCGTGGGCGGTCAGTTATTTCTTTTTTATCGGTATTGCAATTGCAGCTATTTTAACCGCACTTTTTGCTCGTTATGTTACAAAACCCTATAGTGCTAGCATGGAATTAGTAGCTGTAACATTGGCGTTAAGTTGTGTGATTGTTGCTCCAATAGCACTCACAGCCGATTTGCACCAACCCGGACGAGTATGGCATTTTTATGCTTATTTTGCACATTGGTCTTGGATGGCGTGGGGTTCTATTTTTTTACCACTTTTTTCTGTTGCTGTTGTGGGATATTTTTTCTTTTTACTGCGACATATTGCTACAGAACGTTCAGTCCCGAAAATGTTACACTTTTTAGTTTGGGGGAAAACAAATAACTTACGTTTGAGTAGCATATTTGCATTTTTTTCGCTCTTTTCTGCAGTGTTGATTTTGTTATACACCACTATGGAGGTCTATGTGGTGACTAGTCGTCCGCTTTGGCATCAAGCTGGATTAGTGCTATTCATTTTATTGAGTGCCATTCCAAGTGCAATCTTATTAACGGCCTTTTTTCTGCACTTATATAACCAATCACAAATTCCGGTTGTGTTACGTTACATTGCGTTAATGAGTATTGCATTATGGGGGATTTGTGTATTTATTTTGAGCCAAATAGAGGTGACAGGGCATCATCTCAGTATATTGTGGCAACATTCACCAACGACGTTTTATTGTCTTGTGAGTGCACTATTATTGGTGTTTTCTTTAAGTTTTGCTAACCGCACTTTATGGCTTGATGCATTAAGTGCCTTGTTCGCATTGATTTTCACTGTGCTTATGCGCTGGGTATTATTAATTGAAGTTCAGACGTTACCAAAATACAGCGCAATGCTCAACCCATATCATTTTGAATGGAATACAGATGGTGGGCTAGGCATGTTGTCGATGTTAGGATTGTGGCTTTTTGTGGGGATTATATTATGGCAACTTATTCGCTTGCTTTCGCCAACACGAATGGAGGTAAACCATTATGAACAATAAACGTCGTAATATCTTAAAAGGTGGATTAGCGTTAGGTGGTGCTGCGACATTTGCAGCAGGGTATAGTCCAAAAATTAAAGAGATCGCTCGCGGTATCTTAGGGGGCACATCAGGAGAGAAAACACAAAGTGCGGTTTATGGTAATGCACTCGTGCCTGAATATCATATTGTCAACAACCGTATTATGCCCAATCCAGAGCAGGTTGTATGCAATACCCAATGTATGGGATGTTGGACTCTTTGTGGAGTGCGAGCTCGCGTTGATTTAAAACAAAATAAAGTATTAAGAATCGCAGGTAATTCTTATCATCCACTTTCAGCAGATCACTATTTAGATTATAACGCATCCATTCAAGAGGCAGAATTAAGTGTTGGTGCAAGCGATGGCATTGCAAAGCGTTCTACGGCTTGTGCACGAGGATCGGCATTTATGGATGGTATAGCCAGTCCTTACCGTATTACGCAGCCATTAAAGCGAGTTGGAAAACGTGGAGAAGGAAAATGGAAAACCATCAGTTTTGAGCAACTTATTGAAGAAGTAACAAAAGGTGGGGATTTATTTGGCGAAGGTCATATTGATGGACTACAGACCATTCGAGATTTACAAACACCAGTGGATAGTGAAAATCCTGATTTCGGTCCAAAAGTGAACCAATTGATGGTGACATTTGCAGGTCCAGAGGGGCGTCAGCCCTTATTAAAACGCTTTGCCAATCAAAGTTTTGGTACGATTAATTTTGCCTCACATGGTTCGTTTTGCGGATTGTCCTATCGTGCAGGATCGGGTGCTTTTATGAATGATTTAGATAAAAACGCACATGCAAAACCAGATTGGGATAATTGCGAATTTATTCTATTTATGGGAACATCCCCAGCACAAGCAGGCAACCCATTTAAGCGTCAGGCACGTCAACTGGCAAAACAACGTACAGATGACACTATTAATTATGTTGTAGTAGCTCCACGCTTAGAATTAACTTCCAGTCAAGCAACGCAAAATAATCGTTGGATTCCAATTATTCCAGGCGGTGATCTTTCATTAGCCTTGGCAATGTTACGTTGGATAATTGAACATGAACGTTATAATGCAGACTACCTCTCACGACCAAGCCAAGCAGCAATGCAGCAAGCTCAAGGCGTAAGTTATTGTAATGCTACACATTTATTTATCACCGATAAGAATCATCCTCGTTATGGACAAGCGATCACACTTGAAGATTTTACAGGCGAGCATACAAGTTTGGAGAACACTCTCCCAGAAGATAATTATGTGGTCAAAGATCAGAAAAACCAACAATTTGTGGCGGCTAAGACTTGTTTAAGTGCGGTTTTGTGGGTTGATGAAACGATCACTTTACGAGATGGAAGTAAGGTGCATGTGAAATCTGCTATGACGTTGTTAAAAGAGTCTTGTTTTGAGCATAGTTTAGAGGCTTATTCACAACAGTGCGGTGTTCCTTTGACAACCATTATTGCATTAGCCAAAGAGTTTACATCACACGGACATAAGGCAGTTGCTATTACACATGGTGGCACCATGCAAAGCAATGGTTTTTACACTGCTTGGGCAATTTTATTGCTCAATGCCATGGTGGGTAATATGAATAAAAAAGGCGGAATGAGTTTCTCGGGAGGGAAATTTAAAGATTTTGCCGCTGGTCCTCGTTATAACTTATCGACATTTGATGGTATGGTGAAGCCAAAAGGAACCAATTTAGCGCGCAGCAAAAAGGCATATGAAAAATCAAGTGAATATCGACGTAAAGTCGAGGCAGGTGAAAATCCGTATCCGTCTCAATCGACCTGGTATCCTTTTGTTGGTGGGCAGATGTCAGAAATGATTACATCAGCATTACAAGGTTATCCTTATCCATTGAAAGCATGGATTAGCCATATGAGTAATCCACTATATGGCATGACGGGAATTCACCATATTGCCGATAAAAAACTACGAGATCCAAGTATATTGCCTCTTTTTATTGCTATTGATGCGTTTATGAATGAAACAACCGCACTTGCGGATTATATTGTGCCAGATACGCATAATTTCGAAAGTTGGGGATTTAGCACACCTTGGGCTGGTGTTCCCACAAAAACCAGTACAGCACGTTGGCCTATTATCACCTCACCCAATGCTAAAACAGCGAAAGGCGATGTGATTTGTATGGAAAGTTTTATCATTGCAGTAGCGAATATGTTGAATTTACCTGGATTTGGTGATAACGCAATTAGTGATAAGCAAAATCATAAATATCCGTTAAATCGCAGCGAAGACTTTTTCTTAAGAGCGGCAGCAAATGTGGCATTTGATGGGAAAGCTCCCGTGAATGAGGCAAGTGAGGATGATCTCTTACTTACGGGAGTACAACGGCTATTACCTGAATTGGAGAAAACACTGAAGCCTGAAGAAGTGCTAAAAGTAGCTACAGTTTATTGTAAAGGTGGGCGGTTTTCACCTTATAATAGCGCATGGCAAGGGGATAATATGGCGACGAAATGGAAAAACTGCTTACAACTATGGAATGCAACTGTTGCAGGTTATCGTCATCATCATAATGGTGAGCATTATCATGGCTGTCCTCGTTATTATCCTGCTCAATTTGCGGATAACACCCCTGTTACCGAACGCTATCCGACGCAGGTGTGGCCATTTAAATTGACATCATTTAAATCGAATATCATGAGCAGCATTACTGCGCCATTATTACGTTTGCACAGCATTAAACCTAACGGTATTGTCGCAATGAATAGTAGTGATGCCAAACAACAACAGTTACAACAAGGCGATGTGGTTAAACTGAGTACACCAGGCGGTGAAGCAATACTTCAGCTATTTGTTCTAGATGGAGTCATGCCAGGTACAATCGCAATTGAGCATGGTTATGGACATAAACAGCTAGGTGCCAGCGGTTACACCATTGATGGCAAACACATCGCAGGTAATCCACAGATTAAACAAGGCATAAATATCAATGATCTTGGTTTATTAGATACCAGTAAAGCTATCCAAGCACCATGGTTAGACTGGGTTTGTGGTTCTGCAGTGCGGCAAGGATTACCTGCAAAAATAGAGAAGTTATAATTGAGCTTATGATTACATAGTGTATGTTCGACTAGGACGGCGGTTTTCGTCCTAGTCTACTATGTTTAAATAATAAATCATTTGGTTACGAGAACCACGCCAACGCAAAGTGCGGTCGGCTTGTGTTTGTTCAAATTTTCCATCGATTAAGACATCCACATAATCAACGAGTGTGCGTTGAAGGGGGGATAGTTCTGCGAGCGTGTAACCTGTCCACAGCCAAATATCCTTATCAGGGCATAGGTGTTTAACCTTTTGTACGAAAGGTAAAAGTGCGGTTGCATTGTCGGGGTGCAACGGGTCGCCACCGCTGAGTGATAGCCCTTGGCGGCGAATGCGGGTGTCGTTTAAATCCGCAATGATCCGTTGCTCCATTGCCTCATCAAACGGCAACCCTGCATTAAAACGCCAACTGGCTTTGTTATAACAGCCACGGCAGGCGTGGGTGCAGCCCGCTACGAACAAAGTGCAGCGAGTGCCTTCGCCATTGACCACATCAACGGGGTAATATTGTAAGTAATTCATACCGCACTTTTATAGGTGTTTAACCCGACGTTTCACTTCTTCTTGCTTGCCCGCGTTGAAAGGGCGTGCATCAGGGCTACCAAGATAGCCACAGACCCGTCGTGTAACCGATACGCTTTCAGTGTCGTGATTGCCACAATTAGGGCAGACAAATCCTTTGCTGGTGCATTCAAATTCGCCTTTAAAACCGCACTTATAACATTCATCAATTGGCGTATTGGTGCCATAGTACGGCACGCGAGTATAGCTATAATCCCATACGTCTTCTAACGCTTTTATGTTATGTTGCATATTGGGATATTCGCCATAGCAAATAAACCCCCCGTTGGCGAGCGATGGATAAGGCATTTCAAAGTCAATTTTGTCGTATGGATTAACCTTTTTCTCAACATCAAGATGGAAACTATTCGTATAGTAGCCCTTATCAGTTACCCCTGCTATTGTGCCGAACTGCTGAGAATCAAGGCGGCAAAAGCGATGACAGAGATTTTCACTTGGTGTTGAATAGAGGCTGAAAGCATAACCTGTTTCGTGTTTCCACGCATCAACGGCACGACGCAGATAAGCCACAATAGCAAGCCCTTTAGCACGCAGTTGCTCGTTGTCGTAGATATGTCCATCATAAAGTGCGGTGATGGTTTCAAAAATACCAATGTAACCTAGCGAAATAGAGGCACGCCCCTGTTTGAAAATGTCTGCAACATTATCATTTGCATTCAGGCGCACACCGCATGCGCCTTCCATATATAAAATAGGCGCAACGCGTGCTTTGGTAGTCGCGAGGCGAGCAATACGCGTGAGTAGGGCTTTTTTCGCGATAGCTAAACGTTGGTCGAGTAATTGATAAAACCGCACTTCGTCTTTTTGTGCCTCAATCGCAATGCGTGGTAAGTTAATACTCACGACCCCAAGATTATTGCGTCCATCGTGTTGTTCGCCTTGCTTGGTTTCAAATTTACCTAAAAAACTACGACAGCCCATTGGGGCTTTGAATGAGCCGGTGATCTCCACCACTTTGTCATAATTTAAAATATCGGGGTACATGCGTTGCGCACTGCATGTTAATGCCAACTGCTTGATGTCGTAATTGGGATCGGTTGGGCGTAAGTTCACGCCCTCTTTTAACGTGAAAACCAACTTAGGAAAAACGGCAGTTTTATGATGTTTACCTAAGCCGAGCAGGCGATTCTCTAAGATGGCGCGTTGAATTAATTTTGCCTGCCAACTCAACCCCAAGCCAAAGCCAAAGGTCACAAATGGCGTTTGTCCATTGGCGGTGTGTAATGTGTTGACTTCATATTCCAGTGATTGAAACGCATCAAAACACTCTTTTTCGGTGCGTGCGCGTGCATATTCTTGTACTTGTGCAATTTGCCACTCTTTCGCGATGGCTAAATGTTTGTCATAACTTTTTTGTACATAAGGGGCGAGCACTTCATCAATGCGATTGATCGTGGTACCACCATAAATATGGCTGGCAACTTGTGCAATAATTTGTGCGGTAACCGCAGTGGCAGTACTGATGGATTTTGGCGTTTCAATCTCAGCATTGCCCATTTTAAAGCCGTTTTTTAGCATACCGTTGAGATCGACTAGCATACAGTTGAACATTGGGAAAAAGGGTGCATAGTCTAAATCATGATAATGAATTTCCCCACGCTCATGGGCTTGTACAACATCAGCGGGCAAAATATAGCGTTTCGCATAATGTTTTGCCACAATACCCGCTAATAAATCACGCTGGGTCGGGATGACTTTAGCATCTTTATTCGCATTTTCATTGAGAATATCCAGATTATTCTGCTCAATAAGCCCCTCAATTTCGCGTGTGAGCTGGCTGCGTTTTTCCCGAATGAGATCACGTTCGTGGCGGTATTCAATATAGGCACGAGCAACATCAGGATTGGCGTGCATAAGCTGGGTTTCAACCAGCGTCTGAATTTGTGCAATGTCGATCTGATCCTGATGGTGTGCATAAATTTGGGTAACGACTGCCGCACTTTGTGTTATGGCAAAAGTATGGTCATCAAGCCCGATTGCCTGTGCCGCTTTATTAATTGCTGAGAGAATACGTTCTTGCGAAAAAGGCACTATCGCACCATCGCGCTTTATTACTGCGAGTTGAGTCATCATTGCCACCTTGCGGGTATGAAATAGTGGTTGTTACTATATATTGTGATATTAAAATATCAAAACACAATATATAGAAAATTTGACACAAGTCAAATAAAAATAATTCTCACTTGTTCAGCATAACAAAACCGCACTTTGCGTTCATTGTTGTGGTAAAAGGTGAAATAATAGTCAGACATAAAAAATGCCAGCGTATAGCATAATGACGCTGGCATGTGTGATAGAAATGCAAAGTGCGGTCAGGATAAACCGCACGTTATCGTGTTAAGCATAAAACCACAGTATGCCGAAAATATCGAGCAATAAATTATTTGCTAAAATCAAGGCGAACGCCAGCACCATAGGGGCAAAATCAATCATACCCGTGTTAGGTAAAATGCGGCGAATTGGCGTGAGCAATGGCTCACTTATCTGATAGAGTAAATAATCCAATGGGTGTTGCCCACGGGAAAACCAGCTCAGCACCGCACGGATAAAAATTGCCCAAAATACAATTTTGCCGAAGGTTTTTAACAAGGAAAAGGCTGAAATAATCGCAATGCTACTCCACGGTAAAGCGGTTTCTGAGAGTGAGTTTAAACCAGCATAAAGAACGATATTCAAGCCAAATGCTAGCACGATCGCAGCAAAATCAAGATTATGTTTCGTTGGAATGACTTTTCGTAGCGGAGCCAGTACAGGTTGGGTGAGTTTCACAACCGTTTGTGAAAGCGGGTTATAAAAATCAACACGGCAGAATTGAAACCACGCGCGCAATAGCAACACAATAGTGTAAAGCCCGATAACCGTTTGCAGTAAAAATGGCAGAGTGTTCATAGCGTTCCTTATTTTTTATACTAAAAAGTGCGGTTTAACCGCACTTTATCAGATAAGGGTGAATTTGGGAAATTCAAGTTTAGGCTGTTGGATAATCCCACCAAATATCAAATAGTTCTGTTACGTCGATATTTTGCAGTTTATTCTCTTCTAACCATTTTTTCACTAATTCACGCTGGCTGTCATCACATTTTCCGATTTTTTCAAGGCAAACTAATCCTTCCCAATTAAGATAGCCACTACCTTCGTAGGCAAGCCCATTTGGGCGGATAACCTCTGCGATAAAGCGATCTAATGTCGCATCAATGTCCTCCACTGAGGTATTATCAGCGAATTGCCAACGCACAACAAAGCCTAGCTCTTGGAATTCACCTAAGTGCATTTTTTTACGTTGTCTGCGGTTGCGTTCAATAGCCATAATTATGTCCTTTTGTCTGTTTTAATAAAATAGAGATCCCACACACCATGACCAAGTTTTTGACCACGCTGTTCAAATTTTGTCAACGGGCGAAACGCTGGACGGTCAATATAAGCACCGTTTTCAGCAGAGTTTTCAATGTGTTGCGTATGCTGTAAAACATCTAACATCTGCTCGGCATAATGTTCCCAGTCGGTTGCCATATGGATAAAGCCACCGCACTTTAGCTTTTTCACCACTAAATTGACGAATTCACTTTGCACGATACGCCGTTTATGATGCTTAGCTTTATGCCATGGATCAGGGAAGAAAAGCTGTAAGCCTTGCAAACTGTTGTCAGCAATGCAATCAGTTAATATTTCTACTGCATCGTGACAGATTACGCGTAAATTGTCCACCTTTTCATCAATAGCATAGGCAATACAAGCTCCCACACCAGGTGTATGAACTTCAATACCAAGATAATTGATGGCTGGGTTTTGCTTCGCCATTTGCACTAACGAATGCCCCATGCCAAAGCCAATTTCTAGCACAACGGGATTGGTATTTCCAAAAAGTGCGGTCAGATCATAAGGGGCGGTTTGATAATCCACCCCAAATTGTGCCCAATGGGTATTCATCGCATTTTGTTGATGCTGACTTAGCCGCCCTGTACGTAATACAAAGCTACGAACTTTACGTTTATAACGCCCATCGGCGGTGAATTCTGGGTTAGCAACTTCTTTGCGTTTGCCTTGTGCAAAATTTGCTATTGGGTTGTTTGTCATATGTACTTCCTTTCATTCTGCCTGCATTATGCAAATCTGACGTGAGATTACAACTTTTTTCTACCCAAGTAGGGCAAAATAGACTGTATTTAAATTGTAAATTGATATAGATTTATATAGGCGTAAAAAAATCTTGTGCTATAATTAGAAAAATTTTTATGATGATATTTTGAGCAATCACCCCTCCACATTTGGTAAAAATAATGGCTATTTATTTTCAAACTAAGCGTCTTATTTGTGCTGCAATCTGTGCGTTGTTTATTTCCTCTTGGGCAAATGCAAATGAATTACAAACGCTTGTGCAAAAAGCATTGCAGAAAGATCCTCGTATTCTTGAGGCGAAAGCGGATATTAAAACGGCAGAAAGTCGGACGGAACAGGCAGTGTCTGAGCACTATCCGAGATTATCGGTATTTGGGCGGCAAACGGTTCAACAACATCATCGTTATGAGAGTAATAGTTCGTCTTCTTTTAACCCTGGAGTGGAAGCGTCGGTTAATCTTTATTCCTTCGGGGCAATTGATAAGCGTGTAAAACAAGCGAAAGCAAATGAGCAAGCAACGGCACATAAATTTGATGTTGCACAAGAGCAACTTGTCTTTACAATGACGGAAATTTATTTACAAGCGCTAAAAGCAAAAGAAACACTTGCTGTGCTCAAGCAAAGTTCAGCTCGTATTGATGATACGTTAAATGAAATTGATGTTATTGCCGATAACGATGTTGGACGACGTTCAGAATATGTGCAGGCACAAGCTCGTAAATATGCGATTGCACAACAAATTAATAGTGTAGAGCGCGAACTTCATACTGCTATCGGAAAATTAAAACGCTATACAGGTTATAGTTTGGATACCCGCAAGTTAAGCGATCCTTTCAATAAATTAAATGCAAACGTGTTAAAGACGCGTTTTACGCGTGATAAAACGCTACATCCATCTTATCTAGCAAGTAGAGAAGAGATTAATAGCACGTTAGCTGAATTGGAAGCACAAAAAGCCTCACGCTTACCCAAATTGGATTTAGTTGGACAAGCAACGAAAGATGACCAACTAGTGTATTTGAATTTATCGGTTGATTTATACAATCGTCATACAAGCTATGCTGTGCAGGAAAATGCCAGTCGCTTGAGTGCGGTTGAAACAAAATTAGATCAGTTGATACAAGATCTTGATGAACGCAAAGAGCTTTCGTTGATTAATTTAGAGCAGTATAAAGCGCATATTAAGACGTTGAATAATCAAGTGAAAACACAAAAAGATGTTATTGAATATTATAAAATGCAATTCTCTATTGCTAAGCGCACATTGCTTGAATTACTCAATGCGGAAAACGAATTGCTGTCCGCGCAGTTAAGCAAAGTGAACTCTGAATATGAATTAAGACATTCAATCCTAGATTACCTTGCATCTCAAGGCACCTTAACGCAATGGGTTGGCATTAGTCAAAAATAAGGCAGTTATGAAATTAATTATTGAAAATCTTGCATTGGCAACACAGCTCTTGGGCTCGCCGTTGTCTGTGGCAACTCTCTCAGCACACACAGTCAAAAAAGTCGGTAATAGTCTTGATTTTTCGTCATTGTGTGAATATTTACGCAGCGAAGGTTTTGACAACAGTCTTTCTGAACGTGCTTTGTCGGAAATTCCGTCATTGGCAATGCCCGTAATCTTAATTTTAAAACAAGAAGAAGCGGCTGTAATCACTGAAGTGCGGTTAAATGAAGATGGCGAACGTATTTATCGCATCGTGCAACCTGGTGATGTTCAGATTGAGGTTAGTGAGAGTCAACTTCAGGAAAAATATCTTGGGTATTGTTGGTTTATTAAGCCAAAATTAGCCCAAGATCTGCGCTCTGAATTGCCAGAATATGATCTGCCAAAATCTTGGTTTTTCCGCATCATTTGGCGATTTAAAAAATACTATTATCAAGTTATTTTAGCGACTTTCTTGATTAATATTTTGGCATTAGTCAGTTCATTGTATGTGATGAATGTTTATGACCGTGTAATCCCAAATCAAGCCTATGAAACGTTGTGGGTATTGAGTATTGGTGTGTTTTTAGCCATTTTCTTTGAGTTTTTAGCTAAAACGTTGCGAGGGCATTTAACTGATATTGCAGGAAAAAAAGCAGATTTGATCATCTCTGCCATGTTATTCCGTCGTGTAATGTCTCTGCGTTTACAAGATAGACCTGTTTCTGCGGGCTCTTATGCTAATAATTTACGTGATTTTGAGTCGGTACGTGAGTTTCTAACCAGTGCAAGTTTATTGACCCTAGTGGATTTGCCATTTTTATTGCTTTTCTTAACAGTGATTGGCTTAATTGGCGGTAAATTGGCTCTTGTGCCAGGTATTTTGATACCCATTGTGATTTGTATTGGTGTATTTGCTCAATTTCCATTATCGAAAGCAATTAATGAATCGATGCGAGAATCTTCACAACGCCAAGGTTTAGCTGTTGAGGCAATTGAAGGAATTGAAACATTAAAAAATAATAATGCCGCCCTTTGGGCTCAAAAACGTTGGGATCATTTCACGGCAAAAAGTTCTTATTCGTCTATTAAAGTTAAAGATATTAGTAACTTAGTCATTAATGCTATTACAGCATTACAACAGCTCAATACAGTTATATTAGTGGTAGTGGGAACGTATCTCATTCATAGTGAAGATTCAGCTTCACGCATTACGATGGGGGCATTGATTGCGGCTGTGATTTTATCAGGTCGTGCACTAGCGCCACTTGGGCAAATTGCAAGCCTTGCGATTCGCTTTCAACAAGCCTGGAATGCACTGAAAGGCGTGGATGGTATCGTTCAACGTCCAGTTGAAAAATCCACCGAGCGTGATTATATCAGCCTGCGCCAGGTGCAAGGTAACATTAGTTTTAAAAATGTGAGCTTCCAGTATCAAAAAGATGATCTCCCTGCATTGTCTAATGTAACCCTGAACATTCGTGCGGGTGAAAAAGTGGCTATTTTGGGTAAAATTGGTAGTGGGAAATCAACCGCACTTAAGTTAGCAGTCAACCTTTATCAACCAACCCAAGGTACTGTTACGTTAGATAACATTAACACACAGCAAATTGATCCTTATTTCTTGCGTAATCAAGTTTTGTTACTGGAGCAAAACCCACGCTTATTTTTAGGAACATTACGTGAAAATTTAGATATTGCTCGCACGGACAGTTTTGCCAATGACCAAACCTTAATTTATGCTTTGCAACGTTTGGGGCTATTAGACTTAATTCAAAGTAACCCGCGTGGGCTTGATATGCCATTGGGTGAGAATGGTCTCGGACTTTCTGGTGGGCAACGTCAGGCGGTTGCACTTGCGCGTATGATGTTAAAAAATCCAAAAGTGGTATTACTTGATGAGCCAACAACAGGGCTTGATCAATATAATGAAAATGTGGCATTAGGAGCGATTGCACAGTGGGCGCGCAATAAAACCATGGTAGTGGTAACACATCGCCCACAAGTGCTACGGATTGTTGATCGCGTTATTGTGATGGAAAACGGTAAGGTGACAATGGACGGCCCTCGTGATGCGGTATTGCAACGCTTAAGCGAGCAAAATAACAAGCCTGCTGAAAAAGCAGTTAGTGAAAAAGTACCAACTGAAGCATAGGAAAATCGCACGAAAGAGTAAAGTGCGGTTTGAAACGAATTATGAAAGATGAAGAAAAAAAGCGTAATGAGAAAATTAATAGTCAAGATTTGCATTTATTGACTGATTTACATGCGGCTTTACAGCAAGAAAAGCACACTAAAATTTTTGCAATGTTATGGCTTCTAGCTGCATTTTTGGTTGTATTTATCACCTGGTCTTATTTTAGTAAATTGGAAGAAGTTACACGAGGACAAGGAAGTATAATTCCAAGTAGTCGTGAGCAAATTATTCAAAGTCTTGATCCGGGTATTTTAAGTGAAATGCTGGTGAAAGAAGGTGAGCAGGTTGAGAAAGGGCAAGTGTTATTAAAAATGGACGATACACGTAGCTCTGCCGTTTTGCGAGAAACTCAGGCAAAAGTAGATAATCTTGAAGCGATTACGTTACGTTTAAAAGCTGAAATTTCGGGAGACAAATTGGTCTTTCCTGAACATATTCCTGCTGAAATTCAGAAACGAGAGTTAGGCGTATATCAAGCTAAAAAAGAGGCTTTGCGTGAGTCGATTAAAAGCTTAAAAGAAAGTAAACGGTTACTTGATTCTGAAATTAATATTACGGCCCCTATGGTGAAAAAAGGTGCGGTATCGCAGGTTGAATTACTACGCATGAAACGCTCATCAAATGATATGCAGCTACAAATTTCGGAGCGTGAGCATAAATATATCACTGATGCGAATGCCGAGCTTGCAAAAATGCAAGGCGAGCTTGATCAGGCGCGTGAAAATTTGGCGATGCGAGCCGATCCCGTAGAGCGTTCAATGATTCGAGCTCCACTTAAAGGGATTATTAAAAATATCAAAGTGAATACCATCGGTGGGGTCATTTCGGCAGGTCAGGATATAATGGAAATTGTTCCGATTGAAGAAAGTTTGTTGGTTGAAGCTTATATTAATCCGAAGGATGTGGCTTATATTCACCCTGGTATGCCTGCGGTTGTGAAACTCACGGCGTATGATTATGCAATCTACGGCGGGCTTGATGGTAAAGTCATTCTACTTAGCCCTGGTACATTGCAAGATAAACGTCAAGCTGATGAGTTGAAATTAAACCCGAATAACTCCTATTATCGAGTCTTGATCGAAACGCAAGGCAGCACTTTGACGGATAAAAATGGGAAAATTTTACCTGTTCTACCAGGCATGGTTGCAACAGTTGACATTAAAACGGGTGAGAAAAGTGTTTTTCAATACTTGATAAAACCGATCACCAGAATGAAACAAGCCTTACAAGAGCGGTAGTTTATCAAACTAAATAAAAATATGATCAAAATAAATACAACACACTGATATTAATTGACAAATTTATAAATAACCCTATAATTTATGGCTGTGATTATTTCTGGTGTGTTGTTATCTTAATTTCAATAAAATTCACACTTATTGTTGATGTTGAGTGATGAATTCATCAAAGATAGCAAATTAAAACGATATTCACTGTTGCGCATGTAATACTCACGAAATCAATCATTCTCTGAGTTGCGATAACTCATATTGCTGTATTTATATTTACTATTGCTACGATTTATAGGAACCAAAATTTATGAAACTGCCTTTTCGTTTAGGAATGCTTGCAGCTATTCCGTTTTTATCTATAAGCTGTGTTTACCACGACCCACT
>NZ_JABMIJ010000006.1 GCF_014885015.1 Spirabiliibacterium falconis | reverse complement strand
TTTTTGAAGATCATTGACACCCAATGGCTTTAACATTATTATCCATTTGATAATACTCTTTAAAAGTTATCTAAAATGACTTTATAGAGAGAGAGGATTTCTAACAAGAAGAAACTCTTTTTCAAAATGAGATAGAAAAATAGACCTTCGAGGTAAAGAAAGATGAGTATTTTCTATGGGTGTTGGCGATAAGGGCTATTTGATGTATTATCTGCCTTCGCATCAAGTGTGATGTGCATAAGAGTAATACTGTCATATTTTAATAAAAGGTGATTTATGAAGTTAAATCATGATATTTCTTTTGATGATTTATTAACAAATTTTTTTTCTTTAAATATTTAAGCCCCGCAACAATTGAAAGCTACCAGAAGGCCGTCAGGCGGTTATTAGTTTTTTATCCCGATATCAAGCCAGCAGAACTTACGAGTGAGCTAATTTTAGAGTGGCGCTCTCAAGTTCTTAATATAGAAGTAAAACCCGTCACTTGGAACAGTTATATTCGCCATCTCAAAGCATTGTTTTCTTTTGCAATTGAACAAAAATTAATCTTAATAAAATGCAATCCGTTTGCTAAATTATTTGTCAGAGCAGGGAAAGGAAAAAGAAAGATTTTTACAGAAGATGAGCTAAATAAAATCAGTATATTATTAGATGATGCTGATGATATTCCCAGAATATTAAAGCCAGTGTGGTTTATTAAAGCGCTTATATTAACATTCCAATATACAGGGATACGTAGATCTCAGTTACTAACATTGAAAGTAAAGAATATTCGACTGAGAGATAAAGTTATTTATATTGAAGGACACCATAATAAAAATCATGATGATCATATCATCCCTATTCCTGACATATTGCATCCTTATTTAACTCAATTAGTACTTGAAATAAAAAAACGGGGTTATTCTGATGATATGCAGTTATTTAATTATAATCTTTTTTCTGTATGTAACAGAAGAAAAGGGTTATTAACAACGCAGCATCAACTCTCGCATTTATGTAGAGTAATATCGAAAGAGATAGGAATTTCAGTTTCTCCGCATAGATTTAGGCACACAATAGCAACAAAATTAATGAAAGAACCTGAGAATGTTTATATTGCACAGAAACTATTGGGTCACAGAGATATTAAGGTAACTCTAAGCTATATTGAGCACGATGTTGATATGATTAGAAACAAAATTAATGCACTGATATAGTGGTTTGACAAAAGATCCTATTATTTAGGATCTTTTGTTGTGATCTTGATTGGATTTACTGTTTTAAGGCTTTACAAACTACGCTCATACGAGGCATAATAAATATGGGTCATAAACCCTAAAAATTATGGAGTGTATTGGCTAGGTACATTCAGTACAATGATTTATGTTTAGAATTTGGTTTCTAAAACAAGAAGTTATATACGATTAATCATAAAATGGTGATGGTGCCCGAGGCCAGACTTGAACTGGCACAGCTCGAAAGCCGAGGGATTTTAAATCCCTTGTGTCTACCGATTCCACCACTCGGGCTGAATGGAGGCGTGTCCCGGAATCGAACCGAGCTCCACGGATTTGCAATCCGGTGCATAACCTCTCTGCTAACACGCCATTTGGAGCGGGAAACGAGACTCGAACTCGCGACCCCAACCTTGGCAAGGTTGTGCTCTACCAACTGAGCTATTCCCGCACTTCCATTAAGAAAGTAGATTGGCATTTTACTCATTTCGCGTCAGGTGTCAATCTTTCAAGTGAATTTTTTGTTTAATTGCTGAAAAAATGAATGATTTTGACTAAAAATAAACATGCAGTTGAGACAATTGTGATATTCCTACGTTAGAGTATTCCAACCCTGCGAGCCTTGTGTCAGAATATGCGTTTTCAATAATAAATTATTTTTGTTAAGGAAAACGCAATGTCAGGTTCTTTTTCGCTTGAAACGCAATTAGCTCAGTTGGGTAATCGCAGTGACGTTAAAACAGGTGCTGTATCTGCACCAATTTATCTTTCAACCGCCTATGGGCATCATGGGATTAATGAGTCTACAGGTTTTGATTATACGCGGACGAAAAATCCCACTCGTACCGTACTAGAAGAGGGGATAGCGAAACTTGAAGGGGGCGAGCGTGGCTTTGCGTGTGCTTCTGGCATGGCAGCGATTCAGATGTTGATGTCACTTTTCAAAGCACCCGATGAGTGGATTATTTCCAGTGATGTGTATGGCGGGACATACCGTTTGTTAGATCACTGTTACAAAAATAATCATGGAGTAAAGCCTGTTTATGTCAATACAGCTACAGCGGATTTGGCAGCCATTGAAAGTGCGGTTAGCGAAAATACAAAAGCGATTTTTATTGAAACACCGTCCAACCCACTTATGGAAGAGTGCGATGTGGATGCAATTAGCCAGCTTGCGAAAAAACATAATGTATTATTGATTGTAGATAATACATTTTTAACACCAGTACTGTTTCGTCCATTAGAACATGGGGCGGATGTTGTGATCCATAGTGCGACCAAATATCTTGCAGGGCATAACGATGTATTGGCAGGATTGATTGTTGCCAAAGGTCAGGAATTGTGTGAGCGTTTATTTTATATTCAAAATGGTGCTGGTGCGGTGTTGTCTCCGTTTGATTCATGGCTGACTATCCGTGGTATGAAAACCCTTGCCTTGCGTATGGAACGTCATCAGCAAAACGCACACGCGTTGGCAGAATTTTTGCGTGCTCAAGCGCACGTACGTGATGTGCTATATCCAAATAAAGGCGGGATGCTATCGTTTCGTTTGCAAGAGGAACGCTGGGTTAATCCATTTTTAAAAGCGATTAAATTGATTACGTTTGCTGAAAGTTTAGGTGGCACGGAAAGTTTTATTACTTATCCTGCTACGCAAACACATATGGATATCCCTGAAGCTGAACGTATTGCGCGTGGGGTGTGTAATCGCTTGTTGCGTTTTTCCGTTGGGCTTGAAAATGTTGAGGATTTAAAAGCAGATCTTACCCAAGCATTTGCTCAATTGGATTAAATAATGAAACAAGATTCATTACTAGCGTTTGATCGCACGCATTTGTGGCACCCGTATTCTTCGATGTGTGATCCTCTGCCCACTTATGCTGTATCACATGCACAAGGCGTAGAAATTACGTTAACCGATGGGGGCGTGTTGATTGATGGTATGTCGTCTTGGTGGGCGGCATTACATGGCTATAATCACCCCGTATTAAACGAGGCGGTGCAACATCAACTGTCGAAAATGAGCCACATTATGTTTGGCGGATTAACCCATCAAAGTGCGGTCGAATTGGGGCAATTATTGCTGACATTGCTTCCTCAAGAGCTTAATAAAATTTTCTACGCCGATTCTGGCTCGGTGGCGGTGGAAGTAGCGATGAAAATGGCATTACAATATTTTCAAGCACAAGCTAAACCGAAAAAATGCCACTTCGCGACGATTCGCTCAGGCTATCATGGTGACACATGGCATGCGATGTCGGTGTGTGATCCCGTCACTGGCATGCACTCGATTTTTGGGCAACGCTTGCCTGTGCAATACTTCTTGCCACAACCACAATCGCGTTTTACTGATCACTTTGATGAACGGGATCTTGTGCCATTAAAATCATTGCTTGCTCAGCATGGTGATGATATTGCCGCCTTGATTTTAGAACCCGTGGTGCAAGGTGCAGGTGGAATGTATTTTTACTCACCGCACTTTTTAAGCGGGGCGAAGGCTTTATGCGAACAGCATAATGTGTTACTGATTTTTGATGAAATAGCCACAGGGTTTGGGCGTACAGGCAAACTGTTTGCACTAGAGCATGCCAACGTGGTGCCAGATATTATTTGCCTTGGTAAAGCACTGACAGGCGGCTATATGACGCTTTCTGCCACCATTACGCGTGAGCAGGTAGCAACTACGATTTGTGCAGGCGACGCGCAATGCTTTATGCACGGTCCGACGTTTATGGGCAATCCATTAGCTTGTGCGGTGGCGGCTGCGTCGATCAAACTACTGTTATCTTCAGATTGGCAAAGCAAAGTGCGGTCAATAGAGCAGCAGCTGCAACGAGAACTTGCCCCAGCTGCTCAGTGGGCGTGTGTGCAAGAGGTGCGCGTGCTCGGGGCAATCGGGGTGATTGAAATGAAAAGTGCGGTTAATGTGGCAAGTTTGCAAAAGCGTTTTGTGGAACAAGGCATATGGGTGCGTCCGTTTGGTAAACTGATTTATCTGATGCCACCATTTGTGATTTCACCTGCGCAATTAACTCGCCTCACGACGGGGCTTTTGAATGCAATGCGTGAGGAATATTTGCAATGAATGCATTGACGCAGTTGGCATGTGATCTAGAAAAGCTCAAGGTGCGTCATCAGTACCGCACTTTACCCTCGCTAGAGCAGCGTAGTGGTTATGTTTGGCAACATGGACATTCTAGAGTGAATTTGTCCTCGAATGACTATCTTGCACTTGGGCAAGATGCGGCATTACAGCTGGCATTTTTAGCACAGCACGATATTCAGAATGCACCGCTGGGGGCGTGTTCTTCTCGCTTATTAACGGGCAGTTTCCCTGCCTATGCACAGCTTGAAAATACACTGGCGCGTGCTTATGGGCGAGAGGCGGCGTTGGTCTTTAATAGCGGTTATCACGCCAATATTGGGATCTTACCCGCGTTGGCAAATCCGCATACCTTAATTTTAGCCGATAAATTAGTCCATGCGAGCTTAATTGATGGCATTCGCTTGGCGCAATGTGATTTTAAACGCTTTCGACATAATGATATGACGCACCTAACCCATTTGCTGGAGCAATATTATGCGCATTATCAACGTATTATTGTGGTGAGCGAAAGTGTGTTTAGTATGGACGGCGATAGTGCCGATCTCAGTGCGTTGGTGGCGTTAAAACGTCGCTTTAGTAATGTGCTGCTGTATATTGATGAGGCGCACAGTGTTGGCTGTTATGGCGAACATGGGCTGGGCTGGGGACAAAAGTGCGGTGTAATGGCTGACATTGATCTGCTCGTGGGGACATTTGGTAAAGCCTATGCCTCGACAGGGGCGTTTGTGGTGTGTGATCAGGTGGTAGCAGACTATTTGATCAATTTTATGCGCCCGCTAATTTTTTCAACCGCACTTTCTCCATTAATCGTGGCATGGAATCATTATTTATGCACTAAAATGCCGCAGTTTGCTGAAAAACGTCAGCATCTTGCTAACATTAGCCAAATGTTACGAGCTGAGATTGCGGCATTGACAGGGCAACCCAATCCGAGTACAAGCCACATTGTGCCGCTGATTGTAGGAGAAAACCAACGTGCCGTCGATTTGGCACATGTCCTGCAACAAAACGGGTTTTATTGTTTACCGATTCGCCCGCCGACGGTGCCACAGGGCACTGCACGCATTCGTTTTTCATTGAATGCAGGCATCACTGAGCAGACGATAGATAAATTATTAACCACACTTACGCAATTATTGAGGTCGTAATGCAATGTCAATGGCTTAAATGTGAGGCAAAACGCAAGCTCATTCTCTATTTTGCAGGCTGGGGGACGAATGCGGCTGTCGTGGCAGATTGGGCAATTCCTGAAGAGTGTGATCTGCTGGTCTGCTTTGATTATCGCAGTCTAGATTTTTCGCATAATATCTATCATTATGATGACATTATTGTCGTGGCATGGTCGCTAGGTGTGTGGGTGGCACAGCAGACGCTAGCGCACGATTTGCCTATTCGCCGTGCCATTGCGATAAATGGGACAGGGAAACCAATGGATGATGCGTTTGGCATCCCAATACAGATTTTTGATCGCACGCTTGAGCAGTTAGATGCCGTTGGGCGTGCCAAGTTTGAACGTAGAATGTGTGGCTCGCGTGAGCAGTTGCAACGCTATCAAGCCTTGCCACAACGGGAATTGGCTGAAATTCAGGCGGAATTGACTTATCTGGCAGATGCGATAAAGCATACGCCGTACCGCACTTTTCATTGGACACATGCCATTATAGGTGAAAAAGATTTTATCTTTCCAGCTGCCAATCAATGGCGTTATTTCCATCATTTTCACCCGCAGTGTGAACGGTGTAAGCTCGATGCACCGCACTTGGTATTTTCTTATTTTTCCTCATGGCAGGCATTATGTCAGCAGCCATAAACAAACAGCGAGTTGTGCAGCGTTTTGCCAAAGCACTTGCGACATACGATAACCATGCTTGCGTGCAGCAGGCGGTGAATCAGCGGCTAATGGCATTGCTTATTGAAAAGTGCGGTTGTGCATTTGCTCATGTACTGGAAGTTGGATGTGGCAGTGGCGATCTCACCGCACTTATATATCGCGATCTTTGTGTGCAACAGGGCTGGCATAATGACATCAATCCGTTGGCAGTGGAGCAAGTCGCCGAGAAATGGCAAGGAGAGCACACCCACTTTTTCTGTGCTGATGGCGAAGAACTGAAGTGCACATTGCCGTTAGTCCACCAATTTGATCTGTGGCTATCGGGTTCTACTGTTCAATGGTTTCATCAGCCTGAGCGTATTGTGGCTCAGGCACAGTTGGGATTGCGTCAAGGCGGAGTATTGGCGTTTAGCACGTTTTTATCCCATAATTTATACGAGATTCGGACATTAACGGGCAAAGGGTTGCACTATCCTACACAAGCACAATGGCAAGCATGGCTAGAACCGCACTTTACGCTTGTTGCATTGGAGGCGTGTTTATGTCCTCTGGATTTCCCAACACCGCGGGCTGTTCTGAAACATTTGCAGGCAACAGGTGTGACAGCAACGGCGCATATGCCGTGGAATAAAACTCGCTTACAAAAATTTGAGCAGAGCTATTGTACACAATTTGCAACGCCAACAGGCGTGCAGTTAACGTATAATCCATTGATTATTATTGCAAAAAGGAAATAGTATGGCAGGGCAGATCGTATTCGTATCGGGGATTGATACCGATGTTGGCAAAACCATTGCCACAGGGGTTTATGCGCGTGAATTGGCACAACAAGGCGTTAATGTGATTACACAAAAAATGGTGCAGACAGGTTGTGAAACCGTATCTGACGACATCGCGACACACCGTAAAATACAGGGCATTAGCTTAAATGATGATGATAAAAGTGGCTTAACCTGCCGTTTTATTTATCGCTATCCTTGCTCACCGCACTTAGCGGCAGAAATGGAGCAACGACCATTGGATTTGGCGCAAATAACCTACGACAGTCAAACGCTGAGCCAACGTTATGAGGTGGTATTGCTTGAAGGGGCAGGTGGACTTGCCGTACCGTTAAATGCGGAATGTACCACGCTGGATTATCTGCAAGCACAGGGCTATCCGCTGATATTAGTGACTTCTGGCAAACTGGGTAGCATTAATCACACGCTACTGAGCCTTGAGATTTGCCGTAGACGTAATATTGAGATACATACGTTAATGTATAATCGCTTTCCTCAGAAAGATCCGATCATTGAAAATGATACCGCACTTTATCTGCAAACCTATCTGAAAAAGCACCATCCAAATGCACATTTTAGGATGTTAGAGGTGCAACAAGCGATCTAGAAAGATCGCTTTTGCATTAATCATCAAGTCCTTTGCTAGAGGCTTTCATTTTCGCTCGTAAGATAGGCCCAACGAGCATAGGTAAAATGAGTCCAAGCAGTGCAACCAGCCATAGACCGATTGCGAGAGGACTTGCCCATAAGATTGACCAACTGCCATTTGAGATCATCAGCGAATGGCGTAGTGCGATTTCAAGCTCTGGGCCAAGCAGCATTCCCAGAATGATTGGCACGAGGGGGATTTCTATTTTTCTCAGGATATAACCAAGAACGCCAAAAGCAATCATAATGTACAGATCCATGACACTATGACTTAAGGCATAGATACCGAGAATGGCAATCAGGGTAACCACTGGCATCAGAAAGCGTGGCGGAATAGACAAAATTTTGACGAAAAAGCCAACCATTGGAATATTGAGCAATAATAACAATACATTTCCGATAAAGAGTGCAGCAATCACTGTCCATACCAATTCCGCATTTTGCTGAAATAGCATTGGCCCAGGGGTGATATTTAAGGAAATTAGCATGGCAAGAAGCACCGCAGTAGTGCCGCTGCCTGGTACACCAAGGGTTAGCATTGGAACTAACGCACCGCTAGCGGCTGCATTATTGCCTGCTTCGGGTGCAGCAACACCACGCGGATCGCCTGTGCCAAATGTGTTGTTTTTATCCACCCATTTTTTTTCAAGTGTATAGCTAATAAAACTGCCGAGTGATGCGCCTGCACCTGGTAATACACCAGAAATAAACCCAAGAATCGCACCACGACAGGAGGTTGGCAATAGCGAGAGAATATCAGCCAGTTTGATGTACATTTTATTAACAGTAATCATTTTACGCACATCGTTACTGTGGCTTTCAATAAACAGTAAAAGTTCGCTGATTGCAAATAAGCCAACGAGAACAATGATAAAATCAATGCCTTCATATAGTTCAAGCATGTCAAAGGTATAGCGAGGAATGCCCGTGCTGGCATCAATGCCAACGGTTGCAATCATCAGTCCAAGTGCGGTTGCAATTAAGGTTTTTGCCACACTTTTACTGGTAATTCCGCCAAGGGCGGCAAAGGCCAGAATATAGAGTGCAACATATTCAGGCGGCCCGAAATGTAATGCTGCTTTGGCTAAAAGTGGAGCGAGTAATACTAGTCCGATCGTGGCAAGAAAACTACCAACAAAAGAAGCAAACGCTGAAAATACGAGTGCTTCAGCTGCTTTGCCTTGTTTTGCCATAGGATAGCCATCGAGCGTAGTCATTAAGGCGGGTTCATCACCTGGGATATTTAATAAAATACTTGAAATCCGCCCACCATACATTGCACCAGAGTAGACCGCCGTCAATAAAATCAGTGCGGTGGTTGGATCTAATCCAAGGCTGAATGCCAGTGGAATGAGAATGGCAACACCATTGGCGGGGCCCAGACCAGGTAATGCACCAATTAATGTGCCAAGTGTACATCCTAGCGCAGCAAATGCGAGGTTTTGCCATGTTAATGCTGCAATAAAACCGTTTAAGAGAAGATCAAGTGTTGTCATAACCATGCTCCTAACATGCCTGAGGGTAGCATGAGTTCCAGCACAAAATTAAACAAAAAATAAAGTGCGGTCGAATAGCCTGCTGCAATCGCAAACGCTGAGAGTGGTTTGGCACCCATTTTCCAACTTAGAAAACCGCAGCACAATAGTGATGTGGGAATAAATCCCAGAGGCTCTAAAAGCAGGGCATAAATCACTAGTACCATGATAACCTGTAAAAGTGACAACCAAGTTTTGCCTCGTGCCCATTCACTATTTGCTTGTGGTTTTATCACTAGCCATAACCCAGCAAGCGTTAACACGGTGGCAATGATGGTTGGAAATGTACGCGGTCCAATCGTTTCCTCTGCACCAAAAGGTTGCTCAAATTCAAGCGCAAGATAACCATAAGTTAGCGCAAGTAGCACCATGCACAAGCCAAAAATGCGGTCTGCTGATCGACGCTGTATCATAACCAACCTCTATTGTGTTATTGAATAATACCTAATGATTTAGAAATTGCTTGAATATCAGCAATTTGTGAGTTTACATAGTCAGTAAAGTCAGCCCCTGATTTATGAAATGGCATGAGACCATTTTGTGCCATGACAGCCTGCCATTTTGGATCATCACTGAGTTTATCGAGCGTTGCAACCCACCAATTATAGGTGTCATCACTCACATCTTTTGGTAAATAAAAACCCCGCCAATTAGCAGCAGTGGTATTAACACCTTGCTCTTTGGCGGTTGGAATATGATCATAAGGTGCGGGTAAGCGTTCATCAGCAAGCACCGCTAATACACGCAAATCTCCTGACTGAATAAACCCTTGTGCTTCTGAAATATCGCCTGTAAACGCATCTAAATGCCCACCGAGCACTTTAGTTATAGCATCACCGCCATTATTAAAAGATAAATATCGAATATCTTTTGCATTCTGGATGCCCGCCTCTTGTGCAGCCATTAACACTTTAAGATGATCCCAACCACCGACAGAGCTTGCACCAGCAAATTTAACCGCACTTGGCTCTTTTTTGAGAGCGTCCATCAATTCGGTCAATGTATGGTAAGGAGAATCTTTTTTAACTGCAATGACACCATATTCGGCACCAATTGCGGCAACCCATTTCACCATATCAGCGTTCATTCCTTTAAATTGCCCTTGTGCCAATCGAGTTGTAGTTGCTGTTGATGCTGCAATAAATACGCTGTTGTCTTTTTTACGTTTTGATACGACATGTGCGAATGCAACACCACCGCCAGCACCTGCCATATTGACCGTTTGAATCTGGCTTGGAACTAATTTTTCGTCAAATAACAGTTTTGAGACGCTGCGGCAAGTAAAATCCCAACCTCCTCCAGGGCCTGCTGGTGCAATACACTCTTTGACAGCAGGGGCCGCAAAACTAGATGTGGCAACAAGGGTTAATAAAACTGCACTGGCAAATTTTTTCATTTGATGCTCCTTTTGTATCTTTTTTGATAAAAAAATGATAAATACTTGTTAAATCAAATTATCAAAAATAGGACAGTGACACAACAAAGGCAGTTTGACAATGCAGTGATCTGGATCTCAAATTTAGAATTTAGTGCTAGCAGTGCACGTTGAAAAAACAGCTATTGGAAAGAAAAACCACCGCAATGCGGTGGTTGGTGAGAACTAGACATTAAAGCGGAAGTGCATTACATCGCCGTCTTGTACGATATAATCTTTGCCTTCTAATCGCCATTTTCCTGCTTCTTTGGCACCGTTTTCGCCATTGTATTGAATGAAGTCGTCATAGCCTATCACTTCTGCACGGATAAAGCCTTTTTCAAAATCAGTATGAATGACCGCTGCCGCTTTTGGAGCTGTTGCGCCCACAGAAACTGTCCATGCACGCACTTCTTTCACGCCTGCAGTAAAATAGGTTTGTAGATTGAGCAATTCATAGCCAGCACGAATAACACGGTTTAGCCCTGGTTCATCAAGCCCAAGCTCGTTTAAGAATTCATCTTTTTCATCGTCATCTAGCTCGGCAATTTCTGCTTCAATTGCCGCACATACAGGCACGACAACCGAGCCCTCTTTTTCTGCAATTGACCGCACTTTATCTAAAAATGGATTATTTTCAAAGCCATCCTCATTGACATTGGCGATATACATTGTTGGTTTCATGGTGAGGAAGTTGTAGTTTTTCAGTACGGTCAACTCGTCTTTATCAAACGCAAGGGTGCGTAACATACCTGCATTTTCGAGCACTGGCAGACATTTTTCGAGCACACTGAGCGCAAATTTTGCCTCTTTATCCCCGCCTTTTGCTTTTTTCTGTAAACGCTGGATCGCTTTTTCGCAGCTTTCTAAATCAGCTAACGCCAACTCAGTATTGATGATATCAATGTCCTCAGCGGGGTCTATTTTGCCAGCAACATGCACAATGTCATCGTTTTGAAAGCAGCGCACGACGTGTCCAATCGCGTCAGTTTCGCGAATATTCGCCAGAAATTTATTGCCCAACCCTTCGCCAGTAGAGGCACCTTTAACTAAACCTGCGATGTCAACAAATTCCATTGTGGTTGGTAGCACACGTTGTGGATTGACAATGCGTGCTAGTGCATCAAGCCTTGGATCTGGCATTGGCACTATACCTGTGTTGGGCTCAATGGTGCAAAACGGATAGTTCGCCGCTTCAATCCCAGCTTTGGTTAACGCGTTGAAAAGAGTTGATTTGCCCACATTCGGCAAACCGACGATACCGCACTTAAATCCCATAACAATTCCTTACATGATTATTTAGTTTGCTTTGAAGCCATTTAAGCGGTTCATGGCTACAGTAATATCTTGCTTTAACATCACTTCAATACAGCGTGTCGCTTCATCTACTGCTTGTGTCATTTTTTCCCGCTCAGTTGGAGCAGGTTTGCTGAGTACATATTGACTGACCAAAGCCTTATCGCCAGGATGACCAATGCCGATCCGTAAACGATAAAAATCTCGCTGATTGCCAAGACGGGCGATAATATCTTTCAGACCATTATGTCCACCATGCCCACCGCCGAGCTTAAATTTTGCAGAGCCAGGCGGGAGATCAAGCTCATCGTGAATAACGAGAATCTCGTGCGGCGCAATACGATAAAAATTCGCCAATGCAGCAACCGCTTTGCCACTTAAATTCATAAAGGTAGAGGGCAGGAGCAACCGCACTTCTTGCCCTTCAATGACCGTTTTCGCTGTTGAGCCAAAATATTTGCTTTCAGGCACAAGTCGCACATTATTGCGCTCACATAATTGGGTAAGCACCCATTCACCCGCATTATGACGAGTGCCTTCATATTGACTGCCAGGGTTATTTACGCCGACGATTAACTTGATTTGTGACACGTGATGCTCATCTTGAAAATCAAAATAATCCGTCATTTTATGCTAAAAGGGAAAAGCACACAAGCGCGAAACGTAATGTATAGGTGTTAACATGAAAAAGTGCGGTTAAACCGCACTTTGGATGTTATTTCCGTTTTTTGCCGCCTTGGCGAGCTTTAAAACGGGGATTTTCTTTGCAAATGACATAAACAACGCCGTGGCGACGCACAATTTTGCACCTAGAGTGGCGTGTTTTGGCACTTTTTAGTGAGGTAAGAACTTGCATACTGCCTCCTGTTATTTACTTTTTAACCCAAATTTTGCGAAGCGATTGGTGAATTCACTGACGCGTCCTTCCGTGGCAATTTGGCGTGTTTTACCCGTGTAAAATGGATGGGAGGCTGATGATGTATCGCATATAAAAACAGGGTATTCATTGCCATCTTCCCATTGCATTGTGTTTGTGGTACGTGCACAAGAGCGGATTAAAAAGCCTGTTTTGGCATTAGAGTCGTAAAATAGTACAGTGCGGTAGTTGTCAGGGTGGATTCCTTTTTGCATAACCATTCCTTTGTAAGATAGAGGTTGAAATAAAAGAATCATACTATCAATAATGATAATCATTATCAAATAATAAATTGTATATTTATTTTGCATTTGGTCAATTAATGCAATCTTTTTTTATTTGCTTTTGTTTAAATTGAAAACAAAATATAATGTGAAAAATCATCTGATTTTGTTGTATCGTCGGGTTTCTTAATTCAAGCTCAATGTTAACGATTAACGATTAACGATTAACGATGTTATTTAGTATCACTAGGGAGTGATAATGCATTTACATACAAAGCTAATATTCGTGATGACAGTATTACTTGGTTTTCTATGTCAATGTATATCAGTTCAGGTATATGCCCAAGAGAAATCAGATCCGTTGTCTGAGACGCCAATGAATGGTAGTTATATGGATATGATGTATACCTGGCTTGAAACCATTTCACACAATAGTATTCGCGTTGATCAATTACCTACTTTAACATTAAAAGTGCCTACTATTGTAGGTTTAGATGCTTATCTTTATGTTGGTGATTATAGCGTGCGCTTAAGTAAAGTGCGGGTAGGAACGGGGAAAAATCGAGATTTTCGTATCGCTACATTAGGTACGAGTGATAAAGCAAATTTATATTCTCAAACCTCCGTTTTTAATTGCCGTAGATTAGCAATGCGAACGGTAGAAGTGGTTACCTATCCTAATCTTTCCGAGCGAATGTTCTCTTATGTTCCAAAACCTTCACTGTGGGTTACGCCTAAAGTGGGCAGTGGTCAATATTGGTTAATTAATGCCATTTGTTCTGCTAATCCTGTAACTTTAGATGATAATCGCACGGTAATAGGGTATAGTGTGCAGTCAAATCGACTTCTTTAAATTGCAAAGGTTGTACTGTGGATTTACCAAATTTTTCTGTCTATGTTCAATTTTTTATTGGCTTAGTTGCCATTGTCAATCCATTTGGGATCTTGCCTGTTTTTGTCAGTATGACAGCCAATCAGTATGAAGCTGAACGCAAGAAAACAACGTGGATGACCTGTGTTGCAGTTGCGGTAATTTTGCTCATTAGTGTCTATATCGGGCAGCTGATTTTAAATTTATTTAGCATTTCAATTGACGCCTTTCGTATTGCAGGTGGCATTTTGATCGTGAGCATTGCTATGACGATGATTAACGGTAAGCTGGGCGATCAGAAGCAAAATAAAGAAGAAAAAACCACCGATCTGAACGAGTATAGTAATATCGCCGTTGTGCCATTGGCAATGCCAATTATGGCAGGGCCGGGGAGTATTAGCACCACCATAGTATGGTCATCACGCTACAATTCTTGGATCGATCTGGGGGCATTTTCTATTGCGGTGCTGTTATTTGCACTGTTATGTTATGTCTTATTTCGCTCAGCACCTTATATCGTTAGCTTGCTAGGCAAAACAGGCAGCAATGTGGTTACTCGTATTATGGGGGTTGTGCTAATGTCTCTAGGCATTGAAGTCGCCGTTGTGGGTATTGGTAATCTTTTCCCAGGCTTGATGCATTAATGAACCGCACTTTGCTTTTTTACCGCCTCATATTCGCATCATTTGCGTTATGCTTAATAAGTGGGTGCGATAACCCGAATAAGCCAAGTCCATCATTGCCTAAAGGCGATGCGCAGGTGGTGAAAGCACCCAAAGGGGATGAAATAAGCCGCAAACGCTTAGAGCGTGGCATGGATAGCCCGTTTGTGTTTTTGCCAACTGAAATTCAAGCACCAGGGCAGCGGGCATTGATCTATGATCTTTATGCAGGTTTAGTTCGTTTAACGAGTGATGGCAATATTGAAAGTGCGGTCGCTAGCCATTGGGAGCAACGCTCCCCGACCGAATGGCAATTTTATTTAAGAGACGATGCAAAATGGTCGAATGATGAACCGCTCGTTGCGCAGGATTTTGTGCAAAGCTGGTGGCAACTTGCGTTAAGTGAAAGTCCATTGCGTGAATATTTGCGTTATTTGCATTTAGCCAATACAGAGGCGGTCTTAGCGAAAACTGTCGGGGTGGAAAGCCTTGGTGTTAAGGCACTTGATGAGCATACCTTGCAATTAACATTGAGTGAGCCAGTTCCTTTTTTACCAAAATTGCTTGCGCATGCGGTGTTATTGCCAGTCTATCAGCAGGAAAGTGCGGTATTGGTTAGCAATGGTGCGTATCGCTTGACATCACATAATCACGAAACGGCGGTGTTGGAAAAAAATCAAACCTATTTTAACCAAGCCAATGTGGCATTTGAGCAAGTGCGTTATCATGCTGGTGGCAATATGCCGCTTGATATTGCGCCAGTTAAAGCCCCACGCAGTGATGATCAAACACAAAAACATATATTACCTTTGCCGCAGTTATGTACCTACTACTATGAAATGAATTTTCGTCATCCGCAATTAAAGCAAAGTGCGGTTCGTCAAGCATTGAATGCCATGATTGCACGTCATGATCTAATCCCCCCAAATGTTATGAATGTGCGAGTGAATGCACAATATTTACCACATAATTTGCAAACAGAAACCCAATCACAAGGCTGGGTTGCAGTGGTGCCAGAACAACAATTTACACAAGCAGGGGTAAGTCGAGAAAAGCCTCTAAAATTGCGTTTGACGTATGATGATGCGGGTATTCATCCTGCTGTGGCGCAGCAGCTAGTGCGGATGTTTTCACAATCGGATTTAATTCATATTCAGCCTGAAGCTGTCAGCACTTCAGAACTACTTCAGCGACGCAATAGCGGTGATTTTGATTTGATTCGCTCGGGCTGGTGTGCTGATTTTCACGATCCTGCCGCGTTTTTTGACCCGCTTTATAGCCATAGCCCGAATAATAAAATGGGTATCAATGAGCCTGATATTGATGAGTTGCTTAAAGCCGTTTATCAGCAAGATATCAGTGATGATGCGCGTCGAGCTTTATATGATAAATTAGCGGGTTGGGTTGATGAAAAACAAGTGGTGCTACCGCTCTTTCAAGCCTATCGTTATTTGTTAATCAGTGATAGTGTACAAGGTGTTGAGGCAAACAACCGTTTAGGCTATTTGCCAAGCGAAGGGCTTTATCGCAAGGTCACGCCTTAATCGTGGCAACCGCACTTGCATTTGTGCGTGCCAGTGAAATGCCCCATTTTATCGGCTTTCACTTGCAAGTAGTCATTGTTATAGGGATTTTCTCCTACATTTAATGCAACCCGCTCTACAATATTAATGCCAGCGTGTTTGAGGGTGTCTATCTTATTCGGATTATTGGTGAGTAACCGCACTTTGGTCACACCTAGCGCACTGAGCATATCAGCACAGACCGTAAAATCGCGCTCATCGGCCTTAAAGCCAAGTGCTTCATTGGCCTCGATAGTATCCAACCCTTGATCTTGAAGGGCATAGGCACGAATTTTATTAATAAGCCCGATTCCTCGCCCTTCTTCTCGATGGTAAATCAGTACGCCACGCCCTTGTTCACTAATTTGCTTTAATGCCGTTTCCAGTTGAAAGCCACAATCACATTTTAGACTATGCAACGCATCGCCTGTTAAGCATTCCGAATGAATTCGTGTTAATACGGGCTCACCGTCATCTATTGTGCCCATCACCAGTGCCACATGCTCTTTTTTAGTATCAGGCATTTCAAAGCCAATCAGTTGAAATACGCCATAACGAGTAGGTAAATTGGCTTGTGCGACTCGTGCAATTTTTGCCATATAGAGATCCTTTCGCGCATCTAAAAATCGGCATTATCATAGCATAAAATTATCCCCGAATAAGTGGAATTTTTTGTGTGGTCGCTCACATCTAATACAGCTTTAATGAGCAATAGCATAAATTTTCAGTTAAAATAGGACGAGTGTAAGTTAAGGAGTCATTATGATCTATTATGGTTTAGATATTGGCGGCACGAAAATAGAGTTAGCTGCATTTAATGAAGCGTTTGAATTGTTACATAAAGAGCGTGTTGATACCCCGAAAGAGGATTATCAGCAGTGGATCGATACTGTTGCAGGATTAGTTGAAAAAGCCGATCAGAAATTCGGGTGTAAAGGCTGTGTGGGTATCGGTCTGCCGGGATTTGTGAATCGTGAAACAGGTATTGCGGAAATTACCAATATTCGTGCGGCAGATAATCGTCCTATTTTGCGTGATTTAAGTGAGCGTTTAGCGCGTGAAGTGCGGGCGGAAAATGATGCTAACTGCTTTGCCTTATCGGAAGCGTGGGCTGAGCAAAATCAACAGTATTCTTTTGTGCTGGGGCTGATTCTCGGTACTGGCTTTGGCGGCGGTTTAGTGTTTGATGGCAAAGCGCACTCAGGGCATATTGGTATGGCAGGTGAGCTTGGGCATATGCAACTGAATTACCATGCGCTTAAACTGCTTGGTTGGGATAATGCTCCGATCTATAAGTGCGGTTGCGGAAATGAGGCATGTTTAGATACCTATATCTCAGGGCGAGGTTTTGAGATGCTTTATCGTGATCTCAAAGGGGAAACGCTAACCGCGCCTGATATTATCGCACGCTTTCAGCAAGGTAATAAAAGTGCAGTCGAGTTTGTTGATATGTATATCGAATTAATGGCGATGAGTATTGCCAATATTATTACCGCACTTGATCCAGATATGATCGTGCTGGGTGGAGGCTTGTCGAATTTTGATCATATCTATCAAGTACTGCCCCATGCGTTGCCAAAATATCTCCTTCGCAGTGCCAAAGTGCCCGTTATTAAGAAAGCGATTTTTGGTGATTCAGGTGGTGTGCGAGGGGCGGCAGCTTTACATATGGCGCGCTAAAGTGGCACGCCAGTTTCTAAGACAATGTAACCCTGTTCAATACGCAATGTTTTTACCATTGCTTTAATCATTCGTTGTGTGTTATCACGGGTATCTAATGTATAAACAGGAAATTGATTGAGTAGCAATTCTAGGCTATTGCCAATCAAGGGCATTAATGTTTGCATCTGTGCTGCGTATTTATCAGGCTGAGATGACCAGCGTAAAATGCGTAAATTTTTCAAATAAACGGCACCTTGCTCGGGGTTATACACGGGGGTAACATCAAAAGTGATCGCGATTTTCGTGTTGATTGGGTTACCCTGAAATTGAATATCAGCACTTACAGATCCATCAAGCTGCACTTTATCACTATTTTTTTCGCCAATTTTGGCTTGTAACGCATCAACTTGATAATGCATTTTCATCAACATCGGGATCGAGAAATCATCACTATAACCCCATTTTTTGCTTAAATATTGATTAACTTGCGCCTCACTAATGCGAAAATCGCCAGCGATAGCACATAATGGCAAAAAGAATAGGAAAACAGAAAATAAACCCCGCTTTATTTGGCGCATAAAATACCCTTTCTAGTTTAAATTATGGTAAAAACACGTTAGAATAACAAAAATTATTCACGATATTATTCACTTGAAGTGAGGAACTATGAAACACTATATCACAAAAATTGCGCTTTTATCATCGGCTTTGGCATTAGGGGCGTGTAGCACAATTTCTGATGTAACCGGTGTCAACTTACCTGGCACAGAAAGTGCGGCGATGGAAAGTCAAGTCGGTGCGCAATTAATGCAAATGGAGCAAGAGCTTAGCAAACAGCCACAATTTATGTATCAGTTAAATCAAGATACATATCGTGCATACACCAATGCGGGTAAAGTGGCATTTGTTGAGGCAAAAGTAAAAGGTGATGTTACAAAAGCCTATTATAAAAATGGCAAATTGTTTGCAGCCGTAGAGAAAGGGCAAGTTCTTAGCTTTGATGAACAAGGAAAATTAGTTCAAGTGGTTAATAGTAATGGTAAAGTTGCCAAATTGGCAGAGGATACTGCCGCGAAGCAAACTCACGCATGGAATGCGAAAGCGAAAAAATGGGCAACGATGTTTGGTTTAACTGCCGCAGAACGTAATCCATCTCGTGTTCGTACAGGGGCAGATGCTAAACTTAACTACTTATGTATTGCGAAGTTGCAACAAGTTGCAGGCACGAAACGCGTGTTCCGAAGCTCAGCTAACCGTGGTAATAGCACACGTTTAAGTGCAGATATGCGTTTGAATGGCAATCAATACTATGTCATGGACTGCCAATTGCAAGGTGACCGTGTGGCCAGTTTGAGCTTACATAAAAAATAAGTAATAGATTAATAGAAAGAAAAGAGCGGTTCCGACCGCTCTTTTAGTTTATGATGACACTACAAAATTATATAACACAACTTAGACGTGATAATCCAAATCAGCGTGTGCTATCGTTTGATTATCAAGGCAAAAAGTATTGGCTCAAGCAGCTAGAACAGACTGCGGGCGTGATGCGCCTGTTGAAAGGAAATCCGCAACGTGCGTTGGAGACAGAAATCGCCACCTTGCGCCGTTTAAATCAAGTCAATGCGCCTTGTGCGCAATTAGTCGATGCAGGTGAAGATTATATGGTGCTTAACGATGTCGGCAACACCGTCAATCATTGGCTAAATGATACCAATCTTACTGAGACTGAAAAAAATGAAATCGTCTCTAAGTGTGCTAAAGCATTAGCGGATTTGCATCAAAAAAATATCGTACATGGTCGCCCCGCACTGCGTGATATGGGCTATCTAGAGGGTAAAGTGCGGTTTATTGATTTTGAATCGACCCTTAATCAACGTAAACTCACGCATAACAAAATACGCGATTTTCTTGTTTTTCTACATGATATTTATCGTAGCGAAAAAGCCAGCGAAAAAATGGTGACTCACGCTATATCAGCATATCGACAAGCGGGAGGAGAGCTGATTTTTCAGGATTCAACCGCACTTTTACAGCGTTGGCGTTGGTTGTATTATCTTTTAAAACCGACTCGGCGTTTTGCGGGAAAAGATTTGCTCTCGGGGCTGCAACTATTTGACTATTTTCTAGCAGGAGATGATAAATGAAAAAAGCATGGTTCATTTTAGGCTTATGCGTTTTACTCAGTGCGTGTAGTAATACTGGCGTGAGCGCAAATGCAGGCGGAGGCAGCTTAGGTGTTGGCGGATCACTTGGGATATTCACAGGATTTAGTTTTTAATTAACTCAAATCTTGCTATTGACGATAAAAGTTAGTATAATATGCGCTGTTTCGGACGCGGGGTGGAGCAGCTTGGTAGCTCGTCGGGCTCATAACCCGAAGGTCGTTGGTTCAAATCCAGCCCCCGCAACCAATTTACTGTGATGTAGCAGGTAAGAATATGGCGATCTGCCTAAGGCAGATTGTGTAGCCCATAAAGCCCCAATAGGGGTTTTTTTGTGGAATAATGTTGGAGTTTGAGTATTCAAACTAAAAATTTATGGGCTATTAGCCCTTTTTTTGTATCTTTTTTAACTGGGGGATCTTTTGGCGACACTAGAACAAAAAATTGTTGATGCCGTGCAAAGTGCGGTCAGCGCGTATGGCTGTGAGCTTTGGGGTGTGGAATTACATCGAGCAGGGCGGTTTTTGACAGTTCGTCTTTATATTGATAAAGATGGCGGCGTGAGCGTAGATGATTGCGCTGATGTGAGTCGTCAAGTGAGTGCGATTATGGATGTGGAAGACTTAATCGCAGATAAATACAATCTTGAAGTATCATCTCCAGGATTGGATAGACCCCTATTTACCCTTGAGCAATATAGCCGTTTTATCGGGCAAGAGATCGTAGTGCATCTGCGTGTGCCCGTTGCAAATCGCAGAAAATGGCGTGGCAAACTTGAAAGTGTCACTGGCGATATGCTGACACTAAATGCGGATAGTGAAGTGCAAACTTTTGCATTTGGCAATATCCAGAAAGGGCATATCGTTTACCACTTTGATGATTAATACCCGCTGCGAGGCAGCGTAGAGAGGCAACTATGAGTAAAGAAATTTTATTAGCAGCAGAAGCTGTATCAAATGAGCGTTTACTTCCAAGAGAGAAAATTTTTGAAGCGTTAGAAAATGCATTGGCGATTTCAACCAAGAAAAAGCATGAAATGGACATTGATGTACGTGTGGTAATCGATCGTAAAACAGGGGATTTCCAAACATTTCGTCGTTGGTTAGTGGTGGAAGAGGTTACTATTCCAACCAAAGAAATCACGTTAGAAGCGGCACAAGTGGAAGAACCGAACATTCAGTTAGGGGAATTTATTGAAGATGAGATCGATTCAATCCCATTTGATCGCATTACTATGCAAACGGCACGACAAGTCATTAGCAGCAAAATTCGCGAAGCGGAACGCAATAAAGTCGTGGAAAATTTCCGTAGTCAAGAAGGTGAAATTGTCTCGGGGATCGTAAAAAAAGTAAATCGTGATGTGATTCAACTTGATCTTGGCAACCAAGCTGAAGCCGTAATTCAGCGTGATGATATGTTGCCACGAGAAAATTTCCGTCCAGGTGATCGTGTAAAAGGTGTGCTGTACAAAATTAATCCTGAAGCCAAAGGTGCACAATTGTTTGTTACCCGCTCTAAACCTGAAATGATCATTGAATTGTTCCGCCTTGAAGTACCTGAAATCGGTGAAGAATTGATTGAAATTCGAGGTGCTGCACGTGATCCAGGATCTCGCGCAAAAATCGCAGTGAAAAGTAATGACCGCCGAATCGATCCTGTTGGAGCGTGTGTAGGCATGCGTGGAGCACGTGTGCAAGCGATTACCAATGAATTAGGTGGCGAGCGTGTGGACATCGTGTTATGGGACGATAATCCAGCTCAGTTTGTTATCAATGCGATGGCACCAGCGGATGTAAGCTCAATTGTCGTTGATGAAGACAAGCATGCAATGGATATTGCGGTTGATGCGGCAAACCTTGCACAGGCTATTGGTCGCAATGGGCAAAATGTTCGCTTGGCAACACAGTTAACGGGCTGGACATTAAATGTGATGACCACCGAAGAATTAAATGAAAAACACCAGAAAGAGACAGATCGTGCATTGAATTTGTTCATTGAACATTTGGATGTTGATGAAGATATTGCAGAAATTCTTGTGGATGAAGGGTTTAGCTCACTTGAGCAAATCGCATATGTGCCAACAGAAGATATGCTAGAAATTGATGGTTTCGATGAAGATTTAGTTGATGAGCTACGTGCTCGTGCGAAAAGTGCGATTACAACAATTGCATTAGCAGAAGAAGAGCGTTTATCACAAGCCAATATCCAAGAAGAACTACTGAATTTAGCTGGAATGGATCGTCATATCGCCTTTAAATTAGCCGAAAAAGGCGTGACAGCTCTTGAAGAGCTTGCTGAGCAGAGTGTGGATGATTTAGCGGATATCGAAGAGCTAAGTGCAGAAAAAGCAGGACAGCTAATTATGGCAGCACGTGAGATTTGCTGGTTTAGCGATGCTGAATCAAAATAGGGGGAAAATAGATGAGTAAAACAGTAAAAGATCTAGCCATGGAAATAAATACCCCACTAGATAAATTATTAACCCAGCTGAAAGAAGCGGGGATTGAAAAAGGGGCTGATGATTCAATTAATGCAACGGATGAGCGTAAGTTATTGAAATCACTCGGTGGTACAAGTGCTGAAGTGAAACCGAAAAAACTTACGTTGCAACGTAAAGAACGCAGCACGCTAAAAATCACAGGAACAGGCGGTAAAAGTAAAGAAGTCAAGGTTGAAGTGCGTAAAAAGCGGACCATTACGCCTGTGTCGAAAGAGGATATTGAGCGTAAGAAAGCAGAAGAGCAAGCTCGTTTAGAAGCGCAAGCTCAAGCAGAACGTGAAGCAAAAGAACAAGCTGAGCGAGAAGCTGCTGAGAAAGCCAAACGTGAGGCAGAAGAAAAAGCGAAACGAGAAGCACAAAAACAAGCCGAGAAAAAGGAAAGTGCGGTCAAAACGAAAAAAGTCGATAGTGAAAAAGAAAAACTGCGAGCAGAAGAGGCTGAATTACGCCGTAAAGCCGAGCAGTTAGCACAAGAAAAAGCTGAAGCCTTAGCACGTCAAGCTGCTGAAGAGGCTCGTCGTATGGCTGAACAGGCAAAAGACAGTGAAGAGTCTGACGATAAGCCTAAATCAGAAGACTTTACTGATGCAAAACTGACTTCTCGTTACGCACAAGAAGCGGAAAATGAAGAAGCACGTCGTAAAGAAGGTCGCGGTCGCAACAAAAAAGTGAATAAAGCGAAAAAACGTGATGATGACAATAACTCAAAATCAGAGCGTGAAGCTAATCGCCGTAACCAAAAAAATACCAAAGGCGGTAAAAATGGTAAACGCGGTAGCTCCATTCAGCAAAGTTTTACGAAGCCTGCCGCACCTGTTAACCGTGAAGTGGTTATCGGTGAAACCATTACCGTTGCAGAGCTGGCTAACAAAATGGCAGTAAAAGCAACGGAAGTGATTAAAACCATGATGGGTATGGGGGCGATGGCAACCATTAATCAGGTAATCGATCAAGAAACAGCACAACTTGTCGCTGAAGAAATGGGGCACAAAGTGGTGCTACGCCGTGAAAATGAGCTTGAAGAGGCATTATTAAGTGATCGTGATAGCAATGCACAAGCCGTTACTCGTGCGCCAGTTGTTACGATCATGGGACATGTTGACCATGGTAAAACCTCATTGCTAGATTATATCCGTAAATCGCGAGTTGCCTCAGGCGAAGCTGGCGGGATTACTCAGCATATCGGTGCATATCATGTACAAACCGAAAACGGTATGATTACGTTCCTTGATACACCAGGGCACGCCGCCTTTACATCGATGCGCGCACGTGGTGCAAAAGCAACAGATATTGTTGTGCTCGTTGTGGCTGCAGACGATGGCGTTATGCCACAAACCATTGAGGCCATTCAACACGCCAAAGCAGCAAATGTACCCTTGGTGGTTGCTGTCAATAAAATTGATAAGCCTGAAGCGGATCCTGATCGGGTTAAAAATGAGTTATCACAATATGATGTAATTTCTGAAGATTGGGGTGGTGATACGCAATTTGTTCATGTTTCAGCTAAGAAAGGTACTGGCGTTGATGAATTGCTGGATGCGATTTTATTACAATCTGAAGTGCTTGAATTAACCGCTGTGAAAGATGGCATGGCAAGCGGGGTTGTGATTGAATCTTACCTTGATAAAGGACGTGGTCCAGTTGCTACGGTCTTAATTCAATCGGGTACTTTACATAAGGGCGACATTGTACTGTGTGGATTAGAATACGGTCGTGTACGCGCAATGCGTGATGAAAATGGTAAAGAAATTGATTCTGCAGGACCATCCATCCCAGTTGAAATTTTAGGCTTATCGGGCGTACCCGCTGCAGGTGATGAAGCCACAGTGGTACGTGATGAGAAAAAAGCACGTGAAGTGGCATTACACCGTCAAGGTAAATTCCGTGAAGTGAAATTGGCACGTCAACAAAAAGCGAAATTAGAAAATATGTTCACCAACATGACCGAAGGTGATGTGGCAGAAGTGAATATTGTCGTCAAAGCCGATGTTCAAGGTTCTGTTGAAGCTATTTGCCAAGCCTTGATTGAACTATCAACGGCTGAAGTGAAAGTGAAAATCGTCGGCTCGGGTGTGGGCGGAATCTCTGAAACTGATGCCACATTAGCCGCTGCGTCTAATGCCATTTTAGTTGGCTTTAATGTGCGTGCGGATGCGTCTGCACGTCGCGTAGTTGAAGCGGAAAATATTGATCTGCGTTACTATTCTGTTATCTATGATTTGATCAATGAAGTGAAAGCGGCAATGAGTGGCTTATTATCGCCTGAATTTAAGCAAGAAATCATCGGGCTTGCAGAAGTGCGTGATGTGTTTAAATCGCCGAAAATTGGTGCAATTGCAGGCTGTATGGTCACTGAGGGTGTGGTAAAACGTAATAACCCAATTCGCGTGTTGCGTGATAATGTTGTGATTTACGAAGGCGAACTGGAATCATTGCGTCGCTTTAAAGACGATGTTAACGAAGTTCGCAATGGTATGGAATGCGGTATTGGTGTGAAAAACTACAACGATGTTCGTGTAGGCGATCAAATTGAAGTCTTTGAAACCGTTGAAGTAAAACGTAGCATTTAATGAAAGAGACCGCACTTTATCTTACGATGGAGAAAGTGCGGTTGTATAGGAGTTTATATGGCAAGAGAATTTTCCCGCGCTCAGCGGGTCGCTCAAGAAATCAAAAAAGAAATTGCCGTCATTTTACAGCGTGAAGTAAAAGATCCTCGTATTGGCATGGTCACGGTTTCTGATGTGGAATTATCTCGTGACTTGGAGCATGCGAAAATTTTTGTCACGTTTTTGTTTGACCAAGATGAAAGTGCGGTGCAAAAAGGTATGCAAGGGCTGCATGAAGCCTCAGGTTATATCCGCACTTTGCTCGGCAAAGCGATGCGTTTGCGTGTTGTGCCTGAGTTGCGCTTTGAATATGACAACTCATTGGTTGAGGGCATGCGTATGTCAAACTTAGTGACGCAAGTTGTCAACGACGATAACGCGAAACACAAAAAAGACGACGAATAACGTGGCAAGACCAAAAAAGCGAGGGCGTGATATTGATGGCGTAGTGCTGCTGGATAAGCCCCAAGGCATGAGCTCTAATGATGTTTTGCAAAAAGTTAAACGCCTATTTCAAGCAAATAAAGCAGGGCATACAGGGGCGCTTGATCCGCTTGCCACAGGCATGTTGCCGATCTGTTTAGGAGAGGCAACTAAATTTAGCCAGTTTTTACTGGATGCAGATAAAACCTATCTTGTAACGGCTAAATTGGGGGAACGTACAGATACATCGGATGCTGATGGGCAGATTATAAGCCAGCGGGAGGTGAAGTGCGGTTTACGTGAGATTGAGCAAGCATTACCGCAATTTTGTGGCGATATTCTGCAAGTGCCGACCATGTTTTCAGCCTTGAAGCACAACGGTAAACCGCTATATGAATACGCACGTGCTGGTATCACAATTGAACGGGAAGCACGCCCAATTACGGTGTTTTCTCTCGAACTGATTTCATGCTGTGCACCATTTTTAACGCTTAACGTACACTGCTCAAAAGGCACATATATTCGTACATTAGTGGATGATCTCGGCGAAATGCTAGGTTGTGGTGCGCATGTGACGATGCTACGGCGTACTAGTGTGGCGAATTATCCTCAAGATAAAATGTTTACACTTACACAGCTACAACACTATGCTGAGCAGGATGTGAATGCACTTGATGATCTTTTATTATCCACTGATAGTGCAGTTAGCACGTTGCCGGCATTAGTTTTGGATGACATCCACACACAAAGAATATGCCAAGGGCAGCGTTTAAAATTAGCACTTGATATGGACGAACAACAAGTCCGCCTGTTTTCTCCACAACAGCAGTTTTTAGGTGTGGGGCGATTTGACGCACACCAAGTGCTACACCCTCAACGCTTGGTGACAATAAAATAAAAGTGCGGTTGACCGCACTTTTATGTTTTAACGTGTGCTGTGTTTCATAATCCGATCTTTGTCTCGCGCCCATTCACGATCTTTGATGCTATCACGCTTATCGTGCTGTTTTTTACCTTTGGCGAGCCCAATTTTCACTTTTGCCCACGCAGCTTTCCAATACAATGATAATGCGACGACAGTGAAACCATCACGACTGGTTTTGCCATACAGGCTATCAAGCTGGCGTTTATTGAGTAATAACTTACGCGTACGGGTAGGATCTGCCACAATATGGCTTGATGCGACATTCAATGGCGTGATTTGAGCACCAAAGAGATAGGCCTCTCCGTCTTTAAAAATGACATAGCTATCGGCAATATTGGCTTTACCCGCACGCAGGGATTTTACTTCCCAGCCTTGTAAAGACAGACCCGCCTCGATTTCATCTTCGATAAAATAATCATGGCGAGCACGTTTATTTAAGGCAATCGTGTTGGATGTTGGATGTATTTTCTTTTTAACCATAATATGTTTGAATTTTCGATAAAGTCTGATTGTAACAAGTTCAGCGTGCTTATAAAAGCCACGCATCAAAATTGTTAGCCATTATATACAATGTTTTGTTATGCTTACACTTTATAAGCATTGCAGTAAAAGATTAAGGATTGATATGTCCATTTCGCAACGATTGGTCAATGTAAGAGGCGAGCGTATCGCAGTGGTAAGTGGCTTGCGAACGCCGTTTTTGCGCCGTAATACAGGTTTTAAACACTGTTTTGCCCTTGATTTGGGGGTTATGGTGACCAATGAATTATTAAATCGATTACCGATTGAGCGTGAAAAAATTGATAAATTTATTTTTGGGCAAGTCATTCAGCAGCCTGATGTACCAAACCTTGCGCGTGAAATTGCGATCACCTTGAGTATGCCACAAGTTGAGGCTTATACCTTAACCAGCTCGTGTACGACAGGATTACAAGCTGTTGCGAATGTATGTAACGGGATCATTAGTGGCTCCATTTCTTGTGGCATTGCAGGCGGGGCTGATTCCATTTCCAATGCTGCGATTAGCTTAAAACCCAGCGTGACCAGACTGTTGGGTGATACGCTTAGAGCGCCTAGCTTTTCGCAGAAATGGCAAGTCTTAAAACGCTTATCGTGGCATGATTTTAAGCTGCAACAGATTAATTTGCGCGATCCGCTTACGCATTTTTCCCTCGGCGATATTTCTGAGCAAATGGCACAGAATTTTGCACTTTCGCGTGAAACATTAGATGCTTATACGGCACAATCGCATCAAAAAGCAGAGTTGGCATGGCAACAAGGATGGTTTGATGACGAGGTTATGTTAGCTTATCCAACACCATATACCCATTATGTGCGGCGTGATAATATGATCAGCGAACATATTAGCCCTGAGTATTACAGCACATTTAAGCCTATTCATGGCAGTGATCATCATCGTGTTACGCCATGGAGTGTGTCTGAGCCAGCTGATGGGGCTGCGGCAGTATTACTGATGCGTGAAGAAATGGTGGAGCAATATGCGTTAGTGCCGTTGGGGTATATTCGTAGCTTTGCGATAACCGGCAATGATGTATGGCAGAATATGTTACTAGGGGCGACCTACGCAAGTGCGAAAGCACTAGAGTGGGCGAACATGACACTGGCAGATATTGATTTAATTGAAATGCACGAGTCATCGGCGGCACAAGTGCTGGCAAATCTCCACTTATTTGAATCCCCTCAATTTGCACAAAAACACCTTCAGCGTGATGAGCCTCTTGGTGCAGTTGATACGACTAAACTTAACCCGCTGGGAGGCTCGTTAGCCTTTGGGTCACCACGTGCAATTACCAGCATGAGAACCCTCATTCAAGCACTGTATCATATGCAACGCCATGATCTTGAAACCGCACTTGTCGCTTCAAGTGGATTGGGTGGCTTAGGCGCAGCAATGGTGTTGGAGAGAGAGTAAGTATGGAGCACTCACAAATACAAAGTGCGGTTGACGCATTCGAACAACAACGTGACAGTCAGTTATTTAAACTGAGTTTCCGACCAGATGACATCGCGGTGATCACGTTCAATGTGCTTGAAAAACCCGTCAATTGGTTGGGGCAGAAATTGATACAACAGCTGGATGCGGCATTGGATCATATTCTCCACTGGCAAGCGAAGGGGGTTTTATTTCAATCAGGCAAACAGCACCATTTTGTGCAAGGTTTTCCGCTTTCTGAATTAGAGAATTGCGGCGAACATGATTTGATTAATTTTGCGAATCACTGTCAGCAATTAATGGACAAGATCGCCAACTTGAGTATTCCAACGGTCTGCGTGATTGAGGGGAACTGCTTCGGGCTTGGGCTTGAATTAGCACTTGCCTGTGATTACCGCATTGTTGGCAGCACACAACCGATATTTTTAGCTATGCCACAAGTGCGGTCGGGGATTTTGCCATTTGCTGGCGGTTGTTTGCGTTTGCCTCAGCAAATAGGATTAGCTCGAGCGTTGTATTTACTTCTCAATGGTGAAAAGTGTAGTGCAGAGCGTGCACTTGAGATTGGCTTGGTCGATGAAGTCGTCAATCCTGCCATTTTAACCGCCACAGCGTGCTACTATCTGCAATATCCACAACAAACGGCCAAAGTGCGGTTTCAGTTATGGCGAAAAATAGAACGCATAGGATTAATGCGTCAGCGTATTTTGAATCAAGCGGAACAGCAGTGCAAAACATGGGCATTTGAAAATTATCCTGCTATTAATGCACTGCTTGCCTTATTTCGCCAGCAACAAGAACACCATCAACATGCGGTTAGTGCACAGTTTGCACGTCTTTTTTTAGACAACAGCTCGAAAATGTTACGTCAAATTGAGCGAACGCATCGGCGTATGCGTCATCAGTATCTTGATTTGCAGCACAATGTTGCTCTCAATAAGGTTGCAGTATTGGGTAGCGGATTCATGGGGGCGGGCATTGCCTACATTACGGCAGCACGTGCCCATTTGCCAGTGAGAATTAGAGATATTAATCCTCACGGCGTACAAAAAGCGTTACGCTTGAGTTATTTATTACTGCAAAAAGAGGTGGAGCAAGGCTTTTTACCGTATGGAAAATTGCTCCAAAAAATGTATCTTATCAGCGGCGGTGACCGTTTTGTTGGCAAACCACAAGCGGATATTGTTATTGAGGCCGTGTATGAAGATCTGCAACTTAAACAACAACTCATTGCTGAAAGCGAAGCATATTATGCGCCAGATACCGTGTTTGCCAGTAACACCAATACCTTATCGATTACAGAAATTGCACAAAGTGCGGTACGCCCTGAAAATGTTATTGGTATTCACTACTTTACGCCTGTCAGTCAGCGTCGTGTGGTGGAGATTATCCCGCATGCCAAGTGTGCTCCTCAAACGATTGCGAAGGCTGTTGGACTGGTCATACAGCAGGGGCAAGCTCCGCTTTTAGTTAAAGATAGCACAGGGTTTTTCATCACACGCATTTTAAGTGCATTTTTACTAGAGGCGTATTATGTGTTGTTGGACGGTGAAGATATTCCCACCATTGAAAAAGCGTTACAAGAATTTGGCTTTAAAGTTGGCCCTTTTGCGATGCTTGATGAAATGGGGCTAGATATTTTTGTTAAGGCCTTGCCACAGCTTGAACGTAGCTTTGGCACACGCTTTGCTTTGCCGCCTAAAATAGATGACTTATTACGAAATGAACGCAAAGGACGTAAAAATCGTCGTGGTTTCTATCTGTATCACTCCCGAACAGGCGATCGCACGCAAGTTGATAAAAGTATTTATCAAGTGTTGGATCTGATTATTGAAAACAATTTAGAAAGTGAAGCTATTGTACGGCGTTGTATTTTAATGATGATTAATGAAGCGGCATATTGTGCCCAAGAAAGCGTGATTGCCAGTTTAGAAGAAGGTAACGTGGCGTCGGTGCTTGGTTTTTTCTTTCCTGAATTTCGAGGCGGTATTTATGCCTATATTGACACTGTAGGGGCAGATACCATTGTGGCAGAGCTGACGTTGTTGCGTGAAACGCTTGGCGAGCGTTTTACCCCTTGTGCGTGGTTGCAAGAAAAGGCCTTATCCCAACCCGAAGTAGGAGAACAGTAATGGCGAATGCAATGCGTTGGGATTGGTATGCTGTATTTTATGATCACATCATTTCTTTGGTAGCCCACCAGCGTAAACAGGTATTTGCAGCACTAGATTTCAGTGAGTGCCGCAAATTTTGGCTACCGGGCTGCGGCAATGGGCAAGATCTCGCATTTTTGCCAGCACAAAGTGCGGTTTATGCCAGTGACTTTTCTCATACGATGTTGTTAAAATGCCAGCAAAGGCAGCAAAAACTTGCTCAGCAAGGGCATAACCTGGATCTACATATTGAGCAGGTGAATGTGCTACATTCCCGTTTACCTGATCAATCGATGGATTGTGTGTTACTGCATTTGATTTTAGCCGTCGTGGATGACGAAACCGCACTTTTACAAGAAGCCGTGCGAGTGTTAAAAGAGGGCGGTATTTTATCTATTTGGGATAAAGCTGTGCTAATGGGAGAAAATATTGGCGTATTGCGTCGATGGCTGAATAAGCTGACAGCAGTACTTGGCACACGTATCACTTTACAAATTGATAACTTGCTCATCGCGCAACCATTGGCGATAATAACGCAACAAACATTTTTCGGCGGGCAGATGCAACACATTTGCTTGCGTAAAGTAACAAACAAGGATTAACTATGAACTCGGTGGCAATTGTTGGGCTTGGATGGCTTGGTTTTAGCTTAGCAAAACATTTGAAGCGTGTTGGTTGGGCAGTGAAAGGCACTAAGCGTACCCATGATGGTGAAGAGCGAATGCGCTTAAATGGGTTTGAGGCCTATCTGTTAGAGTTAACGCCTGAGATTAATGCCGATCCTGATGATTTGACCGCACTTTTCGATGTGGATAGCTTGATTATTAATATTCCGCCGAGTGAATATTTTTTCGATCTTAACAGCTATGTACAAGGGATAAAAAATTTAGTCAATGAGGCACTGAACAATGGTGTTGAGCATATTTTATTTATTAGCTCAAGTGCGGTATATCCGTTAGCAGAAGGCATTTTTACTGAAAATGATCGTCCTAATCCTAGCTCTGAGGTTGGCATTGCGTTGTTTGAAATAGAAAATTGGCTGCTGGCACAGCACGATATTGATTGTGATATTTTACGGTTAAGTGGCTTAATCGGAGCAGATCGTCACCCGATCAATACATTGGCTGGACGCAAAAACCTGCCAAATGGCAACCAGCCTGTCAATCTGGTGCATTTAACGGACTGCATTTTGGCAATCGAACTATTGTTAGAAACGCGTGCTTATAAACGGGTTTATAATCTTTGTGCCCCAAATCATCCAACGCGTGCAGACTATTATGTGGAAATGGCGAAGCAAAGTGGGCTTGATGTCCCTGAATTTGCGTATTCATCACACGACCCACAACGTATTATCTGCGGTGAGAAAATTTGTCGTGAGCTTGAATTTGATTATCGCTATCCAGATCCTTATCAAATGGTGCTGGAAGAGCAAACGCAATATTTTCATCAAGATTAAGGGCAGATATGTTATTAAGCGCAAATAACCGCACTTTAGATCTTAGCCAAGTGCAGATTATGGGGATTTTAAATGTTACCCCCGATTCATTTTCAGATAGTGGACAATTTTTACGCTTGGATGACGCCCTCTATCATGCAGAAGCAATGTTAACGCAGGGGGCGAGCATCATTGATATTGGGGGAGAGTCGACACGCCCTGGCGCGGCAGACGTTAGCGTGGATGAAGAGTTAGCCCGTGTTATCCCGCTGGTAGAAGCGGTAAGATCGCGCTTTGATTGTTGGATTTCAGTGGATACCTCCAAAGCACAAGTGATGCGAGAGGCGGCTAAGGCGGGCATGGACATCATCAACGATGTGCGAGCATTACAAGAAGACGGAGCATTGCAAAGTGCGGTTGCGCTAGATTTGCCTGTCTGTTTAATGCACATGCAGGGGCAACCTCGTACGATGCAGCAATGCCCGCACTATGATGATGTTGTGCAAGAGGTGTGTGAATACCTTGCACAACGAGCACAAATCTGCATAAATGCAGGGGTTAGGGCTGAACATATTATACTTGACCCCGGCTTTGGTTTTGGAAAAACTACAGAACACAATTATCAATTACTGCAACAGTTAGATAAATTGTGTAAGTTAGGGTATCCCATATTGGCGGGGCTTTCACGCAAGTCCATGATCGGTAATGTCTTAAAAAATGATGTTGATGATCGCGATCTTGGCAGTGCGGTGGCAACATTACTCACCGTGATGAAAGGAGCACGTATTTTGCGTGTGCACAATGTGAAAGCAATGGCGCAGGCACTTAAAATTTGGCAGGTAACGCAAAATCCTGCCTTGGTAAAATAAGTTAAGGAAAAACAATGGCAGAACGTAAATATTTCGGTACTGATGGTGTACGTGGCAAAGTAGGGACTTTTCCTATCACGCCTGAATTTGCTTTAAAACTTGGTTGGGCAGCAGGCAAAGTGCTTGCAAGTCAAGGCAGTAAAAAAGTGTTAATCGGAAAAGATACGCGTATCTCAGGTTATATGCTTGAATCCGCACTAGAAGCTGGGCTTGCGGCGGCAGGACTTTCTGCGGCATTTATTGGACCTATGCCGACGCCAGCGGTTGCATATTTAACTCGCACGTTTCGTGCTGAAGCGGGCATTGTTATTTCTGCCTCGCATAATCCTTATTGGGATAACGGTATTAAGTTTTTTTCGAGTCAAGGCACAAAATTACCTGATGACGTAGAGCTGGCAATTGAAGCAATGCTAGATGAGCCAATGGATTGCGTGGAGTCTGCGGAACTTGGGCGAGCGAGCCGTATTAGTGATGCGTCTGGGCGGTATATTGAATTTTGTAAAAGCACATTTCCAGCCCATGCCAGTTTAAATAACTTAAAAATTGTCGTTGATTGTGCTAATGGCGCAACCTATCACATTGCCCCAAATGTATTGCGTGAATTAGGGGCGGATGTGATTGAAATTGGGACAAAACCAAATGGGCTAAATATTAATGAAAAGTGCGGTGCGACAGACATTAAAGCCTTACAAGAAATTGTGGTGCAATCACGCGCTGATGTCGGCTTGGCGTATGATGGTGATGGTGACCGTTTAATTATGGTAGATCACCTTGGTAATAAAGTCGATGGGGATCAGATTTTATTTATTATTGCACGTGAAGCGTTGCGTGCGGGTAAATTACAAGGTGGCGTGGTTGGCACCTTGATGAGTAATATGGCACTAGAGCTTGCATTAAAACAGTTAATGATCCCCTTTGTGCGAGCGAAAGTTGGGGATCGTTATGTGCTTGAGCAAATGGAAGCGCATAACTGGAAATTTGGCGGTGAGAATTCTGGACATATTATCGTGTCTGATAAAAATACCACAGGTGATGGCATTATTGCCTCTCTAGAGGTGCTTGCAGCGATGGTGCAACAGAATGTCAGCCTCAATGAATTAGCAAGTGCGGTGCAACTCTTCCCGCAAGTATTAATTAATGTGCGTTTTGAAGGCGGTATGGATCCATTAGCAAGCGATGATGTGAAAGCCGTTGCCGCAGAGGTGGAAAAACAGCTTGCAGGAAAAGGGCGTATTTTACTGCGTAAATCAGGCACAGAGCCACTTATTCGTGTTATGGTTGAGTGCCAAGATGCTGAATTGGCTCAAAGTAGTGCTGAACGAATAGCAAGTGCGGTGAAAGCGGTTAAATAACAGGAGTGAGTATGCAATTAAATATGATGATGAAAAGTGCGGTATTTGCAGGTTTATTGGGCGTAAGCACCGTGACGTTAGCGCATGGCGCACTCTCGCAAGATATGCGGGAGATTATGCAAAGTACGCGCCAAGCCCTAAGAGCGGATAATGAGCAGGATTTTATCAAGGCAATGGAGAGTGTCATTGCAGCGGCACAACGCAGCAAGGATCAAACGCCACATCGCTTAGCGGATAACGCCCCAGATAGTGCAGAAATGCAAGATTATCAAAATGGAATGCAAGCATTTATTGAGGCAGCAGAGCAGGCAAAAGACGATGCGGTACAAGGTAAACTTGATGATGCAAAAGCGCATGTACAAACGCTTTATGACTTGCGTGATACGTATCACCCAAAATATAAATAACACAGTGATCATCTAGGAGTATTATGCAAAATCAACCCGTTGTTATTGAATTAACGCAACATAATTTTAATGACGTATTGCAATCAGCTCAGCAATCGCCAATGGTTGTCAATTTTTTCAGCCCCGCGAGTCCACAATCACTGGAATTTACCGCACTTTTAACACGTATTGCGGAAAAACATCACGGCGCATTTTTACTGTTAACGGTGAATTGTGAAAATGAGATGATGATCGCCCAGCAATTTCAAGTGCAAAGTGTGCCAACCACCTATTTATTCAAAGATGGCGCACCATTTGATGCGTTTACGGGGGCATTGAGTGAAGATGAACTCAATATGCGGCTAAGCGTATTATTGCCTAAAGAAGAAGAGATTAAATTTAATCTTGCATTGGATTTTTTACAGGCGGAAGATTACAACAGCGCCCTTCCTTTGCTTAAAGAAGCGTGGGAATTGTCAGATCAGAAAAACAGCGATATTGCATTGCTCTATGCAGAAACCTATATCGCAATGAAAAATGCACAAAGTGCACAACATATTTTAAATGAAATTCCATTACAAGACAGAGATAGTCGCTGGCAAGGTTTGCAAGCACAAATTGATCTGATGAATGAAGCAGCGAATACGCCTGAAATTCAGCAGTTACAAGAGGATTTCAAAAAATCTCCCCGCCCAGATATTGCGTTAAAGCTCGCTTTGCAGTTGCATCAAGCGGGTAAAAATGAAGAGGCATTACAATTATTACTGTCATTCTTAAAACAGGATTTAAACATAGAAAATGGCGAATTAAAAAAAGAGTATCTGGCAATTTTACAGGCACTCGGCACGGATCCACTTGCTAATCAATATCGTCGTTTTATCTATTCACTTCTCTATTAAAAGGATTTTTTATGAGCGTTAAACATTGCAAATTATTGATTTTAGGCTCAGGCCCTGCGGGTTATACCGCGGCTATTTATGCCGCTCGTGCAAACCTTAATCCAGTGTTGGTTACAGGCATGCAACAAGGTGGACAATTAACGACCACCAGCGAAATTGAGAACTGGCCAGGTGATTTTGGCGATACAACCGGTCCTGCTTTAATGCAACGTATGTTACAACATGCAGAAAAATTCAATACTGACATTGTATTTGATCACATCAACAAAGTGGATTTAAGTTCGCGTCCGTTCAAATTGTGGGGAGATAGTCACGCGTTTACTGCGGATGCCTTAATCATCGCAACGGGGGCTTCAGCGAAATATTTAGGGCTGGAGAGCGAAGAAAAATATAAAGGCAAGGGCGTTTCAGCCTGTGCGACCTGTGATGGCTTTTTCTATCGCAATAAACCCGTGGCAGTCATTGGTGGAGGAAATACCGCAGTGGAAGAGGCACTTTATCTTGCTAATATCGCAAGCGAAGTGCATTTGGTGCACCGTCGTGAAGCGTTTCGTGCGGAAAAGATTTTAATTGATCGCATGCAACAACGTGTAGCCGAAGGAAAAATCATATTGCACACTAACCGCACTTTAGCAGAGGTATTGGGGGATGATATGGGGGTAACAGGGGTAAGATTGCAAGATACGCAGTCTGAGAGTCAAGAAGATATTGCCTTAGATGGTGTGTTTGTTGCGATTGGACATGCGCCTAATACCGCACTTTTTGAAGGACAATTAACTCTCAATGGTGGTTATATTGTTGTCAATTCAGGGTTAAATGGCAATGCAACGGCAACATCTGTTGAAGGCGTTTTTGCTGCTGGTGATGTGATGGATCATATCTACCGTCAGGCGATCACGTCTGCTGGCACAGGCTGCATGGCAGCATTAGATGCTGAACGTTATTTAGACAATCAAACACAATAATGACGAATGTGCAAGGGTGAGCTTGCACTAGTTCAAGGACGAAGAATGGATAAAACACGTCAAAAGCAAGTTAATCGATGGTTACGGGCTCAACGTGCGATTATTAAACGCCCTTTATATTTAAACGTGCTGCTTGGTGGTATAAGTGCGGTTTTACTCGTGATACAAACATGGGGACTGGCATTTTTACTTGAGCAACTGATCATTAAACGTGCTTTGCCGAATGCATTTGTGAACTATTTTGTTGGACTGCTAGGCATTTTTATCCTGCGTGCAGGTATTTTGTATTGGCGTGAAAAAATTGGTTTTTCCAGTGGGCAACGCTTGCGTCATCATATTCGAAGCCAACTCTTTGATAAATTGGCAGAAATTGGTCCTGTTGCAATGAAACAACACCCCGCAGGAAGCTGGGCAACCATTGTGCTAGAGCAGGTGGAAAATTTGCATAATTTTTATGCACGTTATCTGCCACAACAATATTTGTCACTGTTAATTCCACTGATTATTGTGGCGGCAGTATTCCCAATTAACTGGGTAGCAGGTGCAATTTTGCTGATTACCGCACCACTTATTCCTATTTTTATGGCATTAGTAGGGCTTAAAGCGGCAGAAACTAGCCAAAAAAATATCACGGTGTTGCAGCGACTAAGCGGACGTTTTCTTGATAGGTTACGAGGGCTAGAAACGTTACGTTTATTTGACCAAACAGACTATGAAAAAACACAAATGGCACAGGCAGCAGATGAATTTCGCACAACTACAATGGATGTGTTGAAAGTGGCGTTTTTGTCCTCAGCGGTATTGGAATTTTTCACCTCTATTTCCATCGCGATGATGGCGGTTTATTTTGGTTTTAGCTATCTTGGGCAGATCGAATTTGGGCATCAAGGCGTGATGTTGACGTTATTTGTTGGCTTTTTCAGCCTAATTCTTGCACCTGAATTTTATCAACCTCTACGCGATCTCGGAACCTATTATCACGACCGTGCCGCGGCGATTGGTGCGGCGGATAGTATCGAAAAATTTCTCTCACAACAGGTGATCACCACGCAAAGTGCGGTTAAATCGGTTAACAGTTCTGCGCAAATTGACATCACTGCCTGTGATCTTGAAGTGCTTACGCCAGAAGGTAAACCACTTAGTGAGAATCTTAATTTTAGCCTAAAAAAAGGGCAGAGAGTGGCGTTGGTGGGGCAAAGTGGTGCAGGGAAAAGTTCGTTATTTAATGTGTTGCTCGGTTTCTTACCCTATCGTGGCAGTGTGCGTATTAATGGCGTTGAGCTACGGGAACTTGAGCTGACATCGTGGCGAGAGCATATTGCATGGGTTGGTCAAAATCCGTTGTTATTACCTGGCAGTATTCGTGAAAATGTAATGTTAGGCAACCCTGATGCCAGTGATGATATGCTATGGCATGCGCTTGAGCAAGCGGATGCAATGGCATTTGTTACGCAATTAGGGTTGGATTATGCTTTGCAAGAAGGTGGTGTTGGACTTTCAGGAGGGCAAATTCAACGTTTGGCCGTGGCTCGAGCGATTTTGCGTAAAAGTGCATTATTATTGCTCGATGAACCTACAGCTAGCTTAGATGCAAATAGTGAAAGTGCGGTGTTGGCATCATTGACGCAATTAAGCCGCAGCCAGACTACATTGATGATAACGCACCGTATAGAAGACTTACGTCAATGCGATCAAATTTTGGTGATGCGTCAAGGTAGGCTTGTGCAGCAAGGGCAATTTGAGGAACTGGCGCAGTCAGGCTATTTTGCACAACTCTTAAATGAACGGAAATATGCGATAAATTGAGAATATGATATGCGAGCTATTTTTCCTTTTTTAGCGTTATTTAAACATGCACTCGGGCGTTTGATTTTCGGGATTGTGCTTATGATCTTAGGCTTGAGTGCAAGTATTGGATTATTAACATTATCTGGCTGGTTTTTGGCGGCAGCAGCGTTGGCGGGCAGCCAAATTTTGTTTAACTTTTTCTATCCATCAGCGGGTGTGAGAGGGTTGGCTATTGGGCGTACAGCTATTCGCTATGCCGAGCGACTTGTTACTCACGATGCGACTTTTCGTGTGATTGCAAAATTGCGTATTGCGGTATTTGCCAAACTTATTCCACTTACACCAAGTGTACTCTCGCGTTTTCGTAACAGCGATTTACTCAATCGTTTAGTTGCTGATGTCGATACCCTTGATAATCTGTATTTACGCCTAACAGCCCCCTTTATCAGTGCCTTAGCGGTGATCTTATTTTTGTTTTTGGGCTTGAGTTTAATTGACCGCACGTTGGCATTGGTGTTAGTGGCATTTTTGTTAGTGCTAACATTCCTCGTTCCATTTATGTTCTATCAATTGGGCAAACGCTTTGGCGTGCTGTTAACGCTTGAACGGGCTGCATTTCGTGTACGTTTTATTGACTGGTTACAAAACCATGCTGAACTTTTGTTGTTTAATGTTGAAACCCAAGCCCGCCATGCATTGAGTAAAAAAGAGTTACATTGGCAACGTCTGCAAGGGCAAGAAGCCGCATTGACAGGGTTATCAAGTGCGGTTGTTTTATTGATCAATGGGGTGTTATTACTGACAATGTTGTATCTGGCAGGCAGTACACAGTTTGTACAACAACATGATTTTGTGTTGGCGAATATTGCCTTATTCACCTTTGCAGCCTTGGCATCGTTTGAAATCATTATGCCGCTAGGTGCGGCGTTTTTGCGTTTAGGGCAGGTAATCAGTTCTGCTCAGCGGATTAATGACATCACCGAGCAACAACCCTTGGTGCAATTCAATGGCACTCACACAACTGTTACACAAAGTGCGGTTGCACTTGCATTTGATAATGTGCATTTTCATTACCCAGATAGCACAATCCCAGTGTTGACTGATATTCATCTTGCCATCAACTCGGGTGAAAAAGTAGCCTTGTTGGGAAAAACGGGGAGTGGTAAATCATCATTATTGCAATTATTGGTGCGCAATTATGATCCTACTGCGGGGACTATTTCATTATATGGCGTGCCTATTGCCCACTATACGGAAAGCACACTGCGTAGCGAAATGTGTTTAATGACGCAACGTGTTTATATTTTTAGCGATACTCTGGCGAATAATTTACGTTTAGCCAATCGTAATGCCAGTGATGAGCAGCTATGTGAAACCTTAAGTGCGGTTGGACTTGGGCATTTACTTGAGCAAGACGGATTAGCCCAGTGGCTTGGCGATGGCGGGCGACCGCTTTCTGGTGGCGAGCAACGTCGTCTTGGTATTGCACGCGTGTTGTTAAGTCGTGCCGCTGTGGTGTTATTAGATGAACCTACGGAGGGGCTTGACCGAGAAACAGAGCGTGAGATTTTGAGCTTGATTTTACGGCATTGTCAGCATAAAACGTTAATTATGGTAACCCACCGATTAACCGCACTTGAGCAATTTGATCGCATTTGTATCATGGATCAAGCACACATTATGGAACAAGGCTCATTTAGCGAATTGGTTGGCGTTCAAGATAGCCTATTTAACCGCTTTATGCAGCGTATTGGTTAGGAGATGACATGATCGTTGACATTATTACACAAGACACGCCTACAACACTGGCACACATTGCACAATGTGTGCGTCAGTATTCTCTTTCTATCCAATCTATTGAACAAGTGCGAGATGAGCAGTTGCGTGTTCATTTGTCGGCGGATTGTACTAATGTTGACTGGCAGGTTGTACGCAATGCGTTAGCACATTTTGCCGACATTCAACATATCGACTTGGTTGAAACCCATAACGCCAGTGCAGAGCCTATGATTATCGCACAAAGTGCGGTTATGCAAGGATTACTGACGACATTGGAAACGTATGCGCAATCTGATGCCCCATTACTCATCCAAGGTGAAACAGGGACAGGCAAGGATCTGTTTGCGAAATGCTGTCATCAATTAAGCCCTCGTAAACGACATAAGTTTATCGCTGTTAATTGTGCGGGATTACCACCAGAAGATGCCGAACAGGAAATGTTTGGTCACGCCAGTGGCGAACGCACAAGCACGGGTTTTTTTGAGTACGCAAATCACGGAACCGTGTTGTTGGATTCAGTCAATGAACTTTCGCTTGGATTACAAGCCAAATTGCTGCGTTTTGTCAATGATGGCAGTTATCGCCGTGTTGGGGAAGAACGTGAGCATTATGCGGATGTGCGAGTGATTTGCACCTCACAAAAACCGTTGCAATACTATGTAGAAAAAGGCGAGTTGCGAGAAGATCTTTATCATCGCTTAAATGTGTTGGGCTTGGAAATTCCACCGCTTCGTCAACACATAGATGATATTGAGCCGTTAGTGAACTACTTCTTGCCTCAAATCAGCCAACAACTGGGTAAAGGAGACCTGCGTTATAACCGCACTTTTATCCAGCAACTTGAACGCCGTGAGTGGGCAGGCAATGTACGAGAGCTTTATAATACGCTTTATCGTTGCTGTGTGAATACGCCAGATGGCGAACAGCTACAGTTAACTGAGAATCAACCGCACTTTGCATCGGACAGCATCACAATCGAGCGTTTTGAGCAGATGTCGCTAGACGAGATTATTGGGCAATACGAATCACAAGTGCTGCGGACGTTTTACCAAGCCTATCCAAGCACTCGCAAACTGGCTACGCGACTTGGAACGTCACACACCACGATTGCGAACAAGCTAAAATTGTATGGAATTAAAAAATGAACATAAAAAAGCTGACTGACAGATCATCCCATGATGTTGCGTTGCTCGTTGCGTTGTGGGAACAGTCCGTTATAGCAACCCATCATTTTTTAGATACTAATGCCATTGCGGAGATAAAAAATCATGTGCCAACCGCACTTTTAGGTGTGGAGTGCCTTGCTGTGGCAATGGAAAACGAAAAAATGATCGGGTTTATTGGCATTAATGGAGATAAAATTGAGATGTTATTTGTTCACCCTGATTATTTTGGTAAAGGTTTTGGTAAAAATCTGATGGATTTTGCCTTGAAAAACGGTGTGAGTAATGTCGTGGTGAATGCACAAAATCCGAATGCGTTGGCATTTTATCAGAAAATGGGATTTCAGATTGAACGAACAAGCAAGGTTGATGAACAAGGTCAGCCCTATCCGATTATCTATCTCAAGAAAGCATAAAACGCCATAGCAATTCGTTTACTAATAGCCCAACGAAATAAAAACCGCACGTTAAAAGTGCGGTTTTATCTGTTGAGATGTGGCTATTTTTTCTTGGCATATTTCAAGGAGTCAATCGCCACGGCTAAGATAATGATTGAGCCTTTGATGATATATTGCCAATATGGGTTAACGCCGATGTAGGTTAAACCATAGTTGATAACGGTGAAAATCAGCACCCCTGTTACCACACCGATAACGGTACCCACACCACCAGCGAATGATACACCACCGACAACACAGGCGGCGATAGCATCTAATTCATACATAAAGCCGAGGTTGTTGGTAGCTGAGCCGATGCGTCCTGCTTCAAGCATACCGCCGAAGGCATAGAACATACCAGCAATCATATAAATTACAACGAGGTTGCGCGTTACATTGACACCAGACACGCGAGCGGCTTCAGGGTTGCCGCCAATGGCAAAGATATTCTTACCAAAGCGGGTTTTATTCCACATGATCCACACTAACACGGTGGCGATAATGGCGTAAATGGTAATATATGAGAGCCTAAAATGTCCAAATCGGAAGTAGCCTTGTGCAAACTCGGAGAAGCTGGCAGTAAAGCCTGCGATAGGTGATGAGCCGACCGCATCATAGTAAAGTGAATTGATTCCATAGACGATAATCATCGTACCTAAGGTTGCGATAAATGGTGTTACGTTTAGCACCGCAATGACAAAGCCATTAAGCAATCCGATCATTGCGCCGATTGCACAGACAGTGAGAATGACGACTGGGATTGGTATTTCGGGTAAATCTGGGAATACGCGGTTAACATTGGTGATAGCTTGCAACATGGTTGCAGAAACCACGGCGGCTAAACCTACTTGTCGCCCCGCAGATAAGTCAGTTCCCTGTGTAACTAAAAGCCCTGCTACACCAAGTGCAATAATTAGTCGTACAGAGGATTGTGTTAAGATATTACTAAAGTTGATTAAACTCAAAAAACTAGCGTCTTGGATAATAATAACTGCTAAGAGAATTAATAACACAAAATAAATCGCATTTTGTTTAAGAAAATCAAGCGACTTGTTTTTTCCTATTTCAGCCATTTTTGCGTTCCTTCTATTTTTATAAGTATTTGGCGGCAAGTTGAAGAATTTCTTGCTGCGATGTTTCTTTGGTGTTGACAATACCTGCGAGTTTGCCATTGCTCATTACCATAATGCGATCAGTAATACCTAACAGCTCTGGCATTTCTGAGGAAATAATAATGATGCCTTTATCTTTTTTCGCAAGCTCCATAATTAATTGATAAATTTCATATTTCGCTCCAACATCAATCCCTCGCGTCGGCTCATCAAGCATTAATATTTCAGGTTGAGTTAATAACCAACGCCCGATAATGACTTTTTGTTGGTTTCCACCTGAAAGTGAGCCAATCGTTGTTTTATGTGATGGAGTTTTGACATTCATTGCGTCAATGACCCATTGGGTATCACTTTTCATCTTGGCACTACTTAATAGCCCAAATTTAGTCATATAAGATTTAATATTAGAAATCAATGAGTTAAACTCAATAGTAAGGTTAGAGTAAATCCCTGTGGAGCGACGTTCTTCCGTCACAAGCGCAAAACCGTTATTAATTGCTTCAAGTGCGGTTTTATTACGCATTTCTTTACCATGTAACTTGATGCTTCCATCTTTGCGCTCACGAATACCAAAAATGGTTTCTACGATATCCGTGCGTTTTGCACCAACAAGCCCCGCAATACCTAAAATTTCACCTTTGTGGAGAGTAAAACTGACATCGTGAATAGACGGTTGATTTTGGGCAGTTAAGTGTTCGACTTCTAAAATCACTTCTTTGGGCTCATTGGTTTTTGGTGGGAAGCGTTGTGTGAGTTCACGTCCCACCATCATTGCCACGATGCCGTCCATTGTTGCGCCTTTAACTGGAATGGTATTAATCCATTTGCCGTCACGCAGAATGGTGATTTCATCACAGATTTTAAAAATCTCGTCCATTTTATGGGAAATATAAATAATACCGCAGCCTTTATTTTTGAGTTTTTCAATGATCGTAAAAAGGTGATTAACTTCTTTTTCAGAGAGCGATGAGGTCGGCTCATCCATAATCACAATCTTGGCGTTATAGGAAAAGGCTTTGGCAATTTCGATCATCTGCATTTGGGATACGGATAATTTTCCAACTTTTTCTTTGGGATCGATATCAATATCCAATTCTTTAAAAATCGCTTTAGTATCATGGTACATTTTGCCATGCTCAACAAATCCTGCTTTCGTTGGATAGCGACCTAACCAAAGATTATCCATAACACTACTTTGTTTTACCAAGTTTAATTCTTGGTGCACCATCGAAATCCCGTTTTCTAAGGCTTCTTTTGAGGTTTTAAAATTAACAGGTTCACCTAAAAATAAAATATCGCCTTCATCTTTGGCGTAAATACCAAATAAACATTTTAGTAATGTCGATTTGCCGGCACCGTTTTCTCCCATTAGTGCGTGTACACTGTGAGAGCGAACGGTTAAATTGGCATTATCTAGGGCCTTAACGCCCGGAAAGGTTTTGCTGACACCTTTCATTTCCAGCAAAATCTCTCCCATTTGAGAGGGTTGTTGTGTACTCATAGCCAACCTCAAGGAAAGGGGAGAGCAAGCTCTCCCTTGATTGATTATTTTAAGAATTTATCTAAATTATCGGCATCAACACCAACATAAGGCACACGTACATTGCGGTTTTTTACTTCCCATTTTGTGCCTTCTGCTGCTGGCTTACCTTTAGCAAGATTATTTGATAGGTCAACTACAGCTTGCGCTTGATTGACACCATCATTCAACACTGTTCCTGCAATTTGTCCATTTTTGATTAATTGCAATACTTCAGGGAGTGCATCAACACCAAAGATAGGTAGTTTTTTGCCATGTGCTTTAGCTGCTTCTAATGCACCCATCGCCATACCATCATTGTTAGAGATGATCATTTCAATTTCGTTGGCTTTAGGGCCTGAAAGCCACGCATCACTTTTATCTTTAGCCAGCGCAGCATCCCACATACCTGTATCAATATAAAGCTGTTCAGTTTCGATACCGTTTGCATTTAAACGTTCAATAACATATTTTGTGCGCGCTTCAGCATCTGGGTGTCCTGGTTCACCTTTTAATAAAACATATTGGATTTTACCATCTTTATTTAAGTCCAGTTCTGGGTGTGCTTTCCATTGTTTAGTGATTAATTCACCTTGGATTTCACCTGATTCTTTAGGGTCTGTTCCAACAAAATAGGCTTTATCATAGCTATCAAGTGCGGCTTGACCTGGGTCTTTGTTGAAGAAAACAACTGGAATATCATATTCAGACGCTTTTTTGATAATAGTTGGGGCAGCCGCAGGGTCAACTAAGTTAATTGCAAGGGCTTTTACACCTTTTGAAATTAGCACATCAACTTGGTCATTTTGAATAGATTGTGCATTTTGTGAATCATTCATCAATAATTCAACATCTTGTAAGGCTTTAGCGTCTTTTTCAATTTCTTGGCGCATTAAAGACATGAAATTATCATCGTATTTATAGATAGTAACCCCAATTTTGTCCTTTGCTTGTGCACTGGTGACTGCAATGCCCATACCGACAGCAACTGCAATGGCAGATAAAACAGCTTTTTTCATAGTTCTCTCCATATATAACCTATTGAAAGATCTGGATTGTCGGTGTCATTGCGTAACCGCACTTTTAACCGAGTCCAAGAGATTATCGCATTGTGCACGATAACGTGACAAAAAGGATACGCAACATAATGTAAAAAGTATGTGATCATTTTCACAGAATGAAAACGATTACATTAATAAAATAAAAATATGTGACAATGATCACAAAAGTGCGGTTATTTGGGAAAATCGACAGAGAAGCGTTTCACTAAGGTTGGATTAAATGTAATATTTTTCGGTGGCTGCATAGCAGAATTGACTAGACTAAGGGCCAATTTCGCCGCATAACTTGCCATTAAATCAATCGGATAGCGAATAGTAGTCAGTTTAGGAATTAAATAACTGGCAAGTGGCATATCATCAAAGCCAATCAATGAAAATTGCTCAGGCACTTTTATACCGTTTTCATTTAAAATAGACAGCGCACCCGCTGCCATTGAATCGTTATAGCATACCGCCGCAGTTAAATGCGTATTAAAACTCAATAACTTAACCATAGCTTCTTTCCCGCCTTGGTAATCTGGGCTAGAGCTTACCATATAGGTGTCTTGCGGCATAATATGGTGCTCTGTTAGGGCATTTAGATAGCCATTTTTGCGGTCAATTTCATCACTAATATTATGATTTGAACCAATATAGCCAATATGAGAATGCCCATATTGGATCAGCGTTTGGGTAGCAAGAAAAGTACCTTTTTCATTATTGAGATCAACACAACGCTGTTCAAAACCGGGTAAAGTGCGGTTGATTAGCACCATTCCTTGATGGTTACGCATATAATTACATAAAATGTCATCGCTTAACGCCTTAGCATGCACCACCAATGCAGAGCAACGTTTGCGTAGCAACAAGTCGATTGCCGCTTGCTCTTTTTGGGCATCATGATAGCCAATTCCAATGAGAATATTGTGTTTATGAGCATGAGCGACTTGATCGACGGATTTAACGAGAATACCAAAAAAAGCATCAGTAACATCAGTGACCACCACGCCAAGTGCATCTGAGCTTTGGCTGGCAAGTGCTTGTGCATTGGCATTTGGATAATAACCCAGTTTTTCGACCGCACTTAATACCGCTTGGCGTGTTTTATCGCTGATTTTGGCATAGCCGTTTAACACGCGCGAGACTGTTGCCACAGACACATTAGCCGCTTGCGCCACATCACGAATGGTAACCATACTTTCCCTTGTCTGAAGTGTAACCGTTTTCTATCATAGCGATTTTTTACCCTTTTGGGTAGTCTTTACAGGATAAAGTGCGGTTTAGTTAAAATAATTGATCTCAATGTTGCTTATGCCACTTACTTTTTTTAGTTCTTTATACAGCTCATAAGACGAACCATGTTCTGGCATTTGCGCCTTGATGGTTAGCACCAATTTATGTTCATCTTGTTCTTTGATGCTAATGGTTTCAATATCACACGCTTCGCGATGTAAGACTTTAGATATGTGATTGACAAGCTGCGTGTCTTGCATATCCAATTTAATCATGACACGATTAATATTTTCATGTTTGGGGATCACACGTTTTATGCCTGTGCTATATTTTAGAATAAAAATGATGATAGCCGAAGCAATCAGGGCATAAAGGTAAAAGCCAGCCCCTACTGTGATACCAACGCCAGCCACTGCCCAAATAATCGCTGCTGTGGTAATACCCGAAATCACATCATTATTTTTTTGTAAAATTACGCCACCACCGATAAAGCCTATGCCACTGATAACTTGTGCGGCAAGACGCATAGGATCGGTTCGGATATTGTTAGAGAGTGACGCATAATATTCTGCCGCATGGATAGATACGATGGTCAGCACTGAGGTGGTAACTGCAATAACGACACAGGTTTTCAAGCCAACGGGTTTACGTTTGATTTCACGCTCAATGCCGATTAATCCCCCTAAAAGTGCGGTTAATAATAATTTTCCTAAAACAACCCAATCCATTTGATGGCTGAGGCTAGTAAAAAATGTTGTCCACGTCATAATCCACTCACATTGTTATATTGTTAGAGGCTATTGTAACGCAATTGTGATAAAAAATAATCGCACAATAACGAAAATCGTAAGGAAACGCAGTGTATGAAACTTTTTATAAACTTTGTGATCTATTTAACAGTTTAAAGGTTAATTCATTGCTAAAGTAACAATGAAAACGTTTACATTTTGGGAGGCGTTATGTCTATTTTGCAATTTGACGCAACTGAACATCCACATCGTCGTTATAACCCATTGAAAGATGAATGGGTTTTAGTTTCTCCACACCGTGCTAAACGCCCATGGAGTGGGCAAAATGAAGCCCCCGCACGAGATAAATTACCCAGCTATGATCCAAACTGCTTTCTTTGCCCTGGAAACATGCGCATTTCAGGCGAGAAAAATCCTGATTATACAGGCACATACGTTTTTCAAAATGATTTTGCGGCACTCATGACAGATAGCCCTGACGCACCGAGCAGTGATGATCCGCTTTTCCAAGTGCAAGGCGTGCGTGGATTAAGTCGTGTGATTTGCTTTTCGCCCGATCATAGTAAAACGTTACCTGAATTGGATGTGAGCGCAATTCGTGGCGTGATTGATACATGGGATAGTCAGTTACAAGAATTAGGTAGAGAGTATCTTTGGGTGCAAGTTTTTGAAAATAAAGGGGCTATGATGGGGTGTTCACAGCCGCATCCACACGGGCAAATTTGGGCAAACAGTTTTCTGCCGAATGAAATTGCCACAAAAGAGAAAAATTTGCGTGCTTATTACGAAAAATATGGTAGCAACTTGCTACTTGATTACGTCAAGGCAGAACGCCAAGATGGCGCACGCACAGTGGTAGAAAGTGAATATTGGCTTGCCGTTGTGCCCTATTGGGCAGCATGGCCATTTGAAACCCTATTATTGCCAAAAATACCAGTACGTCGTTTTGACGAGCTCAATGCGGCGCACCGTGATGATTTGGCGTTGGCATTAAAAACATTAACGACGAAATACGATAATTTATTTGAGTGTGCATTCCCGTATTCAATGGGGTGGCACTTTGCGCCGTTTTTCAAAGATGGGCGTAATATTGACCACTGGCAGCTACACGCGTGCTTCTACCCACCATTATTGCGTTCCGCGACTGTACGCAAATTTATGGTGGGCTATGAAATGCTCGCCGAAGCACAACGTGATCTTACCGCCGAGCAAGCCGCTGAACGTTTGGCAAACCTTAGCGATGTGCACTACAAAGCAAGATAAGGAGAGAGAGATGAGTCCACAACAAAAATCGCCACATGCATTTGAAACACAATTTCATTGTGAACCACAATTGACCGTGTATGCCCCAGGGCGAGTCAATATTATCGGAGAACATACGGATTATAATGACGGCTTTGTTATGCCATGTGCGATTGATTATGGCACAGCCGTGAGTGGTAAAGTGCGGTCAGATAGCCTGTTTAAAGTTTATGCCGTTGATCTCAATGAATGGGATGAATTTGATTTAAGCCAGCCAATTGAGCCAAATCATGATAAAAAATGGACAGGTTATGTGCGTGGCGTGGTGAAATTTATCCAAGAAAAATGTCCTGATTTTCAACAAGGTGCAGATTTAGTCATTTGTGGGAATGTGCCATTGGGATCAGGGCTAAGCTCATCAGCGGCGTTAGAAGTATCGGTTGGAAAATTTTGCCAATTACTTGGGAATTTGCCACTGAGTAATGTTGAATTAGCGTTAATTGGGCAAAAAGCGGAAAACAAATTCGTAGGTTGTCAGTGCGGCAATATGGATCAGCTCATCTCTGCATTAGGGCAACAAGATCATTTGTTAATGATTGATTGCCGTAGCCTTGAAACCAAACCAACCCCTGTACCAAAAGATGTGGCCGTGATGATCATCAATTCTAATGTAAAACATGACTTAGTCAGTGGTGAGTATAATACCCGCCGTCAGCAGTGCGAAAAAGCTGCCCAGTTTTTTGGTGTAAAAGCCTTGCGTGATGTCAGTGTGGCCCAGTTTAAAGCTCAAGAGCAGGCATTAATGGCGTTAGACAATGAGGTGGCAAAACGTGCTCGTCATGTTATCAGTGAAAATCAGCGTGTGCTAGATGCCGTCAATGCACTAGAAAAAAGTGACTTAGTGCGGTTAGGCGAATTAATGGCACAGTCGCATTGCTCAATGCGTGATGATTTTGAAATTACCGTGCCTGAAGTGGATTATTTGGTTGAGCTGGCACAAGAAGCTATTGGCAATGAAGGTGGTGCACGAATGACAGGTGGGGGCTTCGGTGGTTGTATTGTGGCATTAGCGGATGCAGACAAAGTGGATAAAGTGCGGTCGCATATTGCAAAACACTACAAAGCACGGTTTGGAAAATCGGAAACATTTTATGTTTGCCACGCCTCACAGGGAGTGCATAAACTATGACCGAGATGCTCGCACCTGATGGTAAACCATTTAAGTTGATCGAACTGAAAAATACGCACGGCATGCGAGTATTGCTCACGGATTGGGGGGCAACATGGCTGGCGTGCTCTGTGCCTGTGGGTACGCTGATGCGAGAAGTGCTATTGCGTGCAAATAGCCCAAAAGTGCAGTGTGAGCAAGGGGCCTATTTAGGCGCAAGTGTTGGACGTTATGCTAATCGTATCGCCAATGCGCAATTTACCTTGCATGACCGCACTTTTCATCTCAATGCCAATCAAGATGGTAAACATCAGTTACATGGTGGCAGTCATGGCTTTAATCAGCAACGTTGGCGTATCGTAGAACAACATGAAAGTGCGGTAACACTGGCATTGGTTTCCCCTGATGGTGAGCAGGGATTTCCCGGAGAGGTACAAGTGCAGGCAGTATTTTCCCTCAATCACGACAACGCCTTACGCATTTGCTATACCGCCAGTAGCACAGCGGATACCCCTCTTAATTTAACCAGCCACCCTTATTTTAATCTTGATGGTATTAACTCAGCCAATACGATCTTAACGCAGAAACTGAGTATCGCAGCCAACCATTATTTGCCGGTGAACAGAGAAGGGATTCCAAACAAGCCGCTTACGGCGGTTGAGGGAACGGGCTTCGATTTTCGTACCATGAAAGCCATTGGGCAAGATTTTATGCGTGATGAAGATCAACGCATTACCAAAGGATATGATCACGCCTTTTTATTTGATGAATGCAATGCGAACAATGTGCAAGTGCGGTTGCAATCAAGCAAAGATGATTTGGCATTAGCCATTTCCACCAACCAACCTGCTATTCAAGTGTACACGGGGAATTTTTTAGCAGGCACGCCAAATAGCCAAGGGAGAGCATACGTTAATCAAGCGGGTATTGCACTAGAAACAGAAGCACTGCCTGATACGCCAAATCACCCTGAATGGTGGCAGTATGGCGGCATGAGTCAAGCTGGAGAACAGTATTGCAATGATACGGTTTTCCAATTTTATACACCATAAAATAAAACCGCACATTAAAGTGCGGTTGAAAAGGTAATACCATTGCGTTGATAATAAAAAGTGCGGTCAGACCGCACTTTTTATTTAGTTGAACATTATTCGTCTTCCCACGCGTTTAGCTCTTTTTCGATTTCTTCTTTGGTTAAGCCATAACGCTCTTGAAGTTTACCGATAAGTTGATCGCGTTTACCCGCGATAACGGTCAGGTCGTCATCGGTTAGTTTACCCCATTTTTCTTTGACAGAGCCCTTAAGTTGTTCCCATTTTCCTTCAATTTGATCCCAATTCATAATTGCTCCTTAACGAATGATTATTTTATTCAAGAATTTTTATTATATAGTATATTTATTATAAAATCAATGAGTTGCATATTTTTACTATTTTCTTGATAAAAAATGGCAGTGCAAGTTTTTGTCAAAATGCCTATTATATGCTTGAATAGCAAGCGTTAATTAGAAAATAAGTGGAGGTAAGATGCAGGTTCATTGCGATGCACAAAACGTATTAGATTTTTGGTTTAATGAACAAAATAAGGCGTTTTGGTTTGTTAAAAGTGCGGATTTTGACGAGCAAATCCGAGTTCAATTTGGTGAGGTATTGCGCCAAGCGGCAGCATGTGAGTTGTCTGAGTGGCGCACCACTGTTGAAGGGCGTTTAGCAGAGATTATTGTGTTGGATCAGTTTTCTCGCAATGTTTATCGCAATACACCGCAGGCTTTTGCACAAGATGATATTGCATTGGCATTGGCACAAGAGGCATTGAAAACGGAAGGGTATGTGACGCTTTGCCCAGTGTGGCGAAAATTTATTTTGATGCCGTTTATGCACAGCGAATCGCGGCTTATTCACGAGCGTGCCTTACCTTATTTTGAAGCATTGCAAGATGAAATGACGTTGGATTTTGAACTGCGTCATAAGGCAATTATTGACCGTTTTGGGCGTTATCCACACCGTAATGCAATTTTAAACCGCACTTCAACAGAAGAAGAGTTGCAATTTTTGCAAGAAGATGGTTCGTCATTTTAATTTGTGGGATTGATTATGTTTTATAAAGTTATGCAACCGAGAAATCACAATGAACATCATCGGGTTGCGACGCCATTGGAGTTATATTTTGATTTAGTTTATGTTGTGGCAATTGCCGCAGTGGCAGGTGGCTTGCATCATGCGCTTGCTGCACATCATTTTGCAACAGGTATTTGGACTTTTGGTATAAGTTTATTTGCAGTATGGTGGGCGTGGATGAACTTTACTTGGTTTGCCTCAGCATATGATACAGATGATGTCGCATATCGTATTGCAACGATGATTCAAATGTTTGGCTCACTTATTTTGGCTATTGGGATTACTGATGTCTTTGAGCAAGAATCATTTAGCTTAATGATTGTCGGCTATATAGTGATGCGTTTTGCGTTGGTTTATCAATGGTTAAGAGCAGCCAAAAGCGATCGAGCGCGTAGCGTAACGTGTTTGCGTTATGCTATAGGAATAAGTTTAGTGCAAATAGCATGGGGGGTGATGCTATTTTTACCACCAGCAATCATGTCGTACTGGCTTATTGTGTTTATTTTCGCCGAGCTTGCAGTACCTGTTTGGGCAGAAAAGGCAGAATCCACAACATGGCATCCACATCATATTGCTGAGCGATATAGTTTATTAACAATTATTGTGCTTGGTGAAGGAATTTTAGGAGCCGCAAATGCTATCGCGCCATTAATGCACACAGAAATTCGTTGGCTAACACAGGCGTTTCCACTGGGATTAGGCATTTCTGCATTAATGTTTTCGCTGTGGTGGTTATATTTTAAAATGCCGTGGGCAACTTTGCTTGAACATAATCGCCGTGTACGTATTGCGGTGCTTTATGGCTATGGGCATTATTTTATTTTTGGTGCGTTAATCGCTGTGGGGGCTGGACTTGAGTTGGTCGCTGATAGTGTAAAAGCTAGCGTACAGAATGTAACGCATAGTGCTCAGGAGCATAGTGTGTCGCCATTCCTTGCAATGTCTGTTGTGAGTTTTTCCCTAGCTATTTATCTCAGTGTTGTGACGTTACTACGAGCGCGTCTTAATCAAGGGGCGTGTAATTATCACATTATTGGTTATGTATTTGCTCTAGCATTAACCGCACTTTCAGTTTTGGCGGTATATTTTGGCATGCCGTTGCAATGGGCGATCTGGTTTAGTGTGATTTCGCCAGTGGCAATGATTATGTTATACCAAGAAAATCAATAAAATAGACCGCACTTATGTGCGGTTAGATCCAATTGAGCATTTTTAAGATCACTACGCCAATGGCAGAAGTGAACATTGCGAGCAATGTGGTGATGCCAATAATATTGGCGGCAGTTTTATCATTGCCGCCCATGCCTCGTACCATCGCATAGCTAGCAGCGGCAACAGGGGTTGATGTCATCAAAAATACAACACCTAGCCCAATACCGTGTAATCCAAAGAAATGAGCAAGCAACACCATAATGATAGGGGCGACAAACACGCGCCCAATGCTGGATGAAATGGCGACCATTGAGGTGCTATCAATGTGTTTCAGATCTAAACTTGCTCCAGCGCACAAGAGTGCTAATGGTAATGTCATATGTGAGAGATAATTACCAGTGCTGATCAGCGGTTCGGGGATGGTGAGGGGCAAATGGCTTATCATTAATGCCAAAATGATGGCAATAATCAATGGATTTTTGATTAATTGTTTCAACACATAGACCAGATCTGCTTTGCCATTTTCGGCTAATGAGCGGCTTAACGTGATTACGGCGAGTACATTATAGAGCAATGTGATAAGTGCGGTATAAACGGAAGCGACGGCAATACCCGCTGCACCGTAGGCGTTGGCACACAACGAAAGCCCAATAATGCCGCTATTTCCTCGAAAAACACCTTGTACGAAAGTGCCTCGTTCACGTTTGTCGGCAACAAATCGCCAAGCATACAACTCAGCGAGTATGAAAATAATGAATGTGCCGAGATAGCCTACGCTAACAATACTGAGTTGTGCAGAGTAATCCGTTGGGTTTTGGATAATGCTTAGAAATAAAAGTGCGGGTAGTGTAATATTGAAAACCAGTTTTGCCCCTTGTTGTGCAAAATGATCATTGATCATACCAATACGTTTGAGATAGATACCTAGCATGAGCATCAAGATATTCGGCAACGTCACACTGATAGAAAAGGCAATCGAATCAAGAAAGGTGTCTTGCATAGCACTTCCAATAGAGTCTAAATGCTAACATCTTAGTCATATTTTGCTGAAATTGCCAGTAATAGGGCAGAAAGTGTTGTTATCGCATTAAAAGGCATTCACAAAAGACAATAAAGCCTGTATAATCCGCCAGCAATATTTATCTAACCCACCTTGATTTGAGAGATATTGCCATGCTTAGAATCGCAAAAGAAGCACTCACGTTTGATGATGTATTATTAGTGCCAGCCCATTCCACCGTTTTACCAAATACGGCAGATTTAACCACGCAATTAACAAAAGAAATAAAACTGAATATCCCTGTGTTATCTGCCGCAATGGATACCGTAACTGAAACCAAATTGGCGATTTCCCTTGCCCAAGAAGGCGGGATTGGTTTTATCCACAAAAATATGAGCATTGAACGCCAAGCCGACCGCGTACGCAAAGTGAAAAAATTTGAAAGTGGCATTGTTACCGATCCAATCACTGTACGCCCTGATATGAGTTTGCGAGATTTGGCTGCATTAAGCAAGAAAAATGGTTTTGCAGGTTATCCTGTGACGACTGAAAATGGCGATCTTGTTGGAATAGTTACAGGGCGCGATGTACGATTTGTGACCGATCTTGAACGCCCTGTTAGTGCCGTAATGACCCCGAAAGACCGTCTTGTGACCGTGCAAGAACACCGCCCGCGTGAAGAGGCATTTGCACTTATGCATCAACACCGTATTGAAAAAGTATTGGTGGTGAATGATGCGTTTAAATTAGTGGGTATGATCACCTTAAAAGATTATCAAAAAGCCGAAAGCAAACCGAATGCGTGTAAAGATCAATTTGGACGTTTGCGTGTTGGTGCTGCTGTTGGTGCAGCACCAGGCAACGAAGAACGAATTGATGCCCTTGTTGCCGCAGGCGTGGATGTATTGTTAATTGACAGCTCTCACGGGCATTCTGAAGGTGTATTAGAACGTGTACGTGCCACGCGTGCGAAATATCCCGATTTACCGATCGTTGCAGGCAATATCGCAACGGCAGAAGGTGCATTAGCCTTAGCTGATGCAGGTGCAAGTGCGGTCAAAGTGGGGATTGGTCCTGGTTCGATTTGCACCACCCGTATTGTTACAGGTGTGGGGGTGCCGCAAATCACAGCCATTGCCGATGCGGCAGAAGCATTAAAAGATCGTGGCATTCCTGTGATCGCTGATGGCGGCATTCGCTACTCGGGCGATTTAGCCAAAGCCATTGCCGCAGGTGCAAGCTGCGTGATGGTCGGCTCCATGTTGGCAGGCACGGAAGAAGCACCAGGTGAAATTGAGCTTTATCAAGGGCGTGCGTTTAAGTCCTACCGCGGCATGGGCTCATTAGGCGCGATGACCAAAGGCTCAAGCGACCGTTATTTTCAATCTGATAACGCCGCCGACAAACTGGTGCCAGAAGGTATTGAGGGGCGAATTCCTTATAAAGGCTATTTGAAAGAGATCATTCACCAACAAATGGGCGGCTTGCGTTCATGTATGGGCTTAACTGGCTGTGCCACTATTGAAGAGCTACGCACTAAAGCACAATTTGTCCGCATCAGCGGTGCTGGCATCACCGAAAGCCACGTGCACGATGTTACCATCACCAAAGAAGCACCGAATTATCGCATGGGGTAAGCTAAAACCGCACTTTAATAATTAAAGTGCGGTTTTATTATGTATTTTTCTTTTATATATTTATATAATTCAATTATATTTTATACTAGTTTAAAAGGATATTTTATGGAAAAGCCCGCTAATACTGAATTTGCGCAAAGTTTGTCTTGGTTTAAACTCATCTCATATTCAGCCGTTATTCTTGCGACAACTATTTCTGCAACTTGGACTATTGCAACACGCGTTGTTGATACAGATTATCCTAAATTAAAAGATCAAATCACACGCCTTCATGAAGAGAATGAAGAACTTAAAAAGAAATTAAGCGAACTCACTGTTAATGAAAATACTGATGTTGCTGTTAAAAATGATACTGTTAATTCATTTGAAACTCGTGATTTTCCAGGAAAAGGCATTACGGAATTTGATCCCGTAACAGGAACAATGATAACTCTAGCCGATTGGTCAGTTACATTTCAATACGCTACGATAAGAATTGTTTTTCCTGATGGAGAAAATAAAACTTTTGATATACATGCAGGGGATGCAGTTAATTTTGAATTTAAAAATAAATACTATCAATTTGTTATCACGACAATTACCAAAGACAAAGTTAGTTATATCATTCGAGAATTACCAAAAAAATAATACATAATTAAGAGAAAATATGAATAACATCCACAATGACAAAATTCTTATCCTCGACTTTGGTTCACAATATACGCAGCTGATTGCACGACGCATTCGTGAAATCGGTGTGTATTGCGAGCTGTGGGCGTGGGACGTTACGGAAGCGCAAATCCGTGAATTTAATCCAAAAGGCATCATCCTCTCAGGTGGGCCTGAGAGCACTACCGAAGAGAATAGCCCGCGTGCGCCAGAGTATGTTTTCAATGCAGGCGTGCCGGTGCTGGGCATTTGCTATGGTATGCAAACCATGGCGATGCAACTCGGTGGCTTGACGGAAACCTCTGATCACCGCGAGTTTGGCTACGCACAAGTAGCACTCGAAAACCCAACCGCACTTTTTGCCCATATGCAAGATGCCCAAAATGAGGCAGGTAAAGGATTACTGGATGTGTGGATGAGTCACGGTGATAAAGTCACCCGCCTACCACCGCACTTTGCGATAACGGGGACAACGCCAACCTGCCCAATTGCCTCAATGGCAGATGAAAACCGCCATTTCTATGGTGTGCAGTTCCATCCAGAAGTGACGCATACTAAGAGCGGTTTAGTGCTATTAACTAATTTTGTTGAGCATATTTGCGGCTGTGCTCGTGAATGGACGGCAGAGAACATCATTGAAGATGCGGTGGCACGCATCAAAGCACAAGTGGGCGATGATCAAGTGATTTTAGGGCTATCGGGTGGGGTAGATTCCTCCGTGACCGCACTTTTACTTCACCGAGCCATTGGCAAAAATCTCCACTGTGTGTTTGTGGACAATGGTTTGCTACGTCTGAACGAAGCTGAGCAAGTTATGGCGATGTTTGGTGACAAATTCGGGCTAAATATCATTCACGTTAATGCGGAAGAGCGTTTCTTAAATGAGCTCAAAGGCGTAGCAGATCCTGAAGCGAAACGTAAAATTATTGGCAAAGTGTTTGTGGACGTGTTCGATGAAGAATCCCACAAACTCAGCAACGTTAAATGGCTTGCTCAAGGCACAATTTACCCTGATGTGATTGAATCCGCCGCCAGCAAAACGGGCAAGGCGCATGTGATCAAATCCCACCACAACGTGGGAGGCTTGCCAGATTATATGAAACTTGGTTTGGTTGAACCGCTTAAAGAACTCTTTAAAGACGAAGTGCGTAAAATTGGGCTTGCCCTCGGACTGCCGCACGAAATGCTAATGCGTCATCCATTCCCTGGTCCAGGGCTTGGCGTACGCGTGCTTGGCGAGGTGAAAAAAGAGTATTGTGATATTTTGCGTCGTGCTGATGCGATCTTTATCGAAGAGCTGCACAACGCCGATTGGTATCACAAAGTCAGCCAAGCCTTCACCGTTTTCTTGCCAGTGAAATCCGTTGGCGTGATGGGTGATGGGCGCAAATATGATTGGGTCGTTTCTATCCGTGCGGTGCAAACCATTGACTTCATGACTGCCCACTGGGCACACTTGCCATATGACTTACTTGGCAAAGTGTCTAACCGCATCATCAACGAGGTCATCGGCATCTCTCGCGTCACCTACGATATTAGCGGCAAACCACCAGCCACGATTGAGTGGGAGTAAATTTTATTAAATGTATTATACGGTATAATTTTTTGGTTATACCGTTTTTTTATAGTTGAAAACAGAGCTATGTTAGAGAAAATTATTAAAGATAAAACATTAACAAATACCGAGAGGAAGGTATTAGAATATATTATTGAGCATATTGATGATGTGATGAAAATGGGCGTAAGAAATATAGCAAAAGAAAACTTTACATCAACATCTGTAATTATGCGATTAGCTAAAAAATTAGGGTATAGTGGTTTTGTAGATATGCACTATAAACTATTGCCATATATAAAATCGCCTAGTTATGAAAATACAAATAAAGATGTTTTGTCGCTATTCCAATATCAGAGTGTGTTTGAATTAAATAATCATAATAATATTTTAAAATTTATACAAATGTTAGAATCATTAGAAAGAAAATTTATTTTTATTTATGCAACAGGATTTTCAGGGATTATTGCAGAGTATATACATAAAAAATTATTGGTTTTAGGTAAGAAAAGTATGATTGCATCAGGATCAGATTCTAGTGCGGTTTTTGAAAATAATCTAGAAGATATAGGGTTATTTATTGCTTTGTCAAAATCAGGAGAAACGATCAATGTGCTAAATAAAGCAAGAACAGCCAGAGAAAATAATATTCCCGTAATTAGTTTTACGAATGAAATTGAAAACAGTCTCAGTGAATTATCTTTATTTAGTTTTAAGATACATGATAATTTAAAATCCGATTCACTAAATGTGAGGCTAAATATGTTCTTTCCTAATGTACTCATGTTGTTTGAAGCTATTACTTATGAGTATATAAAATTTATCACACAAAAGATAACCTGTAACTAAATTTGGAAACCTGTGTCTTTCTTCATTCATTATCTATGATAAATTCTCGCTTAGTATTATGCTTAGCTTAGTTCTTTAGATAAAAGTGAGGAGGACTTATGAGAGAAAAAGTCACTAATGGATTACAACACTTCTCAAAGGCAATGTTTGTTCCTATTCTTATATTGCCAATAGTGGGGGTTCTGATTGCATTAAGTAATATTTTCACTAATGCCCGATTAGCCGAATATATTCCATTTTTAGGTGCTGGGGTTATAAAAGATTTCGGCACTATTCTGTCTAGTTCACTACTTTCTATTTTAACAAACTTAGGTCTGGTTTTTTGTGTTGGATTAACTGTAGGTTTAGCAAAAGAAAAAAAATCAGAAGCAGGTTTTACATCCGTATTAGCCTACCTTATTTTTACTTATTCGATGAATAAGTTTATGCAAATAAACGGTATTTTATATCAAGGAGAATCCCTAAGAGGAACGGGGCAGACAATTGTATTAGGTGTACAGATTCTTGATATGGGGATATTTCTGGGGTTATTTCTCGGTTGTATAGTTGCCTATATCCATAACAAGTTTTGTAATAAAGAGTTTAGGAGTGCTTTTCAAATTTATGGTGGTTCTCGCTTTGTTTTCATTACATTAATACCTATCGTAATTATTTCTGCTATTTTATTAACGTATATCTGGCCTTTTGTTCAAATTGGTATTTTAAAACTTGGAACTGTGATTAATCGTAGTGGTGAATTGGGTATTTTTATTTATGGAATGTTAGAACGATTACTTATTCCAACAGGTTTGCATCATCTGGTCTATACATCATTCCTATATACGCCATTAGGCGGTTCGATTGAAATTAATGGTCAGGTATTTGAGGGGGCTAGAAATATTTATTATGCTGAAATGGCCTTGCCTTCCGTTGAAAGACTTTCTCCTACGGTGATATGGGACGCTAGAGGTATATCTAAAATGTACGGGCTGATGGGCGCTTGCTTAGCAATGTATCATATGGCGAAACCTGAAAATAAATTAAAGGTCAAAGCTATCTTAATTCCTGCTGCATTTTCTTCTTTTATTGCGGGTGTAACTGAACCAATAGAATTCACTTTTATGTTCGTAGCTCCAATTCTATTTATTGTACACGCTATTTTAAGTGGATTAAGTATGGTTGTTTTAAGTTTACTTGATGTGCGTGCGATAGGACCTAATGGGTTTATTGATTTTTTAATCTTTAATTTGCCATTAGGTATTCAAAAAACAGGTTGGCCACTATATATGCTAGTGGGCGTAATATTCTTCTTTCTATATTACACTATTTTTAGAGTTCTAATTGGTTATTTGAACCTGATGACAATTGGTAGAGAAAATATAGGTGAAGAATCAAAATTGTATTCTAGGCAAGAGTATCTTCAACAGAATAGTAAGAACGCTGTTGATTCAGATACCATTATTGATGGTTTAGGTGGTGCTAGTAATATTATTAGCGTTGATAATTGTTATACACGCTTAAGATTAATTGTTAAGGATGAAAATTTAGTAGATGAAACAATTTTAACGCAATTAACAGGTGCAAGTGCGGTAATAAAAATGGATAAAAACATACAGGTTGTTTATGGATTAAAAGTGTCATCAATTAGGAAAGCTGTTGATAATTCTTTGATGAAATTAAAAAATAAAGGAGAATAAAATGAAAAAGTTTTCGATTGTTATTGCTGGCGGTGGAAGTACTTATACACCAGGAATTGTTATGATGTTATTAACATGTTTAGATAAGTTTCCGTTGAGGCAAATTAAGTTATATGATAATGATGCAGAGCGTCAAAAAATTATTGGTGATGCGTTAGCCATTATTTTAAAAGAAAAAGCACCCGAAATTCTTTTTTATTATACAACGGATCCTAAAGAAGCCTTTACCGATGTGGATTTTTGCATGGCACATATTCGCACTGGGCAATATAAAATGCGAGAGTTAGATGAAAAAATTCCCTTGAAGCATGGCGTTGTTGGTCAAGAAACTTGCGGACCAGGTGGTATTGCATATGGAATGCGCAGTATAGGCGATATTATTGATTTAATTGATTTAATGGAAAAATATTCACCAAATTGCTGGATGTTGAATTATTCAAATCCTGCATCCATAGTGGCTGAAGCCTGCCGAGTCCTTCGTCCAACTTCAAAAGTGCTGAATATTTGTGATATGCCAGTGGGCACGCTAAGAAGAATGTCGCAGATAGTAGGGTTGCAACCAAAAGATTTAAAAGTGCGTTATTTTGGCTTGAATCATTTTGGCTGGTGGACAAGTGTGAAAGATCCCAATGGGAATGAACGTTTGCCAGAAATACGAGATTATGTTGCACAAAATGGTTATTTAACTCAAATAGAAATTGATACGCAGCATACGGATCCAAGCTGGCAAGAAACGCACCGGAAAGCCAAAGACTTATTAGCCATAGAGCCTAATTTTTTGCCTAACACATATTTAAAATATTATTTATATCCAGATGAAGTTGTTGCACATTCTAACCCTAACTATACCAGAGCCAATGAAGTAATTGAAGGTAGAGAGAAAACGATATTTTCGACAGCAAAGCAGATTATTTCAGCCGGTACAGCAGAACATTTTACTTTTAGGATTGATGGACATGCCTATTTTATCGTCGATCTTGCTTGTGCAATAGCATATGATACGGGAGAAAGAATGTTATTAATTGTCGAGAATAACGGAGCAATTGAAAACTTTAGAGCTGATGCAATGGTTGAGGTACCTTGTTTAGTTGGAAGCTCAGGGGCAGAGCCTTTAGCACAAGGAAAAATACCGACGTTTGAAAAAGGTTTGATGGAGCAGCAGGTCGCAGTTGAGAAATTAGTGGTGGAAGCTTGGATTGAACAAAGTTATCAAAAAATGTGGCAGGCGATAACATTGTCAAAAACGGTACCCAGTGCGAGTGTCGCCAAGGCGATTTTGGACGATTTAATTATTGCGAATAAAGACTATTGGCCTAAATTGTTATAACTCATCCGCTATATAAAATCATTTTTGATTGTGTCATGATAAAGTGCGGTTGAACCGCACTTTTTATTTTATTCGCTGTGAAGTTTGCCAAGTAGTGAACGTGTATTGAGATTTATATCACTTATTTCAACCGTGACTTTATCACCCAGTTGCCAGCATTTTTGATCACCAATATACAATGCAATTTCATCACTATTAACATTAAGGATTGTTTTGTCGTCCGCCAAGGAGCTAAGTGGAATAAATACACTTGCGCCAGTCTCCGTTAATTGCACTCGCATCCCACCTCGACTAATATCTACGATTTCTGCAACATAAACCGCACTTTCATTGTTTTGGGAGGCATAAAAGCGGGCATATAGCCAGTCGGCAATATCTCGTTCGACCAGTCGATTTTGACGACGCGCTTCTTGTAAACGTTGCAGCGTACTATCTTCTGGTGCATGAATTGGCTGATTGTGTAGATAGGCTTTAATGATACGGTGATTGACCATATCAGAATATTTACGAATTGGCGATGTCCAAGTAGCATAACCTTCTAAACCTAGCCCAAAGTGCGGTGCGATTTTCGTTTTAAATTCCGCAGGTTGCAAAAAACGACGCAATCGTAACTCTGCGGCATAAAGATTTTTTTGATCCAAGGTTTGACGCATAGCACGATAATTGGCAAGTTTGCTCAACTGTTCTTTGCTAAATGAAGCAGCTTCTTCGCTATCTGATTGCAGATTCAGTGTGGTGAGCAGATAGTCTTGCGCTTGTTGTAAAAACTTTTTATCAAAGCCACCATGTGTGTTGAAAATACCGCACTTTGTATTTTGGGTAAGATAAAATGCTGCCGCTGTATTGGCTAAAATCATGCATTCTTCCACCATTTTGTGTGCGATACGCCGATGTTTAGCGTGAATCGCCTTCACTTCGCCATCTTGGGCGAGCTCAAACGTATAATCAGGGCGTTCATTGAATAAGAGGGCGTTGTTGCGACGCCATGTCATACGGCTAAGGGCGAATTGATGTAGCTGTTCAATTTGGGTGCGAATCATGTCATTCTCAGGCTGCCAGGTGGATGCGTTGCTTTCTAGCCAGTCGGAAACATCATCGTAGTCTAATTTCGCTTTTGATTCGATCCACGCAGTTTGAAATGTCGCTTCGCTGATGAGATTACCCGCTGTATCAAGATCTAACCAACAAACCAGGGCAGGACGGTGAGCATTTGGAACAAGAGAGCAAAGTTCGTCAGACAGTTTTGCTGGCAACATCGGAATAGTAAAACCAGGTAAATAATTGGTAAAGCAGCGTTGGCGTGCGTCTCGTTCAATTTGGCTGTCTTGAGGGATATAGGCAGTGGGATCGGCAACAGCAATAGCCAAACGCCAACCATTTTCTAATGGTTCAACATAAAGCGCATCATCCATATCTTTAGTGGTGCGAGCGTCAATGGTGATGAAGCTAAGTGCGGTCAAATCATCGCGTGGAATATCATCAAGTGTATAACTTTCAAGCCCAGTAACAGGATTGCGTGGTTGTTCGTGGCGGGCTAACGTTACCCACCAAGGTGCAAAATGATCATCACCTGAGCAAATAATTTGCTCAATATTTACTTTGAAGCCAGATTCATCACGCAGTGGGTGCTGTTGCAAGGTTGCCACAACCCAATCATTTTCGTGCAGCTCGCCAAGTTTTGGATCATAAAGTGCGGTGAGTGCGCGGGTGATATTAGGATGGTCAGGAATAACCTGTGGTTTTTTATGCTTATTAAACCGCACTTTACCAATGAAACGTGAAAGTGTTGGTTCAAGTAAACTCTCTGGCTCAGCTTGTTCTTTTTCACCATCTTGGCTAATAATGGCTTTAACTTTGTCGCCATGCAAGACATTTTTCATCGCAGGAGGGGCAATAAAATAACTTTTTTTATCACATTCTAAAAAGCCGAATCCTTTTTCATTGGCACGAATGGTGCCTTCTACGCGCGGCTTGTTTTCACGAATTTGTTGCTTTAACTGGCTAAGAAGAGGGTTATCTTGAAACATGATGTACCTGATGAGCAAAAGAAAACAGCAGTAAGTATGTTTACTGCTGTTGAAATATAGTGAATTATTCTGCGTCTAATTCGTTCATTGCAGCGATGTTGAAGCCACCATCGACATGTAAAATTTCACCTGTTACGCCTGAAGCAAGGTCAGAACAGAGGAATGCCGCACTTTTACCCACATCTTCTGTCGTTACTGTACGACGCAGTGGCGTAACCGCTTCACAATGGGATAACATTTTTTTGAAATTTTTAATGCCTGATGCTGCAAGTGTACGGATTGGACCGGCTGAAATAGCATTCACGCGAATGCCTTCTTTGCCCATCGCATTTGCCATAAAACGAACATTGGCTTCTAATGATGCCTTAGCGAGCCCCATTACATTGTAATTTGGAATAGCACGTTCCGCACCAAGATAGGACAAAGTCACTAAACCTGCTCCTGGATTTAACATTTTGCGAGCGGCTTTTGCCATTGCAACAAAGCTATATGAGCTAATATCATGGGCAATTTTAAAGCCTTCGCGATTTACGGCATCAACATAATCACCATCCAGTTGATCGCCAGGTGCAAATGCAATGGCATGAACAAAACCATCAAAGGTCTCCCAGTGTTTACTGAGTTCAGCAAAGCAGTTTTCAATCTCTTGATCGTTTGCAACATCACAAGGAATGACAATAGACGAACCAAAATCTTTGGCATATTCTTCAACACGAGGTTTTAATTTGTCGTTTTGATAGGTAAATGCAAGTTCAGCACCTGCGTCAAACATTGCTTTTGCAATGCCGTAAGCAATAGAGCGATTACTAGCGACGCCTGCGATTAAAATACGTTTATTGGATAAAAAGCCCATAATATAGTCCTATTTGAAAGAAAAGATGAGCCAAGTGCCCATCTAGATTGCCATATTATACTGAAAAGAAAAAGAATAATCCACGCCTACATGGAGTTGCGTTATTTGTCACGTTGTTTGTTTTTCAAGAAGAAAAATGAAGCAGCTCCTGCACCAGCGGCAGGCAATAATAGCCATTTTTTGCTACCAAAGAGTAAACGCGTTCCTAATGAAATAAGAGCAGAGCGAATCAATGGATTAGCTAAAGATTTAGCATAATGCAATGGTTCCGCAATCGTTTTTTTGGTATTGCGACTTTCCAACTTCATTCGTTGGCGTAAAATTTCACCACGCAATTGGAGAAGTTCTAATTGTTGACGTTTATTCATATTTACGCTCCTTGAGATGAATTTGAACGCAGAGCGCGTTTAATCGCAGCCACATCTTGTTTAATTTCATTGACAGTTTCAGGCAAGAAGCCTTTTTGTTTACGCAATATAACTACAATGGCAATGCCCAAAAGGAGTATGAATACAAACCCAAGTCCTGTTATTAAGAAAAATACGGAACTTTTTTGTTCGACCGGCAGCCAAGCATCCAGTGCAAAAAGGAGACTTATGCCAGAGAAAAGAAACAGAAAAAGTGCAAGTAGAGTGCAGATGATCACGGTAATAAGGCGACTTTTCATATAGCTCAGCTCAATAGTCGCCATTTCTAAACGCACGCTGGCAAGTTCAAGTGCGGTTACAACCGTATTTTTCACACCTGATTTAATTTTGCTAACACTTTGCATACGTGATCTCCATATGGCAAAAAGACATTAAGAAGTCGCGATGAAACGACTTCTTAAGAAACAAATCATTATTTGCTACGGTTGATTAATAGACCTGCTAAGAACGCAACCCCAGCGACAATGCCGATAGTTTTATATGGATTATCTTGGATAAGTTCATCGGATTGTTTAATCGCCGCACGAGCTTTGTCGGTGGCTTTAGTGCGAAGATCATCAAGTTGTTCACGATAGCCTTCGGTTTTTTCCACTAATTGTTTTTTTAATTTTTTCAGCTGATCCGCACTTACTTCGCCGCCTTCTTCGACTAGTTGTTCAGCTGAATCAAGAATATCTTGTAGCTCAGATAATAGTTCGTCACGTTTGCTGTCAAAAGTGTTTTTCATATATAACTCCTTAGTTATCTTATTCACTTTATAGAGATTTTGCTTTTGATAATGTCATATTTGCTGCATTATTGCAAGAATTTTACAATTATATGACATTATGCGGGATTATTTACTTCGTGATATTCAACATCTAAATCATAATGTGTATTTAGCCATTTTCCGAGTGCTTGCACGCCAAATCGTTCCGTGGCGTGATGACCTGCTGCAAAAAAATGAATGCCCATTTCACGTGCTATATGGATGGTTCGCTCTGACACTTCGCCCGTGATGAAGGCATCAATGTCATTCGCAGCGGCAAGCTCAATATAATCTTGCCCGCCACCTGTGCATAGTGCAACGCGTTTAATTCGCTCTGGTGCATTATCGCCGCAATACAGTGGAGTGCGATGGAGCACTTGCTCAAGGCGTTGAGCCAGGGCTGACCCAGTTAAAGGTGTTTCGAGTTTACCATAAATAGGAATAGAAAAAGGTGTCTCTTCTAATGGCTCAAGATCAGTTATATTAAGTAGCTTGGCAAGCTGTGCATTGTTGCCCAAAGTTGGGTGTACATCAAGGGGAAGATGATAGGCATACAAATTGATATTATTCTGCATTAACGTGCGGATTCGTTTCGCTTTCATGCCTTTTATTTCAAGCGGTTCATTTTTCCAAAAATAGCCATGATGCACGAGGATAGCATCGGCATGTTGGGTTACTGCGTAATCAATGAGGGCTTGGCAAGCCGTTACACCACAAATCATCTTACTGACCGCACTTTTACCTTCAATTTGTAGCCCATTAGGTGCATAATCGCGAATTTCAGTACTTTTTAATTCGTTATTGATGATGCGTTCTAAATCATAATGATGAATTTTTGGCATATATTTCCTCTTTTTTTAACTAATTTTATCTAAAAAGCATAAAAATGTAGCAAATGGAATGACGGATAAATTTGCATTTATTAATTTAGTTATGGTATAGCTATATATATTACATGTTAGATATGTAATGCAAACCACATGGATAAATCATTTTTATTTTACCATAAGAAAAGGATAATATATGTTACGTTATGCTGTTATATTTTTTATTATTGCATTGATTGCCGCTGCGTTAGGTTTTGGTGGCATTGCAGGAAGTGCGGTTGGAATAGCTAAAATTCTCTTTATAGTGTTTTTGGTTCTTTCTGTTATTTCATTTGTCTTTGGACGAAGAAAATAGCGGTGGCATTAGGATAAATAAAAAGGGAAGTAATACTTCCCTTTTTATTTAATGATGTAAATTTAGACAGGGTAGTTGTGGAAGCCAAGGCTATCTGAGATGTTTTTCCCTGCTGTTTGTAACATGTTCACTAAAGTTGATAGATTTTCTTCTTCAAACCGCACTGTTGGGAGTGAAATAGATACACCCGCAATGATACGGCCAAAGCGATTATACACTGGCACGGCAATGCAGCGTAGTCCTGTTTCTTGTTCTTCGTTATCTTGTGCAAAATGCTGTTGGCGTACTTGTTTCAATTCGTCTATGAATTGTTCAACATTTTCAAGTGTATTTTCAGTATGACGTTTAAACTCTACATCTTTAAGAATATCACGCACTTTATCGTCATCCAAATCAGACATTAAGACTTTTCCGATGGCGGTGCTATAAAGCGGATTGCGGCGTCCAATGCGAGAGTACATACGCAAGTTATAGCCAGAATCGATTTTATGTAAATAGACAATTTCATGCCCTTCAAAGATCCCCAAGTGCAATGCTTCGTTAGTTTGATTTGCAATTTTTTGCATTTCTTTATCAGCAAGTGGCACTAGGTCTGTGTATTCAAGTGCAGCAGCACCAATTTCAAATAATTTAATCGTCAATCCGTATTTATCCGTTTCCCCCTCTTGATGAACAAAACCTAAGTTTTTCATTGTTTGCAAAAAGCGATATGTCGTACTTTTTGACATCATTAAACGTTGAGAAAGCTCTGTGATACCAATATCTTTTTGTTTGGCAAGTGCTTCTAAGATTGCAAACACTTTGAGAACGGATGAAACGGCTTCGGGTTGGGTATCTTTTTCTTTTTCCATAATTTTTCCACTGCTAATTATTGGCAACATTACCTTGCATTATAGATAAAAGTGATATTTTTTCAAATTGACTTTTATCATTCTTGCGATAAATCAAGTTTATAATAAGATAGTTTTTAATAATGAAGTGCGGTTTGCCTGACACCGCACTTTTACTTAATTGTACCTTTGCGTGTTTATTTTTCTAGCATGTTTCTATCTTATTGAAACAGGAAAAAACAGTGTAGCTGAATTTATCAGAAAAGATAAGCATTAAGGGGAATAATTTTGTGATGAAGTGTCAACTAAAGTGAAAACCGCACTTTAGTTTCATTGTTAAACCCAGCTCAGTGGCTGGGTTTTGTGCTAGATGATGTTTAATTAGAATGGAATATCATCATCGGTAAATGGATCAAAGTTATCTGGTTGTGCTGGTGCTTTTGCTGGTGTTGCTTGTTTAGGAGCTTGTGACGTTGCTGGGCGATTGTAAGTGTTTGTTGATGGTGCACTTTGGTTATAGTTACCGCTTTGTTGCCCTGAACGGTCAGCACGAGAATCTAACATTTGCAAGTTATCACCAATAATTTCCGTGGTATAGCGATCTTGTCCATTTTGATCTTGCCATTTACGTGTTTTTAAACGCCCTTCCACATAGACTTTACCGCCTTTACGCAAATATTCTCCTGCAATTTCTGCTAAACGGCGATACAGTACGATACGATGCCATTCAGTGATTTCACGCATTTCGCCACTATTCTTATCACGCCAAGATTCACTTGTTGCAACGCTAATGTTGGCAACAGCTTCGCCATTCGGCATTGTGCGTAGTTCAGGATCATTTCCTAAGTTACCGATGATAATTACTTTATTCACTCCCGCCATAAATTCCTCTTTTTTAAATGTTGGCTTGTTATATTTTATGATCTGTTATCTTGCCCTAGATTAGAAAAAAAATCATCAAATTTCAAATAAAAAATACTGGATATTTACACAGTTTTTATGATTTGCGATAATCATTCCAATATTTCTTAAAAGAGTAAGACTATGGACAACATTGAGATTCGTGGTGCACGTACGCACAATCTAAAAAATATTGATCTCACTATTCCGCGCGATAAATTAGTTGTGATTACGGGGCTTTCTGGTTCAGGAAAATCGTCGTTGGCGTTTGATACCCTTTATGCGGAAGGGCAGCGGCGTTATGTTGAGTCACTTTCTGCATATGCACGTCAGTTTTTATCCCTGATGGAAAAGCCCGATGTCGATCATATTGAAGGGCTTTCGCCTGCGATTTCAATTGAGCAAAAATCCACCTCACATAATCCACGCTCAACGGTCGGTACGATTACTGAGATTTATGACTATTTGCGCTTATTATTTGCACGGATTGGTGAGCCACGTTGCCCAACTCATGCTGTGCCTTTGGCTGCACAAACCATCAGTCAAATGGTGGATAAAGTGTTAGCGTTGCCTGAGGGAAGTAAAATGATGCTACTTGCACCAGTGGTAAAAGAACGCAAAGGTGAGCATATTAAATTATTGGAAAATATTGCTGCGCAAGGCTTTATTCGTGCAAGAATTGATGGTGAGGTATGTGATCTGTCTGATCCGCCAACGTTGGCATTACAGAAAAAGCACACTATTGAAGTCGTGATCGACCGCTTTAAAGTGCGGTCAGATATTGCAACACGCTTAGCAGAATCCTTTGAGACCGCACTTGAGCTTTCAGGTGGCACAGTAGTTGTTGCACCGATGGAATCGGGTAGTGATATTGAAGAATTGCTTTTTTCATCTAATTTTGCTTGCCCACATTGCGGCTATTCGATTGCAGAGCTTGAGCCTCGTCTGTTTTCATTTAACAATCCCGCGGGCGCATGTCCAAGTTGTGATGGGCTAGGGGTACAGCAGTATTTTGACGAAAAGCAGGTTGTGCAAAATCCGTCTATTTCGCTGACCAATGGTGCGATTAAAGGATGGGATAAGCGTAATTTTTATTATTATCAGATGCTTACATCACTAGCAAAACATTACAAATTTGATATTAACCAGCCATTTGAAGACTTACCACAACAGGTTCAACAGATCATTTTACATGGCTCAGGGAGCGATAAAATTGATTTTCATTATGTTAATGATAGGGGTGACATTGTGGTACGCAAGCACCCATTTGAAGGCATTTTGAACAATATGGCACGCCGTTATAAGGAAACGGAATCTACCGCTGTGCGCGAAGAGTTAGCAAAGCTGATTAGTACACGCCCATGTCGTGAGTGTGGTGGCTCACGTTTGCGTACGGAGGCGCGTCATGTTTTTATTCAGGACTTTAACCTTCCTGATGTGGCAGAGCGTAGCATTGGCAATGCGCTGGTGTTTTTTGATTCTTTACAATTAACAGGGCAGCGAGCACAAATTGCCGATAAAATCCTAAAAGAGATCAAAGAGCGGTTGTTGTTTTTGGTTAATGTCGGGCTTAATTACTTATCCCTTTCCCGTTCAGCAGAAACGCTTTCGGGGGGGGAGGCGCAGCGTATTCGTCTTGCGAGTCAAATCGGTGCTGGATTAGTGGGGGTGATGTATGTACTTGATGAGCCGTCTATTGGGTTGCATCAGCGTGATAATGAACGCTTATTAAAAACATTAACGCACTTACGTGATCTGGGTAATACCGTGATAGTGGTTGAACATGATGAAGATGCGATTATGGCAGCAGATTACATCATTGATATTGGACCAGGTGCGGGAGTGCATGGTGGCAATGTTGTCGCACAAGGAACAGCAAAACAATTAATGCGTAATGCGGCATCATTGACAGGGCGTTATTTATCTGGCGTGGAGAAAATAGCAATTCCCAAAAAACGCACACCAGTAGATAAAAAGAAATGGCTTATACTCAAAGGTGCATCGGGAAATAATCTCAAAAATGTCACGTTAGAAATACCGGTGGGGTTATTTACCTGTATTACAGGAGTATCCGGTTCGGGTAAGTCGACATTGATTAACGATACACTTTTCCCATTAGCACAAAATGCACTAAATCGCGCAGAAAATACGCATGTTGCGCCTTATGACAGTATTGATGGATTAGGTTTTTTTGACAAAGTGATCGACATCGATCAAAGCCCAATTGGACGCACGCCACGTTCTAATCCGGCTACTTATACGGGACTATTTACGCCAATTCGAGAGTTATTTGCAGGCGTACCAGAGTCACGCGCACGCGGTTATACACCAGGGCGGTTTAGTTTTAACGTGCGTGGCGGGCGGTGTGAGGCTTGTCAAGGCGATGGCATGATAAAAGTAGAAATGCACTTTTTACCCGATGTGTATGTACCGTGTGATCAGTGTAAAGGCAAACGTTATAACCGTGAAACACTAGAAGTGCGGTATAAAGGCAAAACCATTCATCAGATCCTTGAGATGACTGTGGAAGAGGCCTGTGAATTTTTTGATGCGATTCCGGTCATTAAACGCAAATTGCAAACGTTAATGGATGTTGGGCTTTCTTATATTCGGTTAGGGCAATCTTCAACGACATTGTCAGGCGGTGAAGCACAGCGGGTTAAGCTCGCGACAGAACTATCTAAACGTGATACAGGGAAAACGCTCTATATTCTTGATGAGCCAACCACAGGACTGCATTTCGCCGATATTAAACAATTACTGAGCGTGTTGCATCGCTTGCGTGATCAAGGAAACACGGTTGTTGTAATTGAGCATAATTTAGATGTGATCAAAACGGCGGATTGGATTGTTGACCTTGGACCAGAAGGGGGTGATGGCGGCGGTGAAATTATCGCCACAGGGACACCAGAGCAGTTATGTCAATGCGAGAAATCCCATACAGCTCGCTTTCTTGCGCCAATGCTGAATAAAGCAAAATAAAAAGTGCGGTTTTAAAAATAATCTGAGCCCTTTTACAATTTAAAGTTGAGCAAGGGCGCAGATTTTGATACATTGAGCGCAATTTCTGCCAATTATAATTAACTCTCAGATTCAAATCGGAATGACTATGTTTAAAAAAATTCGTGGCTTATTTTCTAACGATCTTTCTATCGATTTAGGGACTGCAAACACTCTTATTTATGTAAAAGGTCAAGGTATTGTACTTGATGAACCTTCTGTTGTGGCGATTCGTCAAGATCGTGTTGGTTCGCTCAAATCTATTGCTGCAGTAGGGCGTGATGCCAAAATGATGCTCGGGCGTACTCCGAAAAGTATTGCTGCTATTCGTCCTATGAAAGACGGCGTGATTGCTGACTTTTTTGTAACAGAAAAAATGTTGCAATACTTTATTAAACAAGTCCACCGTAATAATTTTATGCGTCCAAGTCCACGTGTATTAGTGTGTGTGCCTGCAGGTGCGACACAAGTTGAGCGTCGAGCCATTAAAGAATCTGCAATTGGTGCGGGTGCACGTGAAGTTTATCTCATTGAAGAACCCATGGCGGCCGCAATTGGTGCAAAATTACCCGTTTCATCAGCTACGGGTTCTATGGTAATTGACATTGGCGGTGGTACGACAGAAGTTGCTGTCATTTCCCTGAATGGTGTGGTGTATTCATCTTCTGTTCGCATTGGTGGCGATCGTTTTGATGAAGCCATTATTGCATATGTCCGCCGTACCTTTGGCTCATCAATTGGAGAAGCAACAGCAGAGCGTATTAAGCACGAAATTGGTACAGCTTTTATTGAAGACGGCGACGAGATCAAAGAGATCGAAGTGCATGGTCATAATTTGGCTGAAGGCGCACCTCGTAGCTTCAAACTCACTTCGAAAGATGTGTTAGAGGCGATTCAGCAACCATTAAGTGGCATTGTGACAGCGGTTCGAACCGCACTTGAGTCTTGCCCACCAGAATTAGCCGCAGATATCTTTGAACGTGGCATGGTGTTAACGGGTGGTGGTGCATTAATGCCGAATATTGACATCTTGCTATCACGAGAATCAGGCGTGCCAGTCATTATCGCCGAAGATCCGTTAACCTGTGTTGCGCGTGGTGGCGGTGAGGCACTTTCTATGATTGATACACACGGTGGCGATATTTTCAGCGATGATTAATGCCCAAGAATAGGGCGAAAAATTCGTCCTAGGACATACAATTAATGAAACCCATTTTTTCCAAAGCACCGCCATTAGGCATTCGCTTAATCCTTGCTATTGTTGCCTCTATCTTGTTGATGATTGGGGATGGGCGTAGTAGTGCTATGATTCAATTACGCAGCTTAATGGAGACCTCAATTAGTGGTATATTTTATTTTGCGAATATGCCACGCACTGTGCTTGATGGTGTTTCAGATAACTTTGTTGATGCCAGTAAATTACAAATTGAAAATAAAGTGCTTAAGCAGCAGTTAAGTGAAAAAAATGCGGATTTGTTACTGCTAGATCAACTTAAAGTAGAAAATCAACGCTTACGTTTGTTACTAAATTCCCCCCTTCGCTACGATGAATATAAAAAAATCGCTGAAGTATTAACGGCCGAGACGGATATTTATCGCCAACAAGTTGTGATTAATCAAGGCAGTAAAGATGGGGTGTTCGTTGGGCAACCCATTATTGATGAAAAAGGGGTAGTAGGGCAGGTTATCTCAGTCGGAGCAACCACAAGTCGAGTGTTATTAATTTCTGATGTTACCCATTCTATTCCTCTGCAAGTATTACGCAATGATGTACGAGTAATTGCGAGTGGCACAGGGCGTAGCGATGAATTGCAATTGGATAATGTTGCACGTTCGGTAGATATTATTAAAGGTGATCTATTAGTGACTTCAGGACTAGGCGGGCGTTTTCCCGAAGGATACCCAGTTGCAATAGTCGATAGCGTATCTCGTGATAAACAAAATTATTTTGCTACTATTACCGCTCGTCCATTGGCCTCACTTGAACGTTTGCGTTATCTCTTACTACTTTGGCCAGTTAACGATGAATTACATCGAGCACATTCGATTTCGCCTGAAGATGTTCGTAATGCGGTTCGTCAACGTTTATCCGCAAAACCAACCGATTATTTAAATCCGAAGCGGAACCAAAATATCAAAGAAAAAGTTGAGCTAAATGATGGTGTTGATGATAATGACAAGCATCATTCTGACGTTGATCCTGCCGATGCTAATCAGCAGCAACAAGATGCACTGCGAGAGGATAATCAGTAATGCGTGGCAGTTGGATATTACAAACATTATTATTGGCAGGCACATTTTTAGTTGCATTGATTATGGAAATTACGCCGTGGTCAGCGGATTTTCAAGGTTTTCGACCAGCATGGCTTGTGATGGTGCTATTTTATTGGGTCATGGCACTACCTAATCGTGTGAGTATTGGTTGGGCATTTATTGTTGGGCTAATGTGGGATTTAAGTCTCGGTTCCATTATGGGCGTTCATGCTCTAATATTGTCCATTTTTACTTACATTATTGCTTCAAATTATCTTGTTTTGCGTAATCTATCCTTATGGTTGCAAAGTGTCATCGCAATTTTATCTGTGATCGTTATTGATATTGCTATTTTCTTGCTTGAATTATTTATGCACAGTGCTCGTTTTAATCCACAAGAGCTTGTTGGTGCCATACTTAGTGGTATCTTATGGCCGTGGGTATTCTTGCTTTTGCGTGCGTTACGTCGTAAGTTTCAAATGAGATAAAAAAGCTACATAAATGTAGCTTTTCTTTTAGATGCTATTTAGAAAAAGGTTGAACTTTGCTTAAAATCGCTTTTGCTACTTTGGCAGGTGCAGCAACGATATTACCTGATTGCAGATAAGCGTGTCCGCCAGTAAAATCCGATACAATGCCGCCAGCTTCTCGCACAATCAAATCACCCGCTGCACAATCCCACGGTTTTAAGCCACTTTCAAAATAGCCATCAACCCGACCTGCCGCCACATAAGCAAGATCAAGGGCAGCGGAGCCTGTGCGGCGGAAATCGGCTACTTGATCTGAAAGTGCGGTCATCATATTAAACTGGATTGGCATATTGCGTTTTTGCTTGTAAGGAAAACCTGTTGCAATAATGCTCCCGTCAAGTTCTTGTTTGTTGTTTACACGCAGACGCATTTCGTTCAGTTTTGTACCTTCACCGCGCACAGCTGTGAATAATTCATTGCGGATTGGATCATATACCACGCCCACAGTTGTGCGGCCATGTTCGCGTACAGCGATAGACACAGCAAAGTGCGGTAATGATTTTGTGAAGTTAGTTGTGCCGTCAAGTGGATCAATGATCCATTGCACTTGGGCATTATCACCTTCTTGAGCACCGCTTTCTTCAGCAATGATGGTATGATCAGGATAAGATTTTTTAATTACCTCAATAATGGCAACTTCCGCCGCTTTATCTACATTTGTAACAAAATCATTTTCTTGTTTGTTATGCACTTCCACGCTATCTGGACGTTCATAACTTTTGGCAATTAAATTACCTGCTTTTCGTGCAGCACGAACAGCAATTGTTAACATTGGATTCATTGTGTCCACCGAGTTTAAAAAGAACAAAAGAATGTTGGACTTAAAGCCAACTGGTAGTCTATTATAACCGCACTTTGCAAAAAATGTAAGAGAAAAGGCACGAAATTGAATGTGCCTCTATGATAGATTAGCTTTTTGATGGTCCTCTTGCTTGCTCGGCCATTTTTTTACTAATTTCACGACGCTGTTTTGAGGTTTCCGCATTGCGAATAATGTAGTCGTCGATACGATCTTCATAATCATCACGCATGGAAAGAATTATCGCTCGGATATCTGCAACTGACATATCATCAGTGATATATTGATTTAAGTTATCAAGCAATAATACACGTTTTTGATTGTCGCGGATTTTGCGTTGCATATCGTCCATATCACGCAACAATTTGTTTTTTAAACGATACATACGCACATACTCCAATACATCTTGAAAGGATTGTTTGCTGACTTTTTCCATGATTTTATATCCTACATAAAATGAATTTTTGAGTAATTTAGCCTTTTTTGTTTCGTTGGTCAAAGTCTATGAATGAAATTTGTGAGCAAGATTAAGAAATTTTTTTAAAAAAGCGCATAAATTGATTGATTGAAACGGGGCGCAGTGTTAAAACTAATTCACTTAATTAAATCATATTACAATCCAAGGAAAAATGATGTCTAGAGTGTTTAATTTTAGTGCAGGTCCAGCGATGATGCCTGCCGCAGTACTTGAGAAAGCACAAGCCGAATTATGTAATTGGGAGGCGTTGCACACCTCTGTTATGGAAGTGAGTCATCGAGGGAAACACTTTATGGCTCTGGCTGAGCGTTCAATTGCACAAATCCGAGAGCTACTTGCCATTCCAGAGAATTATCATGTGCTATTTGCACAAGGAGGGGCACGTGGACAATTTGCGGCGATTCCCATGAATTTACTGTCACAGAATGGCAAAGCACTTTATCTTAACAGCGGTTATTGGTCGAATGCTGCGGCTGATGAGGCTAAGCGTTATGGGCAAATCGATGTGCAAACCATTTTAGTCAACCAAAATGGGCAAAGTGCGGTTGAGTTGCCCGATTTATCCCAAAAAGCACAAGCGTATGATTATGTCCATTATTGCCCAAATGAAACCATAAGCGGTGTGGAAATTTTTGAGGTGCCAGATGTTGGTGATAGCGTACTGGTGGCAGATATGTCATCAACAATTCTGTCTCGCCCAATTGATGTGAGTCGTTTTGGTCTAATTTATGCTGGCGCACAAAAAAATGTAGGACCAGCGGGAATTACGCTCATTATTGTTCGTGATGATTTACTTGGGCGGGCGCAGGGAATAACGCCATCAATTTGGGATTATCAATTATTGCGTGATAGCGATTCCATGTTTAACACCCCACCAACGTTTGCATGGTATCTTTGCTCGTTAGTCTTTGATTGGTTACTGCAACATGGTGGCTTGAGCGCAATGGAAAAACGTAATCAAGAAAAAGCAGAGATGCTTTACCGCTATATTGATAAAAGTGCGGTTTTCCGCAATAGCGTCGCACTCGCAAATCGCTCCCGAATGAATGTGACATTTACCACAGGAGATGCCGCGCGTGATGCCGAATTTGTTGCACAAGCAGCCGCTCAGGGATTACAAGCCCTGAAAGGGCATCGTATCGTTGGTGGGATGCGAGCGTCGATTTATAATGCCATGCCATTGGACGGCGTAGCAGCGTTGATTACATTTATGCAAGCGTTTGAACAGCAAGGCTAACCGCACTTAGATTAAAGGATTAACTATGACATTTTTAAATCAAGCCAATATTGGGGTACAAAACCTATCACCTTATCAAGCAGGCAAACCTGTTGACGAATTAGCGCGCGAGCTTGGATTGACGGATATTGTGAAACTGGCGTCCAATGAAAATCCGCTTGGTTTTCCACAAAGTGCGAAAGCCGCTATTCAAGCGCAGTTAGATGATCTTCCACGTTACCCTGATGCCAATGGCTTTGAATTAAAACAAACGATTGCGACAAAATTTGGGCTAAATCCAAAACAAATTACGCTGGGCAATGGCTCAAATGATTTGTTAGAAATCACTGCTCACACATTCTTAAGTGAGCATGATGAAGTGATCTTTTCCCAATATACATTTATTGTCTATCCGCTGGTGTCAAAGGCCATTAATGCAAAACAAGTTATTGTGCCAGCTAAACAATATGGGCATGATTTGCACGGTTTTTTAGCCGCAATTACAGATAAAACCAAAGTTATCTATATTGCCAATCCAAATAATCCAACAGGCACGTTTTTAAGTGCGCAGGAGATTAATGAGTTTCTTGCACAGGTGCCACCGCATATTGTCGTGGTGTTGGACGAGGCGTACACTGAATTTACTGCACCCAATGAGCGAGTGCCATCATTTGAGCTATTGCGTCGCTATCCAAATTTACTTATTTGCCGCACGTTTTCTAAAGCCTATGGTTTGGCAGGCTTGCGTGTGGGCTATCTGGTGTCAAGTGAGGAAGTGGCGGATTTGCTCAATCGCATTCGCCAACCTTTTAATTGTAATAGCCTCGCGCTGGCTGCCGCAAAAGCCGTGCTTAATGATGACGAATTTGTGGAGAAAACTGCGGCTAATAATGCAGCAGGATTGCGCCAGTTAAGCCAATTTTTTGAACAAAAAGGGCTTGAATATGTGCCGTCTAAAGGGAATTTTATTATGCTGAATTTGCAACAACCAGCCGCCCCAATTTACCAAAAATTGCTTGAGCAGGGCGTTATCGTGCGTCCAATTGCAGGTTATGGCTTACCAAATCATTTACGCATTAGCATAGGCTTACCAGAAGAAAATCAACGTTTTATTGACGCATTAACAGCGGTTTTAGGGTTGTAGTATGACTGAAAAAATAACACTAAACCCAATTCATCACATGGCGGGTGAAATTCGTTTACCAGGCTCAAAAAGTTTATCAAATCGCGCGTTGTTACTCGCAGCACTGGCGCAAGGCGAAACGCATTTAACGAACTTGCTTGATAGTGATGATGTGCGTCATATGCTGAATGCCTTGAAACACCTAGGCGTGGATTACCGTTTATCTGACGATAAGCGTGAGTGCTGGGTTACAGGGCTTGGGGGGGCGTTTCAACTGGACGCTGGCTTATCACTTTTTTTAGGGAATGCAGGCACGGCAATGCGCCCTCTGACAGCCGCATTGTGTTTACACCATGCTCAACATACCGTTGCTGAAACAGTGCTGACTGGCGAGCCAAGAATGAAGGAACGCCCTATCGCGCACTTGGTTGATGCCTTGCGTCAGGCAGGGGCTGAAATTGATTATCTTGAGCAAGAGGGGTTCCCACCACTGGCGATTCGCAATACAGGATTGCGGGGAGGCAAAATTCAGATTGACGGCTCCGTATCAAGTCAATTTTTGACCGCACTTTTAATGGCAATGCCGATGGCAGTGGGCGACAGCGAAGTGGAGATTATCGGTGATCTGGTTTCTAAGCCTTATATTGATATGACATTGGCCATGATGGCACAATTTCGAGTACAGGTCGTGAACCAAAATTACCAACGGTTTTTCATTAAAGGCGGGCAGTGTTATCAATCGCCTGGGCAGTTTTTAGTAGAAGGTGATGCATCGTCTGCCTCTTATTTTCTTGCCGCAGGTGCTCTGAAAGGTTCCGTGCGAGTCATTGGGGTTGGTAAAAATAGCATTCAAGGCGACAAACTTTTCGCTGATGTGCTAGAAAAAATGGGGGCGAAAATCACGTGGGGGGATGATTTTATTCAGGCGGACTGTGCACCATTGCATGGTGTTGATATGGATATGAATCATATTCCTGATGCGGCAATGACGATTGCTACCACCGCACTTTTTGCCGAAGGTGAAACGGTGATTCGCAATATCGCCAACTGGAGGGTGAAAGAAACCGATCGCCTAAATGCGATGGCAACAGAATTGCGTAAAATTGGGGCAACCGTAGAAGAGGGGGAGGACTTTATCCGTATTCAACCACTTGCGTTGACAAAGTTTCAACATGCAGAAATTGAGACCTATAACGATCATCGCATGGCAATGTGTTTTGCCTTGGTTGCACTCTCTCAAACGCCAGTGACAATTTTAGACCCAAACTGCACAGCAAAAACCTTTCCAACCTTTTTTGCTGATTTTCAGGCATTAGCTAAATAACAAAACCGCACTTTGTGATGGCAAAGTGCGGTTGGTGCTTTAAAGTGCGGTCAGAGGCAATTTTTCTCGCCTCTCGAGAGGCTAATCAGCCCTGATCGTACAATTTCCAGCACGTCAGTTTCTTGTTTTACTGCGTTAACGAAGGCGTTGAGCTTATCTTTTGTACCTGCAAGCTGAATAGTATAACTTTTTGGGGTAATATCGACAATTTGACCACGATAGATGTCAGACATGCGTTTGAGTTCATCGCGGGTGTTGCCACTTGCACGAGCTTTGAGTAGCATAATTTCACGCTCTACGTGTTCACATTCGCTTAAGCTCATCACCTTGTAGATATCCACCAGCTTGTGCAGCTGTTTTTCGATTTGTTCAAGCACTCTTTCCTCACCAAAGGCTTCAATGGTCATACGTGAAAGTGTTGGGTCATCGGTCGGTGCGACGGTTAAACTTTCAATATTAAAGGCACGTTGCGAGAATAGCCCGACTACACGCGATAGGGCACCCGTTTCATTTTCGAGTAAGACTGAAATTATTCTACGCATGGCTTTTCTCCGTTTTGCTTAACATCATTTCATTCATTGCTCCGCCTGCAATTTGCATTGGGTAAACGTGTTCGGTTTCATCAACTAAAATATCCACAAACACCAGTTTATCTTTGCAAGCAAAGGCCTCTTTGAGCTTTGGCTCAAGCTCATCAGGGTGATTAATTTGAATGCCTTTATGCCCGTAGGCCTCGGCAAGTTTAACGAAATCAGGTAGCGATTTCATGTAAGATTGAGAGTGTCGCCCTGCATAGATAATATCTTGCCACTGTTTTACCATACCTAAAAAGCGGTTGTTCAGGCTAATGATGACGATGGGAATGTTGTATTGCTGTGCTGTGGATAGCTCTTGAATATTCATTTGAATGCTGCCATCGCCCGTGACGCACACCACGGTTTCATCGGGATGGGCAAGTTTCACGCCCATAGCGGCTGGCAACCCAAATCCCATTGTGCCAAGCCCACCTGAGTTGATCCAGCGACGCGGTTTATCAAATGGATAATAAAGTGCGGTAAACATTTGGTGTTGCCCAACATCTGACGCGATATACGCCTTTCCTTTTGTTAGCTTATACACCATTTCTACCGCCTGTTGAGGCTTGATAACATCGTCTTTGTGCTCGTATTGTAGGCAGTTTTTCGCACGCCATTGCTCAATTTGTTCCCACCAAGGTGAAAGTGCGGTCTGTGATTTTAGTAATTGATCGTCACTGAGTAGGGATAAAAATTCGGCTAATACAAATTCAACACTGCCTACAATAGGAATATATACACTGACATTTTTAGAAATTGACGTAGGATCAATATCCACTTGAATGACTTTGGCATTTGGGCAATATTTTTCGAGATTATTGGTGGTGCGATCATCAAAGCGGACACCGAGTGCAATAATCAAATCGCTATGGTGCATGGCATTATTGGCTTCAAAAGTACCGTGCATGCCGAGCATGCCTAAACTTTGTTGATCTGTTGCGGGAAAACCACCTAACCCCATCAGTGAGCTGACCACAGGTAAATGTAAGCGATGGGCGAATTCCGTTAGCTCAGCAGCACAGTTGGCACTAATAATCCCGCCACCAATGAAGAGTACAGGCTTTTTCGCTACAAGCATGGTTTTTAATGCACGCTTAATTTGCCCTTTATGCCCGTATAAGGTGGGGTTATACGAACGCAGGCTAATTTGCTCTGGGTATTGATATGGAATTTTATACGCAGGATTAACCACATCTTTGGGCAGATCAATGACGACAGGACCAGGGCGACCTGAAGCGGCAAGATAAAATGCTTTTTTAATGGTCGCGGCCAGGTCTTCTGTACGTTTTACTAAAAAACTATGTTTAACCACAGGGCGAGAGATGCCGACCATATCGCACTCTTGGAAGGCATCCGAGCCAATTAAGGCTGACCGCACTTGCCCTGAAAATACAACCATCGGGATGGAGTCCATATAAGCGGTAGCAATGCCAGTGATCGCATTGGTTGCGCCTGGTCCTGAGGTCACTAACACGCAGCCGACTTCACCTGTGGCGCGTGCATAACCGTCTGCCATATGCACAGCTGCTTGTTCATGACGGACTAAGATATGATCAATGCCGCCGTGGGTTTGAATGGCATCATAAATATCCAGCACAGATCCACCAGGATAACCAAAAACATACTTTACGCCTTGATCTTGCAGTGCTTGTACAATAATTTCAGCACCAGACAATTTTTTCATAGTCGCTCCTTTTTGTTTATTTGATTTAGTTTTACGATAAAGCTTAGAAGATGTCCAGTGATTTTTTATATGGTTAATTTGATTATTTTGGATTTTTATACTTTATAACTTGGTAATACGATATTTTATAAAATTAAAGGTGGGGATAATAAAAAAATGCGATATAAATATCGCATTTTATAAAATTAGTAGAATTTAATTTTTATTGCACAGTGCGTTGTTTTGCTTTAAAGATGACCAATAGAATCATTAGGCAAAGTGCGGTTACGACAAAGCCAAGCAGGCTAGAGGTGCTAAAGCCCAATGTTAGAAATCCAACAAAAGCAGCGGTTGCCACAATTAAGGCATAAGGTAGCTGAGTGGTCACGTGATCAATGTGATTACACGCCGCCCCCGTAGAAGACAAAATAGTGGTGTCTGATACAGGCGAGCAATGATCACCGCATACCGCTCCTGCCATTACCGCAGACATACAAGGCAGCATTAAACTCGGATCTGCATTGGCAGCCATTGAGGCGGCAATTGGGAGCATAATGCCAAATGTACCCCAGCTCGTACCAGTTGAAAATGCCATCACAACGGCTAACACGAAAAGGAGTGCAGGTAAGAATTGTGCGTTTAAGCCACCTTCTGTGACCAATGAGGAAAGATATTTACCTGTGTTCATATCACCAACAATGGCATTGATTGTCCAAGCAAAAAAGAGGATCGTAATTGCGCCAGACATTGATTTAAAGCCCACAAAAATAGATTTGATGAAGTCTGGCAGGCTAATTAAACCAAGTGTACATAGCGTAGCTACGAGATATGAGGCACAGCCACCGACGACCAGTGAGATACCCACGGTGGTATTTTCAAATGCGCCAAGAATAGAGAATGGTTTGCCATCTGCGCTGAGAGCGTCGGCCCCTGTGTGGATCATCATTCCAACGGTAACGATAATTAAGGTAATAATCGGTAAAATCAACGCATAAACACGCCCTTTCACACCATCATCAACGTGTTCAACCGCACTTTGCTTTTCCAGTGTTTCACGTTCAAAACGTGCCATTGAGCCAATATCAAATGAGAACCAAGCAACGATAAATACCGTAATGAGTGCAAAAATGGCGTAATAATTCATTAAACTCATGCTGACAAAGGCACCGATTGGAGAGTAGTCCGTAATCGCATGCGTTGCTAATAAGCCAGCAACTAAGGTCATAATGTATGCTCCCCAACTTGAAATTGGCATTAAGACACACATCGGGGCTGCGGTAGAGTCCAAAATATAAGCCAGTTTTGGACGCGAAATTTTAAATTTATCAGCGACAGGGCGGGCAATAGCACCGACGGCAAGACTGTGGAAATAATCGTCAATAAACGTAAAAAAGACCAAACCAGCGGTGAGCATTTTTGCGCCACGGCGATTTTTAATATGTTTTTGTGCCCAAGCGGCAAAGGCCTGATTACTGCCTGATACGGTCAAAAGTGAGGTTAATGCCCCCAAGAGAAGCAGGAAAATGATAATATTTAAGCTATCAAAATTTAAGCCATCATCACCATAAACGAGCGATAATACGCTATTTTTAATATAAATGCCTGCATTGATAGGATTCCAATCGGTTAACATTAATCCGCCAATGATAATCCCGGCACTTAAAGAAAGCAGGACTCGACGTGTTAGTATGGCAAGTGAAAGTGCCAGTAAGGGTGGCAATACCGCCCAGAAAGAAGATGAAAAATCAATTAGTTGCATAAAACATCCGTATAGTTTGTTCCAATATTAGGTTAATAAAAATGCACGTTACTTTTTGATTTCGTGATGACATTTATCATGAGTCATTATTATGGAAATCAGAAAGTGGAGAAACCGCACGTTGAGAGCGTACAATAAAATAGCGAAAAATCAAGTAAAAATCATACAATAGCCAACATAAAATGACAGCGGTTTTAACATAAAGTGCGGTTATTATTACATTGTGTTAATTTGCGTTATTCTCGTAAGAATAAAGTTGATATTTATAATAAATTACATTATATTTCGTAAAAAATGTTGGTCTAAAAATAGGAAATAGTATGTCTGATCTTATTAAAAAATTATCAAATATTCGTAGTCTTCGTGTCTCATTAAAGGAATTAACAGTTGAGCAGTTGGAGAATATAATTGAAAAATTAACACAGATTCTTGATGAGAAAAAAGAAGAGTTGCGTGAAGTTGAAGCACAAGAAAAAGCACGTCAAGAAAAAATCGCAGCATTAAAATCACAATTAGAACAAAGTGGTTTAAATCCAGAAGAACTGGCTGAAATGTTACTACGAGATGTGACAAATAAAGGACGGAAAAAACGTACACCGCGTAAAGCAAAGTATCAATATACCGATGAAAGTGGTAAGCAAAAAACGTGGACAGGGCAAGGTCGTACCCCAAAAATAATTCAAAAAGCACTTGATGCGGGTAAAGCACTCGCTGATTTTGAAATTTAATTAACTATTATAATAAGCCAATAAACCCTTATTATAAGGGTTTATTTTTTGTATTTTATAGGATTTTCTATGATTGAACATAAAATTTTGCTGACAGATTGTCGTGATGCAAAAGGATTAGTCGCCAATATAACGAATATTTGCTATAAGCATCAATTAAATATTACACATAATAGTGAATATGTGGATAACGTGAGCAAACGCTTTTTTATGCGTACTGAGTTAACAGGTATTTTTAATGATGAGGTCTTATTAGCAGATTTGCAATTGGCCTTGCCAGAAGGGGCGAAATACCAATTAGTAACTCGGAAACGAAAACGTTTGGTTATATTGGTAACTAAAGAAGCACACTGTCTTGGTGATATTTTAATGAAAAATTATTACGGGGCATTAGATGCGGAGATTGCAGCTGTTATTGGTAATCACGAAACCCTTAAACAGTTAGTTGAACGTTTTGATATTCCATTTCATTATATTAGCCATCAAAATTTGACACGTGAGCAACACGATGAACTATTAGCCAATAAAATTGATGAATATCAGCCTGATTATATTGTGCTTGCGAAATATATGAGAGTATTAAATCCTAAATTTGTGGAACGCTATCCAAATCGTGTGATTAACATTCACCACTCTTTTTTACCTGCATTTATTGGGGCTAAACCTTATCAACAGGCCTATGAGCGTGGTGTTAAGATCATTGGTGCTACCGCACATTTTATCAATAATGAGCTCGATCAAGGCCCAATTATTCGACAAAATGTGATTAATGTTGATCACACCTACGATGCACAAGCGATGATGAAAGCAGGGCGCGATGTAGAGAAAAGTGTGCTGACTCAAGCATTAGATCTGGCATTACAAGATCGCATTTTTGTTTATCAAAATCGAACCGTTGTCTTTTAATATCCGCTCTTTCCTATTGCATAAACCGCACTTTATAAGTGCGGTTTGCTTTTTTTTGAAATGTGATTTTATAAAACCATATTTTTTGTGATCTAACTCTAATAATTCATTTTTCTTTCTTTTCTTTTTGTTTCGACTACTTATTATATTTACTAATCGAAAATAAACGTAAATCCGTTCTCATCATAATGTGTATGATGTTAGGAGAGTGCCATGGTTAAAAAAATGAGCTTGGCTTACTGCATTGTAGCAAGTGCGGTTGCCTCAAGTGCTGTTGTAGCAACTGAAATACCATTTCCTCAATACAGCTTTGAACAACAGGATATATCAGCATTTAATGCCGATGCGGGAAAATTATATTTAAGTCAGGAACATTTTAAAGATGGTTCGCATTCCCTCGCGTGGGCGTTTCCAGCAAATGATACGTTAACACTTAACATAGCAATTGATTTAAGCAATGATGATACGATTTTGCCTCGCACATTTATGGCTTGGATTTATAATTCAAAAGCAATTGATGCCCCGTTTACGTTTACGTTCAAGCAAGGTGATAAAACGGTTAAACAATTTGAGTTTAATTTGAATTTTACAGGGTGGCGGGGTGTTGCGGTGCCATTTCGGGATATGAAAGGTGATGCCGTAAACCGTGCCGATAGCGTGATGATAAAAGCCCCCAATCAAGCAGGAAAGGTCTTTTTTGATCAGATCATGTTGAATATTCCCGTTGATAATCGAGATCCTATCCCTGATTACCAAGCCCGTTTTGTGAATGTAAAAGTCAATACTTCGGTGAATAAAAACTGGAATGGGTTGTTGATGTACGATGATATGCTTAGCAAACACATACCGCACTTGAACTTTAATACCCCATTTAGTGATCAAGGCAAAACACACGCATTATATGAAAAATTTGCCACTGTGATGGGCGTTAGTCAAGCAGACGTAGGGGCGGATAAAATTCAAGAAAATCTAAACGTTTATGCTAAATTTGGCATTTATCGTGACGAGCAAGGGCATATTTTAGGCAAAAGTATGGATTTTCCTGCGCGTCAAAAATTTATGAAAAATGCCGATGTTTTTGATAAAAAGGCACAAGATTTCTATCTTGATGCAATCCAGATGCGAGAGCTCGGCAAAACATTGCTACAAACTGCAAAATTATTACAAGCCAAAAACCTAAGTGCGGTTGATAAGCAACAGTTAGAACAGGCGTTTTTACTTGCTACACAGTATATCTTTGATCAAGGTTTTGTGCGAGGCAGTGGGTATCAAATTATTACGCATTTAGGCTATCAATCTCGAGAAATGTTTGATGCTTGGTTTATTGCGCGTGATTTGCTGGCAGAGAATAATTTGCTGGAGCAAGCACAAGGTGCAATGATGTGGTATAACGGCACAGGACGCATTTTTGAAAGTGATGAGGAAATTGTTTCTGCTAATGTCGATATTTTAAATACCCAATTGCAATGGATGGTAAAAAGTATTCTTTTAATTCCAGATATGGCACAACGTGAAGCTCTTTTAACACAACTGTCTAACTGGTTGAGTAAAACGATTTTACAATCGAAAGGCGTGTCTGGTGGCTTTAAGCCTGACGGCTCAATTTTTCACCATTCACAACACTATACCGCTTATGCAAAAGATGCCTTTAATGGCCTTGCTCCGACAATTTATGTGTTAAGTGGCACGGATTATGCCATCAGTCCTGAGGCGCATAAACGCCTTAATGATGTGCTTTATAAAATGTGGGTTTACACCAAAGATATGAATATTCCTGTGGTGCTTAGTGGGCGGCATCCAACAGGTAAATTTAAAATTGCAGATACCCCCTTTAAATGGATGGCACTTGCAGGAGAAGTGGATAATCCAAAACGCATTAATAAAACCTTTGCGGGTATTTATGCGGCATTGAAAGGCGAAAAAGCATTTGAAGGCGTGCCAGCAATTGAAGAGCCGCAAGGTGCTTGGGCAATGAATTATGCTTCTATGGCATTACAACGTCGTCATGGCGAAGATGCGAAAAAATCGTGGTTAGCTGTTGCGCGTGGGTTTAGTCGTTATTTGGTGGGCAATGAAAGCTATGAAGCCAATAACCGTTATGGGCGTTATTTACAATATGGTCAGCTCGAGCTAATTCCGTCAGATTTTAGCAAATACGCCTTTAGCTATAATGGTTGGAATTGGAATCGTTTCCCAGGTACGACGACAATTCAATTACCATTTGAGCAATTAAAATCACAACTTAAGCAGTTGCCAGCGGCTGGATTAGAGGAAATGTTACTATCGACGGAAACCTATGCAGGTGCTAATGCGTTGGATAATAACAGTATGTATGCGGTGAAGTTGCATGGTCACAGTAAGTATCAACAAGAATCCTTTACTGCTAATAAATCGTATTTTATGTTTGATAATCGTATTGTGGCATTGGGTTCAAATATTCAAGATGATGATATGCAACATCCAACAGAAACAACCTTGCTCCAATATGCAGTTGCGAACAATCAGCCTATTTTAGTCAATGGCACAGAAGTGAACAAATTGGGTGAGTCGATGCAATTTGATGGTGAGGCATTAACGTTGGTTGATCCTGCGGGTAACTACTATTATGTGCCGAAAGGACAGCGCATTAATATAACTTATCAAGTACAAAAATCTTTAGATGGGCGCAATGATAAAGAAACTGAAGGCAAGTTTGCTACGGCTGTGATCAATCATGGTAAAGCACCCAAAAATGCAGGTTATGAGTATGCTATTGTAGTTGAACCTCACATGCCGCAGCGACCCGCTTATCACGTGCTTGCACGCACCGAGAAATTGCATGCTGTACGTGATGAAAAAACAGGTATGGAGGGTTATGCTTTCTTTGAAAAAGGGGAACAAAATCAAGGTGGAGTAGTACTGAGTGCGAATAATCCGCTGATGGTGATGACGAAAGTGCATGACAAACAATTAGATGTCTCGGTGCTTAATCCTGATTTAGCGTTCTATCAAGGTGTGGAAAGTGATCAACTTAACAACGGAAAGCAAGTGGAAGTGAGCGTGTATTCTCGCCAATGGCGTGCTAATGAGTCACAAGAGCAGCACTCTCAAGTGACATTAAAAGGACAATGGCAACTTAAAGTGCGGTCAGCGTGTGCCAAAACCGCACTTGATGGTGCTAATACAACGCTAAGCACAACAACGCGTGATGCGACACCGTGCCAAATACAATTAACAGAGGTGAAATAACCAATAACAGTAGCAACAGTTGCTACATTTATCCAAGGAGAGTGTATGAAAAAATTGACTTTATCATTATTAACCTGCGCATTAGCCGCGAATGTGTATGCAGCTAATACTGGGGATAGTTATAATGTGGTATATAACGACAAAGCCCCTGTGCTTGATGGAAAATTAAATGATGCCGTGTGGAAAGATGTTGCGGCAATCACGGATTTTTCTAACCCATGGGTTGAAGATAAAATGCCATCAACATCATTTAAAGCATATCACGATGATAAAAATCTCTATTTTGCCTTCGATGTCGTTGATCCAAATGTTGTAGTGTATGATCAAACTGATCATGAGTGGATGGTTGCCCGTGAAGATCGCGTTGAACTCTTTATGGCACCAGGTGCAATCGATCAGGCGAATGCTGATGGTAGTTATCCAAAATATATGGCATTGGAGATGGATTTTAAAGGACGTGCATTATCCATGTTGCGTGATGTACAGAAAAATGTTGATGCTGCGTGGAATCCAAATTCACTTGAGCTAAAAGGTGAACGCACTGATAATGGCTATGTTGTTGAAGGGCAAATTTCCTTAAAAGAGCTTAATGATTTAGGATTGGTGAAAGATAATACTATTCAAGCTGGGGTGTATCGTGCAGAATTTAGTATTATTGAAGGAAAAGGCAAAGAACGAGCCGATTGGATTACTTGGATCAATCCGCAAACGGAAAAACCGAATTTCCATATCAATTCATCATTCGGTAAATTCGTGTTAGAGCCGAAAAAATAATCGCCAACAAAACAAAACCGCACTTTAACGTGCGGTTTTTTATGGTCATCATGTTTCAAGTGCTTGAGCAAGATCGGCGATGATGTCGTCAATATGTTCAATACCGACACTTAGGCGCACCATATCTGCACCAACGCCAGCAGCCGTTAATTCTTGATCACTCATTTGGCGATGGGTGGTGCTAGCAGGGTGGCAGGCAAGCGATTTAGCATCACCAATATTCACTAAGCGTATAATCAGTTTCAATTTATCAATGAATGCAGCCCCAGCCTCACGCCCGCCTTTGATACCAAAACTCAGTAATCCAGAGGCTTTACCCGCGAAATCACGTTGGATGAGTGCATAATATGGGCTATCAGGCAAAGCAGGATAATTTACCCATGAAACGTTTGGATGATTTGCGAGAAAATTTGCTACACGGATGGCGTTTTCGCAATGACGCTCCATACGCAGGCTTAATGTTTCCAGCCCTTGTAGTAATAAAAAGGCATTCATTGGGCTCAATGCGGCACCTGAATTGCGTAGCGCAACTACGCGTAAATAGGCAATATAGGCGGCATTGCCAAAATGTTCACAATAAGTAATGCCATGATAGGATGGATCGGGCGTGTTAAATTGGGTAAAACGTGTGTTTTGCTTCCAATTAAATGTACCGCCATCAATGATGGCACCGCCAATTGTTGTGCCATGCCCTCCGATGTATTTGGTCAGAGAATGAACCACAATATCGGCTCCCAATTGCAAAGGTTTGCATAACACAGGGGACGGGACGGTATTATCAACAATTAAAGGTACGCCGCATTGATGTGCCAAATCAGATACGGTTGGAATATCGATCACATTAATTGCAGGGTTGCCGATACTTTCACAATAGACCAATTTGGTATTGTTATCTGAAAGTGCGGTGATTTCATCGGGATTATTTGGATCAAAAAACCGCACTTCAACCCCTTGTTTTTTCAAGGTCTGAGTGAAATAGGTGTAAGTGCCGCCGTATAATGTGCGACTTGCGATAATATTATCGCCACTTTCCACTAAGGCTTCAACGGCATACATAATTGCAGCCATACCACTCGATACGGCAAGTGCGGCAATGCCGCCTTCAAGCTGTGCGATACGCTCTTCTAGTACAGCAGTTGTTGGGTTCATAATGCGAGTATAGATATTACCCGGGGTTTTTAAATCAAATAAATCTGCTCCATGCTGGGTGTCATCAAAGGCATAACTGGCAGTTTGGTAAATGGGCACTGCCACTGCTTTGGTGGTTTGCTCAGGGGTATAACCTGCGTGAAGGGCGATGGTTTCTGCTTTCATAAATACTCCAAAAGGGATGGTAAGAGGCTTTTAGTGTACCGCAACTCGCTTTACGAAAAAACCGCACTTTATATAAAGTGCGGTTTGCTCTAGCAATGAGTGTTAGCTAAGTACTTTTTTCACTGCTTCGCCGATGTCAGCAAGGCTACGAACGGTGGTGACGCCAGCGTCTTCAAGTGCACGGAATTTATCATCAGCAGTGCCTTTGCCGCCACTGATAATGGCACCTGCATGCCCCATTCGTTTGCCTTTCGGGGCTGTAACGCCTGCGATATAGGCAACAACAGGTTTGCTAACATTCGCTTTGATATATGCCGCTGCTTCTTCTTCTGCGCTTCCACCAATTTCACCAATTAACACAATCGCTTGCGTTTCAGGGTCGCGCTCAAATAACGCTAAAATATCAATAAAGCTCGAGCCAGGGATAGGATCACCCCCAATTCCTACACAGCTTGATTGCCCAAGTCCACAATCGGTCGTTTGTTTGACGGCTTCATAGGTTAATGTACCTGAGCGTGAAACGATGCCAACTTTACCTTTTTTATGAATATCACCAGGCATAATGCCGATTTTGCATTCGTCAGGTGTGATAACACCAGGGCAGTTTGGCCCGATCATTCGTACACCAGTTTCATTTAAGCGTTGTTTTACCGCAAGCATATCTAAGGTTGGAATACCTTCTGTGATACAGATTACAAGCTCAATTCCTGCATCAATGGCTTCTAAAATGGCATCTTTACAGCCTGGCGCAGGAACATAGATAACGCTAGCTGTTGCACCTGTTTGTTTTACGGCATCTTTGACTGTGTTAAACACAGGCAAGCCTAAGTGCGTTGTCCCCCCTTTGCCTGGTGAGACACCGCCGACCAGTTGGGTGCCGTAAGCGAGGGCTTGCTCTGAGTGGAATGTACCTTGACCACCTGTAAATCCTTGACAGATCACTTTTGTATTTTTATCAATTAAAATAGACATTATTTTCCCTCCGCTGCGGCAACGACACGTTGTGCAGCTTCTGTAAGACTATTGGCTGCAATGATATTTAGCCCACTTTGGGCGAGAATATTGCGTCCGTTTTCTGCATTATTTCCTTCGAGACGGACTACCACGGGAATTGTCACGCCCACTTCATTGACGGCTGCAATAATGCCGTTAGCAATTAAATCACAGCGTACAATGCCTCCGAAGATATTCACAAGTACGGCTTTAACGTGTTTATCGGATAGAATAATTTTAAACGCTTCAGCAACACGTTCTTTTGTTGCACCACCGCCAACATCAAGGAAATTAGCAGGTTCGCCGCCATGCAGTTTGATAATATCCATTGTGCCCATGGCAAGCCCAGCACCATTAACCATACAACCGATATTTCCGTCAAGCGCAACATAATTTAATTGCCATTTTTCTGCAAGTGACTCACGTTCATCTTCTTGGCTTGGATCATTGAAAGCCTCTAGGTCGGGATGACGATATGTAGCGTTACTGTCAGTGATAATTTTCGCATCAAGGCATAAGAGATCACCATTGTCTAAAATGACCAGCGGATTGACCTCAATCAGTGCGAGATCTTTTTCTACAAATAATTTACCAAGCTGGATAACTAAGTGGGTAAATTGCTTAAGCTGTTCTTTAGTTAATCCTAACGCAAAGCCTAATTGACGAGCTTGGAAAGGTTGTACGCCATAAAGTGGACTAAAACTGATCTTGTGCAATAATTCGGGTGATTTTTCGGCGACTTCTTCAATATCCATTCCGCCTTCAGTTGATGCCATAAATGTTATTGCTTGTTGGCTACGATCTAAAACCGCACTTAGGTATAATTCTTTGGCAATTGCGGAGCAACGTTCAAGATAAATGGTATTAACGGGCTGACCATGTTTATCGGTTTGAAAAGTTACGAGGTTTTTGCCAAACCATTGTGTTGCAAATGCACGAATATCTTCTTTGCTATTGACTAATTTCACGCCACCCGCTTTGCCTCGCCCGCCTGCATGGACTTGACATTTGATCACCAAACGTGAGTCACCGAGTTTATCGGCGGCCTCGAGTAGTTCGTCTATTGTTTTGCAGGCATAACCATCGGGAACGGGAATATGGTATTGGGAAAAAAGCTGTTTGCTTTGATATTCGTGTAGATTCATAGTTTATCCTTTCGTCGTTTTAGGGCAAAAGTAAATGTAGGCATAACGATGTTATGCCTACCAATAAGGTATTATTAAATTTCAAGTAGAATGCGTGTTGGATCTTCGAGTAATTCTTTAATGGTTACTAAAAAGCCAACAGATTCGCGACCGTCAATTAAGCGATGATCGTAAGACAATGCTAAATACATCATTGGTCTAATAACAACTTCACCATTGACTGCAACAGGGCGTTCTTTAATCGCGTGCATACCTAAAATGGCACTTTGTGGTGGATTAATGATTGGGGTTGACATTAATGAGCCGAACACGCCACCGTTGGTAATGGTAAAGTTACCGCCCGTGAGTTCTTCTACGGTCAGTTTGCCATCACGTCCTTTGATTGCTAATTCTTTGATTTTTTTCTCAATTTCTGCCATAGAGAGTTTGTCGCAGTCTTTCAATACTGGAGTAACCAGCCCACGAGGCGTTGATACGGCGATGGAAATATCAAAATAATTGTGATAAACGATATCATCACCGTCAATGGAAGCGTTTACTTCAGGATAGCGTTTTAGGGCTTCTACAACGGCTTTGATATAGAATGACATAAAACCTAAGCGAATGTCGTTACGTTTTTCAAATTGTTCGCCGTAGGTTTTACGCAATTGCATGATTGGCGACATATCCACCTCATTGAAGGTGGTAAGCATTGCGGTAGAATTTTTCGCTTCAAGTAAACGTTCTGCAACCCGTTTACGCAAGCGTGTCATTGGAACACGTTTTTCACTGCGATTTGCCAGAGCAACGGAACTATCGGTTCCTCCAGAGTGAACCGCACTTTGTGTTTTTTCAATATATGCCTGCACGTCTTCTCGGGTGATGCGCCCCCCTACACCAGTTCCTTTAATGTGGTTTGCATCGACATTGTGTTCAGCAAGCAAGCGGCGTACTGATGGGCTAATACTCTCATTGCTACTTTCGTCGTCAATGGCAGCACCGTGGCGTTGTGCAGGAGTTGCTTCTGCGCTTTCTACTGTGGCACTGGTTTGCGTACCAGCCGTAGATTGAGGGCTTAGTTTACCAAGAATTTGACTGCTGGTTACGGTAGCCCCTTCTTCTTCTAAAATACTTTCAATGACACCGTCGGCGGTTGCAGGCACTTCTAGCACGACTTTATCGGTTTCAATTTCTACAATAATTTCATCACGCGCAACGCTGTCGCCCACTTTTTTATGCCATGTGGCAACACTTGCATCAGCAACAGATTCTGGTAAGACGGGGGTTAAGATTTCGATTGTACTCATTTTCTAATCCTTATTTTATATAAATTCAGTTATACCGTTAAGGCTTGCTCAACTAATGCTTTTTGCTGCGCATTATGTAATGAGGCAAAACCTGTGGCAGGAGAAGCTGATGCAGCTCGCCCGACATAATTTAAACTTGCGCCATCAGGCAATGATGTACGGAAGTTATGCTGGCTACAATACCAAGCCCCTTGATTGAGCGGCTCTTCTTGACACCAAATAAAATCGTTGACGTGTTGATAAGGTGCTAAAATAGCTTGCACATCTTGAGTTGGGTAAGGATAGAGTTGTTCAATGCGAATAATTGCCACATCGGTTTGCTCTTTCTCACGTCGTTTTTCCAGTAAGTCGTAATACACTTTACCTGCACACAATACCACACGTTTTATGCCGTTTGGATCTAATGCGTCCACCTCTGGCAGCACAGTTTGGAATGTGCCATTTAATAATTCATCCATGTCTGAAATGGCGAGCGGGTGGCGTAGTAGTGATTTTGGTGTTAATGCAATCAATGGTCTGCGCATTGGGCGTAACATTTGACGACGCAACATATGGTAAACCTGTGCAGGTGTTGATGGCACACACACTTGAATATTTTGCTCTGCGCACAATTGTAAATAACGTTCTAAGCGAGCAGAGGAGTGTTCTGGTCCTTGTCCTTCATAACCATGCGGTAATAGCATGGTCAAACCACACATTCTGCCCCATTTTTGTTCACCTGAGCTGATAAATTGATCAATAACCACTTGGGCAACATTGGCAAAATCCCCGAATTGGGCTTCCCAAATAACCAATGTTTTGGGATCTGAGGTGGCATAACCGTATTCATAGGCGAGCACAGCTTCTTCAGATAATACCGAATCCCAGACTTCAAAGCGACCTTGCTGTTGGTGCAAGTGTTGCAGTGGAATATAGTATGTGCCGTCTTCTTGATTGTGCATAACCGCATGGCGGTGGAAAAAGGTTCCGCGTCCTGAATCTTCACCAGACAGGCGAATAGCATTGCCATCATCAAGTAGCGTAGCATAGGCCATAATTTCAGCCATTCCCCAATCTAGTGGTTTTTCACCCGCTGCCATTAACTCACGATCTTGATAGATTTTTTTCACACGATTATGCAATTTGTGCGTTTGTGGATACATGCACACTTTTTTTGCCAGAGCCATAAACCGCTCTTTGTCGAATGTGCTGTCATAAGCGGTTGTCCAATCGTGGTTAAGATATGGCAGCCAACTAAGTGAAGTGCGGTCCAGTTCTCGCCACTCTTTCACGACACGTTCGCCATTGTCTAATGCATCACGATATTCATTGATCATTTCAAATGTTTGATCATCGCTAACTACATTTTCTGCAATTAAACGATCAGCATACACTTTGCGTGGGGTTGGATGTTTTTTGATGGCTTTATACATCATTGGCTGCGTGGCAGAAGGTTCATCCGCTTCATTATGACCATGGCGGCGATAAGAGACCAAATCAATGAAAATATCACGTTTAAATTTAGCTCTGAATTCCACTGCCATACGCGCAGCATAGACAACGGCTTCAGGATCATCACCGTTGACGTGGATAACTGGTGCGTCCACCATTTTAGCAATATCTGTGCAGTATTCAGTTGAGCGGGTATCACCGCGATAAGAGGTCGTGAAACCAATACGGTTATTGATCACAACACGAATAGTGCCCCCAATCGTATAGCCACGGGTTGCAGACATATTGAGGGTTTCTTGCACAATACCTTGTCCAGTCACCGCAGAATCGCCATGCACGGTAATACCAAGCACTTTATCATGTTCTATATCACCTAAACGTGCTTGGCGGGAACGTACTGAACCGATAACCACAGGACTGACAATTTCTAAATGGGACGGGTTAAAGGCAAGTGATAAATGCACATCTCCGTTATCTGTATGGAAATTAGAGGAAAAGCCTTGGTGATATTTTACATCGCCAGTGCGTTCTTCATTACTGTGTTTTCCTGCAAATTCATCAAACAGCTCAATCGGTTTTTTTCCTAGCACGTTGACTAGCATATTCAACCGCCCACGGTGCGCCATCCCCATCACAATATCTTTTGCACCAAATTTACCTGCATGGCGAATAATCTCTTTCATGAGTGGAATGAACGCATCACTTCCTTCTAGAGAAAAACGTTTTGCACCTGGGAATTTTGCACCTAAATAACGTTCTAGCCCTTCTGCGGCTGTAAGCTCTTGCAGATACGTGATTTTTTCAGCTTGACTAAAGTGCGGTTTGGCGATGCGTGCTTCCATTTTCTTTTGTAGCCAGTCACGCATTTCGACATTATGGACGTGCATAAATTCAAGTCCGATAGTGCCGCAATAGGTGGCGTGTAATTTTTCAGACAATTCGCGTAATGTAATATTTTCTTGATCGTAAACATAGCGTCCAATATTAAACTCTTCATCAAGGTTTTTATCGTCTAATCCATAGAATTGATAGTCTAAATTGGGAACAGAGAGGCGTTGCCACATTTTTAATGGATCAAGATCCGCACGCAAATGACCACGGTAACGGTATGCGTTAATATATTGCAATACACGCACTAAACGTTGGCTTGCACTTGGATCGATAATGGTATGCGTGCCTTTTTTATTCACATTTTCACGCGCAAGCTCTCGGAAATAGTCTCGCACAGGGCTATGGGCTTGTTCGGGGGATTGTGGGCTCGGCCATTGGTTAAAAATGTCACGCCAGCTAGCGTCGATGCTGTTGGGGTCGTTCAAGTAATCTTCGTAAAGTTGTTCAATGTAACTTTGATTGCTGCCACTAAGGGCACTGCTATCAATCCAGTCTTGCATTGCATTATTTTGTTGCATAAATTAGACCTTTTCTATCCACGTTTATGGGTTAGTTTACCGCTTATTATCTTCCAACACACGAGTATGTATTAAAATATAACGCAAGTTGTGATGAATGGTGAAATTATACCTAAAAATTTTTTTTATAATGTGACGTAACTAGAATTTTTTACAAAAAAGTAACAAATAACCGTAATTCAGACTTTAATTTTTAATCATAAAGGGCTAAATTGTGAGTATGGTTATCAAATCATCAGTTAATGAAGGCTAAAGTGCGGTTGAAAATGGCACTTGGCAATTAACAGAACAATAACAAAGGAGTAAGTATGTCAGAACTCAAAGCAACCCTGTCAATTAGTGATGGACGTCAATTCGAGTTGAATGTAGAGCAAGGAACGTTAGGTTATGATGCCGTTGATGTGCAACCATTGGTTAAAAATCAACTATTTACCTTTGATCCTGGTTTTATGTCTACAGCATCGTGTAAGTCACAAATCACTTATATTGATGGCGAACAGGGGATGTTATTGCATCGTGGCTATCCTATCGAAGAGCTTGCAGAGCACGCTGACTATCTTGAGGTATCTTATTTATTATTGTTTGGTGAGCGACCAACCAAAGAGCAGTACATCACATTTAGCAATCGAGTCAAAAAACATGAATTGGTGCATGAGCAAATTTCACGTTTTTTCCATGGTTTCCGTCGAGACTCTCACCCAATGGCGATTATGTGTGGGGTCAGTGGTGCGTTGGCAGCGTTCTATCACGATTCGACCGATGTAACCAATCCTTATCATCGTGAATTAACCGCTTATCGTTTACTTGCCAAAATGCCAACACTTGCCGCAATGTGCTATAAATATTCGATTGGTCAGCCATTTATGTATCCGCAACGTCATCTGTCATTTTCAGGCAATTTCTTGTATATGATGTTTGCTACGCCGTGTGAGCCATATGTGGTCAATCCTGTACTTGAAAAAGCGATGGATCGTATCTTTATTCTACACGCTGATCATGAACAAAATGCGTCCACATCAACGGTGCGAACCGCTGCCTCATCAGGGGCAAATCCGTTTGCATGTATTGCGGCAGGAATTGCCTCACTTTGGGGACCAGCGCACGGTGGCGCAAATGAAGCCTGCATTAATATGCTAGAAGAGATTGGAACTGTTGATCGCATTCCAGAATATATTGCTAAAGCGAAAGATAAAAATGATCCGTTCCGTCTAATGGGCTTTGGGCATCGTGTATATAAAAACTATGATCCACGTGCAAAAGTGATGCGCAAAACGTGTCATGAAGTGCTTAAAGAATTGAATGTGCAAAATCCACTGTTAGACGTGGCAATGGAGCTGGAGCGTATTGCACTGAGCGATCCTTATTTCAAAGATCACAAACTCTATCCTAATGTGGATTTCTATTCGGGCATTATCTTAAAAGCGATTGGCATTCCTGTGTCTATGTTTACCGTAATGTTTGCATTAGCGCGTACAGTTGGGTGGATTGCCCATTGGAAAGAGATGTATAACGATGGTGCTATTCGTATTGTGCGCCCACGTCAGGTGTATGTAGGACATGCAAAACGTGAGTTCACCCCGATGGATAAATCTTAACTTAACCGCACTTTCACAAACCGCACGTTAAAAGTGCGGTTTTTTTAGCTGATATGGATACGATTATTATGTTCAAACACCTCAGCCTTATAGTCGTATAATGTGTGAATAGTATCTGCATTCATTAAGGTGTCAGTTGCACCAAAACCACAGAGCATACCGTGTTTAAGCAACAGTAATTGATCACAATAGCGGCTGACTAAATTGAGATCATGTAGCACAATTAGCACAATATGCTGGCGTGCAAGTGCTTGTGTACAATGTAAAAAATGGTGTTGGTGTTTTAAATCTAGCGCACTTGTTGGCTCATCTAACAGCACTAATTTGGGCTGTTCGGTTGCTTGAATTTGTGCCCATACACGTGCGGCATGCACACGCTGTTTTTCGCCACCAGATAGATGCAGATAGTTTTGATCTTTAAGGTGGGTAATATCAAATTGTGCGAGCACGCGATCGATAACCGCACTTGGGTTTTTCAAACCGTGGTGCATCATTACCCCCATTTCCACAATATCTTTAACACTTAGGGCAAATGCCATTTGGCTATGTTGCGGCATAAATGCCATCTGTGTGGCACGTTGATGTTCATTGAGGTGCTTTAAGGCGTGATCATTCCACAAAATATTGCCTTGATAAGCGATATTCTGCCCAATGGTTTTTAATAGGGTTGATTTTCCAGCACCGTTTGCACCAATAATGCCAATACAGCATGGCTGAGTTACCGAAAAACTGAGTGATTGTAATAAGCATTTATTGCCAATAGTAACAGAAACTTGATTGAGCGATAACATCACATTTTCCCTTTTAATTTCAGCAATAAAGCAATAAAAAATGGCGCACCAATTAAGGCTGTAATGATGCCAATAGGCACTTCCGCTGGCGGTGCAATGGCGCGTGCGAGGATGTCTGCAAACAGTAATAGCACGGCCCCCATAACGCTGCTGGCTGGAATTAATATTTTATGATTTGCACCAAGTAATGTGCGGCAGATATGCGGCACAACTAAGCCGACAAAGCCGATAATGCCCGCCACCGCCACCGCAATGCCGATAGCAAGTGCGGTCAAAAATATACATTGGCGTTTGACACGCTCAATATTAATGCCTAAATGTTGGGCTTCAATATCACCTAATAACAACGCATTAAGGGCATATGCCAGTTGTTTAAAACGGAGTAACACGATGATTAACGCAATAAAGGTAACTATAACATGCCAATAATGACTTTGTGCGAGAGAGCCTAGTTGCCATGTGGTTAAATCACGCAGCGCACGGTCATCAGCAACATATTGCAGTAAGCCGAGCAGTGCAAAGGCAATCGAACCAATGGCTATGCCGCCGAGTAACATTAATGTCATTTGTGAGCCATATTGCGTTTTACCTAGGCGATAGACGAATAGGGTAATTAGCAAGCTGCCCAGAAAGGCAAAAATTGAGGTGATGCCTAATTGTAAACCGAACAAGGACGCGGGCAATAATACAATCGCAATGCCCGCACCGAGTGCTGCACCAGCACTAACCCCAATAATACCAGGGTCAGCTAAGGGATTGCGAAATAATCCTTGTAACACCGCACCACAGCAGCCCAAAATAGCCCCGATAGAGAGGGCTGTTAAGGTGCGTGGCAGACGTAATTGCTGCAAAATAAACACCGTGGCGTTGTCGCCTTGCCCAAAAAGTGCGGTGATAATGTGTTCAAGCTCAAGTTTTACTGCCCCTGTACTCAGAGATAGCAAACTCAATCCCAATAATAATGATAGGGTGATAGCCCCAAAAATAAACGGTGAAATCAGTTTCATTCTTGACACGCAGAATTATTCGCAATAGCGCGCTGTAAGCGAACGCTTTCCTCTAATGAGCTTAAATTAAATCCACCGAGTAATGCTTGCCCATTAACGGTAAAAATGCACTGTTTTTGTGCAGCCGAAAGCTGCTTTAAAAACGGGTATTTCTGTAAAATGCTGTCTAAATCTTGCGCAAGGCTTCGTTCAGAAATAAGCACTACTTTCGGTTGAAGGCTAATTAATGTTTCAATCCCATAAGGATAATAGCTGGATTTCCCGTCCGCACTGTTTTTCAGCCCAATTAACTCAAACATCCCATTGGCGGTTGTCTTGTCGCCACCTGCAAACAGCGCCCCTTTTTCACCTAAAAAGAGAAAAACCGCACTTTGATTATGTTGTTTATGTGCTGCTAGCTCAGCGTTTTGTTGTGTAAGTTGTTTGAGTAGAACCGCACTTTGTTCTTGTTTGTCTAATGTTTTGCCCAGCGTAGCAATATGTTGTTCTAAATCGTGAAGATTATGCTGCTCACTTGACAGCACTAACACCTCAATGCCGACGTGTTTTAATTGGGATAATACACTTTCAGGCCCCATTTCTTCACTCCCAATCACAATACTGGGTTTTAGGGCGATAATGCCCTCTGCACTGAGTTTGCGTTGGTAGCCTAACACGGGCAAATTGCGATCGCGTGCAAATGCCTTGCTGGTGGAGTCTACCGCAACCAGTTCATTGCCAGCACCCAGTTCATTAACCAGTTGTGTAATTCCAAAGCCTGCGGACACGATCCGTTGGGGCTGTGCGGCTGCGATCGCACTACAGAACACACAAGCTAAAAGTGCGGTTAGCTTATATTTCATAAAAACTCCTTGAAGAAAGTGCGGTTAGACCGCACTTTGGTTATTTATCACGGCTTGCACCAAAGGCAATACGTTCTTCACCGCCACCAATTTGACCCACAATTTCGTCGGCGTTAGGTCCAGCAAAGGTTCCACTGTATTTATTAAAGCCAATTTTTTCTCCGTTATTTTTTATGACGGCTACATTGTTGTAAGCACCTTCTCCGAAGCTCATGGTGCCATTTTTACTGACTTTAATTTCAGTTTTTTCTAAGATTAGATCTGACTTGGTCAATTCAATGCCTTCAGCGGTCGGATTCTTATTATCATCTGTAAAACTAGGGCTATATTTGGTGAAGCCATCTTGACGTGCGGTGACTTTCCCGTCGATCATTTTGGTGTCAAAGTTCACGTTTAAGCTCACATCACCCATATAACCTTGTGTTGGTGTTTCGCCTTTTGGACCATCAACATAACCGAGCGTATGCCCTGAGTAGGTTGCCGTGCCTTTTTGTTGTGCAAATTGGGCTTCGGTGGTTGGGGTAGCAAGGAACATTGCTAAGTTATCGTAAGAATATTTTTCGCCGTAGTTATATTGCGTATCTTCAGGAACAAACGTGCCATAACTAGAATAGGATTGATTAACAAATTGAAATCTACCTAGTAATGTGCCGTCTTTATCTTTAACTTCTAAAACGTGTCGTTCATTTGGATCAATTTTTGCATTTTGCAACGCTTTTTTATCAGCGTCAGTCAAAACATCTTTGAGTTGAAGCTGAACAGCGTTATTCGTACCAGGTTTACTCATTGCATGAGCACCACCAGCACTATAATAGCTAGCTACGCCATTTTGTATATTGGGATTATATTCATCTCCACCTAGATAAGGTTTATCAGGAATAGTAATCGTGCGATCCTCCAATCCATTAACCACATCAGGTTTTGGCTCGGTTTCTGCAGGTTGTGTAGGTTCAACAGGCTGTTTAGGTTCTTTTGGCTGTGTTACAGTATCCGAGGCATCAGGTGTTGTAGGCTGAGCAGAATCATCTGGTTTGGTAGAATTATCTGGCTTAGCGGGTTCAGTAGCCTCAGTAGCCTCATCTGTTTTATCTGGTGTGCTATTTGAAGCCCCTTCTTGTGCTTGATGTGGATTAGTTTCACTCGCTGTCGTCGAATTGCGTGGTTGATCCAATTCATACGATGTACTGTTTGATGAACAAGCCGTCAGTGCGGCAAGTAATGTTGCTGCGAGAGTTGTTTTTGTGATGGTTTGCATGGATATTGTCTCCTCTTTGTTTAAGGGTTAAAAACGTACTTCTGCACCCAAATAGAATGTTCTGCCACGTGCTGAGTTGGTAAATGAAAATACGTCATTTTCATTACTATCCACACTGTATTGCGAGGCGGTCGAATTTAGGCTATTGAGTGCATCAACGTAATTTTTGTTCATGAGATTTTGCACAGAGGCTTTTAATAAAATATGTTTATTAATCTGATAGTTCGCATAAACATCAACAATAATTGGGACTTTTGGCATTTCTTGAGTTAGTGTGTCATTTCCTTCTGCATAATCAACGGTAAGCCCATTAGGTTTAAGACGTTGATTTTTACCCGTGTATTTGAAAATAGACCCCAGTGTTAAAGTGCGGTCAAGCAAGCGACCACCCAACTCAAGTGAGCCATAGCTGGTTGGCAGTTGTGTGACCCCAACAGTACCAAACCCTGTACTGACAGTTGAGTTGACATCAATAGGCTCATTTGACTTAATCAGACTTAAATCTAAACGAGCAAAGGCAAAGCCAGCGTCGTAATTGAAATCAAGTTCAATACCACGTTGTTTAATGGTATTGAGTGAATTCATATAAATTTGTGTATGGGAGACAACATTTGGATTATTAAGTGATGTCACTTTTGAGCCACCGGTTGTCACATAAAAACTTTGGTTGTAAATAAAGTCACGGACATTGGATTGGAATGCGGTAACTTTTAATCCGAGAAAATCATCTTTAACAAATACATTGTCTTTATGTGTATTAAAGCCAATTTGGAATGTATGTCCGCGTTCGGGTTTTAAAAATGGATTCATTGAACCACCGCTTTGGTGATTGAAGAAAATTTCATTTAAGTTCGGCATACGAGAGGTGTAGGCATAACTAATATAAGGTGCAAACCAATCAGATGCTTGCCAAGATAACATCACAGAAGGTTTCAGTATTTTTTGAGTAAGCTTCATGCTTGCCCCGCCTTGTGGGAAACACTCAATTTCCTCACAAGCGGGTTTATACCCAGTTGTTTCTGCTTGGGTATAGGTTAAATTACTGTCTAAGGTGAAACGCTGCCAATTGGATTGCAATGTTGCATAGAGGCTATGCATTTTTTGCTTACCAGATGGTGCAAAAGGCGTGTAATTATAGTTATCTTCGTTGACGCCTGTACCGTTTTTAATATATTGATTTGTGAGATAATTTACACCTAAAATAAGCGAGTTTTGGGTATTTAGCCAATCAAATGCCATTTTATTGCTGAGATCGAGATAATTCGATTTATTTTTTGTTTTGGCATCAGCAATTTGCCAAATATTGGCATCATCATTGTAAATTTGTTGATTTTGACTATATGCAGCAAGTAATTTGACATCAACCCATGGCGATGTTGGGGTATAGCGATAATCTAATTGATAACTATCGTGCTCAGTGTCACGCCCGCCAACATTATTGCGATAGCCGTTGTTACTGAATTTAATAAAATGATCGTCATTGGCTTTCCATTCTACTTTTGCCAGCCATGAACGAGGGCGTTGATCTAAGCGTTTAACATAGTCATTATCACTTGAAAAAGTGCCAGCACCTGATTTGTAGTTTGCTTTGCTAGAGTTGCCACTATATGCGGCTAATGCCCCAATATGACCATTATTTTCTAATAATGTTTTGCCACCTAATGCCAGCATTCCGCCACGTCCAACGCCATTATTGCCGACATTAAATTTCGCTAATGCGCCAAGACGATTACCACTGAAAACAATATCATCCACATCTAATGTACGGAAGTTTGCACTACCATTTAATGCATTGATGTTGTGCGCGCCATCGGTACTAAAACCACGCTCAACGGTTGCCGCCACGATGAAGTTTGGATCGATCATAACACCATATTGGCTACTAGGACCATAACCTTCACCATCATTACCAGCGTGGTATTTGCTGCCTGAATTGGACGATGTACCATAAAATGTTTGAGGAACACCATCAACCATCGTATTGACACGCCCAAAGCCCGTCATTCCGCGAATATTGACACTCACTGTGCCTTGAGTTGGGTTAATGTTGGTATAGGTACCAGGTAAGGAGCGAATGGTGCTGTCGAGCGATTGCATTTTTTTATCCGTTGCACCAATGGTACTGACTGCACCTGCGCGTGTATAGCGTTGTTGCTCGGTTGTTTTTTTATCTGCGACCACTTCAATGGTATCAAGTGCGGTTACCGTTTCTGCCATGGCAGACAAGGTATAGCCTGTTAGGCAGGTGAAAATAACCGCACTTACAATTTTATTCAGTTGCATAAGATCTCCTTAAGGTTGTGTACTATTGTTGTTCTTGCTTTAATAAAAAAGAATACGCATCAAGATTACGCTCAATCCGACCATATCGCCCCTGCCCGCTACTGTGCCCACTGTCTTTTTCAATATGAACTAATACAGGGGCATCACTCGTGCTTAATGCACGCACTTTTGCCGCATATTTGAGGCTATCAACAAACGGCACCCGCTTATCTTGCAATGCCGCAATGAGATAGAGTGCAGGGTAGGGTTGTTTGGTAATATTTTGATATGGTGAATAGCTGAGAATATGCTTAAAATCAGTTTGATCAGACAATGAACCCCACTCTTCACTTTCTTGTGCATTTGTGCCGTCTTGAGCATGTGCCAGTGCGCCAACGACATCAAGAAAAGGCACTTGTAGCACTACTGCTTTAAAACGTGTTGGGGCTTGATTAATTGCACCCGCAATGGCTAATGCACCCGCACTTTCGCCTAAGGCATAAAGATGCGTTGTGTTAAATCGCTTTGCTAAGGCATTGGCAACATCAACTGTGTCATTAATACTATTAATTTTATGACGTTTTTTGCCTTGCTGGTGCCACTTTATGCCTAACTCGCCACCACCTCGAATGTGTGCAATAGCGTAGATAAAACCGCGATCCAGCAGGCTGTGATACGCTGTGCCATAGGTCGGCTCAAAGCTAAATCCGTATGCACCGTAAGCAGTGAGTAATAGCGGTGTATCGTGTTGTTTTAGTAAGCCTTTTTTATAAATTAATGATACAGGCACTCGCACACCATCGCGTGTTGTAATCTCAATGTAATCGGTGTGATAATCGCCAGCGAGGGCTTGGGTATCATCTAACCACTGTTTTTTGCGTAAATCATAGCGTAAATGCGTTTTTGGCGTGCCCATTGCCGTATAGGTAAAATCAATAATGCCATCTTGCGTGTTTTCGCCATATTGCGGCCAAGCTAAGTAATTAGGATCTGGAAAGGTAATTTCTGTGCGTTGTTGTGGCATAGTTTTTTGCCAATAACGGTAAAGTCCAATGCCGTTTGACCGCACTTTTACAATAACCCAATCATGTAAAATCGTAAAACTCTCCAGTGATTCCTCATCATCTGGGTGGTAGAGTGGCTGCCAAGGTTGTTGCAGCGTTGGGGTATAAAATAACGCAAAGTGCGGTGCATTGAGATTGGTGCGTAGATAAAAGCCATCATTGCTGTGATCAAGATAGTATTCAACCCCTTTCGTGCGAGGTTTAACCCGTTGCAAGCTCGCTTTCGGTGCATCGAGATCGAGCACATAGGTTTCAGATTGCGATTGTCCAGCAATATCCAATAATAAATAACGTTGGGAGCTAGACTGAGACAAACTCAGATAAAAGCGCGGATCAGGTTCGGCATAGATAAGGCGATCCGTTTGCTGCGGTGTTCCTATTGTGTGGTGATATAATCCACGAATGCGCCCTGAATGGGGATCTTTTTGCAAATAATAAAGTTGCTGATTATCCTTACTCCATACAACTTCACCCGTGGTATTTTCAAGCTCAGGCGTAAAAATTTGTGTGCCAATCTGACCCAATGAAAGGGTGTATAGCTCTCGCCCTTGTGTATCTTCGGCAATGATGACCGATGTATTATCAGGGCTGATGATGGGAGGCAGTAATTGATAATAGTTTGAATAAGCCGAACGTGTACGCCCGTCCACAACGGTTTCCCACGCATGGGTTGCGAGTTTGGTGCGTTGATAGAGAGGGTAGCGTTGCTCGACAGTTTTGCGATAACGATAATGCCCATCACGCCATATTTGTACCGCACTTTGCTGGTTAAGGCGAGCTAACATTTCTTGCCGAAGTTGGTTTTTCAATGCGGTTTGATCTGCCAAATAGGCTTGTGTCGCACGGTTTTCTTGTGCAACGATCTTGTTTAAGGTGTGCTGATGTTGGGGCATTTCCAACCATAAATAATCATCTTGGACGTTCCCCTGCGGTGTAGATAAATAGCCCTGCTTTGGCTCAAGTTGTGGAGCAGGTGCGGCCAGCACAGATAACGATAAAAGTGCGGTCAAGCTAGCTATCACGAATTTCATTTGATCTCCCAAATGAAATCAGCTTCACGCGAATCCATTGCCGTATGGGAATCACTCATCATCACAACGGCATAGTTGTGTTTGCCATAGTCATTGAGGTGTAAAGGCACGCCCATGAATTTACTCACATGAAAACGCCCCGCAATTAATAGCCCAATGCCTGTTTTTGGATCAGTATTTTCCACCAAGGTTTGTGCCATACGGCGATCTTTAAACTGTTGCACACTGACCAATGCGGCGAGCGTGCTGTTATCAAGTTTACCGTGTGTCTGGGTAATAATATCAGCCAGCTGTGCTTTAACGCTATCTTGGGTAGATTGTTGCCCATTGAGCGGATATGCCCCCTGCATAATCGTATTGATTTCATCTTGCGTGAGATTCGCCCCGATGAGATGTGTGCGTGAGCGAGCAATAAACGAGACTAAAGTGTGGTACAATCGCCAATTCCATTTTGGATTCCATTGTATTAGCGTTGCAATGTCTTGAGCGTCTGTTATATGTTCTCGTTGGATCATAACTTGTGCAGCGAGCAGTTTCGCATTTTGTTCGGTTGTGAGCATTTCTAACATCACAGAATGCAAGCCTTTTGGCTGAGTTTGTAATTGTTTTACAAGAAAGAGTTCCGCAAGATGGTGTTTAGGATTGTCATGCACTTCACCGAGTAATACCAAATCGCGTTGCTGCAATTGTTGTAACATAGCCTCAACGGTGATGTAGCGTTGTTGTGCGGTGTCAAAAACAGTTTTTTCATGTAAATAAATCTCGTGTTTATGAGCACAGCTACTTAACAACACAGTAACAAAACTGATGAATGCGAGTGAAATCCATTTCATGATGGCAGTCCATTAATTGAGAAAAATAATGATAATAATTATTATTTGATCAATGCTTTCTAGTCAAGTTTTTTCTTTTTTTGCGGCATATGAATCAATTATTTTTATTTTTCATCTATAAAATCAAGTGGATAGGTAATAAGGGGGTAAATGGTTGCAAAATATAAAGTTTATTAAAAATACTTTTTATAACAATGAGATAAACCACTTTGTGGTTATTAAATCGTCATAGATGTGTTTATAGATTGTTATAAATATTGCATATAGCGACATTTTAATTATAATGATAATAATTCTTATTTTTGGTTTTGTAAGCATTCAAATAATGTCATGATTGCTCGGTATTAACTGCGATTGCAAATATACCGCACTTTAGCTGTCTGCCTTTGGTTAAAGTGCGGTTTTCTAAGGAGAATAAATGGATTTAGCAAATGAAGTTGCGAACATATTAGCTGACGAGCCTCAGCTCAATACGCTGGATTTAGCCAAGCGGTTAGATAAGCCCGAAGGTGATATTATTTGCGCATTGCCAGCCCAATGGGTGCATGTCATCTCGGGCGTGCAGTGTGAAGAATTGCTGCATGAATTAAGCCAATGGGGAAAGTTGGTCACCATTATTGAGAAAGAGGGTTCAATCTTTGAGGTTAAACAGCCCTTTCCTCTAGGGTGTTCAGGTTATGGCTATTACAATTTAAATATGCACGGTGGTGAGCCTGTTGGTGCGTTGTATGGGCATTTAAAATTAAGTAATGTGGATAAAATTGCCTTAGTTAGTAAACCGTTTCGTGGCAAAGAAAGTTATGCATTTGCGTTTATCACAAAGTGCGGTCAAGTGATGTTTAAAATTTATCTAGGACGTAATGAACAGCGTGAACTTATTCCAGAACAAGTGGCTAAATTCAAACAAATTTTATCAAAAACAACTAATTAAGGATGAATAATGGAAGATCGTCAAACTCGTTTACAAAATAAAATCGGCCCCGAAATTCAAGAATTAAAAGAGAATTGTCTGACCATTATGTTGGCAACGGTGGATGAAAATGGGCAACCTAATGTGAGTTATGCACCATTTGCCTTAAATGATCGGGGCTATTATGTCTTTATTTCGGATATTGCACGTCATGCGCGTAATTTAAAACAGAATCCGCGTGTGTCATTAATGCTGATTGAAGATGAAGAGAAATCTCGTCAGATTTTTGCTCGTCGTCGCTTATCGTTTGATGCCGCAGTTGAAATTGTGCCTTATAACAGCGATGAATGGAAAAGTGGCACACAATCACTGCGTGAGCGTCACGGTGAGGTAATGGAACATTTGATGAAGATGCAAGATTTTACCTTGTTTAACCTTGTGCCTGAAAAAGGCTTGTTTGTGAAAGGGTTTGGACAAGCCTTCCAAGTTGATCCGAATGACTTGGTTGGTACAGTGCATCTAGATCAAGGACATTTGGCTCGAGAAACAGCATAAATATGAAAAGAAAAAGGCAACTGCGGTTGCCTTTTTAGATCTTATCAATATCAAATAACGCTAAATTAATACGATTTTCTGTACCATAAAATTCACACAGTGCTTGGTGTAACATGGCTGCACGCTTGGGAAGACCGTGCTGAGCGTAATAGCATACTTGATTATAAACGGCTTGTTTGAAAGGGCGTGTGTCGCCTGTGGTGCCGTTGAGATTATCACTGCTGGCATAAAAACGGTGTTTTGCCGCAACAGAGAGAATCCATTCAAGTGCTTGTGGTTTGACTTCTACTTGTTCAAAAAGACGCTGTTGTGCTTCACTACGCCCGTCTGCTTCATACCAGTAACCAAAATCAACCAATCCCCAACGTTTGCGTCCAGCAACAAGCCAGTGCGCAATTTCATGTAATGCGCTACTAAAATAGCCATGAGCAAAATAGATACCATTAAATGTGCGGTTTTCATCTGCGGGGAGATAAATAGGTTCATCTCCACCTTTGACTAATTTGGTGTTGTATTGGGCATAAAAAGTGCGGTTGAAAAGGGTAATTAAATCGTTGTAATCGTGTGTCATAACGCTAAAAGGGGCAAATGCCCCTTCCTTATTAAAGTTTTTCTAATGCTTGAATGCGTTTTTCAAGTGGTGGGTGGCTCATAAATAGCGCAGCGAGTGAACCTGTACGCTTGCCGTTAATCGCAAATGCAGCGAGTTCACCTTCGAGCTGTTCTGGCTCATGTAGGCTTTGCAAACGACGCAATGCTGCGATCATTTTTTGCTTGCCTACCAATTGTGCAGAGCCAGCGTCGGCATGGAATTCACGATAACGAGAAAACCACATCGCAATGATGCTCGCAAGAAAACCAAAGACAATTTCAAGCACCATTGCCACCATAAAATACATGCCTGAGCTGGTTTCGCCATCACGATTGCTCGCAACAACTTTGGCAATCATTCGAGATACAAAAATCACAAATGTATTGAGCACTCCCTGTAATAAGGTCATTGTCACCATATCACCATTGGCAATGTGGCTGACTTCGTGAGCGAGTACCGCCTCAGCTTCATCACGCGTCATATTATTTAAAAGCCCTGTACTGACGGCGACCAATGAATTTTTTTTCGACGCACCTGTTGCGAACGCATTCACATCACTTGAGTGATAAATGGCCACCTCAGGCATTGGAATGCCGGCTTTTTGGGTTTGTTGTGCTACAGTGTTGAGTAGCCAACGCTCTGTTTCATTTCGTGGCTGTGTAATCACTTCGCCGCCCACAGCTCGTAGTGCCATCGTTTTGGATAAAAAGAGAGAAATTAATGAGCCTGAAAACCCGAACAGTGCTGCAAAAATCAACAAGCCTGTTGCATCTTGCGCCTGAATGCCCGTCAAACTTAAGATAATGTTAAATACGAACAATACTGCCATATTGGTCAATAAAAACAGTACAATTCTCATCATAATTGGTTACTCCTTAATGTGATTTAGCTCTCTTATTAATAGTTATAAAAATGTTATTTTCAAGCCTAATGTGGTGAAAATTTGTCTTTTTTACAATAATTTTACGCAGAGAAAAACAAAGTGCGGTCTAGGGCGAGTGAATAAGATAGAAAAGGCTGCACCCAGTTTGGGTGCAGTATATTAAGAAATGACTAAGCGGCTACCATTACCATCGCGGGGCGAATAACACGTCCATTGAGCAAATACCCTTTTTGTAATACTTGGGTGATTTGATTGCTAGAAAAGCCTTCGGTTGGGTTCATCGCAATGGCTTGGTGTAAGTCTGGATTGAAGGCTTCGCCAACATCACCGACCGCTGTAATACCAAATTTATTTACCGTTGAGATCAACGATTTATATGTCAATTCAACCCCATCAAACATAGGTTTGCTTGTTTCATCAATATTCTCAGGTTTTGACGTTATTGCACGCTCAAGATTATCAATGACCTCTAATAATTCTTTTGCAAATTTTTCAAGGGCGAAGTTGTGGGCTTTTTCCACATCTTGCTCAGCACGACGACGCACATTTTGCAATTCCGCTTGATTGCGTAATTGCAGATCTTGTAATTGTTTTTTAACATCATCTTGTTGTGCTTGTAATGCATCTTCTAGCTCTTGCACACGGGCAATGGCCTCTTCGAGTGCATCAGGTTCATTTTCTGAAACCGCACTTTCCTCATTAAGTTCGGTGGTGTTTTCAGCCTGTTGTGTTTCTTCTTGCAACGTTTCAGTTTGTTTTTCTTGCTCTGACATAGTGTTCTCCGTTTCATTAAATGTGCTTATTCTACCCAAAAAAATGGCTATGCGTAAGGGCAGAACGGATTTATGCTGTTATTCTAAATGCTTTTTGTTAATATAGTGGCAAAAAGTGCGGTTTCAAGGCACAGTGATTTTTACCTGTAAAGAAAAAATATGCAACAGACAGCAGATTTTCAGTCAAAACACCATTTTAAGACTATCGCATTGGTCGGTCGTCCACGCAATCATAACGCATTACAAATGCATATTAACATTTATCATTGGTTGCAAGAGCGTGGCTATCGCGTTTTAGTTGAAGACACGATCGCCAAAGGGCTAGCGATTAGTGACGATGATGTTGCGAGTATTGAGCGTATAGGCGAACAAGCAGATCTGGCGATTGTGATCGGCGGTGATGGTAATATGTTAGGGCGTGCACGAATTTTAGCTCGCTATGATATTGCTGTCATTGGCATTAATCGTGGGCACCTTGGTTTTTTGACCGATATTGATCCTAAAAATGCCTATTCTCAGCTCCATGCCTTGCTGGAAGGGGGCGAATATTTCATTGAAGAACGTTTTTTGCTAGAGGCTATTATTGAGCGTGAGGGGGCACTGATTCCCATCAATAATGCGGTGAATGAAGTGGTTATTCACCCTGCGAAAATTGCCCATATGATTGATTTTCAAGTCTATATTGATAACAAATTTGCGTTTTCTCAGCGTTCTGATGGGTTAATTATCTCAACTCCAACGGGCTCAACAGCCTATTCATTATCAGCAGGTGGGCCAATATTAACACCACAATTAAATGCTATTGCACTCGTACCAATGTTTCCGCACACCCTTTCATCACGCCCTTTGGTCATCGACGGTAATAGTGAAATTTCGTTACGTTTTGCTCAATATACGGAACGCCAGTTGGAAATAAGTTGTGATAGCCAAGTTACCGCCCTCTTTTCCCCTGATGATAAAATTATTGTGCGAAAAAGTGCTGATACCTTGCGTTTAGTGCATCTTAATGATTATAACTATTTTAATGTATTAAGCTCCAAACTTGGCTGGCTCAAAAAATTATTCTAAATGTAGCAAAAAACACTTTACTGTATAAAAAAACAGTCTATACTGTGTTTTATTGTATAAATAACCAGTTTGGTGTTGTTATGTTAATTCATTTAAGCATTAATCAGTTTGCAATCGTTGAAACACTGGAGCTTAGCTTAAAGTGCGGTATGAGTGTGATCACAGGTGAAACTGGGGCGGGTAAATCCATCGCTATTGATGCACTTGGTCTGTGTTTAGGCGAGCGATGTGACAGCTCAATGATTCGTCATGGACAAGAGCGAAGTGATGTGCGAGCAACGTTTCTCATTGGTGAAAATACTCAAGCGATAGCATGGTTGGAGCAGCATGAATTGATTGATGAAGATGCCCCCACACAATGCACGCTACGGCGCGTGTTACGTACAGATGGCCGCTCTAAAGCCTTCATTAATAATTGCCCTGTACCTGTGGCACAACTGCGAGAATTGAGCCAATATCTGATTCAAATTAATGGACAGCACAGCACTCAACGCTTACTAAAAAGTGAATATCAGCTCAGTTTATTAGATACATTTTGTCATAATCATGAATTATTATCAGCAATGACAACAGCATATCAACAATGGAAGGCGGCTAAAAAAGCACTGCATGACTTTCAACAGGATATGGCAAGCAAAGCTGCACAAAGACAATTACTGGAATATCAAGTCAGTGAACTTGATGACTTTGCTCCTCAAGAAGGAGAATTTGACGCTCTTGAAGAGCAACAAAGCTGTTTGGCAAATAGCGAAAATATGACGGAATTGGCACAATCAGCACTGAATTTGCTAAGTGAAGGGGCAAGTAATATTGAGTCTATGTTGTACAGAGCGGGGCAATATTGTGAAGAATTAGCACAAATTAGCCAACAATATGTGGGATTACAACGTTATTTAGATGATGCGTTAATCCAAGTCCAAGAAGCGAGTAGTGAATTAAGCTCGTTAAGCTCAGGTATAGAGCAGGATCCGCAATTACTGGCTGAAGTTGAGCAGCGTTTAGCATCATATATTCAATTAGCAAAAAAACATTATATCAAACCGCAAGAGTTGGTAGCTCAGCATATAGCATTAAAAGATACATTAGCACAATTATCCGACATCAACGAGAGTGAAGCTACATTGCAAAGTGCGGTAGCACAGTGTGAAAAAATGATGCAGCAGTGTGCACGAAAACTGTCGCAAGCACGTAGTCAGGGAGCTCATGCATTAAGTGAAAAAATTAATCAGCAATTGCATTTATTGGCGATGGAAAATGCGCATTTTGGCATCGAAATAATCGACACACCAAATTTGAGTGCATTAGGTGGCAATGAAGTGACATTTATGCTACAAGCCAATTTAGGGCAAAGTATGCAACCATTGGCAAAAGTTGCATCTGGCGGGGAATTATCACGCATTGCATTAGCGTTACAAGCACTAACCGCAGATAAATATGCGATTCCAACGTTAATTTTTGATGAAATTGATACAGGTATTAGTGGTGCAACGGCTACCGTAGTGGGTAAATTATTACATGAACTAGGACAAAAATGTCAGGTATTGTGTGTTACGCATTTGCCACAAGTGGCTGCGTTTGGAGATAACCATTTTAGTGTGGAAAAATATACACATAATGGGAAAACCATCACAGAAATGACCGCACTTGATAATGAACAGCGTGTTTATGCGTTATCGAAGTTACTTGGTGGAAGTGCGGTAACAAAAACAACATTGGCAAATGCGAAAGAATTATTGCAGTTAGCAAGTTAGATGAGAATAGAAAAACGGCTCAATTGAGCCGTTTTATTTTTAGTGGTCAAGGTGTAAGAATTGCATATGACGTTCGTATTGGTTGAGCATATCCGTAATAATTTGCTCTTTTGTGTAACCAACTAAATCATATTCTTGGCTGCCTTCACGTAAGAACACCTCGGCTCGATAATAGTGTTCTTCACGTGAATTCGTGATATTTCCAGCTTGACCCAATGCGAGTACAGGTTTAATAGCCTTGATCAACCGCACTTCATAAATAAAGTCTTCTTCGGTTTCTGGTGAGTCGTCGCCATGCACGACATAAAAGATCAACTCAGAACCATCTTGACGATGTTCAATGCGTGATAAAATCCCTTTTGATTTAAGCTCTTGTGATACTTCTTGCATTGCAGGCTCGATGCTTTGACTCATAAAGGCAAGCACGGTTTTTTTGCTTGGAAAATGCACGATGCGCGCTAAGCGTTCACGCCAAGTGCGTCCACCTTGTAATACAGGAGCCATATCGACATTACTGGCTTTACGCTTTTTGCTTTCTCGGCTTAAACTGATCCACATTGACGCCATATAAATTAATAACACGATAGAAAATGGCAGACCAGCGACAACAGATACGGCTTGTAATGAGCTAAATCCACCTGCAAATAGTAATCCAAGTGTGATCAATCCTGTTGCTGTTGCCCAAAATAAGCGTAACCAAATAGGAGCATCTGCACCTGATGCAAGATTTTTAGAACTTAAATTAGCAAGTACGAGTGCGCCAGAGTCAGCAGAGGTTACAAAGAAGATTAAGCCGATCATAACAGCCATCGTAGCCCATAAAGAGGCGAGTGGATAGTGATCGAATAAGGCAAACATTCCCATTGCGGGATCATCAAGTGCTATTTTTCCTAGCTCAGTTGCACCGTGGCTTACAAGATCAATGGCACTGTTACCGAAAATTGAAAACCAAGCAAAGATAAAGCCTAGTGGAATGAACATAACGCCGAAAACAAATTCACGCAGGGTACGACCACGGGAAATTCGTGCAATAAAAAGCCCTACAAATGGTGCCCAAGCGACCCACCACGCCCAGAAAAATACGGTCCACCACGATTTCCATTCTGCGCCTTGTTCACCTTCATAGGCATATACATCAAAGGTTTTAGCAATAATTGTCTGGAAATAATCGCCGATATTTTCTGTGAAGGCGTTGAGTAAGAAAATAGTTGGCCCCATCACCAATAAAGCGATGAGCAAGATGGTTGCTCCCCCCATATTAATTTCAGAAAGGCGGCGTACACCTCGTTCTACGCCTGACATTGCTGAAAGCCCTGCAACAACGGTAACACCAATGATTATTGCCGATTGTACGAATTTACTTGATTCAATACCGAATACATGAGTCAGACCGGCATTAGCTTGTAATACGCCAATTCCAAGCGAGGTTGCGATTCCAAGTAGTGTACATACCACGCCAAATGTATCGACACTATGGCCAAGCCAGCCGTCAGTGCGTTTCTGTCCAAATACAGGAACGAGTGCGCTTCGTAGAGCTAGAGGAAGATTTTGACGATAAGAAAAGTAGGCTAGTGCCATACCAATAAGTGCATAAATGCCCCAACCATGTAGTCCCCAGTGTAGAAATGTTTGAGATAAAGCAGCGCGTGCTGCGGCAGGGGTGGCACCTTCTCCCATATTCGGGGTTAAATAGTGTGCGAGAGGCTCAGAGGCTCCAAAAAACAGCAAATCAATCCCAATCCCAGCTGAGAATAACATGGCCGCCCAGGCAAGAAAGGGAAAATCGGGTTTATCGTGATCTTGCCCCAATTTTATGTCGCCATAGCGTGATACCCCAACGAAGAGGGCAAAAATCGTATAGGCAGCAACGACTAGCATGTAATACCAGCCGAATGAATCAGATACCCAGCGAAGAGAATTATCCAGTAGCTGTCCGCTGGTTTCGGGAAATATGATGGTAAAAATAATGAGGGCAATTGATAAAATTGCAGATGCAAGAAATACAATTTTATTCACTGACAATTGGGCATTGTCAGCATCAGTCGCCTTTATTTGACTGTGCATACAATTTTCCTTTTGTTGTGTTTAAAGATGAGTAACCGCACTTTGTATAAAGTGCGGTTGCGAATTATTTACGCTTAGGCTCGTGATGCAGTGGCGCACCGTTAGCAACATAATAATCAACGGCTGCACGAGCAAGGGGAGCTTTGCCACGGATGCGATCAGCGATTTTTTCGGCAATCATCACGGTGGTTGCATTTAGATTGCCTGTAATGATATTTGGCATAATTGACGCATCAACCACGCGCAAGCCATCAATACCATGCACACGTCCTTGACCGTCAACTACGGCATCATTGCTTTCTCCCATCGCACAGGTGCACGAAGGATGATAGGCTGTTTCAGCATGATTGCGTACATATTCATCAAGTTGGGCGTCAGTTGTAATATCTTCTGTTGGCGTGATGACCTTACCACGATATGGATCCAGCGCAGGCTGATTCATGATTTCACGTGTGATGCGAATAGCGGCACGAAATTCTTCCCAATCTTGTTCATGACTCATATAGTTAAACAAAATACTAGGATGTGCTTTAGGATCACGAGAAAGTAATTTAATTCGCCCACGGCTGAGTGAACGCATTGAGCCTACATGTGCTTGAAAACTATGCGATTTGGCAGCATTGCGTCCGTCATAGCGCACGGCGATAGGTAAAAAGTGATATTGAATATTCGGCCATTCAAATTTTGCATCACTGCGAATAAATCCACCCGCTTCAAAATGGTTAGTCGCGCCTAGACCTGTACCATTAAATAGCCATTGTGCTCCAATGGCAGGTTTATTCCACCACTTGGTTGCAGGTGAAATAGACACAGGCTGTAAGCATTCATATTGCATATAAAGTTCAAGATGATCTTGTAAATTATTTCCAACACCAGGTAAATCTAAAACTTCTTGCACTCCCGCCTCACGCAACCATTCACCAGGCCCTATTCCTGAACGTTGTAAGATTTGCGGGGAGGCGATAGCACCTGCACAGAGCAGCACTTCTCGTTTAGCGTAAGCTGTTTTACTTTCACCTTTATGTTCAAATTTCACGCCTTTGGCACGCTTATTCTCAATGAGAATAGTATCCGTTATAGCCTGCGTTAAAATTGTTAAACGAGAGCGATGTTTTGCCATATCAAGATAACCCCGTGCAGTGGATGAGCGTCGTCCATTTGGGGTGACAAAACGATCCATCGGACCAAATCCTTCTTGCTGATAGCCATTAAGATCATCAGTACGTGGATAACCCGCATCAACACCAGCTTGAATCATCGCTTCAAATAGAGGATTAACATCTCTCTTCGCCGTGGTTACATGCACTGGCCCATTGCCGCCATGATAATCATTTTCACCAGCATCACGTTGTTCTGCTTTTTTAAAATAGGGCAAACAATCAAGGTAAGTCCAATCTTCTAAGCCTGGAATTTTTGCCCAATGATCGAAATCAAGGGCATTACCGCGAATATAGCACATTCCATTGATGAGCGATGAACCGCCTAAGCCTTTTCCACGACCGCAGTCCATACGGCGATTATTCATATGAGGTTCAGGATCGGTTTTATAACCCCAATTATACATGCGTCCTTGCAGCGGCATAGCGAGAGCGGCAGGCATTTGCGTGCGAAAATCTAAGCGGTAATCAGGATGCCCTGCCTCAAGTAGCAGTACGCTGACATCGGCATCTTCGGTTAAGCGAGCAGCTAGCACATTGCCTGCTGAGCCAGCACCAATAATGATATAATCGTATTCTTGAAATGTTGACATAAATTTCCTTCTTCTTATTCCTTCTTTTTAAATCTCAAAGACTAAAAGTGCGGTCAAATCACTCAAAGACACTGACGAAAGGCTCTAACTCCACTTGAATTGATTTTGTCTGTGTGTAATGCATCAGCGTTTGAATGCCATTTTCTCGTCCTACACCCGATTGTTTATAGCCACCTACAGGCATTGGTGCGGGTGACTCGCCCCATGTATTGATCCAGCAAATTCCAGCTTGTAGCTGAGCAATAATGCGATGGGCTCGTTGAAGATCGCAAGTTACAACACCAGCGGCAAGACCATATTTTGTATTGTTAGCACGCTCAATGGCTTCCTCTTCAGTGTCATAGCTCAGAATACTCATCACGGGACCAAAAATTTCTTCTTGCACAATGGTCATGTCATCACGGCAATCTGTAAATACTGTCGGTGCAATATATGCACCTTGTGCAAATTCACCGCTTAAACGCTCACCACCAGCGAGAAGTTTTGCACCCTGTTCTTTACCTTTCTCAATGTAACTAAGGACTTTTTCCATATGTGGAAAGCTGACCACTGGACCAAAATTGGTTTCTTCGTTTAAAGGAGTACCAATTTTAATGCGTTTTACCCGTTCAAGGATGCTTTGTTCGAATTTGGATTTCAGCTTGGTCGGCACAAAGACACGTGTACCATTAGTACAGACTTGTCCAGAACTATAAAAATTTGCCATCATTGCAATATCTGCTGCCTGATTGAGATCAGCATCATCACAGATAATTAATGGGGACTTGCCCCCAAGCTCCATAGTGACCTCTTTTAGGGTTGATGAAGAGGCTTGTGCCATCACTTTTTTGCCCGTTGATACGCCTCCTGTGAATGAGACTTTGGCGATGTTAGGATGCTCACTTAAGAGTTGTCCTACGCGATAGTCACCTTGTACCACGTTAAAAACGCCATTAGGTAAGCCCGCTTCGGTGAAAATCTCAGCTAATTTAAGTGCGGTTAACGGTGTAATTTCACTGGGTTTAAAAATCATTGCATTACCTGCTGCAAGAGCAGGCGCAGCCTTCCACATAGCAATCTGAATTGGATAGTTCCAAGCACCGATTCCTGCAACCACGCCAAGAGGCTCTTGGCGGGTATAAACAAAACTGGTTTCGCGCAATGGAATCTGACGTCCTTCAATTGCAACAGCAAGACCAGCGTAATATTCGATCACATCGGCACCTGTTTGAATATCAACAGATTGTGTTTCAGAAAGTGGTTTACCAGTATCTTGCGTTTCAAGCTGGGCAAGTTCATCGTTACGAGAGCGTAAAATATCAACGGATTTGAGCAAGATACGGCTGCGTTCAACAGGCGTCATTTTCGCCCAAATAACTTGACCTTGCTGTGCACTTGCAACGGCAAAATTAATTTCTTTCTCATCACTTTGTTGAATTTTTGCGATAATTTCACCGTTGGCTGGATTAATTGTTTCAAATGTTTCAGCATTATTATTGTGTTCAACATAACGTCCATTAATATAAGCTGTTTGTGTTTTCATAATATCCTTTTTGGTTATATCTATTAAATTAAATATGAGATGAAACTTTTTTATTATCAATGTGATATTGTTTATTTAAAATAAACCGCACTTTTTATTTTTTAAATAAAATAGCTGTGCATAGAGAGTACGGTTTTTGAAATTTAACGATATTTTAACATAAAACAATTAATTTGTCATATTGCGTAAAATTGTGTGTGGAATATGCTAAATCTATTGTATGCCTATTAATGAATAGAAGCTGTGGGGTATTATTATAAATAGTATAAAATTAAAGTGCGGTTAAAATCTGATCAAGATAACGACATAATAAAGTGCGGTCGTGGCGATAATACACATCACTATCATTGAGTTGCTTAGCCATGATTACTTTGCTATCAAGCCCAGTAAGCACTGCATCTTGATGTGTAATAATCCCTTGAATAGGGCGTTGGATTAAATGTTCAATCCAAGCAATCCGTTTATGTAAACTTAACTGCGCGGCTGGGCTGTGTTCTGTACCGAGATTATCAATAAACACAATATTGGCGTTGCTTTGTGCAATTGCATGGGAGAGATCGCAGACGAGAAGCGGAGGCAGAATACTGGTAAAAAAACTTCCTGGCCCAAGTAAAATCAGCGGCGTTGTTTTAACCGCACTTATTGCTTCTCGCGTAGCAGGGACTTGCGGCAGCAGAAAAAGCTCACTCGGTGCTTGATCTAATTGATCGATGTTTACTTCGCCAACCACGGTTTCGCCTTCAGGCATTTTGGCAGCAATATGTACTGGCAGTTCCGACATCGGAATTAAATTTGCACTAACACGCAAGAAATTACGCACTAATTTAATGCTTTCAAATGGGCGAATATGTAAATCTTCTAATGCACGGAAAATAAGATTACCTAAATTATGCCCTGAGAGTTCCCCTTCGCCTTGAAAGCGGTATTCAAAAATGGCGGCTGCCGTTGATGGCGTGTCATTAAGCTGCATTAAGCAGTTACGAATATCTCCCCACGCGATGCCGCCTTGTTGTGCTCGGATGCGCCCAGTGGAGCTGCCGTTGTCTGTGGTGGTTACAATACCGGTCAGGCGGGATTCTAAAAAGCTCAAGCTCGACATTACACGCCCAAGTCCATGACCGCCACCAATGGCAACCACCGACGTTAGTGCGTTAAGATTAGAATAAAGCATAATTTCTCACTTAGCTAAAGCTCATAGGACTATTTTAATCAAATTTATAGATGTTGTCAGTAACGATGCTAAAATCTGTGTCATCACGCACATTTTGTTTTAGATCACATTTCCTTTGCTTACGTCTAATTAGGGATTGCGATAAAAAGCGTAACTCTTTAGAATGAAAAATAATATTCGCATACTCCGAGCTGAGTAACCTACGTTGCAAAATAGGGTTGCCAGCCTGTTAGCTAATTTGCTACGCCGGATACGCTGGAAACGGTTTGTCCGCTCGTGTTTAGAAAGGTGTTTAATGCAAAAAATCGCAATTCGTACAATTGATTCTCCCCAGTTGGTGGATCGATTTGCACGTCAATATCATTATCTGCGACTTTCAATTACAGATGTGTGTAATTTTAAGTGCAATTACTGCTTGCCTGATGGATATAAGCCTAATGGGCAACGAAATCTATTTTTGACGCTTGATGAAATTCGTCGCGTGGTTAATACCTTTGCAGCCCTTGGTACACGCAAAGTGCGGATCACAGGAGGCGAGCCAACGCTACGTAAAGATTTTACAGCTATTATTGAAACTATTCGTCAAAACGCTGCGATTGAGACTATTGCATTAACGACGAATGGTTATCGTATGGCAAAGTCGGTAGATGAATGGCGTGCGGCAGGCTTAGATGCTATTAATGTCAGTGTCGATAGCCTTGATCCTAAGCTCTTTTATCAAATTACAGGCGAAAACGTATTTCATCAAGTTATGGCGGGTATTGAGCGCGCCCTTGAAGTCGGTTATAAACAAATTAAAGTCAACGCCGTGTTAATGAAAGGGTTGAATGAATCTGATTTCAACGCCTTTCTAAACTGGATCAAAGATAAACCTATTCAAATGCGCTTTATTGAATTGATGCAAACAGGCGAGATGGATAGTTTCTTTGAGCAGTACCATCTTTCTGGTGCTGTGCTCATGCAAAAATTAATAAAGTGCGGTTGGCAACAGCAGAAACGCGCTGTAACAGATGGGCCGGCAAAAGTATTTACGCATCCAGATTATGTTGGAAGCATTGGTTTAATTATGCCGTATTCAAAAAATTTCTGTGCTGATTGTAATCGTTTGCGGGTATCGGCGAAAGGGCAGTTGCATCTCTGTTTATTTGGCGAAGATGGTATCGATTTGCGGGATTTATTACAGTCTGACAGCCAACAAACTCAATTACAACTAAGGCTACAACAGGCATTAACACGCAAGCGGGAGCATCATTATTTACACCAAGGTGACAGTGGTATTCGACCGCACTTAGCCTCGATCGGTGGTTGATATAGGGGTTATTATGACAACATTTACTCACATTAATACCAATGGTGAAGCTAATATGGTTGACGTTGGTGATAAGCTCGAAACTGTGCGAGAAGCTCGAGCTGAGGCGATTGTGACAATGTCACAAAAAACGCTGGAAATGATTATTCATGGAGCTCATCATAAGGGAGATGTGTTTGCCACAGCACGCATTGCGGGCATTCAAGCGGCAAAACGTACGTCAGAATTAATTCCATTATGTCATCCATTATTATTGACAAAAGTGGAAGTCATGCTCGAACCGTTGGTTGAGCGTAATCAAATAAGAATTGAAAGTCTATGCCGTTTGCGTGGTAAAACAGGTGTCGAAATGGAAGCATTAACGGCGGCCAGTGTTGCCGCATTGACCATTTATGATATGTGCAAGGCTGTGCAAAAAGATATTGTTATTGAGCATGTTAGATTATTGAGCAAGTCGGGCGGTAAATCGGGCGAGTTTAAGGTGGATTAATATGATTACAGTACGGTTTTTTGCCCAAGTGCGTGAGTTAGTGCAATGCGATGAACTGCAACTAGACCGCACTTTTGAGACTGCCGAGCAGTTACGTCAAATGTTGTGCGAAAAAGGCGATAAATGGGCATTGGCATTGACGCGAGGTAAGTTATTGGTTGCCATTAATCAAGAGTTAGTAAGCCTTGAACACCCGATTTTAGACGGTGATGAGGTGGCCTTTTTTCCGCCAGTAACGGGAGGCTAGATGAGCAATATTCATATTGCGGTACAGCACGAAGCGTTTGATCAAAGTGCGGTTTATCAATGGCTGGCGGAGTTGCCGCAAAGTGGTGCGGTAGTTATGTTTATCGGTAAGGTGCGTGACATGAATTTGGGCGACGAAGTCCAAACATTAACCCTTGAACATTATCCTGGTATGACCGAGAAAGCATTGCATAACATTATCGAGCAGGCGTGTGCTCGGTGGGCGTTGGATCGTGTGAGTGTGATTCACCGTATCGGCACGCTTTCTATGGGCGATGAAATTGTATTGGTTGGCGTGAGTAGCGCGCATCGAGGCAGTGCGTATCAAGCCAATGAATTTATTATGGATTATCTTAAGACCCAAGCCCCTTTTTGGAAAAAGGAAAAAACGTCGCAAGGCGATCGTTGGATTGAAGCACGCGACAGTGATCAGCACAGTGCAGATCGCTGGCAAGGATAAAAGTGCGGTTTTATAACACTGGTCCAATGGTTGCAATCACATTTTGCCAAATGCGTTGATAAAAACGCCAACGTTTTACATCATCAAGTTGAATTTGTACCGCACTTTGAAGATAGTGTTGCTGACGTTCAACAATTGCAGCGGTTACTGTTGCATCTTGCAGCAAAATGTTATTTTCATAATTAAGATTAAAGCTACGCATATCTAAATTGGTTGAGCCAATCAAACTGACATGATGGTCAATCGTTAAAGTCTTCGCATGCAACAACCCGCCTTGAAATTCAAAAATCTTCACACCAGATTGTAGCAGACGTTTATAGTGGCTACGGCTGGCGGCAGAGACCACCCAAGAGTCATTACGTTGTGGAAAAATAAGTGTAACATTGACACCGCGTAGTGCCGCAGCACACAGACTTTCCAATGTCATCACATCAGGCACAAAATAAGGTGTGGAAAGAATAAGGGTTTGTTGTGCACAATTAAATAAGCTGGAAAATAATTGTGGGCTTGAATTATGCCGCTCAGTTGGACCATCGCCAATGACTTGTGCTGGAAACCCGTCAGTGATGGCATTCATCGGATTGGCATGCTTTATGCTACGATGAAGGTTTTTTAACGTTGTACCAGTTGCAGCAAGCCAGTCACTTTCAAACAACAGTTGCATTTGTTCTACCACAGCTCCTTCAAAACGTAACAAAATGTCGACCCATGGCGCATATTTTGCCTTTATGCGAAACTCAGGATCAGCGCAATTTTGACTACCGCAATAGAGTATTTGATCATCGATGATTGTAATTTTACGGTGATTACGCAGATCTAAGCGGCTTGTAATAATGGTTTTTAATGGATGATTAATTGGAAATGCGATTGCCACTTGTGCACCAGCACGTTGCATTTCGTGCCAATAGGGTGTGTGTATAAATTGGCGTGAACCGAGCCCATCGACCATAATACGACATTTTACACCACGCTTAGCCGCGGATATTACCGCATTTGCCACTCGCTTACCTGTATTATCATCTAGCCAAATATAATACAGAATATCAACACTGTGCTTGGCATTAGTTATATCATATTCAAGGCGTTCACGTGCTGTTTGAGCGTCTTGTAGGAGTTCTGCACGATTACCGTCGAGCGTATGAAAACCGTTAATTGATGATGCATAAGCAAAAGCAGGGCGATATGGAATGGCTATATTATCGTTGTCTTGTTGTGTATGGCTGATTAAGTGAGGATAGTGTGTTCGCATTTGGCTAAAGATAGTACGATATTCATTACTGAATTTGCGTCCAATATTATTTTCGCCAAAGAAAATATAAAGTGCGGTTCCAATGTACGGTACAACGATTAATACAACAAACCATGCGAGTCGCCCGTTGGGCTCAAGATCATCGCGTAAGAGAATGCGTAAGGTAAAAATGATGACAAGGCTAAGATGAAAGAGGGTGAGAAATAGCATAGCTGTACCGTTGGAAAAATAAAAAGAGCGCAAATGCGCTCTTAACCAGTAAAATTAGAGGACATTAACAATAGCTTTGCAGAGGTATTCAATGTTATTGTCAGTAATTCCTGCTACGTTAATACGGCCTGAACGTACAACATAAATAGCAAATTCTTCTTTTAGGCGATCGACTTGTTCTGGCGTTAAACCGCTGAATGAGAACATACCATTTTGTTCATTAATAAAATCAAAGTTCTGCTGTGCACCATATTCTTTGAGCAATTCAACCAATTTGCCACGCATCTGTTTAATGCGATTACGCATTTGGCTTAATTCCTCAAGCCATTGGGCTTTCAGTTTCTCATCGCCTAGCACAATAGCCACAGCATTGGCCCCGTGAGATGATGGATTAGAGTATAGTGTGCGGATAATCGTTTTTACTTGGCTGAAAGCTGTTTCGGCAGTGGTTTGATCGCCTGCAACTAAGGTGAATGCTCCAACCCGCTCATTATAAAGCCCAAAGTTTTTGGAATACGAACTGGCGACCAATAATTCTTTATGGTTTTTAGCAAAGGTGCGCAGACCAAAGGCATCTTCTTCAATACCATTGGCAAGACCTTGATAAGCAAAATCAAACAGCGGTAACCACCCATTTTTAGCAGAAAGATCCGCTAATTGTTGCCATTGCGCTGGTGTTGGATCAATACCTGTTGGGTTATGACAGCAACCATGGAGAAGCACAACATCCCCTTCACCTGCATGGCTTAAATCAGAGAGCATATTCTCCCAATCTAAGGCGTGATTTTTTTCATCATAATAACGGTACTGGCGAATGGTCATTCCCACAGCATTAAAAATGGCATTGTGATTAGGCCATGTGGGTGAACTAATCCACACGTTTTGGGCGTTGGTTTGTCGTTTAATAAACTCTGCAGCAACACGCAATGCGCCAGTGCCGCCAAGGCTCTGTGCTGTTTTAGCACGCTTTTGAGTGACAACGTCACTATTTTCGCCAAATAGTAAGACTTGCGTAAGTTGATTATAAGCAGGAATACCATCAATAGTGAGATAATTTTTAGTTTCTTCAGTTTCCAGTAGACGACGTTCAGCTTCTTTAACAGCCTGTACGATTGGGGTTTGTCCATTAGCGTCTTTATAGACCCCAATACCTAAATTGACTTTGGGGTCACGTGTTTCGGCTTTAAAGGCTTCGCCTAAACCTAAAATTGGATCTGCGGGAGCGGCTTCAATTTTTTCAAACATAGTCTTTCCTTTTATACGTTATGATGTTGTGAATTTCTTTTATACTCATTTCATCGCAAAATGACAACCATTTCACGAGAATTTATTGTAATTTCTCAATTGCCCAAGCAAGTCCCGATTGATAATCAGCGGGTAGCATGGGTTGGAGCTGTGTTAATGTGCTAATAATGTGTTTATTATCGGGATGTGCGATATTTATATGCCCTAATTTTCGTCCAGACCGCACTTCTTTACCATACCAATGCAGTTGACTATTTGGCAGGCTTAACCATTGTTCATTATATGCACAACCAATGAGATTTACCATAACACTTGGCATGATGAGTTCTAAGTTTGGTGTAGGTAAATTCAGTAAGGCACGAAGGTGCAATTCAAACTGGCTAATATTTGCACCTAACTGTGTCCAATGCCCGCTATTATGCACACGCGGTGCGAGTTCATTAATCAATAAACGCTCGCCAACCACAAAGCATTCCATCGCCATCACGCCGACATAATCTAGTGTGTTAAGAATGGCAGTTAGCATATGTTCTGCTTGCTGTTGAAGAGCGGTTAACTGAGGAAGTGCTTTATGTGTGACGCTGCAACGCAAAATGCCTTCTTGTTGCAAATTATGCGTTATCGGAAAAAAGCGTGTCGTGCCATCACGAAAACGGGCACCAATTAATGAAATTTCATAATCAAATGGAATAAATTGCTCGGCAATGACTTCGCCGTAAAGCTCTTCTGTGATGACATCACAATTTTGTGCATTGACAATCCACTGTCCACGACCATCATAACCACCCGTGCGTCGTTTGATGACCAGTTTTTCACCAATAGTATTCAGCGCATTAGTGAGATTTTGTTTGGTTTCCAATAAGCACCACGGCGAGGTCGCAAGCTGAAGGTCATCAATTAATTGTTTTTGGGACAAGCGATCTGCGAGGCGTGCAAAAACAGTTTGATTAGCAAAGTGAGGATGGGTACTTAATGCGTGTGTGAGTGGTGTTTCTGCCCAACGTTCAATTTCGGCTGTAACAATGGCATCGGTTGGAATATCAAAGTGCGGTTCGTCAAAGCCAAGAGGAATAACATTAATATCTAACGGTGCGCCAGCATAGCGTAGCATTCGCCCAAGTTGACCGTTTCCAAGTACCAAAATCGGGGGGTAAAGGGCACTTTTTTGCATTAGGCTTCCTCCCGCGGATCTGGATTTTGTAATACCTGCTCGGTTTGTTGTTGTCGGAAATTAAGTAAACGTTGTGCCAAATGGTCATCGTGTATCGCCAGTATTTGTGCTGCTAAAAGCCCAGCATTTGCCGCACCTGCACCACCAATGGCCAATGTACCGACTGGGATACCACGTGGCATTTGTACAATTGAATAAAGGCTATCCACCCCATTTAACATCGAGCTTTTTACGGGCACGCCTAGCACAGGCACAAGCGTTTTTGCTGCCAGCATGCCTGGTAAATGTGCAGCACCGCCAGCTCCTGCAATAATCACGTGGTAACCATTTTGCTTAGCGTGTTCGGCAAATGAAAACAATTTATCGGGAGTGCGGTGGGCAGAGACAATTTCAACATGATAGGCAACATCAAGTAAATCGAGCATTTGTGCCGCTTCACGCATGGTTGACCAGTCACTTTTGGAACCCATCACAATGGCAACAGGGCAGTTAGACATGCAATAACTCCTTGCAGAGAGATAAAGGTGAAAGTGCGGTTAGGATAGCACGAATTGCGCAGAATTTAACCCTATGACGTGAAAATTTTTTAGAATGATAGATTAATCTGATTGCAACTTGACGTTTAAAATTCTATGCTTACGCCCCAAATAGTCATTTATTTATTTCGGAGCATTGCATGCAGCCTAAAGCAAAATATCGTAAAGATTATCAACCTGTCGATTTCACGATTACGGATATCGCCCTGGATTTCCAACTGGATCCGCAGCATACCACTGTTGTGAATAAAAGTGCGGTTAAGCGCATCAATCATGACGCAGACACGCTACGCCTTGATGGGCATAGTTTTCAATTTGCAGATATTAAACTCAATGGCAAACCGTTTAGTGCTTATACACAAGATAGTCAATCACTGACATTAGATCTTAGCCATATTGATGCGAATGAATTTGAGCTTGAAATCACCACTATTTTGCAGCCAGCAAGCAATACATCCTTGCAAGGGCTTTATCAATCAGGACAGGCATTTTGTACGCAATGTGAGGCAGAAGGTTTTCGCCAAATCACCTATATGTTAGATCGCCCCGATGTATTGGCGCGGTATACCACAAAAATTACAGCAAATAAGGCGCAGTATCCTTATCTTTTATCTAATGGTAATCGCATTGATAGCGGTGAGGAAGGCGATAAACATTGGGTGCAATGGCAAGACCCATTTCCAAAACCGAGCTATCTATTTGCTTTAGTTGCAGGTGATTTTGACCTACTTTCTGATACATTCACTACAAAAAGCGGTCGGGCGGTTGCATTAGAAATTTATGTGGATAAGGGCAATTTAGATCGTGCTCACTGGGCAATGCAAAGTCTAAAAAAATCAATGCGTTGGGATGAAGAGCGATTTGATTTAGAATACGATCTAGATATTTATATGATTGTGGCCGTTGATTTCTTCAATATGGGGGCAATGGAAAACAAAGGGTTAAATATTTTCAACTCAAAATTTGTGCTGGCTAATCCCGCAACTGCGACGGATAACGACTATTTGGACGTTGAACGGGTGATTGCCCACGAATATTTCCATAATTGGACGGGAAACCGCGTGACTTGCCGAGATTGGTTCCAATTAAGCCTAAAAGAAGGTTTAACGGTATTCCGTGATCAAGAGTTTTCTTCGGATACAGGATCGCGTTCTGTCAATCGCATTAATAATGTTCGCTTTTTACGTAGCGTACAATTTGCTGAAGATGCAGGACCAATGGCACATCCAATTCGCCCTGAAAAAGTGATTGAGATGAATAATTTCTACACGGTTACGGTGTATGAAAAAGGGGCTGAAGTTATCCGAATGTTACATACTCTACTGGGTGAAGAACGCTTCCAACAAGGGATGAAACGCTATATTGCAGTCAATGATGGTAAGGCGGCAACATGCGATGATTTTGTGCAAGCAATGGAAGAGGCTTCAGGGATTGACTTGTCTATTTTCCGTCGTTGGTATAGCCAGTCAGGCACCCCAGAGTTAAGCGTACATGATGAATTTGAGGCGCGAACAGGCGTTTATCGCTTACATGTTACTCAAATGACCCCAGCCACACATGATCAAATGGATAAAATTAACCTGCATATTCCATTGAAAGTGGCATTATATGATGCCCAAGGCAAGCCATTGCGCTTAGAAAATGCAGATGGTGCAATGCATAATGTGTTGAATGTCACGCAGTATAATCAAACATTTGAATTTCATGGTTTGACAAGCCAGCCTGTGCCAGCGTTGCTGTGTGAGTTTTCTGCCCCCGTAAAATTAGATTACCCATACACGACGGAGCAATTGCTGACATTGCTGACGCATGCTGAAGATGATTTTGTGCGGTGGGATGCTGCACAAACCTTGCTTAATCGAGAGTTACAAGCCAATCTTGAGCGTTGGCGCGAAGGCAAGGAAATGCAGTTATCAACGGCGTTATTAAACGCATTTGACGCAATTTTAGCACAATATGAAGATGATCTTGAGCTGACCGCACTTATTCTTAGTGTGCCGAAAGAGACCGAGTTTGCTGAACAATTTAAGATCATTGATCCGCAAGGTATTCACCATGTGCGTGCTTTTATGTTCAAAGCCATCGCAGAGCATCTAAAAACAACCGCACTTCGTATTTATCATAAAATAGCGTTGCCAAGCTATCGTGTGGAACAACATGATATTGCGTTGCGTAGCTTACGTAATTGTTGTTTAAGTTTCTTGGCGGCGACCGATTATGGTAATGCGCTGGTTAACACGCACTATTTGCATGCCGATAATATGACAGACACATTAGCGGCATTAAGCTGTGCTTGTGCCAACCAGTTAGCGTGTCGCGATAAATTATTGGCAGATTTTGAACAAAAATGGCAACATGATGGCCTTGTCATGGATAAATGGTTTACTTTGCAAGCCACCCGTCCAGACAGTGATGTGTTACAACTGGTCATAAAATTACTGGATCACCCAAGTTTTGAATTTAATAATCCAAATCGTGTGCGTAGTTTGGTGGGCAGTTTCTGTGGACAAAATCCAAATGCTTTCCATGCTATCGATGGTTCAGGCTATCGCTTCTTAGTTGATGTGCTTATTCGTTTAAACAACAGTAATCCACAGGTGGCGTCGCGTTTAATCGAGCCATTGATCCGCCTGCGTCGTTATGATAACCAACGTCAAACTTTAATGCGTCGCGGATTAGAGCGATTAGAAAAAATTGAAAACCTATCCAATGATTTGTATGAAAAAATTGAAAAAGCACTAAATTAAGGAGGGATTGTGAGCCAACTATATTCTCTCATTCGTAAAGGGTTATTTGCACTAGATGCCGAGCGAGCCCACGAATTAACAATAAAAACCCTAAGTGCGGTTGGTAAAACACCCGCGAAGCATTTGTTTGCATTGGGGCAGTGTCGGGCACAAGACCACGCAATTGAATGTATGGGATTGCATTTTCGCAACCCGATTGGGTTAGCCGCTGGGGCGGACAAAAACGGTGAAGCGATTGACGGCTTTGGCGCACTTGGATTTGGGTTTATTGAAGTCGGTACGGTAACGCCACTGGCGCAAGCAGGTAACCCAAAACCACGTCAATTTCGTTTGCCTGAGGTGCAAGGCATTATTAATCGTAACGGTTTTAATAATCTTGGGGTGGATAATCTTGTCGAAAATGTGAAAAAATCGCACTATGATGGTATTTTAGGCATTAATATTGGCAAAAATACCACTACTAGCGTCGAAAATGGCAAAGGTGATTACATATATTGCCTTAATAAAGTTTATCCGCATGCTGATTACATTGCGATCAATATTTCATCGCCAAATTCGCCTGGATTGCGCAATTTACAGTATGGTGATGCGCTTGATGACTTATTGCAAGGCATTAAACAACGACAAGGAGAGCTTGCACACTATCATAACCGCTATGTGCCAATTGCGGTGAAAATTGCCCCTGATTTAAGCGAAGCGGAACTGGTGCAAATCGCCGACAGTCTCGTACGCCACCAAATTGATGGCGTGATTGCCACCAACACCACCATCTCACGCGATATGGTACAAGGCGTTGCTAACAGCGAGCAACAAGGCGGGTTAAGTGGTAAACCATTATGTGAACTAAGTACTCAAATTATTCGACGTTTACATCAAGAGCTGGATGGAAAATTACCGATCATCGGCTGTGGTGGTATTACCAGTGTTGCCACTGGACAAGAAAAAATCAACGCTGGCGCCAGCCTCTTGCAACTCTATTCAGGCATGATCTACCAAGGCCCGAACCTCATTCGCGAATTGGTAGAACATATCGATCTTACATAATAAAAGTGCGGTTAGAATAATCTGACCGCACTTGTACGTTTATCTTTTAGCCTTTTTTGGCAAGCAGGGTGGCGAAGCGCAGTTTGATGCGGTTGCCGTTTTCGTCGGTTTTGTGCAATTCACCTATATTTTCATTGTACTCCACAATATCCCAGTCTTGGTAATAGTGCTTTAATTCGCCTTCTTTAAAGGTGAAAGGGAAGGGCATTGGGCATGGGTAGTCGTCGGTTGACATGGCAGCGATAATGAGGTTGTAGCCGCCTTGTTTGGTGTTCTCTTGCATGTTGGCGATCACGCGCGGAATACTTTCAGCGGGCAGGAACATCAGCACGACGGTGGAGATGATGAGATCGTAGTGATCTTGGATTGCCGCTTGGGTAATATCATAAAGTGCGGTATTAAGGTGGGTTAATTGCTCTTTTTCTTTCACATTATTGAGAAAAGCAATGCTGCTTTCGTTGCGATCCCATGCGTCAACCTCAAAGCCCATTTTTGCAAGGAAAAGTGCGTTTCGCCCTTGTCCGCAGCCAAGATCCAGTGCTTTTCCCTTACAGATGTGCGACATTGTTCGCACCACGTCGCTGTGAGTGGCGGTCATATTGTATTTTTTGGAACCGAAATCTTTCAGCTCACAATAAAATTCTAGATAACATTCCAAATCATCACTGAGTGGCTCAACGCGATGCCATTGCTGTGGCTCAACAAATGGGGCTTGATTATCTTGGTCAAAAATATATTCCGCTTGAATATTACCTTGCTCATCAAGGGCATAGAACTTCAATTTTCCTTGTAAAATCGTCAATTTTGCCCATGTCCCCACTTTGGTATTGTGCATTTTTTGGAACATATCAGGTAACGTTTTGGCGGTCCATACCGGCATTTTTTTATAACAAACTAATTGGTTGGGAGTCATAACATGTCCTTAAAAGATGTATTTAATATGAATGAATAAAGTGTATAGAAATTTGAGCATATGCGCAATCTATTCCTGATTAATTTGGTCGGGAATGTTTAAAAAGTGCGGTAAGCCGTGCTAGAATGCCCATCTCATTTATTTTTGGAGAGTATTATGGCAGCAGAAAATGAAAGTGCGGTGCAAACTGCACCGAATATTGATATTACTGAAAACGCAAAAGAGATTATTAGTAGCGTGCAAGGATTAGATTTACACACGGTGATTTATGATTGGCTTATTCCTTATGGCTCAAAAATCATTCTCGCTATTGTTATTTATTGGGTTGGAAAACGGCTTGCGCGTTTATTCAGCACTATTTTAGGCAAAGCAGTGGCACGTTCCAGTGGCGATGAAATGTTGCAAAGTTTCGTACGCTCAATTAGTTATTTTGCACTGTTGCTAATGGTTGTGATTGCGGCACTTTCTCAAATTGGCATTAATACGACTTCGTTAGTGGCGTTGATTGGGGCTGCTGGATTAGCGATAGGGTTATCATTACAAAATTCGTTACAAAATTTTGCAGCGGGTGTGATGATTTTGATTTTCAAGCCATTTCGTAAAGGGGATTATATTGAGGCTGGCGGTGTGGCAGGCAGTGTAGAGCAAATCGGGCTATTGGTTTTGGAATTACGCACAGCGGACAATAAAACCGTACTGGTACCTAATGGTAAAGTATTTGGCGATAGCATTACTAATTACTCCATTAACGAAACACGTCGCATCGATTTCATTTTTGATATTGCCTATGAAGCGGATATTCGTAAAGCAAAAGAGGTTATTGCACTATGCTTAGAAGAAGAGCCGCGTGTGTTACGTCATCCAGAGCCACTGATTGCAGTTGGCGCATTGGAGTCAAGCAGTGTGCAACTGTTTGTGCGTCCATGGGTGAAAACAGCCGATTTTTTTGCGGTACAATTCGCCTTAACAGAGCGGGTAAAATTAGAGTTTGACCGAGCAGGCATTGAAATTCCATATAATCAGCTTGATATTCGATTTCCCGAAAAAGAGCTAGCAAAATTGGAAAATACATTGAATGACAGCCACTAAAACGAAATCCCCTGAATAAAAAGGGGATTTTTTTATTCTAAAGTGCGGTTGATTATTCTTCAAAAAGTGCGGTATAAAATTGTTTTTCAAACTGCACTAAAGGACGGCGTTTCGTTTTTTGTTCTAGATCACCTGTCACATAGTTGCTGACAAATTGCACGAATGCGATTTTTTCACCGCGAGCATTTGTGATGAAACCTGCAAGATTATATACGCCTTTCAGTGAGCCAGTTTTGGCGATGAGATTATGTTGAATCGGTGGTGCGATCATTGAGCCGCGTCCACTTATTGTGCCATCAACACCCGCAATAGGAAAAGTGGAGAGTAAATCCAGCGTTTCATCATGGGCATTGATGTATTCAAGTGCTTGCAAAAGCGTATTGGGGCTAACTAAATTATGGCGTGAAAGCCCTGAGCCGTCGGCAATTTGATCGTTCCCAAATCGAATATTTGCTTGTTTGCTCAGAATCGTTTTGAGCGCAACCGCACTTTGTTGAAATGATACAGGGCGTTGGTAGTGAGCGTAACCAATACGACGGAAAAGGCTATCAGCGATTTGGTTGTCTGAACGTTTCATCATTCGTTTAAGCAACACAGGAAGTGGCTTGGATTCGACAACGGCAATTTCATTTCCTTGGCGTGGAACTAAACTCACGTTAACGCCGCTATGTTGCACGCCAAGGCGTTTTAATTGGCTGTCGATATAGCTTCCAGCATAACTATCTGGATCTTGTACGGCAAAACTCAGCCCAAACGGCTTAGCATTACGAGCAATGCAGCCTTTCAAGGTATAGCGATTGTTATCGCTGACACTGACATCAAAATTGCAAAATCCAGCCGCTTTTGGCTCTACAATTTGTACTTGGCTAAAAACTTGCACTGGAAATTGAGCAGGAATCGTGACATTAACAAGCTCGCCTGCATTGCTCGAAGCATCAAGATTAACAGAGAAACAGTTACCGTCCACACTGGCTGCTGACGGTGGTGCATTAAAGCACATTGTTAAATCATTCCAAATCCAGCCTAATCCCCGATCGTGACTAGCAAAAATAGTCGAATCGAGCCATACATTGCCTGCAATACGCTTCACACCTCGTTGTTTTAGTTGCGCCAGTAGTTGGTAAAGCTGCCCACTGGTTAGGGTCGGATCGCCTGAGAATTTAACTATCACATCGCCTTGTAAAATGCCATCTTGTATTTTCCCCGTGGTTAAAAGTGCGGTTTTAAACGTAAAATTATCACCTAAAATCAGTTTTGCGGCTAATGCCGTAAAGATTTTTTGTGTGCTAGCGGGCAGCATTAATTGGTCATCATTGAGCTGAGCGATGCGTTGATGCTGATTAAGATTTTCAGCAATGAGTGCTACTGACGCCCCCTGCGGTAATGATGAAACAAACTCCTGTGGTGAGATTTGTGCTACGGCAACACCCATAGAAAATAGCGAACAGATGAATGTGGATAATTTAATCATGGTGAATTCATTGCAATTTGATTCCAAACCCCATAATATAGAGTGTTATAGAGTTATTTAAAAGCGAATTTGAATACTTTCAAATTCTTTTACAAAACATCAATTCCTTACGGCAACATTATTATTGCTGTAGGTTTTTTTTGTCTTAACGCAAGGAAGTTATTATGCAGCAAATTCCAATGACAGCCCGTGGTGCAGAACAACTAAAACAAGAATTGGAGCAATTAAAAACCGTTCGTCGCCCTGAAATTATCAAAGCAATTGCAGAAGCGCGTGAGCACGGGGATTTAAAGGAAAATGCCGAATATCATGCTGCTCGTGAGCAGCAGGCATTTTGTGAAGGACGCATTCAAGATATTGAAAGTAAACTGGCAAATTGTCAAATCATTGATGTGAGCAAAATTAAGAATAATGGAAAAGTGATTTTTGGTGCAACGGTGGTACTGGTCAATGTTGATAATGATGAAGAAGTCACGTATAAAATTGTTGGTGATGACGAAGCTGACATCAAACAAGGGTTAATTTCTGTGAATTCGCCGATTGCACGTGGGCTTATCGGCAAGGAAGTTGACGATAATGTTGTTATTACCACGCCAGGTGGGCAAGTTGAGTTTGATATTATTGAGGTCATTTACAAAACCTAAAGTGCGGTTAAAAATGCCTTTCTAATGAAAGGCATTTTCTTTATTTTGGTAAGCGAATTAACTGTGCTTCACTTGGGCGATAGAGTACCAAAACATGACCAATTAATTGCACGGGCTCAGCACGGGTTTCACGAACAATGGCATCAATGATTAATTGTTTGGTTTCACGTTCTGCACCTGCAATTTTCACTTTAATCAGTTCGTGGTGGTCAAGCGCGTTATCAATCTCAGCAACAACGCCTTCAGTTAGGCCATTTGCACCGAGCATAACCACCGGTTTGAGATTATGTGCAAGTCCTTTTAAGAATTGTTTTTGTTTTGTAGAAAGTGTCATAGTTATCCTTAGGTTTCCAGTTAAACGGAAAATTATAAAAATCTGCTTGAATATAAAAATTTTAGCACCATATTAACATTTAAACCATCATTTGATGTTCAGAGAGAAAAAATGGGAAAGAAAAAACGCTCAGCAAGTTCTAATCGCTGGCTAAATGAACATTTTAAAGATCAGTTTGTGCAAAAAGCACACAAACAAAAATTGCGTTCACGAGCTTATTTTAAACTCGATGAGCTGCAAAGTAAGGATAAATTATTTAAACAAGGGATGACAGTAGTCGATCTTGGTGCGGCTCCAGGGGGATGGTCACAATTTGTGGTACAGCAAATTGGCGGGCGCGGGCGAGTGATTGCGTGTGATATTTTGGATATGGACCCGATCGCAGGTGTTGATTTTTTGCAAGGTGATTTTCGTGAAGAGAGTGTGCTGACCGCACTTTTAGATCGCGTTGGCGAACAAAAAGTGGATGTGGTAATGTCGGATATGGCCCCGAATTTTTCTGGCATGCCATCGGTCGATATTCCACGTGCGATGTATTTGGTTGAACTGGCATTGGATATGTGTCGTCAAGTCTTGGCGAAAAATGGTAGTTTTGTGGTTAAAGTGTTTCAAGGTGAAGGGTTTGATGAGTATTTACGCGAAATTCGTCGCCTTTTTACAACAGTCAAAGTTCGAAAACCTGAAGCATCGCGAGATCGCTCAAGGGAAGTTTATATTGTGGCAACAGGTTATAAATTGTAGTAATCTATTGCCTTATTTTATCACTATGGGAAATCAGAAGAGGTCGTAATTTGAAGAACGATATGATAAAAAATTTAATTTTGTGGACAGTTATCGGTGTTATTTTGATGTCTGTTTTTCAAAGTTTTAATTCCGATTCAGACGCAAAAAGTGGTGTAGATTATACGACTTTTATTTCTGATGTGGGTAAAAATCAAGTGCGTGAGACACGCTTTGATCAAAACGAAATTACGGTAACCAAAACCAATGGTGATAAATATCAAACCGTTATGCCGTTATATGATGATAAATTGCTTGATGATTTGATCAAAAAAGACATCAAAGTGCTTGGCACACCGCCTGAAAAACGAGGACTATTATCCCAAATTTTGATTTCATGGTTCCCAATGTTACTTCTTATTGGAGTATGGGTCTTCTTTATGCGTCAGATGCAAGGCGGTGGCGGTAAAGCGATGAGCTTTGGAAAAAGCCGTGCCAAGATGATGAGTGAAGATCAAAACAAAGTGCGGTTTACCGATGTGGCAGGCTGTGAAGAAGCCAAAGAAGAAGTGGCTGAAGTTGTTGATTTCTTGCGTGATCCAAGTAAGTTTCAAAAACTTGGCGGTAAAATTCCTAAAGGCATTTTAATGGTTGGACCACCAGGAACGGGTAAAACATTATTAGCAAAAGCCATTGCAGGTGAAGCAAAAGTACCATTTTTCACTATTTCGGGTTCTGACTTTGTCGAAATGTTTGTGGGGGTTGGAGCATCACGTGTGCGTGACATGTTTGAACAAGCAAAGAAAAATGCACCGTGTTTGATTTTTATTGACGAAATTGATGCAGTGGGCCGTCAACGTGGTGCAGGATTAGGGGGCGGACACGATGAACGTGAACAAACGCTAAATCAAATGCTAGTTGAAATGGATGGTTTCGAAGGCAATTCAGGCGTGATTGTGATTGCAGCGACTAACCGCCCAGATGTGCTCGATCCTGCACTGACTCGACCAGGGCGTTTCGATCGCCAAGTAACTGTTGGATTGCCTGATGTGCGTGGACGTGAGCAAATTTTAAAAGTGCATATGCGTAAAGTGCCTGTTGCAGAGGATGTCAATCCAATGGTGATTGCTCGTGGTACACCGGGCTATTCAGGGGCGGACTTGGCAAATTTAGTGAATGAAGCTGCGCTTTTTGCTGCTCGTACAAACAAACGCATCGTGACGATGTTAGAGTTTGAAAAGGCGAAAGATAAAATTAATATGGGACCTGAGCGTCGCACCATGATGATGACCGATAAGCAAAAAGAATCGACAGCGTATCATGAAGCAGGACATGCAATTGTAGGTTACCTTGTGCCTGAGCACGATCCCGTACATAAAGTGACTATTATTCCACGCGGGCGAGCACTGGGGGTAACGTTCTTCTTACCAGAAGGCGATCAAATCAGCATTAGTCAGAAACAATTAGAGAGTAAACTTTCTACGCTTTATGCTGGACGTATTGCTGAAGAACTGATTTATGGTGAAGAAAATATCTCAACAGGGGCTTCAAATGACATTCAAGTTGCGACTAATATTGCACGCAAAATGGTGACAGAGTGGGGCTTTTCTGACAAACTCGGTCCTGTGCTTTATGCTGAGGACGAAGGTGAGGTATTCCTTGGTCGTTCAATGGCAAAAGCGAAACATATGTCTGATGAAACCGCACACCTTATTGATGAAGAAGTGCGTGCGATTGTGAGTCGAAACTACCAGCGTTCTCGTCAATTGTTGCAAGATAATATGGATATATTACATGCAATGAAAGATGCGTTGATCAAATATGAGACTATTGAGCTTGAGCAAATCAAACAGTTAATGGCACGAGAAGAGGTCAGCCCGCCAATAGGGTGGGAAGAGGTAAAAGGCAATGCGCCTGAACCATCGGATGACGAGCCGAAATCGTTTGACGAAGTGAAGGAAGAAGAGCGACAAAAAGCTGATGATGATCAGCCAAAAGCATAGTTGACCGCACTTTGATAAAAGCACCGTTAAGGTGCTTTTTTTATACGTGAAAATAAAAAGGATAAAGTGCGGTTTTTTTGCTAGCGTGATCACAAAAATCGCGTTAAAATACGCCAATTTTGTGTAAAACACATTAAAACACTTTCATAAAAGGCTAGTTTATGATCGATCCAAATTTACTGAGAAGCAATTTAGCAGAGATTGCTGAAAAACTAAAAATTCGTCGTAACTATAATTTAGACGTAAATCATTTCGCTCAACTTGAAGAACAACGCAAAGCATTACAAGTTAAAACAGAAACGTTACAGGCAGAGCGCAATGCGCGATCAAAATCTATCGGGGCTGCGAAGGCGCGCGGTGAGGACATTGCACCACTTCTGGCTGAGGTGGATAAAATGGGTAGTGAACTCAATGAGGCTAAGCAAGCACTTGAACATGTTCAAACCGAGCTACAAGATATTGCCTTAAGTATCCCGAATATTCCAGATGATGATGTGCCGCTTGGTGCAGACGAAAATGATAATAAAGAAGTGTTACGCTGGGGCGAGCCAAAACAATTTGATTTTGAAGTACGTGATCACGTTACATTGGGCGAAATGGCACAAGGATTAGATTTTGCAACAGGCGCGAAATTAGCAGGTGCCCGTTTTGTGGTGATGCAAGGACACATTGCGAGACTTCATCGAGCATTAACACAGTTTATGCTGGATTTGCATACAGAACAGCACGGCTATCAAGAAACGTATGTGCCTTATTTGGTCAATCATGAAACCCTTTATGGTACGGGACAGTTGCCAAAATTTGGTGAAGATCTCTTTCATACCAAACCGTTAGAAGGTGAGCAACCTTATGCTTTGATTCCTACCGCAGAGGTGCCCGTAACCAATATTGTGCGCGGAACTATTTTAGAAGAAGAAAATTTGCCTATTAAAATGACAGCGCATACGCCGTGTTTCCGCTCTGAAGCAGGTTCTTATGGTAGAGATACGCGTGGACTTATTCGTATGCACCAATTTGATAAAGTGGAAATGGTACAAATTGTAGCACCAGAGCAATCAATGCAAGCGTTGGAAGAATTGACAGGGCATGCAGAAAAAATCTTACAACTATTAGAATTGCCATACCGTAAGGTATTACTTTGCACAGGCGATATGGGCTTTGGATCATGCAAAACCTATGATCTAGAGGTTTGGTTACCAGCACAAAATACTTATCGTGAAATCTCATCTTGTTCTAATATGTGGGATTTTCAAGCTCGTCGTATGCAAGCACGTTGCCGTGCTAAGGGTGAGAAGAAACCACGGCTAGTGCATACGTTAAATGGCTCAGGATTAGCGGTTGGACGCACATTAGTTGCAGTCATAGAGAATTATCAGCAAGCTGATGGTTCTATTGTTATTCCAAAGGTGTTACGACCTTATATGAATGGCATTGATGTTATTGGTGGTCATTAATTTTTTAAATCCCTTTTATTTTTAAAAGGGATTTTTTTTGATTGAGAGAAAGTGAAATACAACAGGAGAAAACAGCAAATGCAAAAAATAGATCGTTATGGTATCAAAGCGGTCGTGGGATCTGCCGTAGGCTATGCAATGGACGGCTTTGATTTATTAATTTTAGGCTTTATGCTCTCAGCTATTGGTGCTGACTTAGCTTTAACAAAAGCACAACTGGGTTCACTTGTAACGTGGACATTAGTCGGTGCGGTCGCGGGCGGCATTATTTTTGGTGCATTAAGTGATCGGTTTGGACGAGTGAGGGTTTTAACGTGGACGATCATTTTATTTGCTGTCTTTACTGGATTGTGTGCGTTTGCACAAGGTTACTGGGATTTACTGATCTACCGAACTATCGCAGGAATTGGTCTTGGTGGTGAATTCGGCATTGGTATGGCTTTAGCGGCAGAAGCATGGCCTGCTCGTCACCGTGCAAGGGCATCAAGTTATGTTGCCCTAGGGTGGCAACTTGGTGTATTGGGTGCGGCATTACTCACACCATTATTATTACCTATCATTGGCTGGCGAGGAATGTTTTTAGTTGGCATTATTCCTGCGTTTGTGGCGTGGTATTTACGAGCGAAATTGCATGAGCCTGAGGTATTTAAAGAAAACCAAAAACAGCCTCGTCAATCAAAATGGGAATCTTTCCGCCTATTAGTGAAAGACCGTGAAACCACCAAAGTGAGTATCGGCATTTGGATTTTATGTTCGGTGCAAAATTTTGGTTATTATGGCATTATGATTTGGATGCCAAGTTTCTTATCTAAACAACTGGGCTTCACATTGGCAAAATCAGGCGTATGGACTGCAATGAGTGTGCTGGGAATGATGTTAGGCATCTGGGTATTCGGGCAACTTGCAGATCGCATTGGGCGCAAGCCAAGTTTCATTTTATTTCAAATCGGTGCGGCCATCGCCGTAATCGTTTATTCTCAATTAACCACCCCTGAATCAATGCTAATTGCGGGTGTGATTATGGGGATTTTTGTTAATGGTATGCTGGGAGGTTACGGCGCGCTCATGTCAGAAGCCTACCCAACATCAGCACGGGCGACAGCACAAAATGTCTTGTTCAACCTAGGGCGAGCTGTCGGTGGATTTGGACCTATCGTCGTAGGTGCAATTGTATCAGCGTATTCATTCCAAGTGGCCATCGCCCTGCTGGCGGCTATTTATCTTATTGATTTGCTTGCAACCGTATTCTTAATTCCTGAGCTAAAAGGCAAAGCCTTGAATTAACAACCGCACTTTGATGATTAAGCGTAGCCTTTGCTGCGCTTTTTTATTTAGATATGCTTTTTCATACACTGATCTGATATAATTAGCAGACTAGTATTACCTTAAAGGCTGTTATGAATACACTATTTGCCACCACCGCTCGTGGTTTTGAAGAATTGTTAAAAGTTGAACTCACAGAGCTTGGCGCCACAGCATTGCGTATTGTGCAAGGTGGCGTGCAATTTACCGCTGATGAGAGCACATTGTACCGCACTTTGCTTGGTTCACGCCTAAGTTCGCGTATTTTATTACCTCTCATTTCAGGTAATGTATATAGTGATTTGGATTTATATGCGTTAGTGAGCCAGTTTGATTGGGCAAGCCAATTTGATAGTCGTTGTACTTTTTTAGTTGACTTCAACGGCACAAATCATGCGATTCGCCATAGTCAATTTGGTGCGATGCGTGTGAAAGATGGGATTGTTGATTATTTTGAGCGTCAAGGGCAGGCACGTCCGAATGTTGATAAAGATTACCCTGACATTCGCTTACATGCCTACCTTAATCGTGATAAGGTGATTATCTCACTGGATCTCAGCGGAGAAGCCCTACATTTGCGAGGCTATCGGCAAGAAAGCGGTAAAGCCCCGTTACGGGAAACGCTTGCCGCTGCAATTATCATACGTTCGGGGTGGGTGAGCGGCACGCCTTTAGTCGATCCTATGTGTGGTTCGGGCACATTATTAATTGAAGCAGCGATGATGGAAGCAAACATTGCACCTAATCTCAGCCGTTTGCATTGGGGATTTGACCATTGGAAAGGGCATAATCCTACCCTATTCCAAACTGTGCGAGAACAACTGCAAAGTGCGGTTAAGCATGATATTGAACCGCACTTTTACGGCGTTGACATTGATCGCCGCGTATTAAACAAAGCACAGAATAACGCCATTGCGGCAGGTGTAGGCAATTTAATTCATTTTCAATTTGGTGACGTGGCAGCATTGCACAATCCAAGCCCACAAAAGTGCGGTACGGTGGTGTGTAACCCACCTTATGGAGAGCGATTGGGGGCAACCCCCGCCCTTATTGCACTGTATTCCGTATTAGGGCAACGGTTGAAAGCTGAATTCGCAGGTTGGAATGTATCACTTTTTAGCGGTGAGGCGCAATTATTGGACTGCGTACGCATGCGTGCCTATCGCCAATTTAAGGCAAAAAATGGTCCGTTGGATTGTGTGCAAAAAAATTATCGCATTGCTGAAAAATCAGGCATAACACTAGCCGATGAAAAAACACAAAGTGCGGTTAATGTTGCACCAGATTTTGCCAATCGCTTGCAGAAAAATTGTAAAAAAGTGGAAAAATGGGCGACGCAGCAAGGGCTTGATGCCTATCGCTTATATGATGCGGATTTGCCTGAATATAACCTCGCGGTGGATCGCTATGGCGATCATATCGTGGTGCAAGAATACGCCGCACCGAAAAATATTGACCCAGCCAAAGCACGCCAACGTTTGCTAGATGCAGTCACCGCCACACTGAATGTCACGGGTGTTGACACGAATAAATTGGTGCTTAAAGTCCGCCAAAAGCAAAAGGGCAAAAATCAATACGAAAAAATGGCGGAAAAAGGTGAATATTTTTATGTGCATGAGTATGGCGCAAAATTGTGGGTTAATCTCACCGATTATTTGGATACAGGCTTGTTCTTAGATCACCGACAGACGCGTAAAATGGTCGGCGAGATGGCAAAAGGAAAATCGTTTTTGAATTTGTTTGCCTATACAGGATCGGCGACAGTTCACGCTGCACTTGGCGGCGCAAAAAGTACTACCACGGTGGATATGTCGAACACTTATCTTAATTGGGCAGAGCAGAACTTGAACTTAAACGGTTTTGAAGAAAGCCGTTGCCACCAAATCATCCAAGCTGACTGCCTGCAGTGGCTGGCACAATGCAAAGTGCGGTATGACTTGATTTTTGTTGACCCGCCGACCTTTTCAAACTCCAAGCGCATGCAAGACAGCTGGGATGTGCAGCGGGATCATATTCACTTATTCACAATGTTAAAAAATTGCCTCGAAGAGGGCGGTACGATTATTTTTTCCAACAACAAGCGTGGCTTTAAAATGGATCATGATGGTTTAGCACAGTTGGGACTAAGTGCGGTTGACATCACCGCCAAAACCCTACCACTGGATTTTGAACGCAATAAACAGATTCATAATTGTTGGGTTGTGCGGGGGAAAGTGTGAAGCTCTATATTGTTCATGGCTATACGGCTAATAAAAACGCACATTGGTTTCCATGGCTGGTGTCACAGTGTGAAAAACATAATATTAGAGCGTATTCATTGGAGATGCCTAATAGCCACGCACCGCACTTTGAGCAGTGGCTACGTACGCTTGAGCAGGAAATCATACTTGATCATGACACAATTTTAGTGGGGCACAGTTTGGGATGTATTTCTCTTTTGCAGTATTTACAAGCCAATAAAAATGTCACGTCAGTTGTAGGCGTTGTTTTTGTCTCTGGCTTTTGCCAATCTGTGACAGGGTTAAGTGAATTAGATGAATTTTGTGTTAAAGCCCTTAATTTTGATTTTTTAAAACAGCAAATTTTGTATAAAGCAGTCGTGTCTGCCCGTGATGACACTATTGTTCCATGGCAGTATAGTGAACATTTAGCTGAAAAATTGGGCGCAGATTTTTATCTCTTCAATTCAGGCGGTCATTTCCTTGATCGAGAGGGTTTTACACATTTGCCCGTGGCATTCGAACTGGTTTTAAAAATTCAACGTGCGATATTAGAAAAGGAATAAAAATGGAAAATATAGTCATTGCGATTGACGGTCCAAGTGGAGTGGGCAAGGGGACGTTGTGCCAGCGTTTGGCGCAGCATTTTGATTTTGATTTGCTGGATTCTGGCGCAATTTATCGTGTATTAGGCGTAGCAGCTGTGAAAAAGAGAATTGCACTTGAGGATGAGAATGCGTTAAGTGCGCTTGGTTCGACACTTAATTTACAGTTTATTCCGCATGAAAGTGCGGTTCAGGTTTTGCTCGATGGTGAAGATGTGAGTGTAGCAATTCGTACTGAACAGGCAGGCATTAATGCGTCAAAAGTAGCAGCGTTGCCTAAAGTGCGGTCTGCATTGTTGCAACGCCAACGTGATTTTAGCACGCCACGCGGGTTGATCGCCGATGGGCGTGACATGGGGACGGTGGTTTTCCCAACGGCGCAGATTAAAATTTTCTTAGATGCGAGTAGTGAGGTTCGTGCTCAGCGGCGTTATAATCAGCTGCTGGGAAAGGGGGTGATGGCAGATTTTGACGCGATTTTAGCGGATATTAAGGCGCGTGATGATCGTGATAGAAATCGTGCTGTTGCACCATTAAAACCAGCACAAGATGCCTATTTTTTAGATACAAGTGAATTAAGTGTTGGTCAAGTACTTGAAAAAGCGTTACAATATATTGATCATAACCTAAATTTGAAGGTGTGATGTGACTAGGGTTTAATCATGGATGATTGAACCGATATTTACAGCCCCATTTGAAAGGATTTCAAGTGGACGTTATTAATTTATTTTGAAGATTAAATATGACTGAATCTTTTGCTCAATTATTTGAAGAATCCCTAAAAGAACTTGAAACTCGTCAAGGTTCTATCGTTAACGGTACTGTTGTTGCAATCCAAAAAGGATTTGTATTGGTTGACGCAGGTTTAAAATCTGAATCCGCTATTCCAGTAGAAGAATTTTTAAATGCACAAGGCGAACTTGCAGTCCAAGTGGGCGATGAAGTGAAAGTTGCCCTTGATGCGGTTGAAGATGGCTTCGGTGAAACTAAACTGTCGCGTGAGAAAGCTGTTCGCCACGAGTCTTGGATTGAATTAGAAAAAGCCTATGAAGAACAGGCGACTGTAACTGGTATCATCAATGGTAAAGTTAAAGGTGGCTTCACTGTTGAGCTAAATGGCGTTCGTGCGTTCTTACCGGGTTCTTTAGTAGATACTCGCCCAGTTCGCGATACCTTACATTTAGAAGGCAAAGAATTAGAGTTTAAAGTAATTAAACTTGATCAAAAACGTAACAACGTTGTTGTTTCACGTCGTGCTGTGATTGAAACAGAAAATAGCCAAGAACGTGAACAATTACTTGAAAACCTCGCTGAAGATGCAACCGTTACAGGTGTGGTTAAAAATTTAACTGACTATGGTGCATTCGTTGATCTTGGCGGTGTTGATGGTTTATTACACATCACTGATATGGCGTGGAAACGTGTTAAACATCCAAGTGAAATTGTTAATGTAGGTGATGAAATCACCGTTAAAGTATTAAAATTTGATCGTGATCGTACTCGCGTGTCATTAGGTTTAAAACAATTAGGTCAAGATCCTTGGGTTGCGATTGCTGAAAATCATCCAGTTAATAGCAAATTAACAGGTAAAGTTACTAACTTAACAGATTACGGCTGTTTCGTTGAGATCTTAGATGGTGTTGAAGGTCTAGTTCACGTATCTGAAATGGATTGGACTAATAAAAATATCCACCCATCTAAAGTTGTTAATGTCGGTGATGAAGTTGAAGTTATGGTATTAGAAATCGATGAAGAACGTCGTCGTATTTCTTTAGGTTTAAAACAATGTAAACCAAATCCATGGCAACAATTTGATGAAACGCACAAAAAAGGTGATCGTGTTGAAGGTAAAATTAAATCGATTACTGATTTTGGTATTTTCATTGGATTGGAAGGCGGCATTGATGGTCTTGTTCATCTATCTGATATTTCTTGGAATGTACCAGGCGAAGAAGCTGTTCGTAATTATAAGAAAGGTGATGAAGTTGCAGCTGTCGTATTGCAAGTTGATGCCGTTAAAGAACGCATTTCTTTAGGCATTAAGCAATTAGAAGATGATCCATTTAACAATTTTATCGCAGCTAATAAGAAAGGTGCTATCGTAAAAGGTAAAGCCGTTGAAGTTGATGCGAAAGGTGTTAAAGTTGAATTAGATGGCGGTGCTGAAGGCTACGTTCGTGTAGCAGATCTTTCTCGTGAACGCGTTGAAGATGCAACCAGTATTGTTAATGTTGGTGATGAGATTGAAGCAAAATACACAGGCGTTGATCGTAAAGCACGTTTAGTTCATTTATCTGTTCGTGCAAAAGATGAAGCAGAAGATAGCGCAGCAATTGCAAATGTGAACAAGCAAGAAGAAGCTATTCCAAATGCAATGGCGGAAGCGTTTAAAGCTGCTAAAAGCGAATAATTAAACGTGTATAACACGCAGGTAAATTAAGTTTTACCTGCTTTTAATGAGGACATCGTTATGACAAAATCTGAACTTATAGAATGTTTGATTGAACAAAATCAAACCGTTCCTGTTAAGAGTGTAGAAAATGGTGTGAAAGCAGTTCTTGAATTAATGTCGCAGACATTAGAACAAGGTAATCGCATTGAAATTCGTGGCTTTGGTAGCTTTTCATTGCATTATCGCCAACCACGCCTTGGACGAAACCCTAAGACAGGAGAAAAAGTGGATTTAGATGCGAAATATGTACCACATTTTAAAGCAGGCAAAGAACTTAGAGAGCGTGTAAATCCAACAAAATAAATAAAAAAACGGTGTTAAAGCACCGTTTTTTATTTTTTAGCTACAAGGCATACGGAAATTTTGGCATAATAGAATGTGTGTTTTTATTGTTTGGAGCGTAAAATGATTAAATTTTTCCTTGGATTTGTGATTATTTTAGCCATTGTTATTGTAGCAGTAACTATTGGTGCAGATAATGATCAGATCATCACATTTAATTATATTGTGGCAAAATCAGAGCTACAACTCTCATCTCTTGTGGCCATTTTATTTGGTTTAGGATTACTGCTAGGTTGGTTGATTAGTGCTTATTTTGTATTACGTTTAAAAATGAAAAATATGGGCTTAAATCGTCAGGTAAAACGCCAAGCACAGCAGATCACCGAGTTAAGTATGAATCGTAAACTACAGTAATTAAATGCTGGAATTACTTTTTCTATTATTACCCATAGCCGCACTTTATGGTTGGTATATGGGGTATCGCAGTGCAAGAAAAGGGCAAGATGATGTCCGCAATAAACTGTCGCAGGACTATGTGACGGGGGTCAACTTGCTTTTATCTAATCAGCAAGATAAAGCGGTGGGGCTTTTCTTAGATATGCTACAAAAGCAAGAAGCAGAAAATGAAATTGATAGTGCCTCCCAATTTGAAGCCTCATTAACGCTTGGTAATTTATTTCGCACGCGTGGTGAAGTCGATCGTGCTATTCGTATTCATCAAAATTTATTAGATGATGTCAATTTAATTGATGAGCAAAAATTATTAGTAAAACAGCAGCTTGCTTTCGATTATGTTCGTGTTGGTTTTTTTGATCGTGCTGAGAATTTATATATTAGCTTAATTGATGAGCCAGAATATGCTGAAAATGCGTTAAAAGAATTAGCAAAAATTTATCAAAAAATGAAAGAGTGGAAAAAAGCAATTGACGTAACAGAAAAGCGTCAAAAAGCGTTTCCAAAGCCGAATAATGTTGAGTTAGCACATTATTATTGCGAATATATTGCCGCTCAACAACCAGATGATAAAGAGAAAACCGCACTTTTACAAAAAGCACTTTCTGTTTCTCCAAGCTGTGCGAGAGCGAGTCTTGAACTTGGTTTTATCGCCATGCGGGAACACGATTTCACGCAAGCAATTAGCTATTTCGAGCAAATTTTAGTGCAAAATCCTGTTTTTATTAGTGAAGCGCTGGTTCATTTACATTGGTGTTATAGTCAGTTAAGTCAATTAGATAATTTTGAATTATTTTTAATTAAAGCACGCCAAAGCGTGAAAAGTGGGCAAATTGAGCTTGCATTAGCAGACATTATTGAGAAAAAGAGCGGTGAACATATTGCACAAACCCATCTTTATGAACAGCTTTCACATATTCCAAGTATGGATATTTTTCAACGTTTGTTGCAATATGATTTAAATTCAATGGATAATGATAACGCAAAATCAAGCCTTTCGCGTTTGCAGCAAATTGTGAGTGATAAAATAGAAAAAAATTATCAATATCACTGTACGAATTGTGGCTATCATAGTCATCGTTTATTATGGAATTGCCCGTCATGTAATCAATGGGAAAGTATTAAACCAACAGATGGAATTTATCAAAAAAACATTCAATAAGGGGATCGGAATGGAAAGCAAAGTGATTGTTGCACTTGATTATGAAACAGAAAAAGAGGCTTTGGCATTGGTTGACCAAATCAACCCAGAACTTTGTCGTTTAAAGGTTGGCAAAGAAATGTTTACCACATTGGGAACTCAATTTGTCAAACAGCTCCATTCGCGTGGTTTTGATGTGTTTTTAGATTTAAAATTTCATGATATTCCGAATACTGTTGCACGAGCAGTACGTTCTGCTGCTGATCTGGGGGTATGGATGGTGGATTTGCATGCCAGTGGTGGCCTAAGAATGATGGAAACAGCAAAGAAAATTCTTGAGCCTTATGGCAAAGATGCACCAAAGCTGATTGCAGTTACCGTATTAACAAGTATGGAAGATGTAGATTTATTACAAATCGGCTTAAATGCCTCGCCAATGGAGCAAGTTATTCGTCTTGCTCGACTAACACAGCGTGCAGGGCTCGATGGTGTGGTTTGTTCGCCACAAGAAGTTGAAATTTTGCGAGCCAATTGCGGCCAGGATTTTACATTGGTGACACCAGGAATTCGTCCCGCAGGTGCAGATTTTGGTGATCAGCGTCGTGTCATGACGCCATCAGAGGCAATCCGTGAAGGTTCAGATTATTTGGTTGTTGGGCGACCAATTACACAGTCATCCGATCCTGTGGCGGTCTTATCGCAAATTAATGCAGAGGTTAATCAAGTACGCAATGGCTAACTCATTAGTTTATTCCACTGAACTTGGACGAATTAAAGCACCTGTCGAAGAATGTATACCAAAAGGCGATGGCATAGTTCGGATTCAACGCCAAGTCAGCGGTCGAAAAGGTAAGGGCGTTAGTATCATCACAGGTTTAGCGTTAGATAAAAAAGCACTTAGTATATTAGCAACTGAATTAAAGAAAAAGTGCGGTTGTGGTGGTGCGGTGAAAGACTATACCATTGAAATCCAAGGCGATAACAGAGAATTACTCAAACAGCTATTGGAACAAAAAGGCTATAAAGTAAAACTTGCAGGTGGTTAAGTGAGAAAAAGGAAGCGAAATGCTTCCTTTTTTATATCAATGAAAATAGGCAATCCCCATCACAGCAAGTAAACAGAATAAAGCGGGCAAGAAGCAAGAATTTTTAGGCATATTACGTTTAAATGTTTGAATACTAAACATAATATAGCCAAGAAGTAGTGCTATTTTACACCATAGCCAAGGCATCATTGGATAACCTAAAACGATCATCATAATCCCAGAAAGGAGCAAAAGTGTATCAATAATATGTGGCATAATGCGTAGCACGATTATACTACGCCAATTTAATCCTCTTAACTGCATTATTCCTCGAATGAGCAGTAAAGCAAGAGCGAAAAATGCAAACGTAATATGTCCCAAAAGTAATGTACTAAATGACATAAAAATCCTAATAACTGATTAAAGTAGAAGATTATACACGAGTTTTATTACTTCAAAAATGCTGATTGCTGACAAAAAAAGCAGTTTTATCTTTATTCAATAAAAAGTTTTTGTTAACCTAACTCTTTATTTTTATAGGGATAATAATAACAATGGATATTAATTTAATTGAAATTTTAGGTTATATTGCTACTGCCTTTGTAGCAGGTTCGTTTTTATTAAGCAAAATGATGGCATTGCGAGTGGTCAACTCAATTGGCGCAGTGCTGTACATTATCTATGGCGCACTCATTGGATCTGTTCCAGTAATGCTACTCAATCTTTTTGTTACCGCCGTGAATTTTTATCAAATTTATAAATTAGCGAAAACACCAGCTTAATTAAATATTTTAAGAGCTTAAAACCGCACTTTTTATTTTAAAGTGCGGTTCTTTTATGTAAGCATCAAAAAATTCAATTGAAAAATAGCTTATTGAATGAATGGAATCGTGTAACGATAAGACATCATAATGGTGCGACCAAGTGGACTCGAACCACCGACCCCCACCATGTCAAGGTGGTGCTCTAACCAACTGAGCTATGGTCGCATTTGAAAGTACGGTTATGATAACGATTTTTAATATTTGGGACAAGAAATTTATTTTTAAAATCGTATAATTGTTAATCACTTAAGAAAAACGGCAGGAAAACCTGCCGTGAGAGGTGAAAGTGCGGTTGGATGACCGCACTTTATTTATTGTTGTGTTGCTTGAATAGCAGTGAGTGCTACGGTATAGACAATATCATCTACCAATGCACCACGGGAGAGATCGTTAACGGGTTTACGCATACCTTGTAGCATTGGTCCAATAGAGATGAGATCGGCTGAGCGTTGAACCGCCTTATAGGTTGTGTTACCTGTATTGAGATCTGGGAATATAAAGACAGTCGCTTTACCTGCAACAGGAGAGTTTGGTGCTTTAGAGCGTGCCACATCCTCCATCACGGCAGCGTCGTATTGCAATGGTCCGTCGATGACGAGATCAGGGCGCTTTTCTTTCGCTAAACGTGTTGCTTCCCGCACTTTTTCAACATCAGAACCTTGACCAGATGTACCTGTTGAATAGGAGATCATTGCAACTTTTGGATCGATTCCAAAGGCTTTAGCGGAGTCGGCTGATTGAATTGCAATTTCTGACAGCTGTTCAGCAGTTGGATCAGGATTAATTGCACAGTCACCGTAAACAAGCACTTGATCTGGCAATAGCATAAAGAATACTGATGATACAAGAGAGCTGCCCGGTGCAGTTTTGATGATTTGTAGTGGCGGACGAATGGTATTGGCTGTGGTGTGTACCGCGCCTGACACTAATCCATCAACTTCACCTGCTTCGAGCATCATGGTGCCTAGCACGACGTTATCTTGCAGTTGTTCTTCTGCAACCACTTCAGTCATGCCTTTGTTTTTGCGTAGTTCAACTAAACGTGGCACATAATTATGACGAACCATTTTTGGATCAATAATGGTAATGCCTTTTCCTAATTGTACGCCTTGGGATTCCGCAACGCGTTCTACTTCAGCAGGATCTGCTAATAATACACATTCTGCAATGCCACGCTCAGCACAAAGCACAGCTGCTTTAACGGTGCGGGGTTCATCACCTTCAGGCAGGACAATACGTTTTTTTGCATTACGCGCAAGTTCCGTTAATTGATAACGGAATGCAGGTGGTGATAAGCGACGTAAGCGTGATGATCCACCAATTAAGCCATCAATAAATTGCGAATTGAATTGTTCGCTGGTGAACTGTTTGATTGTTTCAATGCGTTCTGCGTCATCAGCAGGCACTTCTAAATTGAAACTTTGTAGGTTTAGTGATGTTTGCCATGTGTTGCCTTCAACGCGGATAACTGGTAGACCAGTTTCAAAGGCTTGTTGACATAACTTACTGATTTGAGCGTCAATTTTATAGCCACCTGTTAAAACTAATGCACCAATTTTTACCCCATTCATTGCTGCCAATGAGGCGGCAACTAATACATCAGGGCGATCGGCAGAGGTAACTAATAAGCTCCCAGCACGGAAATGTTCAAGCATATTGGGTAAACTTCTTGCACAGAATGTAATACCATGTATGCGGCGTGTTTTAATTTCTCCCTCGTAAATGATTTGGGCATCAAGATGCTTGGCAATGTCGATAGCACGTGTTGCGATCAATTCTGCATTCCAGGGAATGCACGCCAGTAAAGTTAATGGACTTTTAGTAAATAAATGACGAATCTCATTGCTAGAACTTTCACGTTCTTTAAAGGCTTCAAAAATTTCACTTAAGTCTGGGCGTGTGCGTCCACTTTCATCAACGGGAGCATTAAATTTGTTGACAACCACACCGAGCATATTCGGATTACTGCGACCACCGAAATCACTGGCAGCAGCTTCTAAACGTTCGATTAATTGACTTGGTGTATCTGTTCCTGGCGCAGCAACGAGAATGATTTCGGCATCAAGAGCCTGACTAATATCATAGTTAATACCAGCAGCATAGGCACTTTTACTGGTTGGAATTAATCCTTCAACAATGACAATTTCATTTTTATTGCTTAATTGTTGATGTTGTGCCACGATTTTTTCTAACAAAACATCAGTTTGGTTTTGTCCGATCAATGATTCTGCTTGGCTAAGCATAATTGGCTCGCCCGTATCTATAGCAGTGCTTGAGCGAAGAATTGCCGTTGTGCGGTCAATTTTATCTTCACCACTGCTAGGCTGAGAAATTGGCTTCATAAAAGCCGTTTTTGCGCCTTTTTGCTGTAACGCATGCACTAAACCAAGACTAACACTGGTTAATCCAACGCTAGCACTTACAGGAATTAAAATAATAGTACGAGACATAATCTAAACCTTTTATTTAAAGAAAAACTGCCGACAAAATCGGCAGTGTAAACATTATTGTGCAGCTAAACGAGCTGTGTCTTGTGCAATCACTAATTCTTCATTAGTTGGAATTACAATTGCTAATGGAGAGGTATCAGTTGTGATTTTACCTGCATTACCAAAGCGAGCGGCTAAGTTGCGTTCTTCGTCTAATTGATAACCAAAGAGTTTTAAATGTCCCAAGGTTAATTCACGAACATGCGCTGAGTTTTCACCGATACCACCAGTAAAGATAATAGCATCTAAACGCTCACCAATAATGGCCATATAGCCGCCGATGTATTTGGCTAAACGGTAGCAATACACTTCTAATGCGCGACGGGCAGGTTCTTCCGTATCAAAATTGTCTTCGGCATAGCGACAGTCACTAGTGATTTCAGTTAAGCCTAATAACCCTGATTCTTTCGTTAAGCATTTTTCAATTTGCTCCATGCTATACCCTAAATTATTGTAGAGATAGAACACGATAGCAGGGTCAATATCACCACAACGTGTGCCCATGACAATCCCTTCAAGTGGCGTTAAGCCCATCGAGGTGTCAATACATTCGCCGTGGCGAATAGCAGAAACTGAGCCACCATTACCAAGATGACAGGTAATAACATTGAGGCTATCAACAGGAATATTGAGTTCTTTTGCAGCTTCACGGCTGACATAATAATGACTGGTACCGTGTGCACCATAGCGACGAATGGCATGGTCTTTATAGAGTTTATACGGCAGCGCATAAAGGTAGGCTTCTTCAGGCATTGTTTGATGGAATGCCGTATCAAAAACAACCACATTTTTGTCTTTTAATTCAGGGAATGCTTTAAATGCCTCTTCAATTCCGATTAAATGCGCAGGGTTGTGTAATGGCGCAAATTGAATGGCATCACGGATACCTTCAATCACTTCATCATTAACCAATACAGATGAGGTGAATTTCTCACCACCATGCACAATACGATGCCCAATGGCAACAATATTGTCTTTTAATGCGGGCTCTTTGGCTAAAATTTCGTTTACGATAAATGCCAACGCCTCGCTATGCGCGGCACCCGCACCTAAATCAGCATTGCCTTTTTCACCATGCAATTTCCATTTAATTCGCGCATCAGGCAAATGGAATGCCTCAGCAAGACCAGATAATTTTTCGTCCCCGTTTTCAGGATTAAGAATGGCAAATTTTAGAGATGAGCTGCCACAGTTGAGCACCAGAATGAGTTTTTCAGACATATCAATACCTATGTTGATTAATTAAATGAAGATGACATTGCGTCATAAAAATAACTGCAATAGAATACACCTTTGTCGGCATAAAATAAATTATAACGCAGGATAAATGCAGGAAAAATTGATTTTTTTCAATTTGTTAAAACATAAGACCAAAAATGAGTTTATTGAAAACCTATCAACAGGGGCGAGAGTATCTCAATTTATGGGTATTACACCCTAAACTAGGTATGATTTTCCCTGAAAATCGTATTATTCGTGCAGTTCGCTTTGCGGAAAAAATTATGCCAGCGGTTGCGGTGTTAGCGATTGTTTGGCAGCGATTAACAATGCCTCATAGCCAAATGGCATTGGCGGCAGCAATTATTACCGCACTTTTTGCTCTAAGCCTGCCGCTGCAAGGTATTTTTTGGCTTGGAAAACGTGCTAAAACGCCTTTAAATGAACGCTCACGGCTAGCTTATATGCACATTTGTGATACATTGCAATCCAAAGGCATTGCGGTAGAACGTGTAGCTCAACCGCACTTTTATGATCTTGCCCGCGTGCTAAATCACGCGCAACGGCATTTAGATGATGAATTTTGGCGAGAATTATAAAAGTGCGGTTTGACCGCACTTACTGTCAATAGTTTAAGGCTTTAAACTGGCGGTTGTGATAAATCAAGGCGTTGCCTTTTTCAGCCAGATCAATTTGGTCAAGTTCAATAAAAAAGACACTGTGCGTTCCGACGGCATGTTGCTGGGTAACGCGTCCTTGTAACACGGCGAGAGCATCTTTTAAAATGGGTACGCCATTGCGGCCTTGCGTCCACATTTCCCAGCTTAACCGTTCTGCCATCGTACTGTCCGCCATACAGGCAAAGTGCAATGCAAGTTGCTCGTGTTGCGGCTGTAGCAAATTAATGGCAACATGCCCATTTTCGGCAATCACATCGTGCAAATCACTCCCTTGATTAATGCAGACTAAAACTGTGGCAGGCGTATCGGTAACTGATGCCATTGACGACACCGTCAACCCTGCGCTGCCTGCGTTACCATGAGAGGTTAAAATGCTCACTGCTGATGCCACATTTGCCATCGCATTACGAAAAAGGGATTGGTCTAGCACATGTTATCCTTATGTTAATGAAAAGAATATTCTAGCAGGAAACCATCTTTTCGCCTAGCCTATACGTTTGCACGCAATGCCGTTTTAATTTGACGTTCAATCTCCCGCAAACCTGCCAAGCGTGTTGCACTTAAATGCTCACTGATACCGCACTTTGCAAGGGTCGCGTGAATATTTAACGCTTGCGGATTATCGAGTGCATCAAGTTGGTGAAGTAAAATCACAAATAGCCCATTGATAATGCGTGATTGGCTATATAACCGCACTTTTATGCCATTTTCTGTTGGCTCTAATTGAAAGAAAATAGGAACTTCACAGCCTGCTAATAGCGTCATGGCTTGTTGTTGCTCATCATTAGGCATAGGTAATGTTTTACCGAGTAAAATTAACGCACGATAACGCGCTTGCCAGTCAGGCAGTGCAGTAAAGTGTGCGATTACATCATCAATCGTGGTCATATTAATCTCGTAATAGGTCAAGCGATAGCGAAAGTGTGGTTAAAAATTGCTCAATATCGTCTGTATTATTATAAGGTGCAAAAGACAACCGCAGCAAACTTTGCTCACCGAGTGCGTGTAAATAAGGCTGTGCGCAGTGTTGTCCTGTTCGTAGCACGATGCCATGTTCTTGTAATAATAAGGCTAAATCAATACTTGCGATGCCATCAAATGCGAATGAAAACAGGCTTTCAACGGGTGAGGCGGAAAATAGCCGACAACCTGCCATTTGCGAAAGTGCGGTATAGCAGTATTGTGCTAGTGTGACAGTGTCACGTTGAAGGCGTTCAATGTCCCATGTTGCCAGCCATGCTAGCACATCGCCAAAGGCAATCACAGCGGCAATATTGGGTGTTCCTGCTTCCAAGCGATAGGGTAATGGGGCAAAACTGACCGCACGTTCACTGACGTGTTGCACCATTTTTCCGCCAAAATGTAACGGTTGAAGCTGTGATAATGCAGCTCGCTTGCCTGTCAGTACCCCTAATCCAGTTGGTCCATACAGTTTGTGAGCAGAAAAGACATAAAAATCCGCATCGAGCTTTTGAACATCTAGACGCTGATGCACAATGGCTTGCGCACAGTCGAGTAAAATATACGCATTGGGTGCATGTGTTCTAATCAAGTGAATTAATGGCGAAATCGCTTGTATTGTGCCTGTGATATTGGATTGTAGGTTTAATGCCACTAATTTTGTTTGGTGATCGAGTTGGGCTAAAAGTGCGGTTTGATCAATAGCATAATGGTGATCAAAATCAATCACGCGTAACGCCGCACCGCACTTTTGTGCAAGCATAACCCAAGGTACAAAATTGGCATGATGCTCCGCACGGGTTGTGATGATGTTATCGCTAGGGCATAATTGCGGTGCAATCCCATGAGCGACAAGGTTAATGCTCGCCGTTGCGCCTGATGTCCACACCACACAATCTGGGCTTTGGCAATGTAGCCATTGCGCCATCAGCGTGCGAGCATGCTCGTACTGATCGGTTGTGTGTGCGTGTTGCATGCCACGATGGACACTTCCTGCTTGGCTATAACAGGCGTTAGTGCTGTCTATTAATATTTGCGGTTTTAAGGCGGTGGCGGCACTGTCGAGATAGACGGGTGCATTAGCACGCTGAAAATAGGGAAATGCTTGTCTAAAGTGATCGGTAAGTGCTGTCATTTTTGCTTTTTCTGTTGTTTGCGATAGTCATAGGGATCAATGCTAGAGCTGTCTTGCCATAGCCCGCGTTTTTCACGTCGAGCGTGTTGCTCTGCCTGTTTATATAAGGCATTATCACTATAATGATAGACCCATGCAAGCCCTTGTGTGATCATCGTGAAATTGACATCTTTGCCGTCGGTATTATACACACGGCTAAGTAGGCGGTGATATTTGTCCGTGCCGTAGATGTGCAGGAGCACAATTTGTTTTTCAACCATCGCACTCAATGCCTTACGGGCAGTATGATAAAACGGCTGTTTCCGCTCGGGGCTGTCAATATCAATAAGACGTACGCGTTGTTCATTCTCTTGGCTAAAATGGCAAATAAATGTATCTCCATCAATCACATGGCTGACGAAGCAGTGCTGCACCATCACCTCAGGTTGGCGTTTGGATGTAGATTTAGCCAAAATACTCGGATGTGTTGTGAGGCAAAGTGCGGTCAGCAGCCACAACAATCGCCAATGAGCGGATTTATACACGACAAAGGGTGACATAGTTCACGAAAAGGGAGTAAAATTAGCCAATAGATTGAACGACTTTAACCCGATTTACATTCTTATACAATCAAATTATGCGATATCACATTTTTAACTTATTACGCGCGCTGGTTATTTTATATCTCGTGCTTTATATAGGCATTTTCATTGAGAATCTTATTCCGATTGGCGTGCCTGGCAGTATTTGGGGGCTATTAATTTTATTTTTCTGCCTTACCACGCAAGTTGTCAAAGTGGAGTGGATCGCACTAGGTGCATCGTTGCTCGTGCGTTATATGGCAATGCTGTTTGTGCCTGTCAGTGTGGGGATTATTAAATATGGTGATGTGTTGCTTGATAATGCACAACAGTTGCTCATCCCAAATATTGTCAGCACCATGCTCACAATGGTGGTTATTGGTTTTCTGGGGGATTATTTATATCATCGCCATTCGGTCACATTTTTACGCCGCAAGGCAAGCAAACGGCGTAGAGGGCAAGCATAATGTGGGTATCTTTTCTAACGGAAACCGCACTTTGGCTATATTCATTGCTGACCATTGTCTGCTTTATGCTTGCCGTGTGGATAAGTAAACGTTGGCGTTCGATTATTTTTAATTCGTTTGTATTAACCATTTTAATGCTTGTAGCGATTTTGTTGCTGTGTGATATTCCTTACGATCGCTATATGCAAGGCAATGCACCGTTAAATAGTCTGCTTGGTCCTGCCATTGTTGCCTTGGCATTGCCGTTGTATGAACAGTTGCGTCAAATCAGTAGCCGCTGGAAAAGTATTTTATTGATCACCACAACCGCGTCAGTCTTTGCGATGTTTAGTGGTGCCGTGCTGGCAATATTATTGGGGGCTAATCAAGAAATTGTGGCAACATTATTGCCTAAATCCATCAGCACACCAATTGCCATGGCGGTTGCGCAAACCATTGGGGGCGTACCGTCGGTTACAGCAGTGAGCGTGGTTTTAGCGGGATTGCAAGGATCTATTTTTGGTTATGTCTTACTGAAAAAGTTGAAGATTAAACATGCTGAAGCCATTGGGCTTTCCATTGGTGCCGTATCACATGCTCTTGGCACGGCACGCACCTTAGAGTTAGATAAACACGCAGGGATTTTTAGCTCTATTGCACTGGTGTTATGTGGCATCATCACATCGATTTTGGCTCCGTTAGTTTTTAAATTCGTACTGTTATTATTTTAAAAACACTGTTTATTTATACAGTGTTTTTTGTTATAGTGGCGTTACCATTAATCATGACTAGGTAACCTGCCCGTGCGAAAAATTATCCATATTGATATGGACTGTTTTTATGCAGCCATTGAAATGCGTGAAAATCCACATCTTCAGGGCAAGCCCGTGGCCGTCGGTGGTCTGCCGAGTCAGCGTGGCGTGCTAAGCACATGTAATTACGAAGCCCGCCGTTTTGGTCTGCACAGTGCAATGCCGAGCGTAACCGCACTTCGCAAATGCCCTCATTTAATTTTACTGAAGGGTAATATGCCACTTTACCGCAGGGTATCTGCACAAATTCAGCACATTTTTCGTCGCTTTACCGATCTAATTGAGCCCTTATCGCTTGATGAGGCCTACCTTGACGTAACCGACTGCTGTGAATGTAATGGTTCTGCCACTTGGATAGCGCAAGCCATTCGCCAAGCCATTTTTGCAGAAACACAACTTACGGCATCAGCGGGTGTTGCACCGTTGAAGTTTCTCGCAAAAATAGCATCAGATATGAATAAACCCAATGGGCAATATGTCATTACACCTGAGCAAGTTGATGCGTTTATTCAAACGTTACCACTGGCGAAAATTCCAGGCGTGGGCAAAGTAACTGCACAAAAACTCAATACGATGGGGCTGATTAATTGTGGCGATATACAGCAGATGTCACAACATATTTTACTGGATACATTTGGCAAGCTCGGGCAACGCATTTGGCAGTTCAGCCATGGTATTGATACACGCCCAGTGCAGCCGAAACAGGTACGCAAATCGATCAGCGTGGAAACGACATTACTGCGTGATATTGATGAGCTTAATGAGGCTAATCGCGTGTTAGATCAGCTTTATGATGCGTTGCTTGCGCGTGTCCAATCTGTGCTACCTGACCGCACTTTGCGTGATTTTCATCATCTTGGCATTAAACTCAAATTCAGCGATTTTCACGTTACAACGCTAGAAAACCGCATGTTGGTGTTTAGTAAGGCTCATTTTCAGCAATTACTTGCTCAAATTTGGCAACGTCGCAAAAATCGCGCTGTACGCCTTATTGGGTTACAAATTGTACTCTCGCCACAAGCTCGCAACGAACAACTGTCTTTCTGGTCATAATGGGTTATTTTTTTTTATAACTGCGTTATACTATTCCTCATGAACGTTAACATTGATTAGGTAAGTATATGACGATGAAAGTGTTTTTAAATAGTAGCCCTGCGACGGCGCAATGGGGTGAAAGTGCGGTGCTGAGTTTTGATAACCAAGGTGCACATATTCACCTTTTAGAAGGCAATACGAGCATTCAAACGGCGGCGCGTCGTTTGCGCGGGCAACATATTAATGATGTGGAATTAGCAGGCGATAATTGGGATTTAAGTCGTTGTTGGGCGTTTTATCAAGGGTTTTATTCGGCGAAACAAGATTTTGGCATTGAATTTCCCCATTTAGAGGACGCAGAGCAGCAGCAACTGTTTCGCCAAATTGAATGTGGGGATTTTGTGCGAGAAATCATTAACCTTCCCGCCGATGTGATCACGCCAGAGGTGCTTGCACAGCGTGCTGCTGATTTTATTTTGCAACAAGCAGAACACGCCGATATGCAAAGTGCGGTGTCTTACCAGATTTTAACGAACGCTGAATTAGTTGAAAGGGGCTATCACGGTATTTGGACGGTGGGGCGTGGTTCACAACATAGCCCAGCAATGTTACAGCTAGATTTTAATCCAACAGGGGACGACACCGCCCCTGTGATGGCAAGTTTAGTCGGTAAAGGGATTACATTTGACTCTGGCGGGTATAGCTTAAAGCCGAGTAATTCAATGGATTCTATGCGATCAGATATGGGCGGGGCAGCATTGCTTACGGGCGCATTAGGCTTAGCAATCGCTTGTGGTTTGAATCAGCGAGTCAAATTGTATTTATGTTGTGCTGAAAATATGGTCAGCTCACAGGCGTTCAAACTTGGCGATATTATTGAATATCGTAATGGAGTTAAAGTAGAAGTGCTTAACACTGACGCTGAAGGGCGTTTGGTGTTAGCTGATGGCTTAATCGATGCTTGCCGTGATAAACCGCACTTTATCATTGATTGTGCTACATTAACAGGGGCTGCCAAAATGGCAGTGGGTAATGATTATCACAGTGTGTTATCCATGGATGATACACTGGTTAACGCCTTGTTTACATCAGCCGAACAAGAACAAGAACGCTTCTGGCGTTTACCATTTGAACCATTTCATCGGGGGCAGATTAAATCGCAATTTGCCGATATTTGTAACACCGCAACCGTTCCAGCTGGCACGGGGGCTGGAGCCAGTACAGCGACGGCATTTTTGTCTTATTTTGTGGAAACATACCAAAAACAGTGGGTACATATTGACTGTTCTGCTACCTTTAGAAAATCAGCCAATGCTCAATGGGCAACGGGGGCAACGGGAATTGGTGTGAATACCTTAGCTAATTTATTATTAGCCCAAGCCGATCAGACCGCTTAGCAAAGTGCGGTTTGACCGCACTTTATCACAAATTTGATAATGTAAGGATACAATGTATGCAACAGACGCTTTCAATCATCAAGCCTGATGCTGTAAAACGACAGCTTATTGGCGCAATTTTTACGCGATTTGAGCAAGCTCATTTTTCCATTGTTGCGAGTAAAATGCTGAAATTAACCCGTGAGCAGGCTGAAGGATTTTATGCGGAACACAAAGGGCAGCCATTTTTTGAAGGATTAATTGAATTTATGACCTCAGGACCAGTGGTGGTGTCTGTTTTGCAAGGAGAGAATGCGATTTTAGGGCAGCGTGAGTTAATCGGTGCAACCGATCCTGCACAGGCGAGAGTGGGGACATTACGCTATGATTTTGCTGAAAGTAAAAGCTGTAATGCCGTGCATGGTTCGGATTCGGTAGATTCCGCTGCGCGTGAAATCGCATATTTTTTTACTGATGATGAAATTTGCACCCAATGAAAATAACGCATTGCCCAGAATGTAAGAAAAAAATGACCCAAGAGGTTAATTTCTGCCCTCATTGTGGTTTTTCTTTTGCACCAGATAATATCGCAGCGTTTAATCAAAAAATGGCTCGCATTCGTGAGCAAAAGAAAGAGATTAATCGTAAAAGTGCCAAGTTACAATTGATTTGGTTAGGCATTTTTGCGGTGGTTATTTTATTAGCCAGTTGGCTGACTAATTAACCGCACTTTTTTCCAATAAAAAAGGGAACATCTGTTCCCTTTTTTGTTGCCTTCAATTATAGGCTTTTTTGTACGTCAGATGCTGTGTTATTGATAGCTTGACCCGCTGCTGAAACATCTTCACCAGCACCTTTCACAGTATTACATGCAGTTAAAGAACCCACAGTTAATGCAAAAATTACAGCCCAAATCATTTTCATATTGTTTCTCCTGATTTATAAAACTTATAGTTATTCATAGATGGTTTAAAGAAAAACCACTTTCATCATACACATTTCAGCAGAGCTTTTCAACTTTGTGTCTATTTTTTAATCAAATGCAGTAAAGATAAGATGTTGACCTTGTGCTGTGATCCGCACGCTATGTAATAAATAATCAATTGGAATCAGCGATTTTGTCATATGGCGTTGGCACACAGCGATAAATTCAGGATCTAGAAATTGGGTGTAAATTGCACAGTTTTCATTGTGTAATCCCGCCATTGCACGCCCTAGCAATTTGCCATAGATATGAATATTGCCATCACTGACAACTTCTGCACTGGGTAATACATCACCATAAATGATCAAATCCCGCCCTTTCGCATAGATAGGCATACTTTTGGTGATGTTTTCATTAATCACTAATGGCGCAATGTAGCGTGGTGTAATTAGTTCATCTTGATTGGCACTTTTCCCCAGCGCAGGCAAATTGTGGCTTAAAATTAATTCTTTTTGCAGGTTGTTTTGCCAGTTACTCACCCCGATTAAATGAATACCAAATTCAGATAACAATGCTTTAAGTTGATTTAAATCGCATTTTTCTAAGATGGGTGTGTATTGTAAAATTACGGGTACATTATGGAAGAATAAAGGCGATTTTTTCACTTTTAATGTGAGTGCTTTTTTGATAGCAATCAAGCTTTCTCCATGAAGCGTAAGCACAATAGAAGAAAACTGACCAGTATGAAATTCAATAATCTGTTTCTGCATTGCTGAGAACTAGCGTAATGTCGTGTATAATAGCTCAATATAGCATAAATTTTGTCAAATGCGGAGGATTTCAATGCAATGTGCGATTTATAAAAGCACAAAAAAAGAGGGCATGTATCTTTATTTATGCCAAAAAGACGATTTTAGTGCTGTACCTGAATTATTGCTTGCTCAGTTTGGACGTGCACAATTTGTCATGATGCTTGATTTAAGCCAACGTAATAAACTGGCACGCGCCGATATTGAACAGGTAAAACAGCAATTACAAACGGAAGGATTTTATTTACAAATGCCCCCTAAAGATCCGTGGGCACCCGTAACAAAATAGGATAATTATGTTTAAACGTACACTTTTATTAACCAGCCTAATACTTGCAGGCTGTAGTAGTAATACTTCGGTATTGTATCAAACCCAAGCACCAGCGAACCGCACTTTAGATCAATTTCAGCATTATGTGCAATATTTACAATATCAAGCCAGTCATCAAGGCGTTAGTGCTAAAACGATCGCACAAAAAGGACAGAATGTTAACTATATTGCACGCGCTGTTGAACTAGATAATGCACAAGCTGAACGAGCACAACGCAATCGTAATGCACCACCAAGTCCAAATCCGCATGGTATTACCCGCTATTTGAATAAAGTTTTAACCAATCATAAGGTTGATGTTGCCGTTGAACGTTATTGGCAGCAGCTTCCCGCATTAACGAAAGCTAGCCAGCGTTATGGTGTGCCAACGGAATATATTATGGCATTATGGGGAATGGAAAGTAGTTTTGGCTATTATCAAGGTAATTATGATGTCCTTTCCGTACTTGCAACACTGGCATTTGATGGGCGACGTGAAGCATTATTCAGTAAAGAGTATATTGCTGCACTCAAAATTTTACAATCAAATGTGATTGATCGAACACGAATGAAAGGCTCATGGGCGGGAGCCATGGGGCAATCTCAATTTATGCCAAGCTCATTTTTAAGCTATGCCGCCGATGGCGATAATGATGGTACGGAAGATATTTGGAAAAACCAATATGATGTGTTTGCCTCCATTGCTAATTATCTCTCAACTGTTGGCTGGAATAACAATTTACCTTGGGGCTTAGAAGTCAGTTTAACAATGCCGGTATCGCTGGAGATATCTGGTACGAAAGCTGAGCAAAAACGCAGTTTAAGCCAATGGCAAGCATTAGGCGTACAACCAAAATCAGCGTTGGATTATGAACGCTGGCAAGCCCTTAATGCTGCTGATTTATGGCTAGTGCAACCAAATAAAGAGGTTGGGCGAGCATTTTTAGTGACCAATAATTACCGCACTTTACTGCATTGGAATAATTCAAATTATTTCGCTACAAGTATTGGTATGTTTGCCGATCGCATAAAACAACGGGTAAATCCATAAGGTAAAATAGAGGGGCGTTATGTATCAACATCGTGATATTAAAGGGAGTATTTTGGATTTGCCAGCAGGCAAAGTCGTCTGCGTTGGACGCAATTATCGTGAACATATTCACGAATTAAACAACCCCGAACCTAGTGCCCCATTGTTATTTATCAAACCTCAAACCGCACTTTGCTGTTTGCAAAATCCTATTTTTATTCCCAAACATCTCGGGCGTGTTGAGCATGAGTTAGAAATTGCCGTGTTAATCGGTAAAAATGTATCACAAGCAAACGTGGACACGGCAAAAAGTGCGGTTAGCGCTTTCGCTATTGCATTAGATCTGACCTTGCGTGATGTGCAGCAACGCTGTAAAGAGAACGCTCACCCTTGGGAAATTGCGAAAGGATTTGATAATGCTTGCCCTATTTCGCCCTTTATTCCCGCAGTACAGTTTTCTGATTGGCAAGATATTACGTTTAGCTTGTTAGTTAATGATGAATTGCGTCAAATGGGACATTCAGCACAAATGTTAGTGGATATACCGCACTTAATTAGTTATGCGAGCCAATTTTTCACATTACAAAAAGGCGATATTGTACTAACGGGTACGCCAAAAGGTGTCGGGCAATTGCATCCTGGTGATAAGCTAGAACTCACATTAGCACAATATTCATTCCAGACAGAAGTCATTTAAAAATCAATCTCTAAATCACTATCTACTTTGCAACAACACAGTAGCATTTCGTCTGGATTTAAAAAGGCAAGTGGAGGTTGGTTGTAATGCACAGTGCCTTTTAATAATTTGACGCGACAAGCACCACAAAATCCTGAGCGGCATTGATATTCGTGTTCAATGCCGTGTTTCTCCAGTGTTTCTAATAATGAACCGTCGTCATTGTTATGCTCAACACAATAGCCGAAGCGGGGAAGGGTGATTTTATACACTTTCATGATGAAAAACCGCACTTAAAAGTGCGGTTGCCTCAGTTACAGATCAAAGTCGCCAAAATCGCTGGAGTCAACCTTGGAGTCAATTTGCCCAACAAGGTAAGAGCTAACTTCCACCTCTTGTGGCGCCACTTGCACGTTATCAGACACGAGCCAAGCGTTAATCCAAGGGATAGGGTTTGACCGCACTTCAAATGGTAGCGGCAAGCCCACAGCCTGCATCCGAATATTAGTGATATATTCGACATATTGGCAAAGAATATCTTTATTTAAGCCAATCATTGAGCCATCTTTGAACAGATAATCAGCCCACTCTTTTTCTTGCTCGGCAGCTGCAAGGAAAAGCTCATAAGCTTCGTCTTTACACTCTTCGACAATTTCGACCATTTCAGGATCATCTTGCCCCGATGCCATAATATTGAGAATATGTTGTGTGCCCGTCAAATGCAGGGCTTCATCGCGTGCGATAAATTTAATGATTTTTGCATTACCTTCCATTAATTGGCGTTCAGCAAAAGCAAACGAACAGGCGAAGCTGACATAAAAACGGATGGCTTCCAAGGCATTCACACTCATCAAGCACAAATACAGTTGTTTTTTTAGACTACGTAAACTCACTACGCATTCTTTGCCATCCACGGTATAAGTGCCCTCACCATAGAGGGTGTAGAGTTGGGTATCGCGAATAAAATCATCGTAGTAAGCAGAAATATCTTTCGCCCGTTTAATAATTTCTTCATTGGTCACAATGTCATCGAACACGACGGAAGGATCATTGACAATATTACGGATAATATGTGTGTAAGAACGTGAGTGAATGGTTTCAGAAAACGTCCAAGTTTCAATCCACGTTTCCAGTTCAGGAATGGATACCACAGGCAATAACGCCACATTTGGACTACGTCCTTGAATAGAATCCAGTAATGTTTGATATTTTAAGTTACTGATAAAAATATGTTTTTCATGCTCAGGCAACGCTTGATAGTCAATGCGATCTTGTGACACATCAATTTCTTCTGGCCGCCAGAAAAACGATAATTGTTTTTCTATCAGCTTTTCAAAGGTTTCATATTTTTGTTGGTCGTAACGTGCAACATTCACGTTCTGCCCAAAGAACATCGGCTCTTTGAGTTGATCATTTTTGTTTTGTGAAAACGTAGTGTAAGCCATAAATACCTCAATTAATTAGATTTTACACGCACCGCCCGCACAGCCGTCATCGATGTCTTCTTGTGAGTCATCAGCACCGTCACGGGTGTTTTGATAATAAAGCGTTTTCACGCCATATTTATAGGCAGTGAGTAAGTCGGCAAGTAGGCGTTTCATTGGTACTTTGCCATCTTCGAAGCGTTTTGGATCATAGTTGGTATTGGTTGAGATTGCCTGATCGACAAACTTTTGCATAATCCCAACTAATTGCAAATAGCCTTCGTTATTTGGAATATCCCAGAGTAATTCGTAATTGTCGCTTAAGTTTTCATAATCAGGCACTACTTGACGCAAAATGCCGTCTTTGGAGGCCTTAATGCTCACATGCCCACGGGGTGGCTCAATACCGTTGGTCGCATTAGAAATCTGCGAAGAGGTTTCCGATGGCATAAGTGCGGTCAAAGTGGAGTTGCGTAAACCAAATTCTTGAATGTCAGCACGCAGACTTTCCCAATCGTAGTGCAATGGCTCATCAGTGAGTTTATCAATGTCTTTTTTATAAGTATCAATTGGTAAAATACCTTTTGCATAGGTTGTTTCATTAAAATAACCACAAGGGCCTAGCTCTTTGGCTAAATTATTTGACGCTTTAAGCAAATAATATTGAATCGCTTCAAAAGTGCGGTGTGTTAAGTTGTTCGCACTACCATCAGAATAACGTACGCCATTTTTTGCTAAATAATAGGCAAAATTAATAACTCCGATACCGAGTGAACGCCGCCCCATTGAGCCGATACGTGCCGCTTTAATCGGGTAGTCTTGATAATCCAGTAACGCATCCAACGCACGCACTGCCAAATCAGCTAGTCCTTCTAATTCATCTAAATTGTCGAGCGCACCAAGATTGAATGCAGACAGTGTACACAAGGCAATTTCGCCTTTTTCATCGTGAATATGCTCAAGTGGTTTGGTTGGTAGTGCAATTTCTAAACATAAATTAGATTGACGCACAGGTGCAACCAGTGGATCGAAAGGCGAGTGTGTATTGCAGTGATCGACATTTTGAATATAAATACGTCCAGTCGAGGCCCGCTCTTGCATTAACAGAGAGAATAGCTCAAGGGCTTTGACACTACGCTTACGAATATTCGCATCGTTTTCATATTGTACATATAAACGTTCAAATTCTTCTTGATCAGCAAAGAAAGCCGCATACAATCCGGGTACATCTGATGGGCTAAACAGGGTAATATTGCCACCTTTAATCAAGCGTTGATACATTAATTTATTAAGCTGCACCCCGTAATCCATATGGCGTACACGGTTATCTTCCACACCACGATTATTTTTTAACACTAACAGGCTTTCTACCTCTAAATGCCAGAATGGATAATACACCGTTGCCGCACCACCACGCACACCACCTTGAGAGCAAGATTTGACGGCGGTTTGGAAGTGTTTATAGAATGGAATGCAGCCAGTATGGAAGGCTTCACCACCTCGAATTGGGCTACCAAGTGCACGAATTGCACCCGCATTAATGCCAATTCCAGCACGTTGTGAAACATATTTAACAATCGACGCAGAGGTCGCATTAATTGAATCTAAGCTGTCACCACACTCGATAAGCACACAGGAACTAAATTGACGGGTTGGAGTACGAACTCCAGCCATAATTGGTGTTGGCAGTGAAATTTTAAATGTGGATACCGCATCATAAAAACGGCGTACATAGTCTAAACGCGTGTCTTGTGGGTATTGGCTGAATAAACAAGCTGCCACTAAAAGATACAAAAACTGTGCTGATTCATAAATTTCACCCGTGACACGGTTTTGTACCAAGTATTTACCTTCTAGCTGTTTCACGGCGGCATATGAAAATGTCATATCACGCCAGTGATCTAAATAGCCATCCATTTCATCCCATTCTTCACGAGAGTAATCGGTTAAAAGTGCGGGATCATATTTGCCCATACGCACCAATTTTTTCACATGGTCATAAAGGCGTGGCGGATCGAAATGCCCATAGGCTTTTTTGCGTAGGTGAAATACCGCTAAACGAGCAGCAAGGTATTGATAATCAGGCGTATCTTTAGTAATGAGATCGGCAGCAGCTTTAATGATCGTTTCATGAATATCGGAAGTGCGAATACCTTCATAAAATTGAATGTGTGAGCGTAACTCAACTTGTGAAACCGACACATTATCTAATCCTTCCGCAGCCCATGTAATAACGCGGTGGATTTTATCCAAATCAATCGGTTCTAAGCGTCCGTCACGCTTAGTGACCATCAATGCTTTATTCATAAGATGTCCTGTTTGCGATTATAAATACGATGTTAAAAATATTAACAAATACTATATCTTGTGGTGTTGTAAAAAACGAAGTACAAGATAATGATAATTTAACTGAAATTCAAGTGGAAAATTTGCCGTTTGATACTTGACTTTTTAAAATATCAAATAGAGCAATGAGTTAGAAAATGCGATTATTTTTATTAAATGAGAAAGATTCTCAAATTGTGATTTGCACCACATTTTACTCAACCGCACTTTGTTGTTTTACGCTAAAATTTCCAGTGTATCGCCTACATGAATCACACCCGATTGCATGGCGATTAAATTTGCACCGAAAATCGGCTTTCCTTGCTCATTCGCAAAGTGTTTTTTTAGGGTGCGAAAGGGTTCAGACTTTGGTTGTAACTGACCTGAAGCAAGATCACGTGTTGTCAGGATGCAGCGTTCGCAGGCTTTAGCATTGATAAATTCAATCTGACCAATTTTGATGCGTTGCCATGTATTTTCCGCAAACGCTTGTACATGTTGAATGACGATATTAGGGCGAAACTGACGCATATCAATCTCGACAGGGCAGTGTCGTTGAACTTGCTCGAGACTGTGTTGATTGGTCAGTAATAGCGGGTAGCCATCGGCAAATGAAAGTGCGGTATCAGGGTAGCGTTGGATTCGTCGCTCGCTGGCAAAACCGCACCAGCGTAATTGTACCGCACTTTGTAATTTTTCACTAAACCATTGATTAATATCTGCTTTCGCCACTAGGCTTTCAAATTCCGTTCCCCAGACGGTGCAAAGTGCGGTTTGAGTAAAGTCTGAATAATGCACCTCAATATGGCTTCCATCACGATGCTGTATCCAAAGCCCTTGTGGCGTTGGATATGCAGTGACGTCATAAAGTCCACCGTGTTTACGAGCTGTGATAAACGCACCATTGTTGTCAGTCAGCATAAAGCGACGATCAAAATGTAGCCCCTCTGATGTGACCGTTGCCTGTTGCACGCAATAGGGTTGGGTGGATTTAATCGGATAGAGGTAAAGTGCGGTTACCTGTGGCTTAAATTTCATATTTTTGTTTATCTCCAATATCAAAATGTAGTGGCATCAGTGCTTTTTTGATTGCGAGTAAAAGAAAAAGTGCGGTGCAGAGGATGCCTAATATGGATGTCAGCATAGCATGATGAATTGTGCTGGCAAGCCATAATATCGCTAAAAAAAGTGGCTGAAACTGCAATAGGGGTACACGAAAGCAGAAATATTCTTTAAAGCATAATCCCCCTAAGGTTACAAAAAAAGCTCCTAATGCCAGAGCGTGTGCGTTTAAGAGCATCAGGATTAAACCAGTCCATGTAGCAAATTGCAAAATTAGACGGAATTTTTTGAGATAAATATGTAAACTACTGGCGCATAGTGCAGCAGCAAGCGCAACACAGACAATGCCCCAAGGCGTGGCAAACAGTAATCCCATTATTCCTACTGTGGCAATAAAAAAGCCGAGACGATATAAAATAACGGTTAAATAATCCCACCCATCCATTGGAGATTTGATATGCGGATCTGCCATTATGCCTCCTGTTTTTATGTGATTGTAGGTAACTGGTGTCAAATTGCAAGATAAAAAAATCCCCAGCAAAACTGGGGATTGGAATGATAAAGTGCGGTTAACTATTGCACTAGCATATAGAAATTGCTGTCGCCACGCTTGATATTTAGTGCTACGACAGACGGTTTTTTCTCTAACATTTTACGTAGTTCGCTGATGTTGTTTACTTTTTGACGATTTACACCAATAATAATGTCGCCTTTTTGTAATCCATAACGATCGGCATCTGATTTCGGTGTTACCGCAGTAATTTCAACGCCTTGTACACCATCTTTATCATAATTACCCAACTCTGCACCTTTTAGAGCTGGCATGACACTTGATGCTGCTGTTTGGCTTTGATCGTCTGCTTGTAATACCACATCGGTATCATGGCTTTTACCTTCACGTTGATAAGTGAGTTTAACCGTTTTGCCTGCCCCAGTCGTAGCCACTTTAGCGCGCAATTCGGCAAAGCTATTAATAGGCTGACCGTCGATGGCAGTGATAATGTCACCGGCTTTCAAACCCGCAACTTCGGCAGCTGATTTTGGTATCACTTCGCTGATAAATGCCCCTTTTTGCGCTTCCACTCCAAAGGCTTTAGCAAGATCAGCATTCAATTCGCCGCCTTTAATGCCTAAAATACCACGACGGACTTCACCGTATTCCACGATTTGTTTTACCAAGTTATTCGCCATATTACTCGGAATGGCAAATGCAATCCCTACGTTACCGCCACTTGGTGCAATAATGGCCGTATTAATACCAATAAGCTCACCGTTTAAATTAATTAACGCACCACCAGAATTACCGCGATTAACGGCGGCATCGGTTTGAATGTAGTTTTCATAATTGCCACTGCCTGACAGCATCGAACGCCCAAGTGCGGATACAATACCAGAGGTTACAGTTTGTCCAAGTCCAAATGGGTTACCGATAGCGACGACATAGTCGCCTACACGGAGTTTGTCTGAATTGGCAACTTTAATAGCCGTTAAGTTTTTCGGCTCTTCTATTTGTAGTAACGCTACATCAGATTTGCTATCAGCCCCCAGTAATTTTGCTTTAAGCTCTCGCCCATCTTGTAACGTTAGGCTGATTTTATTGGCATTTTCAATAACATGATTATTGGTTAAGACATAACCTTTTTCCGCATCAATAATCACGCCAGAACCTAAACCTTGAAACTCGCGTGGTTGAGTATCAAAGTCACGACCAAAAAAGAATTTGAACTCTTCGGGAATGAGTGATTCTTGTTTTTGTGTACCCGACACATTGACGGTTACCACACTTGGCAATACTTTTTGTAGCATTGGGGCTAAACTCGGTAATTGTTGCCCATCCATTGTGCTGTGAGTCGGTGTGTTGATAATACTTTCTGCAAGATTGGTTGCATTTTGTGCATAAACTGGCATGCTACCTAGGCTTAAGCCTAAAACGGCAGTTGCTAAGGCAGATAAAAGAAATTTATTTTTTTTCATACAATACTCTCTATTAATCCTGTAAGAAACATTTGTTAAGCTCAACGAAAGCTATGACACTTTTTTCAGTAAAATGTTCATTGCGTCGTACTAAGATATATGATGTTGCTTAAAAATTATTCAAGGAGTTGCTTGAGATTTTTCTTCATTAAATCCATTTTGCTGGCGTAACGCTCTTTATTTTCAGCCTCATCAATCATATACATAATGGTTTCAGACAGTGTCATTTTCATTTTGCGAGAATGCTTAGATAAACGTGCCCACACGCTATATTCTAAATCAATCGATTTTTTCTTTGTTGTGCGTTTTTCGCCATTAAAAAAACGCTTTCGCCTTGCTCGAATAGCTTGATCAAGTTTAATGACTAATTCAGGTGCAAGGTGCTGATTGATCCATTGTTCAATTAATGCTGGATAATGTTGTGATTGTAATAATGCGTTTGCCTTTTCTGTTGCCAGACTGTGCTCAAGATAACGCGTGATATTTTCTCCATTACGAATTTTTTTTGCCAGATAGAGCCATTTCCATTGTGCTTCTTGATTTTCCAGTTTTTGATATTTCATGTTGCCTCCTAATTCGTGACAATGTCACATTTGATTAGTATAGGCTTTTTTTTATGTTTTGTGAACTGTGGTGTGATAAGGTTATAATAGAAGTAGTAACATTTTATAAGAGACACCCATGTGAGCAGACAACCTTTATCTTATCTGACATTAGCACCACAACCGCACTTTGACGATCCAGACTATAAAATCCCCCATTTTATGGAAACGCAGCCGCGCGTATTATCTGCTATCAGCGATTATCTCCATACACAAGCGGGGCAGGCGTTAGTATTAAAGTGCGAACAGGTTGATGTTTATGGGCAATGTCTGAGGAGCTATATTTGTTCTCAATATCCTATTGAAGACGACAGGGTGGTTTCACAGCTATATTACACACAGCACATGTTATTTGGACGAGTGCATAATGCCAACAGTGCGTGTTCATTGGAACAAGGGCTGGTGCATCATGCTAAAAATGGCGTTTTAATTCTCGGTGTTGAGCCATTAATTCAGCATCCGCATTGGTGGTTTCGTTTAAAATCAATTTTGTTAACGCAAGTGTTTCATTGGGAACTCTCAGATAAATCTAACTTACCCTATGTTCCACCTCAACCGCTGACGTTTAAACTAATTTTACTTGGTTCTCGTGAACAATTGGCCAGTCTTTATCAGCTTGATGAGACCTTATATGCGTTTTCACAATACAGTGAAATTGAGCATTATTTGGATACCAGCACGCCAGAACGTTTGCAACAGTGGGGTGGATTAGTGCAATATTTATCCCAGCAAATAGCAGGGAAGTGCTTTGATGCAGAGGGGTTAACCGCACTTTACCAACTTGGTGTGCGAGAAAGTGAAGATGCTTACTTGCAACCAATTGCATTGCCGTCGCTTACGGCAAAAATTGAGGCCATCAGCGCACAGTGTCAACAGGATAAAATTAATCAAAGTGCGGTTTGGAACTATTTCAGACGCGTGCGTTATCAACAGTCATCATTATCAGAGTTAAGTCAACGAGAGTTTATTAATCAACATATTTTCATTGAAACAGATGGACAATGTGTTGGGCAAGTTAATGGACTTTCGGTGGTAGAATACGCAGGCACGCCAATTAGCTTTGGTGAACCTAGTCGTATTACTTGCACCGTTCAATTAGGAGAGGGAGAAATTACCGATGTTGAGCGTAAAAATGACTTAGCAGGCAATGTGCATAGTAAGGGTACGATGCTAGCGCAGTATTGTTTAGCACATTTATTGCATTTACCTGCACAATTGCCTTTCGCTGCAGCGATTGTTTTTGAGCAATCTTATGCTGATATTGATGGCGATAGTGCCTCGCTTGCGCAATTTTGTGCATTAGTCAGTGCGTTAGCAGATGTGCCTATTTTTCAACATATTGCGATCACAGGGGCGATTGATCAAAGCGGACATGTGCATAGTGTTGGCGGCGTAAATCAAAAAATCGAAGGCTTTTTTCATCTATGCCAGCATCGCGGCTTAACAGGTCAACAAGGCGTAATTATTCCACAGATCACGCAGTCTCAACTTAGTTTGCAACCAGATATTATTGACGCAGTTAAGGCGGGGCAATTTCATATTTGGGGTGTAGAGAATGTTGAACAAGCGTTAGCTATTTTAACCGCACTTCCTCTCTTTGATGAGCAATCAGGACAGTCATTATCTGAACTGATTTCAACAAGGCTAGAAAGCATACCGCAAAGTGCGGTCAAGCAAATGTATCATGCTGCTTTATCACTGCTAACAAAACTAAAAAAATAATTTCGGCATACACTTGTTAGCTATTTAAAACTTTATTTAACTCTGTTAAAATGATGCTATGTCGTAGCCTCATAAAAGGAGAACAGAGGAATGAGTAACCCTATTAATCAAAAATCATCTTACACATATGACGATCTGATTGCGTCTGGCAAAGGCGAATTATTTGGGCAAGATGGTCCGCCATTACCCGCACCACCAATGCTGATGATGGATTGCATTACCCAAATGTCAGAAGAAGGGGGAAACTTTGATAAGGGTTATGTTGAGGCAGAATTTAATATCAAACCAGATTTATGGTTTTTTCAGTGTCATTTTATTAATGATCCCGTGATGCCTGGCTGTTTGGGGTTAGATGCCATGTGGCAATTAGTTGGGTTTTATCTCGGCTGGCTAGGTGGAAAAGGGAAGGGGCGTGCGCTTGGCGTAGGTGAAGTGAAATTCACTGGGCAAATTTTGCCAACCGCGAAAAAAGTGATTTATCGTTTGCATCTCAAACGTGTGATTAATCGTAAGTTGGTGATGGGCGTGGCAGATGGTGAAGTGGAAGTCGATGGACGAGTAATTTATACCGCAACCGATCTAAAAGTGGGATTATTTCAAGATACCACAACATTTTAATCTTAAGCTGTATCAGAATCAGAAGACCGCACTTTTACGCAAGTGCGGTTTTTTTGTGTATAATAAATAAAATACTAAGTGGGGAAATATGATGAAACATTCTATTATCATTGCGTTAAGTGTTGTATTAATTGCTTGCACGAACACACCACAGGCCATTGATAGTGCACTACCAAGCTATCAAGCACAACATCAAAAGACACGCGAAAATGTGGCACCCAAAACACAAGATACTAAAGACACAACGGTACTAAATGCCAGTGATTATGTGCCTAAAACAAGCCCTCAGCCAGTGCGTATAACACCAATGATTGGCATTGGCTATGGATTTGGGGAATATAATCACTCTTATATGGGTACAACGTTTTATCCTTGGTGGTGGTAACAGCATAATAACTAGATGATTTTTAAAATTAAATAGAGTATTATATTAATATTAATTATAACATTGATTGACTACTTAATTTAAAGTTCATAAACCGACTCATTTAGTGCTTTAAGCCCCGAATTAGGTTGGCTGCGTGTTAAAGCCTCCCATAAGTAGGAGGCTTTTTAGCGTTACGTACATCATGAGCGGCACGGAGAAAAAATGGAACAGTTACAACAAATAACAGCGCAAGCACTGGATGCAATTGCACAAGCGAATGATATAAATACGCTCGACAGTGTGCGTGTGGAATATTTCGGAAAGAAAGGGCAATTTACTGCACTCATGCAAGCATTGCGTGATGTAGCTCCTGAAGATAGACCCGCTGCGGGGCAAAAAATTAATACAGCCAAAATGCAAGTTCAAGAGGCATTAAACACACGCAAAACCGCACTTGAGCAAGCAAAATTGAATGAGCAATTACACAAAGAGGCTATTGATGTTTCTCTGCCGGGACGTCATAGTGAGACGGGGGGCTTACACCCAGTTACCATTACTATTAATCGCGTAACGCATTTTTTTGCTGAGCTAGGCTTTAAAGTAGAGCAAGGGCCTGAAATTGAAACGGATTATTATAATTTTGATGCATTAAATATTCCAGCTCATCATCCTGCTCGTGCTGATCATGATACATTTTGGTTTGATGTGAACCGCCTGTTAAGAACGCAAACATCAGGGGTACAGATTCGTACAATGGAAAAACAGCAGCCGCCAATCCGTATAATGGCACCAGGGCGAGTATATCGAAATGACTATGACCAAACTCATACACCGATGTTCCATCAAATTGAATTGTTGTTCGTTGATAAAAATGCAAATTTCACTGAATTGAAAGGATTATTACACAGTTTTTTACGTAATTTCTTTGAAGAAGATTTAAAAATTCGTTTTCGTCCCTCTTATTTCCCATTCACTGAGCCCTCGGCAGAAGTGGATGTTATGGGCAAGAATGGTAAATGGTTGGAAGTGTTAGGCTGCGGTATGGTGCACCCTAATGTGTTGCGTAATGTCGGTATTGATCCAAATGAATATTCGGGATTTGCTGTGGGCATGGGGGTTGAACGTTTGACCATGTTGCGTTACAACGTCACAGATTTACGGGCGTTTTTTGAAAATGATTTGCGCTTTTTGAAACAATTTAAAACGCTGTAAGGTAGGAATTTAGAATGAAAGTGAATGAATTATGGCTACGTGAATGGGTTAACCCCGCCATTTCAACAGCGGAACTTGCCGAGCAAATTACGATGCTTGGGCTTGAGGTGGACGATATTGAACCTTGTGCTGGTGACTTTTCTGGCGTGCTTGTTGGTGAAGTCGTGGAGTGTAAACAACACCCAAATGCAGATAAATTACGCGTCACGAAAGTCAATGTCGGTGGCGATGTGTTATTGGATATTGTATGCGGTGCGCCCAATTGTAGAGAAGGCTTAAAAGTGGCCTGTGCCACGGTAGGTGCCGTTTTGCCAGGTGATTTCAAAATAAAAAAAGCAAAATTGCGAGGCGAGCCATCTGAGGGGATGTTATGTTCTTATAAAGAATTAGGGATAGAACTCGATTCTAGCGGCATTATTGAACTGCCAAGCGATGCGCCAATAGGGCAAGATTTGCGTGATTATCTCAAGCTAAATGATAATACGATTGAGATTAGCTTAACGCCAAATCGGGCTGACTGTTTAAGTGTGCGGGGTGTTGCGCGTGAATTGGGCGTGGTTAATCAGGCTGATGTTCACGAACCGCACTTTGATACGGTTAATACGCATATTGCAGATAACGTTGCTGTTGAAGTCCATGCCAGTGAAGCGTGTCCGCGTTATCTTGCGCGTATGATAAAAAATGTCAATTTACATGCTCAAACACCACTATGGATGCAGGAAAAATTACGTCGCTGTGGACTTCGTTCAATTGATCCAGTAGTGGATGTCACCAACTATATTTTGCTCGAGCAAGGGCAGCCAATGCACGCCTTTGATGCGGATAAATTAAGCCTGCCAATTACCGTTCGTATGGCAAAAGAAGGTGAAACATTAACATTATTGGATGAAAACCAAGTAACATTACAAGCCAATACCCTCGTTATCGCCGATCAGAAAGGACCTGTGGCAATGGCTGGTATCTTTGGTGGATTAGACACAGGCGTTACATCCAATACACAGAATGTTATTTTGGAATCTGCCTTTTTTGCACCGCTTGCCATTACAGGGCGCGCTCGTCAATATGGCTTACATACAGATTCCTCTCATCGTTTTGAACGCGGCGTGGATTATATGTTACAACGTCACGCAATGGAGCGTGCGACCGCACTTTTAGTGGAAATTTGTGGTGGCGAAGTCGGCGAAATTTGTGAAGTTGTAAGTGAACAACATTTACCAAAACGTGATACTGTTACTTTACGTCGTAGTAAGCTTGATGCATTATTAGGGCATCATATTGATGATGCAACAGTAACTGATATTCTTACCCGCTTGGGTTTCAATGTCACGTTTGAAAATAATGTTTGGACAGCAACACCGACTAGCTGGCGTTTTGATATTGCCATTGAAGAAGATTTGATTGAAGAAGTGGCACGAATTTATGGCTATAACGCTATTCCTAACTGTGCGCCTTTGGCACATTTAACGATGCGTGAGCATAAAGAGGCTGATGTTGATTTAGCGCGTATTAAAACCGCACTTGTTGATCGTGATTATCAGGAAGCCGTGACATACAGCTTTGTTGATCCAAAAGTGCAACAAAAATTACATCCAGAGCAGGCGGCCTTAATTTTGCCAAATCCAATTTCAGCGGATATGTCTGCAATGCGTTTGTCTTTATTGCCAGGTTTGCTTGGTGCATTACTCTATAATCAAAATCGTCAGCAAAATCGTATTCGTTTATTTGAAGCAGGGCTACGTTTTATTCCAGACGATAACGCAGAAGCTGGTGTACGCCAAGAATTTGTATTAAGTGCGGTCATTTGTGGGGCTCGCCATCATGAAAATTGGTTTGAAAAAAGTGAAAGTGCGGATTTCTTTGATTTAAAAGGAGATTTAGATAGCCTCTTGCAACTGACTCGGGCAGGTAGCCGTGTTAACTATGTTAGTAAAACGTATCCCGCTTTACACCCAGGGCAATCAGCTGCCATTATAATTGATAATCAAGAAGTGGGTTTTATTGGTACGATCCACCCACAAATTGCACAAGATTTAGGTATTAATGGCCGTGCGATTGCGTTTGAAATTTTATGGAGTGCAATTGCTAAACGAGATATTGTTCAGGCAAAACCGATTTCTCGCTTTCCTGCTAACCGTAGGGATATTGCTGTTGTGGTTAATAATGATATTGCCGCAGCAGATGTTGTTGCAGCATGCCGTGAAGCTGCAGGTGAAACGCTCACTCACGTTAACTTGTTCGATGTTTATCAAGGCACAGGAGTGGCTGATGGATGTAAAAGTTTAGCGATCAGCTTAATTTTACAGGACAGACAAAAAACGCTTGAAGAAGACGATATTAGCCAAATAGTATCGAATGTTGTATCTGAGTTGAAGCAGCGTTTTAATGCTTATTTGAGAGATTAAACTATGACTTTAACGAAAGTAGAAATTGCAGAGCATTTAATTGAAAAACTCAATTTGAGTAAACGTGAGGCAAAAGAACTGGTAGAAAGTTTTTTTGAGCAAATTCGCAGTGCTTTAGAGCAGGGCGAAGATGTCAAACTCTCGGGTTTTGGTAATTTCCAGTTGCGTGATAAGAAATCACGCCCTGGACGCAATCCTAAAACAGGTGAAAGTGTTGCGGTTTCTGCTCGCCGTGTTGTAGTGTTTAAGCCAGGACAAAAATTACGTTCGCGCGTGGCTCAGCAACATGCTCGTCATAAATAGAGAGACTTATGCCAAACGTGTTTCGCGCAATAATGATTGTATTGGGAACAGGCTGTATGGTGGCGTGTTCTTCATCGACTTCAGATTCTACTGAAGAACGATTTTCAACACACCGCCAATATAATACGCATTTGCCTGATCAGATTTATACTATTGCACAATTAAGTGAGCAGCAAACGCAATGGAAAGGCACACCTTATGTGTTAGGTGGTAAATCACGTCGCGGTGTCGATTGCTCTGGCTTTGTACAAGTTACATTTGCACAACGCTTTAACATTCAGTTGCCACGCACCACGAAAGCACAAGCAAAGCAAGGGGTGCGTGTCAATAAACGTGATATTCAAACAGGGGATTTGGTCTTTTTTAAAACAGGGCGAGGGCCTAATGGCTATCATGTTGGAATTTATGTGAAAGATGATTTATTTCTACACGCATCCACGAAAGGTGGGGTCATCTATTCATCATTAAATTCCCCTTATTGGAAAAAAGTTTATTGGCAGACAAGGCGTTTATAATACTTGTTTTCAATATTAAAGTCTGTTAAGTTTTAAGCACATTGAAAGGAGGGCTTATGAGTACATTAACTTATACATTAATCACGGTTATTGCAGCATTAGGAATGATCGTTTTTCTCAGCACATTGATTTTTGCATAATCAAAAAGCCATGAGTTTCATGGCTTTTTACTTATTTTTTTAGCTCAGAAAAATTGATTTTTACAGGCTCATCCGTTTCCATGTACTTTTTCTCTGTGGTGCTAGAAAGAAGACGGGCGATGGCATTAAGATATGTAATTTCTAACGTCTCTCGGCTGGTTGCTATTACCCCCATATCATGTAGAAAACCATCTCCAACATCATACATCCAGCCGTGCAGTGACAGTTTTTTTCCTCTCTCCCATGCAGCACGAACAATTGATGAACAGCCGAGATTATAAACTTGTTCAGCAACATTAAGCTTTGTTAACATATTTGCCCGCTCTTCGGGCGGAATAGAACCAAACAAATGGCTATGTTTTAACCAAATATCACGCAGATGTAATAACCAATTATCAATTAAGCCCAGGCTTTTATTTTCCATTGCGGCTTTAATGCCACCACAATTGGTATGTCCACAAATAATAATATGTTCAACATCTAATGCGTCAATAGCATATTGCACCACAGATAGGCAGTTTAAATCTGTATGAATCACTTGATTAGCAACATTGCGGTGTACAAAAAGCTCTCCAGGTCCTAGATTGGTAAGTTTTTCGGCAGGCACGCGACTATCTGAACAACCGATCCATAAATAGTTTGGCTTTTGATGTTCTGCAAGTTCTTTGAAATAATTGGAATTTTCTTGCTGCATTCGAATTGCCCAACTATGGTTGTTTGCCAATAATTGCTCGATTTTTTTCACGGTGATTATCCTTTTCCTTGTTAACTTCCTGTTTGGTATAATACTTGCTAATTTCCATTTTGATAACTGATTTTTCAAAAAGATTAAGGTTGAATTAAATGTATGCACTTGAAATAGAAGGTCTTAAAAAGACCTACCCCAATGGTTTCACAGCCTTGCATGGTATTGATTTACGGGTTAAAGAAGGCGATTTTTATGCTTTACTTGGGCACAACGGGGCAGGAAAATCAACCACGATTGGCATTATTAGTTCGTTGGTCACAAAAAGTGCGGGTAAAGTGAAGGTATTTGGTTATGATCTAGACACCCAACTCACAGAACTCAAAAAGCAGATTGGCATTGTACCGCAGGAATTTAACTTTAATAATTTTGAAACCGCACTTAATATATTGATTAATCAAGCAGGGTACTACGGTGTGCCACGAAAAGAGGCGATAAAGCGAGCGGAAAAATGGCTAAAAATGTTAGAATTATGGGATAAACGCGATCAAAAGTCGATGCGGTTATCTGGTGGAATGAAGCGACGCTTAATGATTGCACGAGCGTTAATGCATAATCCAAGATTATTAATTTTAGACGAGCCTACGGCGGGTGTGGATATTGAACTACGTCGCTCCATGTGGCATTTTTTACGCGAAATTAATCAGCAAGGTACGACAATTATTCTGACGACACACTACTTAGAAGAAGCGGAGATGTTGTGTCGCCATATCGGCATTATTCAGCATGGTCGCTTAGTTGTTGATACGACAATGAAAGCATTATTAAGCCAACTGGAATCCGAAACATTCGTGCTGGATTTAGGACAAAGTGCGGTCAAACCAAAGATTGAAGGGTATATTTATCGCCAAATTGATGACTCTACGCTTGAGGTCGATGTGGCTCGTCGCCAAGGACTGAATTCCCTTTTTTTGCAATTGAACTCTCAACACATTTCTGTGCTCAGTATGCGTAATAAAACCAACCGCCTAGAAGAACTGTTTATTCGTATGGCGTTAACACAAAAACTCAGCACACAACAAGGAGAATAATATGTCGTTAGCGCGAATTGCTTTTTTAACGATTTTACACAAAGAAATTCACCGTTTCATGCGAATTTGGGTACAAACGCTAGTGCCGCCAGTGATTACGATGACACTTTATTTTGTCATTTTTGGGCAATTAATTGGTTCACGCATTGGCGAAATGGGCGGGTATAGCTATATTCAATTTATTGTGCCTGGGTTAATTATGATGTCGGTTATTACTAATTCCTTTGCGAATGTGGCTTCATCATTTTATAGTACAAAATTTGCACGCAATGTGGAAGAGTTGCTCGTTTCGCCAACGTCCACGCATGTGATTATTTTAGGCTATGTCTCGGGGGGGATGGCGCGTGGCATTATCGTCGGCTTGCTTGTGACGATTGTATCACTCTTTTTTGTGCCATTACATGTACATTCATGGTGGGTAATTATGCTTATTTTATTAATGACCAGCGCCACTTTTTCACTCGGTGGATTAATTAATGCCGTGTTTGCCCGCTCATTTGATGATATTTCCATTATTCCCACTTTCGTTCTAACGCCGTTAACATACCTTGGCGGTGTATTTTATTCTATTTCGTTGTTGCCTGAGTTTTGGCAAGGTGTCTCAAAACTGAATCCTATTGTTTATATGATTAATGGCTTCCGCTTTGGTTTTTTAGGGGTTAGTGATATTGCACTGTACCGCACTTTTATTGTGCTTGGGCTGTTTATTGTGGCACTGTACAGTTTTGTTTATTATTTAATTCATAAAGGCATAGGCCTTCGCAATTGAGCTAAAGTGCGGTCAAACCGCACTTTAGAGTGCTATACCACAACCGCACATTAAGTGCGGTTTTTTATTTGATGATTTTATAGCATGGTTGATACGCATCGCCGCCTGGTAACTTCATACGGTGTTGTTCGACGAAATCTTGCAAGACGTGATCCATTTTCGTCATTAATAACGGATCGCCGTGTAGTTCATAAGGGCCATTCTCTTCGACTTTTTCAATGTAGTCAGGCTTGATATTACCTGCCACGATGCCTGAAAATGCACGACGCAAATTGGCCGCAAGGCTGGCTTTACTTTGGTCAAGATGCAAATCTAACGCACTCATATTTTCGTGTGTTGGCTCGAAAGGCTGTTGGAATTCTGGGGCAATCGTTAAACGCCAATTAAAACCATAGGAGTCATTACTTTCTGCCCGAGCTTGTTTAATCATTTTCATTTCGTAACTGACTTTGCGAGCCAACTCAATAGGGTCATCAATAATAATCTCATATAAATCCTGTACTTCTTGGCCGAAAACGTCGCCAATAAAACGATCGATCGTGGCAAAGTAAGCCGCACTTTCTTTTGGCCCTGTTAAATAAAGGGGCAGTGGAATATCTTGATTGGCAGGATTGAGCTTAATTCCAAGAATATATAATAACTCTTCAAATGTGCCAGGCCCCCCTGGAAAGACCACAATGCAATGCCCCATACGAACAAATGCTTCTAGTCGCTTTTCAATATCAGGCATAATAATCAATTCGTTCACAATCGGATTTGGCGGTTCTGATGCAATAATGGAGGGTTCGGTGATGCCAATAAAACGGCTATTTTTCATGCGCTGATTAGCATGGCCAATGGCTGCCCCTTTCATTGGCGCTTCCATTACGCCAGGACCACAACCTGTAACAATATTGAGCTCGCGTAAGCCGAGTTGTAATCCCACAGAACGACAATACGCGTATTCAGTATGACCAATTGAGTGCCCACCCCAGCAGACCACAAGATTAGGGTGTTCGCCGACAATTAAGGCCTTCGCATTGCGTAAAATAGTAAAAATATAGTTTGTGATTTTATTTGCATGGCTACTACAAACCCCATTCGTATTGTGCTTGGTAATGACATTCACAAATAAAATATCACGTAGTACGGCAAACAAATGATACTGAATATTGCGGATTAATGTGTTATCAACAAAGGCATCTTCGGGTGGATTAATCAATCGCAAAGAAATACCGCGTTCACGTGCCAATAACTCAATTTCAAAATCATGATATTTCGCCAGCAAAATACGGCTGTCATCTGTGACCGAGCCAGAGTTTAATACCGCCAAAGAACAGTTGCGATAGAGGGGATATAAATTCCCAGCCGCCCCTTTTTGTAACAATTCCACTTCAAGATGAGAGAGTTGATCCATACTCCCTCTCGGATTAATAATATGTGAACTCATTTTTTCTCCTTGTCTTTATTGGCGCGCAAGGCGTGCATTTAATAGGGTATTTGGCACAAAATTAGCACGCAACGGATTAATATCCAAGCCACCACGGCGAGTATAACGTGCATAAACGCACAATTTATCGGGTTTGGCGTAGTGCATAATGTCATGAAAAATCCGCTCAACACAGTGTTCATGGAATTCATTATGTTGGCGAAAAGACACCAAATATTGCAACAGTAAAGTGCGGTCAAGTTGTGCACCAGTGTAGTGAATTTGCACACTTCCCCAGTCAGGTTGCGAGGTGATCAAACAATTCGATTTTAATACATGGCTGACCAATGTTTCCGTCACATATTTATCATATATCGCATTTTCCAACAGACTAGGCGTGTAATCATATGTGTTGATCTTAACCGCTGAATTATCAATACATTCGCCGTCAAAGGTCGTAATCACTGTTTGGCTAAATTCAGACAGTAGCCGTAACCGCACTTTAACCGCACTTTGAGCACAGGCACTCAAATCTTGCGTGAGAGTAGCTTGCACCTGCTCAATGCTGTCAAAAACTGTTTGATTAAAACTGTTTAGATAAAGTTTGAAACTTTTCGACTCAATCAAATTTGGGCTGAAACAGTCAACGTCGACCTCCCCAATGGCAACTTGCGGCATACCATTCGGATTGAGCCATGAAAGCTCATATAATGTCCATAAATCCACACCAAACGTAAAGTGCGGTTTATTCCCCAACGTTTGGCGTTGTAGGGTGCGTGGCACGCCTTGAAGTAAAGTGCGGTCGTAGTGGGCTTTATAGTTTACTGCCTGCCCAAGCGTCAGTTGGTGCATCATGTTGTTTTCTGTCTGCATATCCATTTTGATAAGAAAAGAAAAAATATTACCACAATGTGGCGCAATTCTTGCAAAATTTACGCTTAAATAGAGTAGAATAAAGCAAAATAGAAAGGAGTTTTATGACACATCCTGTTGAAATCCAGTTAAACAGATTAACTGACGGCTTAAAAACACTTAATCTTTGGCAAACGCTGTCACCGCCACCAGAAAAGCTGGCAAGCCAAGAGCCTTTTGCCATCGACACACTTGAGCCCCATGAATGGTTGCAGTGGATTTTTATCCCACGCATGCGTGCGTTAATTGAGGCTCAAGCCGAACTGCCGCGCGGCTTTGCTATTTCGCCTTATATTGAAGAGGCGATGAAAGAAACTGAGCAATTAGAACGTATTTTAACGCCTTTATATGACTTAGAAGCCTTATTACATGACTGAGCCAATAGAAATCATTTATCAAGATAGCGATCTTATTGTGGTTAATAAACCTGCGAATATGCTGGTGCACCGCAGTTGGCTTGATCGCCATGAAAGTGTGTTTCTCATGCAAACATTGCGAGATCAAATCGGAAAACATGTTTACACTGTTCACCGCCTTGATCGTCCGACATCAGGCGTGATGGTATTTGGACTAAACCCTACCGTTGCACGCCAGTTAAGCGAGCAATTTCAACAAAAAACAGTTGAGAAAGGCTATTTTGCTATTGTGCGAGGGTATTTGACAGGGCTGGGATGCGTGGATTATGCCCTTAGTCATCGGCATGATAAAATTGCGGATAAATTTGCACAAGCTGACAAACCTGCACAAGAGGCGGTAACGGAGTACACCACACTTTCGCATGCGGAAATGCCCTTTGCCAGCAATGAACGCTATCCCACCTCACGTTATACGCTGGTATCTCTTCGCCCGAAAACAGGGCGAAAACATCAATTACGACGACATATGAAACACCTGCGTCATCCAATTATTGGTGATACGGTATATGGTGACTTGCGCCAAAACCGCACTTTTGCGCAGTACATCGGCGTTTCTGGTTTGATGTTACACGCTCATGAGTTGCTCTTCACTCACCCTGTGTTAGAGCGAAAAATTCTATGCCGAGCGGGGCTTGATACACGTTGGCAAGAGGCATTCAATGCGTTAGGTTGGCAAACAGCAACAGAACATTTCACACAAAGTGCAGTCAACGGCTAAAATATCGACGATGTTGTGTCTATTTTTGAGAGCAAACGCAAAAAATTTACAATTGATCCGAGATGTTTCATATTTGTAGTTGATTTTTACATAACGTTTGATATATGTTATCAATTAAGCTTGATTTTAATTGGCTTACTATTCCATTCGGTGTAACGCACTGATTATAAACACAACATAAGGGAGAGAATATGAAGAAACTCTTTAAGTTATCTTTAGTTGCGGGTTTAATGGTGTCTTCTGCAGCAGTAATGGCGGAAGATAAATTTATTACCATCGGTACTGGTGGGCAAACAGGGGTTTATTATGTGGTTGGACAATCTGTCTGCCAATTAGTTAACCGTGATTCAGCCAAAACAGGCATCAAATGTAATGCGCCGTCAAGCGGTGGTTCAGTTGGAAACCTCAATGCGATTGCAAGCAATCAATTTGATATGGGAATCGTGCAATCTGACTGGCAATATCACGCCTATAACGGCTCGAGTACCTTTAAAGACAAAAAGAATGATCAACTTAGAGCCATTTTCTCTATTCATCCTGAGCCGTTTACCGTTATGGCACGCGATGACTCAGGAGTTAAAACCTTCGATGATCTTAAAGGAAAACGTGTAAATGTGGGCGATCCAGGTTCAGGTACACGTGCGACAATGAATGTTATTTTAAATGCGAAAGGGTGGGATGATAGTGCATTTAAAGTCGCTTCTGAGTTAAAACCTGCTGAAATGGCCTCTGTCATGTGCGATAATAACCTTGATGCTATCACTTATAATGTTGGTCATCCAAATGGTGCGTTAAAAGAAGCAGCAGCATCTTGTGATGCGCATTTAGTGCCTGTAACAGGTGAAGCGATTAACAAACTGGTTGCTGATTTCCCATATTATGCAAAAGCAACTATTCCAGGTGGCTTGTATAAAGGGTCTGATAATCCAACGGATACGTTTGGGGTTTATGCAACCTTAGTTACACAAGCCAATGTTGGGGAAGACAAAGTGTATGAAGTGGTAAAAGCTGTATTTGACAACTTTGATCGCTTTAAACGCCTACACCCTGCATTTGCTAACTTAAAAGAGCAAGACATGATTAAAAATGCCTTGTCAGCACCACTTCACCCAGGTGCAGAGCGTTACTATAAAGAGCGTGGCTGGATGTAAGCCAAACCGCACTTTTAATTTTGTTTAGGGCAGGGGATTCCCCTGCCTTTTCGTGTCATATCAAATAGGGATTATGTATGTCAGATTTCAAAAATACAACCCTAGACCAAGATGATTTGCAAGATATGGTGGCCGCCAATGATACAGGCGGACGCAATCCATATGGTTTTACGAAAAAGTTAATTATTGGCGTTGCCATTGCGTGGTCATTATTTCAAATTTACTACGCCTCGCCGTTGCCATTTGTTTTTCAAGAATTCTTGCGCTCAGTTGGTTTAGGATCAATTAACGTGGTGTTTGATGACACCAAAGCACGCTCAATTCATTTGGCATTTGCCTTATTTTTAGCGTATCTCTCTTATCCAGCCTTTAAATCGTCACCGATTCATCGGGTGCCGATGATAGATTGGATTTTTGCGTTTGTAGCCGCATTTTGTGCCGCGTATTACCTCTTTTTCTATGAGAGTTTAATTACCCGCTTTGGCGCACCCAATATGCAAGATATTATTGTAGGTGTGGTTGGGATTTTATTATTATTGGAAGCAACTCGCCGTAGTCTTGGGCTTCCGTTAGTTATCATTGCCAGCGTATTTTTGCTTTACAACTATTTCGGGCAATTTTTTCCGTCTGATTGGATTGTTAGCCATCGCACAGGCACAATGGAACATATTATCAATCAACAATGGGTTACCACCGAAGGTGTATTTGGCGTAGCACTTGGTGTTTCTACCAAATATGTCTTCTTATTTGTTTTGTTCGGTGCATTGCTTGAAAAAGCAGGCGCAGGGAACTATTTCATCAAAACAGCGTTTGCCTATCTTGGGCATTTTAAAGGCGGTCCTGCCAAAGCTGCCGTTGTGGCATCGGGTTTAACAGGATTAATTTCAGGTTCATCTATTGCTAATGTGGTCACAACAGGTACATTCACAATCCCTATGATGAAGCGGGTGGGATTTTCAGCTGAAAAAGCAGGTGCAGTAGAAGTTGCCTCATCTGTTAACGGGCAAATTATGCCGCCTGTAATGGGAGCTGCGGCATTTTTGATGATTGAATATGTCAATATGCCATATAATCAATTAATTACCCACGCCTTTTTGCCTGCGGTCATTTCGTATATTGCACTTGTTTATATTGTCCATTTAGAAGCATGCAAAATGAATTTACAAGGGCTTGAGCGTAGCGATGAACCGTCACCTTTATTAGTGAGTATTTTGCGTGCATTGGGTACATTTATCGCTATTTGCTTACTCTATTTTGCGATTAAATATAGCTTAGGCTGGCTCAAAGTTGTTGCACCAAACCACGCCTTTGCAATTGTTTCTGTGATTGTCACTCTTGTCTATTTATTGTTACTAAAACGTGTATCAGGCTTTAAAGACTTAGAGATTGATGATCCTGAATCGCCTGTGGTAAAACTGCCAGCCGTCAAACCAACCGTAAATGCGGGCTTGCATTTCTTATTACCCGTGGTCATTTTAATTTGGTGTTTGATGATTGAGCGTATGTCACCTGGGCTTTCAGCGTTTTATGGCAGCCTTGCGTTATGTTTTATTTTGCTGACTCAACGTCCTATTTTGAAGCTTTATCGCAAACAAGCCGATGTAGGCAACGCCTTTAAAGCAGGTTTTGACGATTTGATTACAGGGCTTGAGGGCGGTGCACGCAATATGATTGGCATTGGCATTGCTACCGCGACCGCAGGTATTATCGTAGGCGTGGTCTCGCTGACGGGCTTTGGTGTACAGCTATCTAGCATTATCGAATTTTTATCGATGGGTAATATTCTCTTAATGCTGATTTTGGTTGCCATCTTTAGCTTAATTTTAGGTATGGGTCTACCAACCACCGCTAACTACATCGTCGTGTCATCATTGATGGCAACGGTTATTGTCGAAGTCGGACGGCAAAATGGCTTAATTGTTCCACTGATTGCCGTACACTTATTCGTGTTCTATTTTGGGATTATGGCCGATGTAACGCCTCCTGTAGGGCTTGCCTCATTTGCAGCGGCGGCAGTATCGGGTGGAAAACCGATTCAAACGGGTCTCATTGCCTTTGGATATAGCCTACGAACCGCACTTTTGCCATTTTTATTCATTTTCAACACCGATTTATTATTAATTGATGTGAATATTTGGAAAGGCATAATGGTCTTTATCGTCGCGACCATTGCCATATTGGCATTTACAGCGGCATCGATGCGCTACTTCTTTGATCATAATAAATGGTGGGAAACCGCACTTTTACTGTTCATTTCCTTTGCCTTATTCCGCCCTGGCTTCTTTATGGAATACGTTTCGCCAACAGAGCATCACGTGCAACCAAGTCATTTAGTGGAAGAATTAGCCAAAGCACCTGTTGGTGAGCCATTTACCTTAAAAGTTGCTGGTATTAATCAATACGGTTCACCTGTTGAGTTTTATACTGAGCTAAAAGTACCTGAAGGGCAGAATGGCGAAGTGCGCTTACATGATTTAGGTTTAACGTTGTTAGACACTGGAGAAACCATTGAAGTGGAAGGTGAGCAAATTCCTAAAATTATCATTGATAATGTCGAAATTAGCTCTCCGGCAGCAAAAGCAGGATTAAACTGGGATCAAACCATTTTGTATGTTGCGCTGCCGCGTCACGATACTTTGCCAAAAGAACTCGTGTTTATCCCTGCATTGACCATGTTAGCAGGGCTTGGACTTAATCAGCGTCGCCGTCGGCTGCGCAAACAAAATGGAGCAGATAATGTTTAATAATATTTTAATTGTCATTGATTTAAGTCATTTGAATGAGGCAAGACGCCTCATTCAGACCGCACTTGATATGACAGAGCATCAAGAAAAGACGGTTTATCGCGTGGCAGGTATTGTGCCTGCACCGACGAATAGTATTGTATCGTCGTTTTTACCTAAAAACTTCGATAAAGATGTCCTAGCCGAGGCAAATAAGAAATTGCACGAGTTTACTCAAGGTATTTTTCCTGAGGGCAAAAAAGTGCAACATATTGTCGCTTATGGAACAGTATATGAAGAAGTGAATCGCATAGCCGAGGAAAAGGATGTCGATTTAATTATGATGATGGCAACTCAAAAAGCTCGTCAAAAGCAGAAAAAAGAGGGGTTAAGTTCAGATACAGTGAAAGTGGCTCGATACAGCCATCGCCCAGTATTGGTGATGCGTTAATAAAAAACCGCACTTTAACTAAAAGTGCGGTTTTTTCTATTACTCACTCTCTTCAGGATCAGGTTTGATTGCTAATACATCACAATTTAAACGTCCAATCACATGCTCAGCAGTATTTCCTAAAAAGGCAGCGGAAAGTCCTGTACGTCCAATTGTACCTAGCACCACAAGCTCCGCTTTAATTTTTTCCGCAACCTGTGGAATAACTTCTTCTGGCAAGCCTTCTTCCACATGAGTATGATCTTCATCAATACCAAAATGTTGACGTAGTGCTTTCATATTAATCAGGTGTTGACCTCGCACACTATCTGTATACGCATTTGGGTTGAATTCGGGTAAGTCAATTGCCATGTTTACAGGCGTAGTAGGGTAGGCTGACACAAGATGAATCCGCCCAGCACTCAATACCGAGGCAAGATCACGACTGGATGTGACTAATTTTTTATTTAACACATCATGGTAGGCTTCGTCATCTGAGACATTCACAGCCACCAAAATACGCCCTTCTGACTGCCATTCATGCTCTTTGACCATTAAAATTGGACAAGGGCATTTACGTAGCAATTGCCAGTCAGTTGGTGTGAAAATAAGCGCATCTAATCCCTCAGCAGGTTTTGCTTCTTTTACGACTAAATCGTGTTTACCCAATTCAACTTGCTCAATGATTGCTTCATAGTCACGACTTTTCCACATCACGGCAGTATCGGTTTGAATCAGAGAAGTTTGTGGAATTTCGCGTGTAATCAGTTCATCTAACCACGTTTTCTTTTGGCTAATAATGCCTTGGTGCATACTTTCTCGTTCTTCTGATGATAACATCGCACTCATTTCAAACGAGAAATCATATAGCGACAGAAAAAGTGTTAATTTTACCGTTTCATTTTCTTTTTCAAGCTGCTGAGCAAGGTGTAACGCGCGGGAAAGGCTAGGTTGTGTTTCTGAAGTAGGGTCAATTACCACTAAAATGTTATTAAAACGCATAAGACAAACCTCTATAAGGAGAAATACTCCTTATAGAATAGAGTAAAATGAAGAAAACAACAACAATTTTAGTGGGTTAAAGAGGGTTATTTTCCTTTACACTTAGTGGCATCTGCCATGCTTTTCAATTTTTCCATATCATTAATGGTAATAAATTTACCTTGTACCGACAAGATACCATTTTTCTTAAATCGCCCGAGTAAGCGACTAATGGTTTCAACGGTTAAACCAAGATAATTAGCAATATCACCACGCGTCATTGTCAAACCAAATTCTTTAGCAGAAAAACCACGAGCAGAGTAGCGGATTGAAAGATTATTAATAAATGCGGCTAACCGCTCTTCAGCATTCATTTTTGAGAGTAATAAAATCATCTCTTGATCACTTTTAATTTCATTGCTCATTAAACGCATAATTTGTTGACGCAATTTAGGCATTTTACCTGCAAGATCATCTAAAATATCAAACGGAATTTCGCATACCATTGCTGTTTCCAAGGCCTGTGCAAAGCTTGGGTGGCGCATATCAGTGATAGCATCAAATCCAACCAAATCGCCAGGTAAATGAAAAGAGGTGATTTGTTCTTGTCCTGTTTCACTAATTGTATAGGTTTTGATCGTGCCTGAACGGATAGCATAAAGTGAACGTAGGGGATCACCTGCTTTAAACAACACTTGCGCTTTTTGAATAGGTTTTTTTCGTTCTATAATATTATCAAGTTGATCTAATTCTTGATTATTCAACGTAAATGGAATACAAAGCGTACTGATACTGCATTCCTGACAATGAATTGCACAACCACCAGACTGTACGCGAACACCTGAGATGATTGGAGCCATAAAAACTACCTTATAAAAATTGATCTAACTCAATTATTTTAGCATTATTTTAGTAATGAGAAAAGAAAAGGATACAAAATGCCAGCACAAAAATTAACAAAAACCCGCGTTATTCAACTTATTATTGCGTTGATTATTCTTATTAGTGCTTTTTTGTACCGCTCTTATCATCATTCACAGCCGCAAAGTCCGGTAAAAATACAAATAGAGCAGAGTGAATAAAAAAGCTGCTAATATAGCAGCTTTTATTGTGACAGGGTAACAATGTTACGCTTGTGTTACTTCTGCATCAGCCAATTTCCCAAGCTCATTATCAATATGATAAAGGCCACGTCCATCAGTCCCGACCAAATTAAATTTATCTAAAATAGACATGAATAATTTTTCTTCTTCATGCTGTTCAGCCACATACCATTGCAAGAAGTTAAACGAAGAGAAGTCTTTCTCACTAAAAGTAATGTCCACTAATTCATTGATTTGTGAGGTTACTAATTTTTCGTGTTCATAGGTTAATTCAAACACTTGTTTTAGCGATTCAAATTCATGGGTAGGCGCTTCTATTTTACCAATAACGGCTAATGCGCCTGTTTCTGTGAGATAAGTAAACAAACGGCGCATATGCTGCATTTCTTCTTCAGCGTGAGCAAGTAAAAATTTTGCAGCACCAGGATAGCCTTGTTTTTCACACCATGCACTCATTTGCAAATAGAGATTAGACGAGTAAAATTCAAGATTTAATTGTTCATTTAAATCATTAATAATGTTTTGTGATAACATGCTTTTCTCCTTACAGTGCAGCTAATTCTTTATCAATAAAATAGAGTGATAAACCGCTATCACCTAATAAATTGAATTTATCAATGATACTGCCGAATAATTTTTCTTCTTCATGCTGTTCTGCAACATACCATTGCAAGAAGTGAAAACTGGATTGATCGTTACATTCAAACGTAACATCCACTAATTCATTGATTTTTTTCGTAATATATTTTTCATGCTCAAGCGTCAATTCAAACACATCTTTTAAAGAGGAAAAATCCGTTTTTGGTGCTTCAATTGCACCTAAAATTGGCATATTTCCCGTGTCATTCAAATATTGGAAGAGCTTTTGCATATGCAACATTTCTTCATCAGCATGCTTTAATAAAAAAGCAGATGCACCTTCAAATCCTTTTTGAGCACACCACGCACTCATTTGAAGATAAAGATTAGAAGAATAGAATTCTAAATTAATTTGTTCGTTTAATTTATCAATAATTTTACAATTTAACATATTGATATCCTTTTAATAGTAATTATTTCGATTTGGACTATTAAAATGTATTTTTTAATAGCGATTTCTTAATCATACCGTCTTTTTATACAAAAGCAAGCTATTGTTGTTTGTAAGTTGTTAAAAAATAAAGAAATAGCAACTATTATCATTTCACTTAGGAATTAATGAAAGTGCGGTTAAACCTCAAATTTTAAAATCTGATAGCATTTTCATTTACTACATACTCAGATTTTACAGCGATACGTTTTTCAAATCTTATGGTGCAAATGCATAATTAGTATCAGCCTTATTATTGATAATCTTTTCATAATCAAACCTGATATTTTGTAGATTTATCACCTCAAAATAAAATAGAGAAGTGCACCACCCATAAACGTGACGATTGTAATTACATTATTTAACATAATATACATTATGCGCAATTAGTGATAAGGTAAGTAGATACTACGATACAATAAAATCACAGACTTATCCACAAGAATGATTTCAATGGATTTGCCGTTTATTATAAGGACAAGTCACATTTTTAAACATGTTACGATGCAAGTTATACATAAAAAATAAACATGTTATTGCTATGTCAAGATGTGAGTGTTAGTTGATTTTGGTGATATTTATAATGGAAATGATGAGATAAAAACTATACGAGAAATAAAATGAAAAGTGCGGTTATCTCAACCGCACTTTTCAATTTTTTATAAATAATAATTACCGATGGGCAAGTTCTATGTGAGAAAAAAATTGATCGATTGCATGGTTATTATTAAGCATTTCAGCTTTTTCAACCGCACTTTTTGTTAAGTGCGGTGCGAAAAATTCGATAAAGTCATACATATATTGGCGTAAAAAAGTGCCACGCTTAAATGCAATATGAGTACTACTATAATTAAATAAATGAGAGGCATCTAATGCAATTAAATCACGATCAGCGGCCGTATGAGCCATCGAAGCAATAATGCCGACTCCTAAGCCTAGTCTGACATAGGTCTTCAGTACATCAGCATCGATTGCAGTAAATACAATATTCGGCATAATGCCATGATGATTGAAGGCTTTTGCAAGATCTGATGCCCCCATAAAACCAAAGGTATAGGTTACCAGTGGATACTGCCCTAATGTTTCAATACTAAGTTCTTGATTAATTAAAGGATGAACTGATGGGACAATGACAGAGCGATTCCAATGATAACATGGAAGCAATACCATATCGTTAAACAAATTGTGCCATTCAGTGATAATGGCTAAATCGACACTACCCGATTCCAATTGCTCAGCCATCTGTGCAGGCGTACCTTGATTAATTTGCAAACTGACATTAGGGTAACGCTTCACAAATCGCTGAATGACTTCAGGCAATACATAGCGTGCTTGGGTATTGGTGGTTGCAATGCGTAAAATACCATGCTCAGGACGATTAAATTCCTGTGCGATCGCTTTGATATTATCTGCTTTGGCAAGTAATTCACGTGCAATCTGGATAATTTTTTCGCCTTGTGGGGTCATACGTTTAATATGCTTGCCGTTACGCTCAAAAATTTCCAATCCCAGCTCTTGCTCCAATAACCGCACTTGCTTACTGATGCCAGGTTGTGAAGTATAAAGTGCTTCGGCTGCATCAGTAATATTTAAATTTTGTTCTGCTATTTCAACAAGATAACGTAATTGTTGCAGTTTCATGTAAATTATTTGCGTCGTCTGGTATTAGAATTAGCTGAAAATCGTTTTACGGCTTTACGGATTTTAGCGGCTTTTAGGCGACGTTGTGGTTGATGTTGCTCTAATTTTGATTCAGTTTCTAATGGCAACGACACTAGTTCACGCAGATAGTTCACATCGTTAAGCCCCATTTCTTGCCAACCGCCACGAGGTAATTGTTTAGTCAAAGTAATGTTGCCGTAACGAATACGAATTAGGCGGCTTACTTGCACGCCTTGTGATTCCCATAAGCGGCGAACTTCACGATTACGCCCTTCTGTAAGCGTAACATCAAACCATTGATTAATCCCCTGCCCGCCACGTACATGAATTCGTTTAAATGCAGCCATCCCATCTTCTAGTTGTACACCTTTGCGTAAAGCTTGCAGCATTGCTTCAGTAACCTCACCAAAAATGCGCACAGAATATTCACGCTCAATTTCTCGGCTCGGGTGCATTAAACGGTTCGCAAGTTCTCCATCCGTGGTAAATAACATCAAACCAGATGTGTTAATGTCTAACCTTCCAACCGCGATCCAACGTGCACCACGTAATTTAGGTAAACGCTCAAATACGGTGGCACGCCCTTCAGGGTCTCTGCGTGTGCACAACTCCCCCTCTGGTTTGTAATACATCAATACTCGACAAATTTGCTTTTGCTCAGGCTTAACGTTAACCAGTTGTCCATCAAGGCGAATTTTGGTGTCCGTTTTTAACTCGACACGATCGCCAAGTGTGGCAATTTTTCCATCAACACTGACGCGATGTTGAGCAATCATGGCTTCAATTTCACGACGTGATCCTTTACCAGCTCGCGCCAGAATTTTTTGCAGTTTTTCGCCTGCAACCGTATTATGTTTATTTTGCATAGTTATCCTTTATGTCACTCTCTCGGGTGTCATTCAAATGGTGTGGTATCACCATTACCGATGCGCACAATCACTGGCGCAGTATCAGTTAAATCAATCACTGTGGTTGGTTTTTCACCTAAATAACCACCGTGAATAATCAAATCAACGTGTTTCTCCAGTCGATCACGAATGTCTTCTGGGTCAAATTGCGTGATTTCATCACCAGGCATAATAAGTGAACACGATAAAATGGGTTCCCCCAGTTCTCGTAGTAGATGTAAGGCAATGGTATTATCAGGTACCCGTAAACCAATCGTTTTGCGCTTAGTCATTAGCCGACGTGGCACTTCTTTGGTTGCAGTTAAAATAAATGTGTAATGCCCAGGTGTATTATTCTTAATTAAACGATAGGCTACGTTATCCACCACCGCATAGTTCGACAATTCAGATAAATCACTACACACTAACGTAAAATTATGATTCGGTGGCAATTGGCGAATCGTCACAATTCTGTCCATTGCATGCTTATCCCCTAATGCACAACCAAGGGCATAGCCTGAATCGGTCGGATATACGATCACGCCGCCATTACGCACAATATCTACCGCTTGTTTAATCAGACGCGCTTGAGGATTATCGGGATGGATATAAAAAAATTGACTCATAATTTGACTTAATTGGCTCTAAATAGGGCAATTATACACGACAGAATAAGATTTATTTAGTAAAAAATGTGTTAAAACTGAGTCCAAATAGGGGTTACACTTTCTGGTAACCATAAATTTTTACCCAATTCAACCCAGCCACATGGAAAGTGAAAATCAGAGCCAGCAGAAGCCAACAGCCCCAGTTCACGCGTGATCTGTGCAAGATTATGCCTCTGATCAGGCGATTGTCCACTGTGTGCCACTTCAACCGCATCACCACCAGCTGCTTTAAACTCATTCAATAAACGCAATAACCATTTCCGCGTCATCGGATAACGCAAAGGGTGAGCACACACGGCTAAACCGCCAGCCTGATGTATAATATCAATCGCATGTGGAATATCACACCAATTTGCACTCACATACGCCGATTTTCCCTGCCCTAAATAACGTTTGAATGCTTGAGCTTCATTTTTTACTTTACCTGCTTGCACCAGTAAACGAGCATAATGTGCACGCGTTACTTCACCACCAGCCAAGCGTTTGGCACTCTCATACGCATCTGGCAGACCGCACTTTACTAATTTTTCCCCGATTTGAATCGCTCTTTGTTCCCGTAATTGTGCTTGCTGTGCTAAAAGTGCGGTCATTGCACTGTGGGCTGGATCAAAATTCAGTCCAACAATATGAATTCCACGATTTTGCCACAATGTCGATAGCTCAACCCCACTCACTAGCGTGATATTGTGTTTCTTTGCCGCACATTGGGCCTCAGCAACGCCACGTGTAGTGTCGTGATCACATAACGCAAGCACCTTTACGCCTTGAGTAGCAGCTCGAGCCACTATGTCACTCGGCGTTAATACACCGTCGGAGGCATTACTATGGCAGTGGAGATCATAATGGTGTTGAGAAAAAGTCATATTATGCACGCTGTTGAACTAAGGACAATTTTGGTTTAGCCTCTCGCGTTGGCATTGGGCGTAAACGGTTAGCGAAAAGACGTAATGGCTGAGCAAACGTTAAATTCAGCCCCGATAAAATTAAAGTGCGGTCAAGTAATAGACAATCTGCCACATTACCGCTGATTTGCACCAATAACAAATTCACCCATTTATCGCTGTCTTTGAGCAATGCTTGCACCAATTTCGGTTCAGCCTCATCACAAATATCAATGCCATTTAGTGCAGTGAAAAACCAACTCTTTGGTTGAATGGGTAATAAAAATTGACGTGCCCCGATCGCAGAATACGTCATAAACTCACGGTCGGCATCGCTCATGGCGTGATCTTTTAACACATCATATACCACGTTATAAAACAGGAAATCTTCCATATCACAGTCATTTACACCAAATGCGGCTTGGTTTAACATTCCTTTTTGCAATGATGTTCGTATCCGCCGCCCAGTATCTTCTGAGCAGAGCATCAAACAGTGTGCTACGGGGCTATATTCCCAATAAAAAAATCCGTTCATAACGCCTAATATATATTTTAATGCTTCAATATTACGCTTTTTTGCGTATTTTCGCGATCTATTTATGCTTTTTTAGCGAAAAAAGTGCGATGATGTCTGCTACGGTATGAAATGAACCAAAAATTAAGATAATATCCTGTGCTTTCGCCTGTGCGATGGCAAAAGCAGTACCAGATAACACATCATCAAAACAGGTTATTTTCTCTGAGCTGATTTCACTTGCGATTTTGTCTTTTAAGGCAACCGCACTTTGCCCGCGTGTGCCAGCAAGTGAGCAGCAAAACCACGAATCAATAACCGATTTTAATGGCTGCGCAACATGTAAAGCATCCTTATCACTGAGCATTGCAAAGACCCCATAAACCTGTGTATCGTGCTGCTTAAGCGACCGCACTTTTTGTGCAAGATAACGCGCGGCATGTGGATTATGCCCCACATCAAGATAGATTTTATCGGTTTTACTTTGACCTAATATGGTGGACAACTGTGAGAGCTGAACAGGTGTTAAACGTTGAAACCGCCCTGTTAATGTGATTTCCTGTAAGGATTTTTGAATAACATCCGCAGTAATGTCCCAAGGTAATTGTTCACACACCGCCAGTGCGGTGGCTGCATTTTGTACTGGTATTGCAGGCAGAGGCAGCTGTTCAAACCGCACTTTTTTCCCTTGCCATGCCCAGTAATTATTGTTTACTTGATAATGCCATTCTACCCCATTACATGATAAGTGACAGGGTAACGATTTGGCATATTCAATTACTGAAGCTGGAATATCTGCCTCTCCGATCACCGCACTTTTCCCTTTACGCATAATGCCCGCTTTTTCATATCCAATTTGGGCGCGCGTATTGCCGAGATAGTCAACGTGATCAATATCAATGGAAGTAATAGCACACACATCTGCATCAATAATATTGGTTGCATCCAGTCGCCCGCCAAGCCCCACTTCCAAAATCACCACATCTAATGCGGCATGTTTGAATAGATAGAGAGCACCGAGTGTACTAAATTCGAAATAGCTTAAAGAATGCGATTTTTGGCTATCGATAAATGCAAATGCTTCACTGTGGGCACTGTCAGGTAATGTCGCATTATTGATGCGAACCCGCTCATTGTATTCAATCAAATGCGGTGAGCTAAACACCCCTACATTGAAACCGGCATTCAATAAAATCAGTTCTAATAAACGGCAAGTTGTACCTTTGCCATTTGTGCCACCAACGGTAATTACATAAGGTGCTGGGTGTAATAAATCAAGTTCATTTGCAACAGTACTAACACGAGTAAGCCCCATGTCAATGGCTTTACTATGGCCATTTTCTATATAGGAAAGCCACATCTCAAGTGGAGATGTGGCTGTAAGTTGTGAATGTTTCATTATGCTTGTTCGCTGTCCCCATTTTCTTGGACATTTGCGAAATTGGACTCGTTTGACTCAAATGGTGACGGTTGTCCGCTAAGTTTGGCAATTATGCTCGCTAATTTTTCGCGCATTTCTTTACGATTAACAATCATATCAATCGCCCCTTTTTCAAGCAAAAATTCACTGCGTTGAAATCCTTCGGGTAATTTTTCACGCACTGTTTGCTCAATTACGCGAGGACCTGCAAAACCAATCAAGGCTTTTGGTTCGGCAATATTAATATCCCCTAGCATAGCAAAACTGGCGGAAACACCACCCATCGTCGGGTCAGTCAGCACTGAAATATAAGGAACACCTCGAGCTTTTAGTTTTGCTAAAATGGCACTCGTTTTTGCCATTTGCATTAATGAAAACAGAGCTTCTTGCATACGCGCTCCGCCACTGGCAGAAAAACAAATCAGTGGGCAACCAAGCTCAAGTGCGGTTTCTGCGGCTTTCACAAATTTGCCACCAACCACACTGCCCATTGAGCCTCCCATAAAATTAAAGTTAAACGCCGCGGTCACGACAGGCATACCATAAATTGTGCCTTTCATCACGATCAAGGCATCTTTTTCGCCCGTTTGTTTTTGTGCTGCGCTTAAGCGGTCTTTATATTTTTTTAAATCTTTAAATTTTAAAATGTCTTCAGGCTCAATGTCTGCACCAATTTCAGAAGTTGATCCCTCATCTAGCAATTTTTCTAAACGGACACGCGGATCAATACGCATATGATGACCGCACTTTGGACACACTTCTAAATTACGCACCACTTCATCACGATAAAGCACTTGATCACAGCTCGTACACTTTGTCCAAATCCCTTCAGGCACATTCGCTTTTTGCGTTGTGCTACTCACTGAACCTTTATTAAAAATTCGCTCAATCCAACTCATAGGTTACCTTATTTTCATCATATCTATGCTGATTAATGTGCTCATTACACCATATTTGCGCACGCTTTTGAACCGTTTTATTACAATTTCTTAATCGGGAAGAAAAAGTGGACCAAGTGGCGTTTGTGGTAGCATAAATTCGGCAGGATAATCAACTGATACTAAATAGAGACCATTGGGTTTAGCGGTTGCGGGGGCTAAAGTGCGGTTACATTGGGCTTGCAGCCATGATAACCATTCTACGGGCTGGTTGCCATTTCCAACTTCAAGCAAGCTACCCACAATATTGCGTACCATATGATGTACAAACGCATTGGCTTTAATATCAACAATCACATACTCCCCGATGCGATAAACTATAAGATGATGCACATATCGCCAAGGCGTATGTGACTGGCATTGGGCGGCACGAAAAGAGCTAAAATCCCGTTCACCAAGCAATGACTGCCCTGCTTGGTGCATTTTTTCGTGGTTTAGGGGGATATGGTAGTGGGTTAAGCCATCAGCCAAAATAGCGGGGCGTAATGGATTGTTATAAATAATATAGCGATAACGTCGTGCTGTTGCACTAAAGCGGGCATGAAAATCGCTTGTAACCTCTTTTGCCCACCGCACTTTAATATCGGATGGCAAATTGGCATTTACGCCTAGATACCACGCTTGTAGTTGGCGTTCACATTGTGTGTCAAAATGCACAACTTGCCCAGTGGCATGCACGCCAGAATCCGTTCGCCCAGCGCAAAATAGATGAATGTCTTCATTTGCGACTTTTGATAACGCCAACTCAAGGCGTTGTTGAATGCTATCAACCTGTTGTTGACGCTGCCAGCCGAAATAATTCGCCCCATTATATTCAATGCCGAGTGCTATTCTCATTGCGCTTTCCAACATGATAAAGATGAAAAAAAACACCAAACAAATTCATTGCTGGTGTTTTTTGCGTCAGTAAAATTAAACGCGTTTGAAATCAAGATGTAATAATTTCGGTTTGAATGGGTGGCGTTGCATTGCTTGTACTTTAACAACCACATCCTTGCCATCAATAACTAATGTGATATTTTCACTGTAGAATTTATCATCCACTTGGGCATTATTCACTTCATCATGGTTTAACACGATAGAAACTGGTGCTTCGCTGCCACCATAAACGATCGCAGGAACTTGACCTTGATGACGCAGACGGCGGCTCGCACCCGTACCTTGCGCTTCACGAACTTGTGCATTAAATTTAAACATAATATTCTCTCTTTAAACGGAAATGAAAGTCATAGGCGACCCTACAACTTAACGATGTTTGCTTGAGTAACTCTCAAGGGCGCATATTCTACAAGGTTTGCCGTAAAAGTGCAATATTATTTCTTATGAATGCCTTTAAGCTTGATTATTCGCATTTAGCCTATGGCAATTCGTGTAAAAAAAAGGCACAATAAGTACATTGATTTATCTCACGCATACGGCGTATTTCATCTTAAAATTATTGGGTTAAACGTGCAATTCTTTATCGATTTTTTTACCAATTATGGCTATTTTGCGGTATTTGCAGTATTAATGCTTTGTGGGCTTGGCGTCCCCATTCCAGAAGACATCACGTTAGTATCTGGCGGCATTATTTCAGGACTAGGTTATGCTAACCCGCACTGGATGGTTGCCGTCGGTATGTTAGGGGTGTTATTAGGTGATTTATTAATGTATATGTTAGGGCGATTTTATGGCGTAAAAATTTTACGTTTTCGCCTCATTAAACGCTTTATTACCTTTAAACGCTTACAAATGGTAAAAAGTAAATTTGACCGTTATGGCAATCGTTTATTATTTATTGCACGCTTCTTACCAGGGCTACGTACGCCAGTCTATATTATTTCAGGAGTAACGCGTCGAGTTGGCTTTATCCGTTTTATTTTAATTGACTTTTGTGCCGCGATTATCTCTGTGCCAGTTTGGGTGTATCTTGGTCATCATGGCGCAGAAAATCTTGATTGGATCAAAGCGCAAATGCGCCATGGGCAAATGGGTATCTATGCGATTCTTGGACTTATTTTACTCTTTGTCCTTTTTACATACGTCAAACGCAAACGTCGAATGAAGCAAGAACAAGAATAAGAATAAAAAAACAAAAAGTGCGGTAATAACCGCACTTTTTATATTAAATCTACCTTAAAGTGGCATAACGTTAAGTGATGCGCCTCCAATGATTTGAACGCGAGCACCTGGTACTAAACGTGCATCAGCCTTTTGCACGACCACAATTTCTTTACCATCGTCTTTGCGAATAACCATCTGTACGCCATTTGTTTGGCTAGCTTTTTGCTCCACAGTGTTACCAATCACGACCCCCGCAATTGCACCTACCGCTGTTGCAATGGCATTACCAGTTCCACCGCCTACACCAGAGCCTAAAATGCCACCTAATGCGCCACCGCCTACGGTACCAATCACGCCTTGATTTGGTGCTTGAATGGTTACAGGTTTAGTGGACACAATCGTTCCGTAGCTAATTGAGCGTGCTTCTTTGGTTTGATCGCCCGTATAAACATCACCACGATAAATATCTTTATTCGCACAACCTACGGTTGCTAAACCAATGAATAGAGATGCGATTAAAACAGATTTTTTCATTACATTATCCTTATTAAATCATATTGGACTAATTATTAATCACCTCAATTATAGAGTGTGAATGCAGTTTAATACAACATTTATTTTCTTTTTTGTCAGGTTTTGTAATTGCAATGGTGGTGTTATCCACCTGTTCGCCACGCCCTTGAGGACGATCAATTTTTAGTGAAAGTGCGGTATTGGTGCGTAAATGAAATTTCGTCAACATTCGTTCGCACCACTGTTGTGGGCTCTCTCCTTCTTTTAAAGGTACGACAACTTCAATATGCTCCCAGCCTTCAAATGGATACATTTTTTTCGGCATAGGTAATTCGACTATCCTGATTGATTGTGAAAATAAATGTAAAGGAAAATGCAACTCGACTAAATAAATAGGGCGACCATTAATTATATTATCACTGATGATGTTGCCATGTTCCGCCAATACGGATAACCACTGGGTGCCTTGCGTGTTATCATTAACTCGCAGTGCAATATGATCAATATGATAGTCAGACAGGTTAATCCCAATTAAGCTCGCCAATTCTAAAATATTGCGCTCAAAGCTCGGCAGTTGTGCCGCAAGATTGGGAAGCTGTTCATGTATAAAGTGCGGTTTAGACATTTTTTCAATCTCTCTTTTCTCTCAACGCATATCAAGGTATCATAGCAAAATTTATTACGCTATAAGTTTATTAAACAAGGATAACGAGTGAATATTCAAACAACTTTGTCGCAAAAAATCACACAAGCGATGCGTAAAGCAGGTGCTGACGAACAGTGTGATGCGTTAGTGCGACAATCTGGAAAACCGCAATTTGGAGATTATCAAGCTAATGGCATTATGGCTGCGGCCAAAAAGGCAGGGATCGCACCAAGAGAGCTTGCCCAGCGTGTGCTGGATGTACTTGATGGTGGTGAGATGATTGAACGGTGTGAAATAGCGGGGCCAGGCTTTATCAACATTACACTCAACCGCACTTGGCTTGCACAACAAGGTCATAAACGACTCTCACAAGCAAAATTAATCCATGATGTTGAAAAACCACAGATCATCGTTGCGGACTACTCTGCACCTAATGTGGCAAAGCAGATGCATGTGGGGCATTTACGCTCTACGATTATTGGTGATGCGGTGGTGCGTGTATTGGAATTTCTTGGACATCACGTTATTCGTGCTAACCACGTAGGCGATTGGGGGACGCAATTTGGCATGCTCATTGCTTACCTTGAAAAAATGCAAAATGAAAACGCAGATGATCTCGCATTAAGTGATTTAGAAGCTTTTTATCGTGCAGCAAAAGCGCATTATGATAATGACGAAGCCTTTGCTGAAAAGGCGCGTCAATATGTTGTTAAATTGCAAGGTGGCGATAGTTATTGCTTAGCGATGTGGCGTAAACTCGTTGATATTACCATGGAGCAAAATCAACGTACTTATGATCGGTTAAATGTGACGTTGAGCAATGATAATATTATGGGTGAAAGCCTTTATAACCCTATGTTGCCCACTATTGTGGCGGATTTAAAAGCCAAAGGTATTGCCGTTGATGATCAAGGTGCAGTGGTCGTTTTTTTATCTGAATTCAAAAATAAAGATGGCGAACCTATGGGGGTTATTATTCAAAAGCGTGATGGTGGTTTTCTTTACACGACAACCGATATCGCGGCTGCGAAATATCGCTGGGAAACATTACATGCTAACCGTGCACTTTATTTTACAGATACCCGCCAAAGCCAGCACTTACAACAAGCATGGACAATTGTGCGTAAAGCGGGTTATGTACCTGATGAGATGCAACTTGAACACATCAATTTTGGTATGATGTTGGGCAAAGATAACAAACCATTTAAAACACGTTCTGGCGAAACCGTCAAACTCAATGATTTGCTTGATGAAGCCATTGAACGTGCTGGAAAATTAATTCGTGAGAAAAATACCGCACTTTCTGCCACCGAGCTAGATGACGTTATTCACGCCGTTGGTATTGGCGCAGTAAAATATGCTGATTTATCTAAAAATCGTACCACAGATTATGTGTTTGATTGGGATAATATGCTCTCTTTTGAAGGTAATACAGCCCCTTATATGCAATATGCTTATACCCGAATTCATTCTATTTTCACGAAAAGTGGCATTAACCCGACTGAACTTGAGGGTGAATTAGTCATCAATGACGATAAAGAGCGTGCATTATTGCTCAAATTATTACAATTTGAAGAAGCTATTCATGTTGTCGCAAAAGAGGGGACACCGCATGTCTTATGTAGTTATCTGTATGAATTAGCGGGTATATTCTCACAATTTTATGAGCATTGTCCGATTTTGAATTGCCCAGAAGAAGAGGTCAAAATAAGCCGTTTAAAACTTGCTGCTTTAACGCAACGAACCTTAAAACAAGGGCTGGAGCTCTTAGGCATCAATGTAGTGAATAAAATGTAATAAAAAACCGCACTTTACTCAAAGTGCGGTCTGTCAAAAGCAGTGTTAAAAACACTGCTTTTATCGTTCAATTAAACTTAAAAACTCTTTACGGGTTTCACGATCTTTTAAGAATACACCACCGAACGCTGATGTGACAGTGTAACTATTACTGTCTTTAATTCCTCGACATTTCACACAAAAATGCGTTGCTTTAACATAAACGGCAACATCATCCGTTTGCAAAATAGTCTGAAGTGCGGTGAGAATTTGTTCCGTCAAACGTTCTTGTACTTGCGGGCGTTGGGCTAGAAATGCCACCACTCGGTTAATTTTCGACAAGCCAATCACCCACTCTTTCGGGTAATATGCCACAGACACTTTACCATCAATAGTGACAAAATGATGCTCACAAGTGCTGGTTAGCGTTACATCATTGACCAACACCATTTCACTAACCTGCATTCGATTGCGAATCGTAGTGATTTTGGGAAAATTAGCATAGTCCATACCTGTAAAAATTTCATCAAGGTACATTTTGGCTAAACGTGCAGGCGTTTGCTCAATACTGTCATCATTCAAATCAAGCCCAATTAATTCCAACACACTTTTCATATGTTGCTCAATTTTCTCACGGCGTTGATCTAAGGATAAATCCAATACTTTCATTGGCGTTTCAATTCCCTTAGCAAGCAATGCCGCTTGAACTTGCTGGGCCTCAGCTGAAATTTTACTCATTGCGGTATAACATCTCTCAAAAAACAAGGCGATTATTTTAACAGATTAATTAAAAATACAACAAGATTTCTACGAAATTAACTGAAAAATTCTGAATTCTTGTTAAAATATACTAAATTTTAATTCAAGGAATGCTATGAACCAATTACTTTCTCTTCAAGATGCCTTGGCGAAACTGACTCTGTCGCTACCCTATCCTTCCGAGCATCAAACTGAGCGTGTGAGTTTGAATGCGGCATATAATCGTATTTGTGCGGAAGATATTATTTCGCCATTAAATGTGCCGGGATTTGATAACTCTGCTATGGATGGCTATGCTGTGCGTTTAAGCGATCTCGATGCTCAGCCCCTGCATATCGCAGGCAAGAGTTTTGCAGGTTCGCCATTCCAGGGGGCGTGGGAAAACGGTAGTGCCGTGCGTATTATGACGGGAGCCGTTGTGCCTGAAGGGTGCGAGGCCGTCATTATGCAAGAAAATGCCGAGCTGCTTGATAATGGTAAAGTGCGGTTTAACGGTGAGGTTAAACGTGGACAAAATATTCGACGTGCAGGTGATGACGTTAAACAAGGTGAAGTGGTTTTAAAAAAAGGTTCAAAACTCACCGCACTTTCACTGCCTTTGCTTGCGTCGCTTGGATTAGAAACGGTGTTAGTGTATCGCAAAATTAAAGTCGCCCTTATTTCAACGGGAGACGAGCTTGTTAGCGTGGGTACGCCGCTGCAAAATGGACAAATTTACGACACTAATCGCTTTACCGTTCGTTTATTATTAGAAAAGTGGCCTTGTGAGATTTTAGATTACGGTATTTTACCCGATGATAAAGTGCGGTTTGCGCAGACATTTTCACAAGCGCAGCAAGAAGCCGATCTTGTCATTACCAGTGGTGGCGTTTCTGTTGGGGAAGCCGATTTTACCAAAGAGGTGCTAGAGCAACTGGGGGAAATTAACTTTTGGAAATTGGCTATTAAACCGGGTAAACCCTTTGCTTTTGGTAAACTTGACCATGCGTGGTTTTGTGGATTGCCAGGTAACCCTGTTTCCGCATTAGTCACGTTTTATCAGTTAGTTCAACCTGTTCTCGCCCGTTTAACTGGCTTTAGCCAGTGGCAATTGCCACCACAGTTGCCTGCAATTGCCAGTGAGCCGATGAAGAAATCACCTGGTCGTTTAGATTTCCAACGTGGGCATTATCAGCTCAACGCACAAGGACAACTTGAGGTTCGCCCTGTCGGATTTCAAGGCTCGCACATGTTTAGCTCTTTTGTCCAAAGTAATTGCTTGATTGTGCTTGAACGTGAGCGTGGCAATGTTGGCACTGGCGAATATGTGATGATAGAACCGTTTAGCGATGTATTACAATAATGACTGATATTTTATCTGACCACGAGGTGTTACGCTATAACCGCCAAATTGTACTGCCTCAAATTGATTTTGATGGACAAGAACGATTAAAACACGCTCATGTTGCAATAATTGGCATGGGCGGTTTAGGCTGTGCGGCAGCGCAATATCTTGCAAGTAGCGGTGTCGGTACGCTCACGCTCATTGATTTTGATACGGTAAGTTTATCTAATTTACAGCGTCAAGTTCTGCATACAGAGCAACGTCTTGATCAGCCTAAAGTGGATTCAGCTAAGACCGCACTTTGTGCCTTAAATCCACATATTACCATTAACACCATCAATGCTGATTTGGATGATGAACGTTTTCGTGACGTTGTCACTAAAGTTAATGTGGTGGTGGATTGTTCGGATAATGTGGCAACACGTAATCGCTTAGATATACTTTGCCAACAGCAGCAAACACCGCTCGTATTTGGGGCGGCCATTCGTATGGAAGGGCAAGTCTCTGTGTTCACGTATCAACCGAACACGCCAAATTATCGCTGTATTAGCCAGCTATTTGGTGAAAATACGCTTTCTTGTGTGGAAGCAGGCGTTCTCTCCCCGATTGTTGGCATAGTAGGGACTATTCAAGCCATGGAAACGCTTAAATTACTGCTTAATATCGGCGAGCCATTAATAGGAAAACTCTTACTCATTGATGGTTTAAGAATGCAATTTAATACGATTAAGATACCTTATAAATAAAAGTGCGGTTTGTTGACCGCACTTTATTTTTTAAATCCCCTGCCAACGCTCAAATAAGTCTTGTGGCAAGTCAATATCAAATTGATCACATAAACGATTAACCGATTGATTGATAATATCATCAATACAGTGTGGTTTATGATAAAATGCAGGCATTAATGGTGTGATCGTAGCCCCAATTTCTGCCGCTTGTAACATCAGTCGTAGATGTCCTAAATGTAATGGCGTTTCACGTAGACATAAATGTACGGGCTTACGCTCTTTAAGGCACACATCTGCCGCACGAGAGATGAGATCATCGCTATAGCTATTTGCAATCGCCGACAGCGTCTTAATTGAACACGGCACAACAAGCATGCCTAAAGTGCGGTATGAGCCCGATGAAATGGCAGCTCCAATATCGCGATTATCATATATCTGATGAGCAAGTGCTTTCACATCATTGATCGTATAATCAGTTTCCAAACTAATCGTTTGGCGTGCAGCATGGCTGATAATGAGGTGTGTTTCAATCTCTGTTTGGGCTAACACTTGTAATAAACGAATGGCATAAATTGCCCCCGATGCCCCTGTGATTGCAATAATTAGTCGCTGTGGTTTCATCATGCTTCGTTGTGCATTTCTAAGTTAGTTTCATCTCGCTCTTGACGACGCTTTGCTTTATCATTACGCATCGCTTCAACTTGAGCAAGATACGCATCCGTTACATCACCTGTTATATAATGTCCTGTAAAAACAGAGCTGTCAAAATGCGTAATACGTGGGTTTTCTTTACGAATAGCATTTTCTAAATCATCTAAATCTTGGAAAATTAAGCCGTCTACCCCAATTGCTTTTGCAATTTCATCAACGCTACGATTATAGGCAATCAGTTCATTGACTGATGGCATATCAATGCCATACACATTTGGGTGGCGTACCTCAGGCGCTGCGGATGCTAGGTAGATCTTTTTCGCCCCTGCTTGACGAACCATTTCCACTATCTGCTCTGACGTTGTGCCTCGCACAATAGAATCATCAACAAGTAGCACGTTTTTACCTTTAAATTCGGACGAAATGGTATTCAGTTTACGTCTCACAGAATGACGGCGTTGCTTTTGCCCGGGCATGATAAATGTGCGTCCAACATAGCGATTTTTCACAAATCCTTGACGGTACGGCACATTAAGCTCTTTAGCAATTCGCAAGGCAATATCATTAGACGTTTCAGGGATGGGAATAACGACATCAATATCATGTGCAGCCCATTCTCTAGCAATTTTACGTCCTAAGGCTTCCCCCATATGAACACGCGCTGCATAAACGGATACACCATCAATATAGGAATCGGGACGTGCAAAATAAACGTATTCAAAAATACAAGGGCATAAATCAGGGCAAGGGGAACATTGATGTGAGTAAAATGCACCGTTGAAATCAACATAAATCGCCTCACCTGGGGCAACATCACGGACAAACTCAAAACCGATAATATCCAATGCTACGCTTTCCGATGCAAAAGCGTACTCGATACTGCCATTATCTAATGTACGTTTACCCAGTACAAGCGGGCGAATGCCATGTGGATCACGAAACGCAATCATACCAAAGCCGATGATCATCGCTACACAGGCATAAGCCCCTTTAATATCATGATGAGTTTGCGTTACAGCCGCAAAAATATCGTCGGGCGTTAAATGATTATGTGGGCTTTGATCAAGGTGATAGGCAAGGATATTTAACAGAGCTTCAGAATCAGAATTGGTATTCACATGGCGACGAGCTAATTTAAACAATTTATCTTTCAACTGGTGCGAATTGGTTAAATTCCCGTTATGCACTAACGTTATGCCATATGGTGAGTTGACATAAAACGGTTGCGCTTCAGAAACACTGGAACTCCCCGCTGTAGGATACCTTACATGCCCTACACCAACGCTACCTTGTAGCCTCTCCATGTGTTCTTGACGAAACACATCACTGACGAGACCATTGGCTTTACGTAGCCGAAAGCGGCTTTCACTATCAATAGTCATAATTCCAGCAGCATCTTGTCCTCGGTGTTGTAACACCGTTAATGCGTCATACAAGGCTTGATTGACAGGTGTTTTGCCGATAATCCCAATAATGCCACACATAATTTCGCCCTTACAATTTCGGAGTTAAAAAAGAGGAGTTTTGTTGAATCTGTTGAAAAAACCAATCCACTACAAACCCAAAGTGCGGTATCAATTTTGAATTTTGCCACCACTCTGTTTGATTTAAATTGGTGAACGTATCCATACAAAATAACAAGGCCGCCACGATCAAAACGCCCCGCAACACGCCAAAACACGCACCAAGTACCCTATCCGTGCCACTTAGCCCTGTTTTTTCCACTAACTGCCCTAAAATATAGTTCACAATCGCCCCGACAATCAGACTTAAAATAAATAAAATTGCGATTGCCACACCAATCCGAATATTTTCAGAGTCAATTTGGGTGAAATAGCCTGCTAAGTAGGGATAAAATCGACTGGCAATAAAAAAAGCGAAAACCCAGCTTGCCAGTGAGATAGCTTCCCGTACAAAACCACGTAACAAGCTCACAATTAAGGAAAAAACAATAATACCGATAATCAGATAATCAATCATACATTTTTAGGCTTGAAGGCTGTTTACTCGTGTTTGAAAATAAGAATATTTATTGTACAAAAAAATACTGTGCTTGCGTAGCACTATTTTTCAGCATTTGTATTTAGCTCAAGCGTAACACTTTGACATTACTATAACCTTGTTGTTGCAAAAATTGCGCTTGTAACTGGCTCATTACCCCTTTTTCACAATACAGTAAGTAGGTTTTACTGCGATCCAATGTAGCAAACGCCGTGCCCAGTTTAAAAAAGGGAATCCCTAGCAGCTCACAGTTTGGTAAATAAATGGGTTTTTCCTCTCGCTCGTCATCGCTTCTAACATCAATAACAATCTCGCCTGTATTAACGTGAGATACGATCTCCACATCGCCAACCGCACTTTTATCAACATGTGCTATATCACGAATATCAACATACTGCGCTTGCGCAACGGCATGGTCTAAAATGCTAAAATCAAAATTGGCTTCTTCTTTTATAATGCGTTCAGGAATCGCTTTCACCGTCGGATTTTTTGAAATGACCCCACAAAACTCTGGCATTGATTTTGCAATTTCATCCGTACCAATTGCCTGTGCAGTCGCGATAATATCTGGTTTGTCGTGCGTTATGAGTGGACGCAAAACCAGCACACTGGCAGCCTCATCGATTAAACGCAGATTGGTCAACGTTTGGCTAGATACCTGCCCAAGTGCCTCCCCTGTGACGATAGCTTGGATGCCAAAACGCTGTGCCACTTGGCTAGCCGCACGCACCATCATACGCTTCAATACCACGCCCATTTGTCCATTGTCGATTTTTTCTAAAATCTCAGCGACAACAGGCTCAAAATTGATGGCAACAAACCGCACTTTAACCGATGAACTATAGCGAGACCAAATATGATACGCCATCTGTTTCACCCCGATTTCGTGAGCTTGCCCGCCAAGATTAAAAAAGCAGTAATGCACTTTGGAACCACGACGAATAAACATATAGCTCGACACGCCCGAATCAAAGCCACCTGAAATCAGGCTGAGCACATCTTCTTGTGTGCCAATCGGATAACCGCCGATGCCCTCAAAACGGTTTTTCACCAGCAACATGTGATCATCTTCAATCGTGATATTGACCGTAACATCAGGATTTTTTAACCGCACTTTAGCACTCTCAATATGCTGATTTAATCCGCCACCTACATAACGTTCTAAATCAAGAGAACTAAACGCATGCTTGCCTTTCCGTTTTACACGCACACAAAAAGTGCGGTTTTCTAACTGTTCACGCGTGTGTTTTAAGGTATATTCAAAAATATCGTGCATGGAAGCAAAAGGAATCCCCTCAACCTCCAAAATATGGTGAATACCGGGCGTACGTTGTAAAAAATCCAATAATATATGCCGCTTTGTCGCATCTTTTGACCGCACTTCAATGTAATCCCAATGATGCACTACTGCGACGCTATCGTCCTGTTTACTTAAAATATTGCGGATATTGCTGGTTAAAATTTTGATGAAACGCTTACGCACCGAATCGCTTTTCACCATGACTTCGGGAAAAAGTTTGATAATAAATTTCATAATTGCATCTGGCTGTCAAAAATGGGCATATTGTACCTGAAAATAGGTTTAACATCTAAAAAAAACGACAAATTCTGTAAACTCAAGTACAATAGACGAAAAACGGAGAATTGAGAAATCATTATGGCGAAAAAAGCAACTTCTTTGGATTTTGAAAGCACACTTAGCGAGCTAGAGGCGATCGTTGCACGTTTAGAAAATGGCGATTTACCGCTCGAAAAAGCATTAATGGAGTTTGAAAAAGGCGTTGGGCTTGCACAAGCTGGGCAACAACGCTTACAACAGGCGCAACAACAAGTGAAAATTTTGCTTGATAAAAGTGCGGTTGCCCCATTAGCAGACTTTGTTGATGATGAAAATTCACGCAAACAATCGACTACCGCAACAGAAATGGATTAATTCAATGAGCTATGATTTTCAAGCGGACTTACAGCACTTTCGCACGCGTGTTAATGATTTTTTACAGCAAAAACTGATCATGGATTCGAATCCAGCCCCGTTGGCAGATGCTATGCGTTATGGTGTATTGCTTGGTGGGAAGCGTTTACGTCCCTTTTTAACCTATTGCACAGGGCTCATGTTGCAAGCCCCACTTACCAGTCTTGATTATGCCGCAGCGGCCGTTGAGGCGGTGCATAGTTATTCCTTAATCCACGATGATTTGCCCGCAATGGATAATGATACGTTGCGACGTGGGCAAAATACCTGCCATATCGAATTTAGCGAAGCTACTGCGATTTTAGCAGGCGATGCGCTACAAAGTTGGGCATTTGAACTCTTATGCCACACCCCAGGTGTGAGTGCGGAACAAAAAGTGCGGTTAATACAAATATTAGCCCAAAGTGCTGGCGTGCAAGGCATGTGTTTAGGGCAAGCACTGGATCTATTTGCTGAACAACAAGCGGTGGATTTGGCATTTTTAGAACGTATTCACCAAAATAAAACGGGCGCAATGATTGTGTGCGCGGTCATAATGGGATTCCTCTGTTCACCGCACTTTCATAATGAGAACATCGAGCAGCATTTGCGTCGCTTTGCTACGCTAATTGGGCTGGCATTTCAAGTACAAGATGATATTTTAGATATTACCGCCGACAGTGCTACGCTTGGCAAAGATGCAGGATCCGATCTCGCTCACGATAAAAGCACTTATCCCAAATTATTAGGGCTTGAAGGCGCACAAAATAAAGCGCAAGCCTTGACCACGCAAGCTAAGCAAGCGTTGCACGCGCTACAACAGATTGGGCTAGATACGACCGCACTTTCTGCGTTGGCAGATTTTATCATTGTGCGTCATAATTAAATCAGCATTAAATGCAATGAAGTAAGATTTTGTGATTTATGTTTGCTTGAATTCTCGTTATAATCCAACTATGCAAAAATATCCTTTATTATCGACTATTAATACACCAGATGATCTTCGTCTTCTGTCGCGTGAACAGCTTCCACAACTGTGTGATGAGTTGCGAGCCTTTTTGCTTGAATCTGTCAGTCAAAGTAGTGGCCACTTGGCATCAGGGCTAGGTACAGTAGAGTTAACCGTTGCGTTGCATTATGTCTTCAACACCCCCTTTGATCAGCTGATTTGGGATGTTGGGCATCAAGCCTATCCGCATAAAATTTTAACAGGAAGACGCGATCGCATGCATACGATTCGCCAAAAAGAGGGGTTGCATCCCTTTCCTTGGCGTGGTGAGAGTGAATATGATGTGCTTTCAGTTGGGCATTCTTCCACGTCCATTAGTGCGGGTTTAGGCATTGCTATTGCAGCAGAAAAAGAAAATGCCAATCGTAAAACCATCTGTGTGATTGGCGATGGTGCCATTACCGCGGGGATGGCATTTGAGGCTCTGAACCATGCTGGTGCGCTACACACGGATATGCTGGTGATTTTAAACGATAATGAAATGTCAATTTCTGAAAATGTCGGCGCATTAAATAATCACTTAGCACGCTTGCTTTCAGGTTCGTTCTACTCTTCTATTCGAGAAGGAAGCAAAAGCCTCCTTTCAGGATTGCCACCAATAAAAGCCTTTGTGAAAAAAACGGAAGAGCACTTAAAAGGCTTTGTTTCGCCTGGCGGCACACTTTTTGAGGAGTTAGGTTTTAATTATATTGGTCCAATCGACGGGCATAATGTGGACGAATTGGTTTCAACCCTGAAAAATATGCGTAATCTGAGCGGCCCACAATTTTTGCATATCATGACCAAAAAAGGGAAAGGTTATGCTCCTGCGGAAAAGGACCCTATTGGTTTTCACGGCGTACCCAAATTTGACCATACGCTCGGACAACTTCCGAAGAAAACGGCACAACTGCCCACCTATTCTGCTATTTTTGGTCGTTGGTTATGTGAAATGGCAGAACATGATAAAAACGTGATTGGCATTACCCCTGCGATGCGTGAAGGCTCAGGCATGGTGGAGTTTTCCACGCGTTTCCCTGATCAATATTTTGATGTTGCCATTGCAGAACAGCACGCAGTAACATTTGCAGCAGGGCTTGCTATCGCTGGGCTTAAGCCCGTCGTAGCTATTTATTCTACTTTTTTACAACGTGCTTATGATCAATTAATTCATGATGTGGCTATTCCTAATCTGCCGGTCTTATTTGCAATTGATCGTGCAGGCATTGTCGGTGCAGATGGGCAAACACATCAAGGCGCATTTGACATTAGTTTTATGCGTTGCATTCCCAATATGGTAATTATGACACCGAGTGATGAAAATGAATGCCGTCAAATGCTCTATACAGGGCTTCATCACACAGGACCAAGTGCGGTACGCTATCCTCGTGGCAACGTTACAGGCTGTGAATTACAGCCCTTACAAACAGTGGAAATTGGAAAAGCACGCATAATACGTACAGGTGTCAATATTGCGATATTGAATTTTGGTACATTATTACCACACGCCATGCAGGCAGCTGAATATGTTAATGCGACACTGGTGGATATGCGCTTTGTTAAACCGCTGGATGAAAATACGATTGATGTCTTATTAGCAACACATTCATTATTTGTCACCATTGAGGATAATGCGCTAAAAGGTGGTGCAGGAAGTGCGGTGGGAGAATATCTCAACCACGTTGCATTACATAGTGCACATCAAGTGCGGTTGTTATCACTTGGTTTTGCTGATGAATTTATCCCACAAGGTGAACCAGCTGAAATACTGGCAGATCTTGGGCTAGATGCACAAGGTATTATCGATACAATTCAATCAGTTATAAAAAATTAAATTTTTTTGCATTATATGATGAACTTTTCTCATTCGTTTAAGTCTTAATTAATGCTAGTGCACTGCAAATGCAGTTGTCTTTTTACATTTTACTTATGTAAGACCTCCCCCGATATGCCCCTTTTGGCTATCGGGTTTTCTTTTTTAAGGTGATACACCCGTGTTCAATGCGCTATACACTAAAAACAATCCAAAACTGAGAAAAACCAACCCACAGAGGTTATCAATATAACGGCTATATTTAAAATAAAATTGTTTTACAGCATGGAGTGAAAACAGTCGAGCAACGAGATAAAAATAGACAAAACTTTCAAATACAATCATGACAGCAACAAATCCAACCCACCACGCATTTAGGTTTGCCACTAACATAGAAAAAATCCCACTGAAAAAAATCAGCACCTTAGCATTAGAAAGATTGACCCATAGCCCTTGGCGAAAATGGGCGAAACCGATTTTGCTTTTGCTCTTCTTTGCTTTTAGCGTAAATTGTTCGGGCGTAATACTATTTCGCACACGCAATAATTTCATCCCCAGATAACTTAAATAAATTCCACCAGCCAGCCAAACCGCACTTTGAATGGCGGGATAGATCGCAAATAAAATGGAAAGTCCTATAATGCTAGCGATAACCCACACGCTTAAACCCGCGCAGATACCTAAAATCCCCCAAACTACGTTGCTGCGGGGTTCAGCGAGCGATTTGCGTGCAACATAAAAAAAATCAGGTCCAGGACTCATCAATGCAATGGTATGAATGACTAAAATTTTGAGTGCGAACAACATAGCAGTCTCTTAGAAAAATATAGAATGAGTGATATAAATCACGATCAGGCTAAACAAGGCGGCAAGCGTATCATCAATCATAATGCCAAACCCCGAGTGTAGCGCACGATCAAAGGCTTTAATTGGATACGGTTTGAGAATATCAAAAAAGCGAAATAGCATAAAACTGATAATATACCAAAGTGCGGTTGATTCAGGCAAACACGCCAACACTAGCCAGATAGCAGCGATTTCATCCCACACGATTGAACCGTGATCGTGTACACCAATATCAAGTGCGGTTTGCCCACAAATTTTTGCACCGATGGCGAAAGCGATAACAGCAAGAATAAGCAGGCTTACGCTATTAAACACACTTAAAATGGCTACTCCAATCAGCCAGCCTGCTAATGTTCCCCATGTGCCAGGGGCGGGGTAAATTAATCCTGCTCCAAAGCCAATTGCTGCCAAATGAATCGGATTTTTAAAAGATAGTTTGTTTAACTCAGGTCGTTTTGTCATCATTGCGTTCCAAAGTGATCGTAGCCAGAAAGTATTGGCGTTGGAATAATTTCTCCGTTACGTTGTAACAATACCGCACTTTCCATTTTTGCTGGGCGAATTTGCCCAATACATGTGTACGGCACACCAATGTGCGTTAAGGCTTTTTCCATTTTTGTTCGTAACGTATCTGGTACACAAAAACACAATTCATAATCTTCGCCCCCTGTGAGAGCTAACGTTTGAGCCTGTTCAAGCGTTGTTGTATTAAGTAGTTGTGGGGAAAGCGGAATTTTATTCATATCAATTACTGCGCTAACGTTACTGCGTTCGACAATATGTGCTAAATCACCCAATAATCCATCAGAAATATCAATTGCTGCGCTCGCAAATGGTACGATTGTCTGCCCAAATAACACACGTGGCGTTGGTCGCAAATGACGCTCAATAAGATAATATTCATCAACAGTGCAATTGGTTTTATTTTTGCCTTCTGTCAATAAAGAAAAACCTTTTGCACTATCGCCTAATGAGCCTGTAACATAAATCCAATCACCACTATGCGCTTGGTGGCGACAAATGCCTTTATCCCGTGGCAATAACCCATGGGCTGAAATCGTAACAGAGAGCACACCACGGGTTGTATCTCCCCCAATCAAATCCACATTATAGTGATCAAGTATGTCAAAAAAACTCTCACTAAAACGTGCTAACCAGAGGTGATCAACCTCAGGAAGTGTCAATGCTAATGTTACCCAAGCAGGTTCAGCCCCCATTGATGCGAGATCGCTCAAGTTGACGGCTACTGCTTTGTAAGCCAAATCCGCAGGATCTATGTTTGAATAAAAGTGTGTACCCTGTACCATCGTATCCGTGGTGATGGCAAGGTGCTGATTGGGTTGCACTTCACAGATAGCACAATCATCGCCCACTGATAGCACTACATCGCGCCGTGGGCTACGACGCGATGCACTAAAATAGCGTTTGATTAAATCAAATTCCACCTTGCTTTCTGACACAAGTACTCCTTAAACAGCAGGACGATTTATTTATTTTGTTGCGTTTGTGCAATTTTATCTAACACACCGTTAATATATTTATGCCCATCCTCTGCCCCAAAGGTTTTCGCCACTTCAACCGCTTCATTAATGACCACTTTATACGGCACATCTTGGTATGTCAGCTCATAAGTCGCCATCAATAATAATACGCGCTCAATGGGGTCAAGGCTTTTAAATGTGCGATCTAAGTGCGGTTCAATGTGTGCTTTTAATTCATCTTCATACTGCACCGTATTTTGTAACAACGTGCGGAAATAAGGCACATCGACATCTTTCATCTCTTGTTCTAGCATGAATGCCACTTCAACATCAGCAACATCATTTTGCGACATTAACCAAGAATATAATGCTTGCAATGCGCATTCTCTAGCACGATGACGAGGAGAAATTTTGCTCATATTATGCTCCTGCTTTAATTTGGTCTAACACACTGATCATTTCAAGCGCAACCAGAGCGGCTTCTGCACCTTTATTACCTGCTTTTGTACCCGCTCGCTCAATGGCTTGCTCAATATTTTCCGTCGTCAATACGCCAAACGCCACGGGTAAATCAGCTAACATTGCCACCTGCCCTAGCCCGCTAGCCGCCTCGCCTGCAACATAGTCAAAATGCGCTGTGCCACCCCGAATAACAGTGCCTAATGCAACAATGGCATCATACTTCCCTGTCGCAGCTAAACGGCGAACAACCAACGGCAATTCATATGCACCTGGTACTTTCACAATTGTGATATTGTCATCTTTTACTTGTCCTACACGTTTTAGTGCATCTACCGCACCCGCTTGTAGGCTGTCATTAATAAAACTGTTAAAGCGTGCAATAGCAATTGCAATGCGTGCATTTGGTGCAGTTAATACACCATCAATTTCTTTCATATTATTACCTTAAGATCATTTTGTTATCGCCAATTTGCGCGGATTCTACCATAAAATAGCAAGTGCGTTTAAGCAAAATATTACCGCCCCTTTTTTAGCCTCCAGCAAGTATATAAAAAACACAATAAAATCAATAAGTAAAACCGCACTTTTGTTCTTTTAAAAAAACTGACAAAATCAAGCGCAAAATACGCGGAAATTTTTGTCATCTTAAATTCAATTGTGGTATTCTTACGCCTTTGCATTTAACTGAAACGATACATGATTGCTAGCAATCATATAGGGGGAAACCAAAGAAAGTGGAAAATCGTGTCAACGCTGCGCCTGTCATTGAACTGCGCGCTATTCGGAAAGAATATGATGGCAAAGTGATCATCGAAAATTTTTCTTTATCCATTAATAATGGGGAATTTATCACAATTTTAGGGCCATCTGGTTGCGGTAAAACGACTATTTTACGCCTGATTGCAGGCTTTGAATCTCTAGATAGTGGGCAAATTATTCTTGATGGGCAAGATATTAGCAACGTACCTGCCGAGCAACGCCCCGTAAATACTGTCTTTCAAAGCTATGCCCTGTTCCCGCATATGAGCATTTTTGAGAATGTTGCTTTTGGTTTAAAAATGCAAAATGTGCCAGCCTCGGACATTAAACCTCGTGTAATGGAAGCATTGCGTATGGTGCAACTGGAAGCCTACGCTGAGCGCAAACCTGCTCAACTTTCAGGTGGACAACAACAACGTGTTGCAATTGCGCGTGCCGTGGTAAATAAGCCTAAAGTACTCCTACTTGACGAATCCCTTTCTGCCCTAGATTATAATTTGCGTAAGCAAATGCAAAATGAACTTAAAGCACTACAACGTCAGCTTGGCATTACCTTTATTTTTGTGACTCATGACCAAGAAGAAGCATTGAGTATGTCTGATCGCATTATTGTGTTGCGTGAAGGCAAATTACAACAAGATGGTACGCCACGAGAAATCTATGAAGAGCCAAACTCACTGTTTGTGGCTCGTTTTATTGGTGAGATCAATATTTTTGATGCAACCGTTATTGAACGCATCGATGATCGCCGCTTACGTGCTAATGTAGAAGGACGCATTTGTGATATTTATGCTCAGCAAGCCTTTGATGTTGGAAGCAAACTAAAGGTGCTATTGCGTCCTGAAGATTTACGCCTTGAAGAGGTCAATAACGGTGAAAAAGGCAACGGCTTAATCGGTTTTGTTCGAGAGCGCAACTACAAAGGTATGACCTTGGATTCCACCATAGAATTGGAAAACGGTAAAATTGTGCTAATCAGTGAGTTTTTCAATGAAGATGACCCTGATGTCGATCACTCATTAAACCAAAAAGTGGCGATCACTTGGGTTGAAAGCTGGGAAGTGGTGCTAGAAGATGAAGATAACAACGCGTAATTTTCAAACGATGACCGTTGCGATCATTTTCGCATGGTTAATTTTTTTCATCCTTGTGCCAAACCTTTTAGTGCTTGGTGCAAGCTTTTTAACCCGTAATAGTAGCGAATTAATTGAGTTTACCTTTTCGTTAGACAGCTATAAACGGCTGGTTGATCCGCTTTATGCGAAAGTGATTTGGAACTCGCTATATATGTCGGGTATTGCCACCATTATTTGCCTTATTGTGGGATACCCCTTTGCTTTTTTTATCGCACGCTTACCGCAAAAATACCGTCCAATACTGCTGTTTATGGTCATTTTGCCGTTTTGGACAAATTCACTTATTCGCATCTATGGCATGAAGATTTTTCTTGGTGCACGTGGCGTGCTGAATAACACCTTGATGTCTTTAGGCATTATTGATGCTCCTATTCGTATCATCAATACAGAAAGTGCGGTCATTATCGGGCTTGTTTATATTTTGTTGCCCTTTATGATTTTGCCTCTCTACTCGGCAATTGAAAAATTGGATGGGCGTTTACTTGAAGCTGCTAAAGATTTGGGAGCTAATGCGGTTCAACGGTTTATTAAAATTATTTTGCCACTCACAATGCCCGGCATTATTGCAGGCTGCTTGCTGGTGCTTTTACCCGCGATGGGAATGTTCTATGTTGCTGATCTATTAGGTGGCTCAAAAATTCTCTTGGTTGGAAATGTGATTAAAAATGAATTTTTAGTTTCACGTAATTGGCCATTCGGTTCTGCTATTAGTATTGGCTTAACAATTTTGATGGCGTTAATGCTTTACATCTACTACCGTGCAGGAAAACTATTTAACAAAAAACCGGAGTTAGAATAATGGGCAAATATTTACGCGGCGGTTTTATGTTATTGGTATATAGCTATCTCTATATCCCAATTCTTATTTTAATTATCAACTCCTTTAACCAAGACCGCTATGGTTTGAGTTGGAAGGGATTTACATGGAAGTGGTATGATAATTTAGCGCAGAATGATACCTTAATTCAAGCAGCTATCCATTCAGTAACGATTGCATTTTTTGCTGCAACAATGGCGACCATCATTGGTGGGCTAACCGCAATCGCACTTTATCGCTACCGTTTCCGTGGCAAACAATTTGTCGGGGGCATGCTATTCGTCGTCATGATGTCACCTGATATTGTGATGGCAGTATCGCTTTTAGCCTTGTTTATGCTATTTAGTATGCAACTCGGATTTACCTCACTATTATTGGCCCATATTACTTTCTGTCTGCCCTATGTTGTGATTACGATTTTATCGCGCCTTAAAGGTTTTGATATAAAAATGCTAGAGGCAGCAAAAGATTTAGGGGCAAGTGAATTAACAATTTTAGGTAAAATTATCCTACCGCTGGCCATGCCTGCGATTGTTTCTGGGTGGCTTTTAAGTTTTACTATCTCCCTTGATGATGTGGTGGTCTCTTCATTTGTCAGTGGAATTAGTTATGAAATTTTGCCATTGAAAATCTTCTCTATGGTAAAAACGGGCGTAACGCCTGAAGTTAATGCCTTGGCATTTTTGATGATTATTTTATCTCTCGTTTTAGTTACCATCAGTCTTTGGCTAACTCGCAAAAAATAAGCAATCAGCCTTTCTATTATTGATGAATCTCACAAAAAGGTCTTTTTTCAAAGACCTTTTTTGTAATTTAGCGTACTATATTTCGAAATAATAACAACAATGAGGAGTGTTATGCCAAATCATTATCAACAAGATCAACACATTTCAGATAAAGTGCGGTTAGCCTGTTTACAACTCAAGGATCAGCCTTTAGCCCAAACTGTGTTCACGTTGTTGACCGAGCAACGTTTTAATGCTTACCTACCGCACTTTGTAGTGCATCATTTATGTGACAAATTTAATCTCACCGCTCGGGAGTTATCGCTTGAATTACTCCCTATTGCCAGTGCCTACGCCCACACCCCAATCTCACATTTTAATGTGGGTGCAATTGCCATTGGCGAAAGTGGCGCATTTTATTTTGGGGCTAACCTTGAATTTAAAGCCAGTTGCATTCAACAAACGGTGCATGCTGAACAAAGTGCCATTGCCCATGCGTGGATTCGTGGCGAAACTGCACTGCGTGAAATTTCAGTAAATTACGCACCCTGCGGGCATTGTCGGCAATTTATGAATGAGCTAAATAAAGCTGATGGCTTAATCATTAACTTACCCGAAAATCCAAACAATGCGCTCAAAACGTTTCTACCGCATAGCTTTGGACCAAATGATTTAAACATCAATGAACGCTTGCTGCTACCGCGTGATAATGGTTATTTATTCCTCTGTGAAGATCCATTGCATGAAGCCGCATTAGCTGGATTAAATATCAGTCACGCACCTTATAGCGGCGCATTTGCAGGCGTGGCGTTAGAAACGGAAGATAATTTCTATTTTTGGGGAAGCTATGCCGAAAATGCTGCATTTAATCCGAGTCTAAATGCCTTACAAGTTGCCATTAATCATTTAATTATGAGTGGCTTTGAATTGCAAAACATTAAACGTGCCGTTTTGATAGAGAAAAAATCTCCGCTTAGTCAAAAAGTGATGGCACAACAACTGCTCGCAACCTTGTGCAAACTACCACTTGAGTTTATTAGCTTAGATTAAATAAAAAGTGCGGTTTTTTAACCGCACTTTCGCTTTTTAGGCTTGTTCTTCTTTCTGATGCTTTTGTGCAACCTCATTTAAGAGTGGCTGCAACTCGCCTTGTTGGAACATTTCCATAATAATATCACATCCACCGATTAACTCACCTTCTACCCACAATTGTGGAAACGTTGGCCAGTTGGCGTAATTTGGTAATTCCGCCCGAATATCTGGATTTTGCAAAATATCCACATAACCAAACGGGACTTTACAATGAATGAGAGCCTCAACTGCACGTGCTGAAAAGCCACAAGAAGGAAATTTAGGTGAGCCTTTCATATAAAGCAGAATTGGGTTTTCACTAATTTGTTGCTTAATTCTCTCAATGGTTTCCATAGTTGCCTCTAATAGTTTTGTATTTTAGTCGGGTATTATAATCGCAACTGGCATAATACGCCAGCCTCCCCCCAAAATTAATTTCGAGTTGACTTGCCGTATAACACGCTAATCGCCAATGCTATCATGGCAGGCAACAACCACATTAAACCTTGGTCCGCCAGCGGAATATAGTTGATCCACTGCTCAATGGCTTTTGGCAAGAGATCCATGTTTTTTAAACTATCACAAGCACTTAAAAGTGCGGTTACCGCTATTGTCAAATTATACGATAGCGTAATATTAGGCAATTTTCGGCGGAGTAATTGTAAAACTACCAACATAATTGCAATTGGATAAATTAATAAAAGGGCTGGAATGGTTACACGCAAGAGCGTATCTAAGCCCGTATCTGAAATAATGATCGTACAGATAGTAAATAAAACCACAAAAAAACGGTAATTTAAACGATGATGGAATTTAGAAAAATAATCGGCACAGGCACTGGTTACGCCCACTAAAGTCGTCAAGTTTGCCAGCATCACAATGCCACTCATAATCCAAGAACCTTGTCGCCCGAAAAGCACATCAACAGAACGCGCGAAAATTTGCCCACCATTCGTCGATATTGCCGCCACTTGATCACTGGTTGCACCAAGATAAAATAAGCAAAAATATAAACCTGATAGTAAAAAGACTGAAATTGTCCCTGCAATCAACGTATATTTTACGATTGCCTTACTATCACTCACGCCATTAACAGCCATTGCGCGTGCCACAATGCCACCAAACGCCATCGCAGAAAGTACATCCATGGTTTGATAGCCGCCGACCAACCCTGTGATAACAGCTGAATTTTCAGCATACGCGTGGCTAGGTTGCACCATCGGGGAAATAGGCGTCGTAATAACCCCATATGCCACAATAATCAGCAACACCAATAATGCAGGTGCCATAAATTTACCGATGGTTGAAATCATCGTACTACGCCCAAGCATAAAAAACATCGCAATGATGTTAAACACGATAGCAAATATTAAGTGTGCATGTTCACCGTTATACAGCTCAAGTGGCACCCACGCCATTTCATATGCTACATTTGTAACACGTGGCATGGCAAAAGTAGAACCAATCACTAAATATAAAATGGACCAAAATACCACGCCTGCCCATTTAGGCAAATCCGTCGAAAGTGCTTCACCCCGCCCTTTAACCGATACCACAATGAGGGTGATGAACGGCATAAAAACGCCTGTTAGTACAAAGCCTAAAGCGGCGAACAACCAACTTGTACCTGCGTGATAACCTTCCATTGGCGGAAAAATAATATTGCCTGCACCAAGAAAGAGTGAAAAAATCATCATCCCGAGCACAGCCAGTTCTTTTCGACTTAACATTGCATATCCTTAAATAAAAATAAAACGAAATTTTACCTTATTTTTATGAGAAAAAAAATTCCAGCTATAACAGTATTGTGCAAAATTGCATAAAAAAAACCGCACTTTTATGCAAAGTGCGGTCTATCATTTTATGAGCTTATTTTTTAGCATCAAGTTGTGGCAATTGGCTGTCTTGGCTTGCAATCAACAAACCTGATTGAGTATAAATGCCAATTTTATCACGCGTATCTACAATATCGAGATTGCGCATGGTTAACTGCCCAATACGGTCAGCAGGGCTAAATGGTGCATTTTCCACTTTTTCCATGCTTAAACGCTCTGGTGCATAGGTTAAGTTTGGTGATTCCGTGTTCAAAATAGAATAATCATTGCCACGACGTAATTCTAACGTAACTTCACCTGTGATAGCACGTGCTACCCAACGTTGTGCCGTTTCACGCAACATTAAGGCTTGTGGATCGAACCAACGACCTTGATATAATAAACGTCCTAAACGCAAACCATTTATACGGTATTGTTCAATCGTATCTTCATTGTGAATGCCACTGACCAAACGCTCATAAGCGATATGCAACAGTGCCATACCTGGTGCTTCATAAATACCACGGCTTTTGGCTTCAATAATGCGGTTTTCAATCTGATCACTCATGCCAAGACCATGACAACCACCAATGCGATTAGCTTCAAGGAATAACTCCACAGGATTGCTGAATTCTTTACCATTTAACGCCACTGGCACGCCTTCTTCAAACCGCACTTTGACTTCTTCTGGTTTGATGACCACGTCATCTTTCCAAAATGCGACTCCCATAATCGGATTCACAATACGAATGCTTGCATTTAAAAATTCTAAATCTTTTGCTTCGTGGGTTGCACCTAGCATGTTGGAATCTGTCGAATACGCCTTTTCAACCGACATTTTATAATTAAAGCCATTGGCGATTAAAAACTCTGACATCTCGTGACGACCGCCAAGTTCATCAATAAATTGTTGATCTAACCAAGGTTTATAAATTTTTAGATTTGGGTTCGTTAATAAACCATAACGATAAAAACGCTCAATATCATTTCCTTTAAACGTACTGCCATCGCCCCAAATATTCACATCATCTTCTTTCATCGCCGCCACCAACATCGTGCCAGTTACCGCACGCCCAAGTGGTGTGGTGTTGAAATAGGTCATTCCGCCTGTGGTAATATGAAATGCACCACACTGAATGGCTGCAATGCCCTCATGCGCCAGTTGTTTACGACAATCAATCAAACGTGCATCTTCTGCGCCGTATTCTTTTGCTTTGCGTGGGATGGCCTCGTAGTCGTCTTCATCAGGCTGACCGAGATTCGCGGTATAGGCATAAGGTACGGCTCCTTTTTGACGCATCCATAAAAGTGCAGCACTGGTATCCAAACCGCCTGAAAAAGCGATCCCCACTTTTTTGCCTTTAGGCAAAGATTCAAGAATTGTCGCAGACATAATAATCCCTATTGATTTGGTGTTAACTAAAAAATAATGCCGTGCATTATCCAAATTTTTAATGTGCTTGTCTATAATAAATATTCACTTTAAAGCATAAATATTCATTTCAAGCAGCATGTACACTATAAAAAACCGCACATTAAAGTGCGGTTATACTTAAAAAAGACGAAATAGTGCTTGCAACCGCACTTTACCCGTAGCATCACGCAATACGAGTTGTTCATAAGGTGCTTTTCGGGTGATGACCTCATACTGTACCGCACTTTGCAAGGCATTTATGCCTTGTTGTTCATCACGATTATGCTGGCACAACATTCGGGTGCTGGCGAGCCCATCTGCAAGCTGGAATTGACCAACATTAGCAGTTTTTAAGCTCCCCATAATGCGATTACATCCAAAATACGCACTGAGCTTGCCATCAGCCGCCATTATTAGCTGATAATCATCCGCCTGCACTTTTTGCCCGTCGATGTCAGTTACCTGCCAAGAACGCACGAGCATAGCGTCAACGTGAGCGGTTTGAGTAACCATGCTCTGTTCACCTGTTTTAGGCATAGCCTTTTCCTCTTGTTGCACACTGCACGCCATTAAAAGTAACGACAGCAGTACTGTTGACATCAAATACGGCATATTTTTCCCCGTGTATTAAATTTATGCAATTTTAGCACTAAAGGCTGTTCAGATCGAGTACATCTGTCATATCAAACAGACCGCACTTTTGATCGTTCAACCATTTCGCCGCTCGCACCGCCCCATTTGCAAAGGTCATACGGCTTGAGGCTTTGTGGGCAATTTCTACTCGTTCGCCCTCATCGGCAAACCATACGGTATGTTCACCCACCACATCGGCGGCACGGATGGTTGCAAAACCAATTTCATTGCGTTTTCGCTCGCCTGTTATGCCTTCACGGCAGAATACGCCATCTTTGGTAAGATCACGTCCGAGCGTTTTTGCGATATGTTCTCCCATTGAAAGTGCGGTTCCCGATGGCGCATCAACTTTATGGCGATGGTGTGCTTCGATCACTTCAATATCGCAATACTCACCCATCACTTTTGCCGCTTTTTCCAGTAATTTGAATACCAAATTAACACCCACAGAATAATTAGACGCAAAAACAATAGCTATATGCTCTGCGGCTTTTTCAATCACCGCCTTTCCTTCGCTGTCAATCCCTGTTGTACCGATCACCATTTTCTTATGGTGCTCTACACAACATTGTAAATAGGCTAAAGTTCCTTCTGGACGAGTAAAATCGATCAATACATCAAATTCATTGACGACTTGCTCGATATTATCGCAGATCAGTACCCCGTTTTTACCAATGCCCGCAAGCTCGCCTGCATCAACGCCAGTTAAACTAGAGCCTTGGCGTTCAAGAGCAGCACTGAGTACAACACCTTCGGTTTGACTAACGGCTTTTATTAAATTTTGTCCCATTCTGCCGCCTGCACCTGCTACGGCAATGCGTAATTGTGTCATGATTTATCCTTTGATATTGATATAAACTGTAATTTCTTCTCGATCGTGATAAAGCTGTTTTGCCTGTAATTGGTAGCGAAGCCCTGCCGCACTTAAGGTTGTGTCAATGCGCTCAAAGCAAGTTATGACCTCGTGGTAACGCTTTTTCATCGGTAATTTTAAATTAAAAATACTCGCACGACACCATCCATTAACCAACCATTTACATATAAGTTGACTGATACGCAATGGCTGTTCAACCATATCACAAACAAGCCAGTCAATGTTGGCATGCCGTGGTGGTTTAAATACAAATCCGTCTTCTGGACAATGCTCTACTTTACTGCTCGCCATCAAACTCGCTGCAATTTTACCGTGATCGACTGCATATACAAACAACCCTCGCTTGACCAATTGATAACTCCAACCACCAGGGCAAGCCCCTAAATCAACCGCTTGCATCCCCTCTCGCAAATGTATCTGCTCTAATTTTCCTGGTAAAAACGTCATAATGGCTTCATCAAGTTTCAAGGTTGAGCGACTAGGCGCATCGTGCGGAAAACGCAGACGCGGAATGCCCATACAGTGCGGTGAATGATTGTTGTTATACGAAAATCCCACTAAACAGTGATTATTAGCTAAAAATAACACATGTAAACTCACGCCCTGCTGCCCTTGATAATGTAACCAACCGCACTTTTTCAACGCACTACGCAGTGGCACGGTCAATTTACGGCAAAAAGTGGAAAGCGATTTCCCCGCATTTGTATCAGGTGTTTCCAGCCAAATCGTATCACTTTTGTGCAAAAAGTGCGGTGCTAAATGCGCTTTAAAACTGGCTATAATCGGCGTAATACGATCATTAAGCGGCAAGTCCTGCAGCTCATCACACACGACGATCAACTGGCGAGCAAAGATCAGCGTTTTGAAATCAATTTGGCTTGCAATGTCGGCAGCAGAGCTCGGTGGATAGAGTGTAAACAGCACCCAACCGCTTTCTGCCACCGCATTGGCATACCCAAAACCACCGTATTGTGCGGTCTTGTCACTGATTTCTGCCACCACTTCTTTTTCAAATCCTGGGCGACAATAAATTAATAATGCGTTCAATTTAGTCCCTTGGTTTAATGCAATTACCAATAGAAATCACACTTAGTGCGCCCCAACCGACTAAAAAGGCAACGCCACCGATAGGTGTCAGATATTTCACGGCTTGCGTGCCCGTGATTGCCATGACATACAAGCTACCACTAAAACATAAAATGCCCACAGCCCAGCTATAACCAATCCAGTTAAGCCCCATTCGACGACATGACGGTTGTACTTGATTTTTAGTTGCTGCAACAAAAAAGCCTAACGCCAATAATGCTAACGTATGTATAAATTGATACTGTTGGGCTTTGATAAGCCAATCTTGTTCAAGTACGGTCATATCACCTACCAGTGCATGTGCGCTATACGCTCCAAATGCAACAGAAAAAAATCCGCTTAGTGCGGCTAAGACTAAAAATCGGTTTCCCATATTCGCTCCTATTGACTATGTTGGCTAATCCAATCAACAAAGGCAATGACCTGCGCTTTGTTCTTATTGTCGCTATGATACACTACATAAAATGATTTTGGATCCGTTACATCGGTTAAAAACACCTCGCTCAACAAGCCATCGTTAATATATTTTTGGGCTAAAATGGTGTTCGCAAGCACTACGCCTTGTCCGTGAATCGCGGCCTGTAACGCCATAAAGGTATGACTAAAGACCACGCCATGTTGAATATCAATATCATCTACATTAAGGTGAGCAGTCATATTTTGCCAATGTTCTCGATTATGAATGTGCAATAAATTATGTGTTTTAAGATCCGAAAGTGCGGTCAGTGGCTTTTGAGCAAGTAAATCGGGAGAGGCAAGAATTGACAATTTACCTGAAAAAAGCTGGTGACTATCTAACCCCTGCCAATTGCCACGCCCATAAAAAATGGCGACATCCGCGTCGGCAATATAGCTGCTTTCATCATAATCTATCCCTTGAATATTCACTTCAATTTGCGGATAACGCTGATTAAACTCCCCTAAGTGCGGTACCAGCCACGCCATACCAAATGTTTGTGGCACTTTGATGGTTAGATGCTGCGCCGATTGCTGTGCTTTTATTTTGCTGGTCACTTGTGCTAAGCGTTGTAAAATTGACCGCACTTCATAAAAATAAGCCTGCCCTTCATCGGTCAATACCAATGCACGATTTTTACGCACAAACAGTGCCAAACCAAGGTAATCTTCCAATAATTTAATTTGATGACTTATCGCTGCTTGAGTGACGAACAGCTCATCAGCTGCTTTCGTAAAACTCAAAAGACGCGCAGACGCTTCAAATGCTTTGAGCGAATTTAATGGCGGCAAATTTTTGTTCTGCATATGATGCCCTTAACCCATAAAAAAAACTAATGAAAGCGATAAAAAAATATAGATTGTTGTTATACCTGAGAGCCCCTAAAATAACATCATTACTTAAGCAGTATCGCTGTTTTTAAGTATGATGTTGTGTTTTATCTAGTTTTCTAGATTTGAGTTCTACTCTTAACTTCCTGTATAGTTTAAACCGATTTGGTTTATAAGCCACCTTTTCCCGAGGTGGCTTTTCTTTATCTGCGATATACTACCATAAAATCAGCCAAGCTCTATTCTCTTGCACCGAATTTTTTACGATTGCTGCAAGAAGTGTAGCGAATTTAAGCAAACGCAAATTAAAGATTGATTTCAACCGCAAATAGGTTAAAAATATTTTCATTATTCAATACAATTTAAGGACCCCCTATGACAGATAGCACAATTGATTGGGCAAATCTTGGATTTAGTTATATAAAAACGGATTATCGGTTTATTGCTCACTGGAAAGATGGTAAGTGGAGCCAAGGTGAACTCACAACAGATAATACATTGCACATTAGTGAAGGCTCAACCGCACTTCACTATGGTCAACAAAGTTTTGAAGGGTTGAAAGCGTATCGCTGCAAAGATGGCTCGATTAACCTCTTTCGCCCAGATCAAAATGCCAAACGGCTACAAAAAAGTTGCCAACGTTTATTGATGCCTGAAGTCCCAACAGAGATGTTTATTCAGGCGTGTAAACAAGTGGTACGTGCCAACGAACGTTTTGTTGCCCCTTATGGTTTTGGCGCAACCCTCTATCTTCGCCCACTGATTATTGGTGTTGGCGATAATATTGGTGTACATCCCGCGCCTGAATTTATTTTCACCGTCTTCTGCTGCCCTGTGGGTGCTTATTTCAAAGGTGGAATGAAACCAACAAATTTCATTGTATCGGATTACGACCGCGCCGCTCCAAATGGAACGGGTGCAGCCAAAGTGGGCGGGAATTATGCCGCCAGCCTATTACCTGGTCATCTTGCCCATGAACGTCAATTTGGCGACTGTATTTATCTTGATCCAAAAACGCACACAAAAATTGAAGAAGTGGGTTCTGCTAACTTTTTTGGCATTACACGTGATCATAAATTTGTAACACCGTTTTCGCCGTCAATTTTACCAAGTATTACCAAATATTCTTTATTAGAGCTAGCGCGCGATCGCTTAGGACTTGAAGCAGTTGAGGGGGATGTTTATATTGATAAACTTGACGACTTTACCGAAGCTGGTGCATGTGGTACTGCCGCGGTTATCACGCCAATTGGCGGTATTCAGTATAAAGACGACTTCCACGTTTTTTATTCCGAAACAGAGGTAGGACCGATTACGCAAAAACTGTATGATGAGCTCACTGGTATTCAGTTTGGTGATAAACCTGCGCCTAACGGTTGGATTATCAAAGTGGATTAAATATAACCCTGCCCTTGTTTTGACAAGGGCATTTCTTTTTAAAAAATACTCTAATAAAACCGCACTTTTATTATCACATTTTCAAAATAGAGATAAAAATAATATAAATCTAATTAATATTATTGATTTAATCTTGGTTTTTTGTTAAATCTATCACAAAACACAACTTTTTTACTTTACAACTAAGGACTTTTTATGCAGCAGTACAGTGAGATGCGTAACAACATCAGTATGTTAGGACGTTTTCTCGGCGACACCATTAGCGAAGCACAAGGCAGCGAAATTTTGGAGCTCATAGAGAAAATCCGTGTGCTTTCGCGAGATTCTCGTGCAGGCAATAACCACGCACGTGAGCAATTACTTGAGATTTTAGGCAATATTTCCAGCGAGCAACTTATTCCTGTGGTGCGGGCATTTAGCCATTTTTTAAACTTAACCAATATCGCTGAACAATACCAATCCATTTCCCGCCATCATAACGATTTAGAATCAAGCCAACGCTCTATCAACTGTTTATTTGAAAAATTAAGACAGCAAAAACGTGCAAAAGAAGATATCCTGAGCGCAATTGATAACCTATTGATTGAATTAGTATTAACAGCACATCCAACAGAAGTCACTCGCCGTTCATTAACACACAAACATGTTGAAATTAATAAGTGTTTAAGCCAGTTGGAGCATTCTGATCTCACGGATAAAGAAAGAAAAAGTATAGAACGACACCTAAAACGCTTAATTGCAGAAGCATGGCATACTAATGAGATTCGTACCCAACGCCCAACCCCGTTTGAAGAAGCCAAGTGGGGTTATAGTGTGATTGAAAATAGCCTATGGTATGCCGTACCTAATTTCTTGCGCCAACTAAACGATAGCACTGTTGAATTTTTTGACTATCGCTTGCCGGTCGATTTTACGCCTGTACGCTTTTCATCGTGGATGGGCGGCGATCGCGACGGCAATCCGTTTGTCACAAGTAAAATCACCCGCCGAGTGCTAAACCTTGCACGTGCCAAAGCGGCTGAATTATTTCTCGACGACATTAAATTGCTCTGTGATGAGCTTTCTATGGTGGATGCCTCAGATGAGTTTATCGCCAAATATGGTGAGCATGAAGAACCATATCGTCATGTCGTCAAGGGGTTACGCACCAAATTAAAGCTCACTCAAAACCATTTCAATGATCTTCTAAGTGATAAACAACCTCGTACAACGACTGAACATATTATCATGCGCAATGAGCAATTATGGGAGCCGCTTTATGATGTTTATCGATCACTTAATAAGTGCGGTATGAGGATTATTGCCAACGGATTGCTTTTAGATACGCTCCGACGTGTACGTTGTTTTGGCGTGACGTTGTCACGAATGGATATTCGACAAGAAAGTACTCGCCATACACAAGCCATTGCTGAAATTACCCGTTATATTGGCTTAGGCGATTATGCACAATGGTCTGAAGAAGACAAACAAGCCTTTTTAATTCGTGAGTTAAATTCGCGTCGCCCACTTGTGCCGATTGATTGGACGCCAAGTGAAGAAACTCGTGAAGTGCTAGAAACATGCAAAGTTGTCGCAGAACAGCACGACGGCGTTATTTCTGCTTATGTTATTTCAATGGCACGTAGTGCCTCAGATGTGCTGGCTGTGCATTTATTACTCAAAGAAGCAGGAAACACTAAAACTATTCCTGTCGCACCATTATTTGAAACACTTGATGATCTCGATCACGCAGAAAGTGTTATGGAACAATTGTTTAATGTCGGCTGGTATCGTGGGTTTATCAATAATCAACAAATGGTCATGATTGGTTATTCTGACTCAGCCAAAGATGCTGGTATGATGGCAGCATCATGGGCACAATACCGTGCCCAAGAAGCCCTAGTCAATTTATGCGAACGGTTACACATTGAACTAACACTTTTCCACGGACGTGGCGGCACAATCGGACGTGGTGGTGCACCTGCACATGCTGCTCTACTCTCTCAACCACCAAAATCACTGAAAAATGGCTTGCGTGTTACTGAGCAAGGTGAAATGATTCGCTTTAAACTTGGACTACCACAAGTCGCAATTGATAGCCTAGAACTCTATGCTAGTGCAATCCTAGAAGCGAATCTTCTGCCTCCACCATCACCACAACAAAGCTGGCGCAATATCATGGATGAGCTTTCTGCCATTTCATGTGAAGCCTATCGTGATGTGGTGCGTAAACAACCTGATTTCGTCCCCTATTTCCGTTCTGCCACACCAGAACAAGAGCTCTCTCGCCTCCCACTCGGTTCTCGCCCAGCGAAACGTAACCCGAAAGGCGGGGTAGAAAGCCTACGAGCAATTCCGTGGATTTTTGCATGGATGCAAAACCGTTTGATGTTACCTGCTTGGTTAGGTGCGGCACAATCGATTCAGCAATTATTAACGCAAGGTAAAAGTGCGGTAGTTGAAGAAATGTGCGAAAAATGGCCATTTTTCTCCACCCGTATCGGTATGCTAGAAATGGTGTTCAGCAAATCTGATCTGTGGCTGGCTGAATATTATGATCAACGTTTAGTTGATAAATCATTGTGGAAATTAGGTGAGCAATTACGCTTACAACTGCAAGCTGATGTGCAAACCCTACTTAGCCTATCGCATCGTGATCAATTAATGGCAGATTTACCTTGGATTGCACAATCCATTGCGTTACGAAATGTTTATACTGATCCGTTGAATTTACTCCAAGTCGAGCTACTCCACCGTCTTCGTAAAGTGCCTGAAGACGAACAAGATGCTAATCTTAATCAGGCATTGATGATTACGATTACGGGCATTGCCGCAGGTATGCGCAATACAGGTTGACCTAGTAAAAGTGCGGTTGAACCGCACTTTGCATGTTGAGGTAAAAATGACACTAACAGATGATGAGATTTTAGACAGTGCCTACGCTATTTTTTTAGAAATGGCAGAAGAGAATTTATCTGACGCACAAATTGCACAATTTAATCGTGCATTTCCTAAGGTGGGTTGCTTACAAATAATGGATACAGCAGAGAATTGGGAACAAGAAATTGGTGTATTAATTGACCCTGATGCCTTTGCTGAAGTCTGGATTGGGCTTGAAAATAATCAAGGCGAAATGGAGACCTTATTTGCTAAAGTGCTCGTAAGTAAATCAACTGAGCATCCTGATTTTCATATCATCTGGTGATATAAAAAGTGCGGTTAGACCGCACTTTGATACTTATTAGAATATATAAGAAAGTTTTACCCCAACTTCATGGGTTATATTTTTCGGCTCGACAATGACGCCTAATTCACCATCAGTATCTTGCGTAATACTATTTGAATCAAATACTTTCCAACCACGATAAAACGGTGCAAACGAGATTTTTCCTTTACCTAAGGATTTACTTAATGCCAGCTCTAATTCAAGCCCTTTGCCATTGCGCTGTTTATTCACGGCTGTTTGCGAAATATACGAATATTGACGCCCACGAATAAGTTGATTATAGCCAATTTTTGGGGTTAGCATCATACCCTGTGGCAACGCAAAGTCCGTACTCAACGCAACATGGGCATAGATTAAACGATTTTTGCGATCGTAATCCTCTTTATCCAGTCGGCTGTTTAAATCATTTAAAATACGATACCCAAGCCCTGTTTGAATCATCCAATCACGTTGATAAAATGACAGCGTGTATTGATATAATCCGCGAATATCATAACTATTACGTGGTGTACCATGGATGGTTACTGAGCCATAAGGTGTCCCCTGTGGATTTTCATCACTCGGTCCTTCACCACCAGCATAATGGCTTTTTCCTTTCACATAGCGTCCTTCAAGAATAACAGCACTATGTGGTGTAACTTCATATTTAATCGCGCCACTAAGCCCATACATATGGGCACGCTGTTGCATAAACCGTTCGCTTCCATTGACATACTCACGATAGGTTTCACGGTAAATCTCTCCGCCTAATGTATACTCCCAAGGACTGGCCATAACACTTGCAGACATGGCAAGCAATGGTAATATAATTGTCATTTTTTTCATTATTAAAATATCCTTATTATTTTTATTGTTAAAGGGAGGCGGATTATAACGATCCTTTCAAAAGATAGGAATAGTTATCAATATCACTTGATCAAAAAAGACACAATAATAACGATGATTTATTATTAAATGATGAAATCATATTCAAAGTGCGGTTAGACCGCACTTTACGTTTTAACGTACGGTTCGGCAGTACATCAGTCTGTCAATATTGGTCATAAAATGGGCAAGTTCTTTGCTTTCTGGATGATGTAAATAAGGAATCTGCCCCAGTAATGGTGCATTGAGATGTTGTAATAAAAGCTCAATAATGGCAGGATAATTGCTAATGCCTGGATTAATGCGATTTGCAACCCAACCCAGCAAATTTACGCCACTGTTAGCGATGGCCTCTGCTGTGAGTAATGCGTGATTAATACACCCTTCTTTGATGCCTACAACCAACACCACAGGCATTTTACGCTGTACGATCCAATCTGAAAAAAACAGTTGCTGTGTAATCGGGGTTTTCCAACCAAAACTGCCCTCCACTAACACGGACTCAAACCGTTCCATCAATATATCAAGATCGTGATTAATTTTATTTATATCAATAGATTGGCATTGGCTAAGCAAATCAACGATACCAGGCTCTTGTCCTGCATTTAAAGTATAACTATTGATATCTTGATAAGACACCTTTTGTTTCGTACTGTCTAATAATATCAACACATCAGCGTTTTGTTCGCTTGGCTGAGGAGCTTGGTTGAAATAACTAAATGAGTGACTATTGCAAGCAATCGGTTTAAAGCCAACAATTTGACATTGCTTTTGTTGCATTGCTTGAATAATCGCACGGCTAACAACGGTTTTGCCAACTCCACTGTCTGTGCCTGTTACAAAAAAACAACTCATGATATTTCCCTATACAATGGTATAGGGAAGATTTTAGGCAAAAATGAAACGCGATTTCTTGAGGCAAAACAAGTTTTTGCTAAAAAATCGTTTTATTTGATAATTTGCTCGAAAAGATCACCACTATACAGTTCTTGTTTCACTGCAGATGACGCAATTGCAGGATCATTCCAACTAAATTTAGAGGTGATAATTTCAACTTGCTGCTCATCAGAAAGTAACGCATCTTGTAACTTTAATGCCAAACGCTGTAAAAAGAGTTCTTTCACGGCCAAAAGTCGCGTGTTGATCATAATTTTTTCAGAGGCAAAAATATTGGTTAAATACATCAATAAGTAAGATACGCTGTCTGCCAAATGATGAATAATACGAATGGCTTGCGAGTTATTCTGTTGTGCCTGTTCACATAGATACGCAATTTTACTTTCATCATTGGGTAACGCATTTGGCAACAAAAGATCGACCAACTGATAAATGGCTTTATTGCTCACTTGGTTATACAGATAATGCCGTTCAATTTCGGGAACATCTTGAGCGATTTTATCACTTAAATCACTGATTTTAGGTAGTGCCACTTTATCAATATTCATGCGTTTTTGTTTTTCATTACGAATCATCTTCCCTTCACTGAGTACACTGATATTAATCGCATCATCAAATTGTAAAAAAATCACATTATTTGAATGAATAGCATTGCCTAAGTGGCTTTCAGCAAACGTCCACATTGCAAAATGTTCTGCAACCAAAATAGGGAAATCAAAATTCGCTTGTAAATGCTCTTGAAGATCTGTATTCAGCACGGTATTGCCAAGATAAACATCCTGTTTCACTTTATCTACGCGCCCTAAAATACACAATGCACACGCCAATATCGTGGTAACACGTTCAGTATTCTGTGTGATAAATGACGAAATTACCTCAATAATAACATGCTCAATGTCTTGCTCTGCTTGATAGTGTTGCTGTTGATGGCATACTACAGTACCGTCAAGCTCACACAAGCTAATATCCAGCGTCGTTTCAGCTAAGGTGATCGCTAAATATTGCCAATAGTGCGGTGACAGGCAAATACCAACCGCAGGCCGCCCTCGCACAATAGTGTTCTGTACGGTTTTTTCTTCAATAAAATGGGCTTTGATCAGCTCTCTGGTTAAATTTGTAATGCTAGCAGGAGCAAAGCCTGAAATTTTAGATAAATCAATACGAGAGATTAATTCAAATTGTTCTATTAAACGATACACCGTTCCTAAATGGCGCAAATTAATGCGGCTAATATAACACTCATTTTTTGACTTTGGCATACAACCTATCCTGCATAACATAACTTGAATTGTATTGTTATACCGACAAATGTCTAGGATTACAATAAAGCATTTTAAATAATGCTACTGAACTCACGAAACCGCACGTTAACTGTTCAGCAATTATGCAAGAAAAAACCGCACTTAGACTAGATTTTATTTGTAATTTCAGCGGGAATAAGTAAACTAACACCCATTAATTTCACTGATTTTTTGAGGAAACAATGGCTAAAATAGCATCAGTTAAAGATATATTACAAAGTGCGGTTGGCGTGGGCGAAACCGTGACGATTCGTGGCTGGGTAAGAACACGCCGTGACTCTAAAGCAGGATTTTCATTTGTGGCAGTGTATGACGGCTCATGTTTTGATCCCATCCAAGTCGTGGTCGAAAACACACTTTCAAATTATGAACACGATGTGCTTAACCTTACCACAGGCTGTGCTGTAATTATCACAGGCCACATCGTAGAATCACAAGGCAAAGGGCAAGCTGTTGAAATTAAAGCAACGGATGTTGTTGTAACAGGTTTTGTGGACGATCCTGAAACTTATCCAATGGCCGCCAAACGCCACAGCGTTGAATACTTACGCGAAGTCGCACATCTACGCCCTCGCACTAACCTCATTGGCGCAGTGGCTCGCGTTCGTCACTGCCTTGCACAAGCCATTCACCGCTTTTTCCACGAACGGGGATTTTATTGGGTTGCTACGCCATTGATCACCGCCTCCGACACCGAAGGCGCAGGCGAAATGTTCCGTGTCTCCACTCTCGATCTAGAAAACCTCCCTCGTGGGGATAATGGATTAGTAGATTTCAAACAAGACTTTTTTGGTAAAGAAGCCTTTTTAACAGTATCAGGGCAATTAAATGGCGAAACTTACGCTTGCGCACTGAGCAAAATCTATACCTTCGGTCCAACTTTCCGTGCAGAAAACTCGAATACGAGCCGACACTTAGCCGAATTTTGGATGGTTGAGCCTGAAGTTGCCTTTGCGGATCTCAACGACAACGCAAAATTAGCAGAAGACATGCTCAAATATGTATTTAAGGCTGTGTTAGAAGAGCGCATGGACGACTTAAAATTCTTTGAACAACGTGTGGACAAAGACGCCATCAACCGCTTGCAGGCGTTTATCAATTCCGATTTTGCTCAAATTGACTACACCGACGCCATCGATGTGTTACTCAAATCAGGTAAAAAATTTGAATTCCCCGTGGAATGGGGTATTGATTTATCCTCTGAGCATGAACGCTATCTAGCAGAAGAACATTTCAACTCCCCTGTGGTGGTGAAAAACTACCCGAAAGACATTAAAGCATTTTATATGCGTTTGAATGATGATGGCAAAACCGTTGCAGCTATGGACGTGCTCGCACCTGGTATTGGTGAAATTATTGGCGGCTCACAACGTGAAGAACGCTTAGACGTGCTTGACAAACGGATGCTGGAAATGGGCTTAAATCCAGAAGATTACTGGTGGTATCGCGATTTACGCCGCTACGGCAGCGTGCCACACTCAGGTTTCGGTCTAGGATTTGAACGCCTTATTGCCTATGTCACTGGCGTACAAAATATCCGCGATGTTATCCCATTCCCTCGCTACCCTCGCAACGCGAGCTTCTAAGGGTTATAAAAAAGTGCGGTTATACCGCACTTTCTTTTGGATAAAATTAAATATCCCGCGTTATACGTTGAGCGTAATCGTAAACGTGGCGTAATAATTGCAGTTTTTCACGGTTATCCGCATATTCTTCCAACAACGCGTCAAGGCGTTGGGCGTAGTCATCAATGCCTTGTGCGAGTTTTTGTTGGCGGTATTTTTGCCATTTAATTTGTTCACCACGATTTAATGTTGCATAGTGGTGGCGAGCGCGATAATGAAATAGAAGCTCAGGAATGCGTGCATCGATAAAAGCAAGGTTGTGTGTTGCCAGTTGTTCTGGTTGTAGCGTTCGCAAAATAGTGAGGTTATTTTTATCTGCATGGGAGAAGAAACCAGCATAAAGTGCGGTCTCTACATTAATATCTGGTTCAATATGACGTTCAAGATTAAAAATATCCGCCACTTTGTCACGAATTTGTGTATCTTGTCGGAGCCGTTGCCAGTTCTCCAAACACGCTGTGCGATTTAATCCAAGTCGTTCTGCGGTTTCAGGTAATAGCGTATTTAATGGCGCAATAATGGGACATTTGTTGATATGCACCCCTTTAAGCGGCACGCTTAAAATACCCCGCTCGCTGAGTTGCTCTTTTTTGCTATAAAGACGTTCGCGTAACGTATCCGCATCACATGTGAGTAAATCGCTGATGTCTGCGCTAAGATCACAACAGATAATCATATTCGGATTAAGTGGACTTTCCGCCAGTGGTGCGATGATACTGGTGTTACTGCGTGCAGCACCAAACATACCTGATACATGCACCAGCGGGGTCATGTTTTTTAACTCAAGCAGTTCACGCACCGCACTTTTATGTCTTAAGTTAAAAAAGTAATCAAAAAAGCGTGGTTGTTTTGTTTTGATTAATTTTGCTATCGCAATGGTGGCATAAACGTCAGACATCGCATCATGCGCATTTTCATGGGCGATGCCGTTAGCTTTGGTGAGCAATTCAAGGCGAAAGCTAGGTAAACCGTTATCATCAAATACCCAATTAATGCCCTCTGGTCGTAATGCGTAGCATGCACGCACTAAATCCAGTAAATCCCAACGGGAATTGCCATTTTTCCAACTGTATTCATACGGATCAATAAAATTACGAAAGAAAGTATAGCGGGTCATCTCATCATCAAAGCGAATATTATTATAGCCTACCACGCAAGTATTTGACTGGCTAAATTCAGCTAAGATTCGTTCAGCAAAGTGCGGTTCATCTAGCCCCTCTTGATTGCATTTTTGTGGCGTAATGCCCGTGATTAAAACCGCTTCAGGCTGAGGTAAATAATCATTGGTTTGCTTGCAATACAACATGACTGGCTCACCAATGATATTGAGTTCACTGTCTGTGCGAATACCCGCAAATTGTGCAGGGCGATCACGTGCAGGATCGACACCAAAACTTTCATAATCGTAAAAGAAAAAAGTATGTTCTGTCATTATGCCAACCACATATCAAGATAAAACAAGCATAGAATTGCTACGATGCCAAGTCCAACACCTGCTAAATTTATGCGGCTCATCTTTTCTTTAAACAACCACAAGCCGATCAGTGAACCTAAGCAAATCACGCCCACATTCATTCCCGCAAACACGAATGTGGGATTTTGACTAAATGCGCGGTGTGCAAGCAAGTAGAAATAGATGTTCATAAAGTTTAGTCCGCCAAGCAATACGCCCGAGAGCATACTTTTCCCTTGCCAACGTAGCCCTGTTAATAACTGACGGGCTTGTAGATAAGCAAACATCACGCATCCAGCAATCGCAAATATGATAAATAAGGTCAAGGGTAAGGCACTGCCGAGTTTGGATACCTGTTTTAGCAGAATATCAATACTTCCAAAACCAAGCCAAACCATGAGTAGCATGACCGCACTTTTGCTTTTTATGGTATCGGATTGCTGGTCAGGCTTCCACAAAAGGCAAAAAAGTGCGGTAAAGGCAAGCACAATACTCACAATACGGGTGCTTGAAATCGATTCGCCAAACAAGGTGAAGGCGGCAACGATAGGCAAAAAAAGCGACAGACGTTGTGCAGCATCCGTGCGCACAATACCAGTGCGTTCCACCGCACGAAATAGCACTAAAAAAATACTTGGCAGTAAAAAACCTAATGCTAAAAATAGCCAGCCTACGCCTTGGTTCATCACTGCTTGCACGTGATCGGCAGATAAATCAGGCTTAAGCAACACAAATGTGAGTAAAAGTGCGGTTAAATAGTTAAAGGCAATCGCTTGACGAATGTCAATGCCCTTGCCTCGCGCCAGTTTTAAAAAAACCGATACTGCCACACTACACGCAATCGCAATTAATAAAAACAACATAAGACTATTCTTCTCGAGCCCCAAACCCTTTTAAGCCGACAACATGTACGTATTCGTGATTATTCGCCACTTTACGGGTGAGTTTGTATGTAGTGCCCTTCTCTGGACTGATATTTTCTGGTGCAGCAATTAATAATTGCATATCTAGCCGTTCACACAATTCGAATAAGGTAGAAATCGAACGAGCATCCAAACGTGCTGCCTCATCAAGGAATAGTAAGCGACACGGCAAAATATCTTTGGCACGAATACGGCGTGATTCTTCTTCCCAACTTTGCACCACCATCAGTAAAATCGACATACCTGTACCAATCGCTTCCCCTGTTGAAAGCGCACCACTTTCTGCACGCAACCAGCCGTCTGCACCACGGAATACTTCTACTTCAAGCTCAAGATAATTACGATAATCTAATAGCTCTTCGCCAACTGTTTGTGCGCTACGCTGCCCCATATCAATGTGCGGATTCACTCGCTGGTAGAGTTTTGCCAACGCCTCTGAGAAGGTCATTTGTTGGTTATTAAACAGGTCTTGATACTCCTCCTGCTCACCTGAAAGCGCATTGAGTAAAATGGCGTGTGTATCGCGAATATTCACAACCAAACGTACACTTTTCACTTGCCCAAAGGCGATATTCTGCAATCCTTGGTTGAGCATACGAATACGATTTTGCTCACGTTGAATCGTCTTGCGCATAATATTAGCAACACTTTCACTACTGATCGCCAGTTTACGCTCACGATTTGTTAATTCTTCCGTTAGGCGCGATAGCTCAACTTCCATCTGCTCAATAGCATCAATAGGATCGTCAGTTTTGATAATATCTTGGCGAATACGTTCCCGTAGATGTTGATAAACATCAATGAAAAACCGCACTTTATTTTCTGGCTTACGCGGATCTTCCGATTGACGTAGGCTATCACGTAGATACTCATTATCAGCCACTGCCGTACGCAACGCACCTAATGCTTTATCAGACATTGAGCGCAGTTCATCGGCACTCATATACGCTAACTCACGTTTATTTAAGCGTTTTTCCACATCACTATTACGCGATAGTCGCAAGACTGTGCACCAGCTCATTTTTGCCCCAACAACCAATGCACGTTGTGTGCGATAATCACGCTCAAATTTGCGTATAGTGCGGTTGAGATTTTCGCCCTCTGCTTCTAATAACGCGATCTGCTTTTCAAGATAGCTATGTCGCTGACGATGTTGCGCCAATTGCTGATGTAATTCATCACGCCGCTTTAATGCACGCTGTTCAGTTTGTGCATCGGCATGTCCGCCAATTTTATCCATTTCGGATAGCAACTCTTGTAACATATGCTGGCGTGCATCAAGAGAACTTTTTAGTGCAATACTGACTTGATTGTATTCACTATATGTTTTTTGTTTTTGCTGCAAACTTTCACGCCATTGTTGGCGTTGAGCTTGTAGCTGCTCGAGGCGTTCACGCAACTGTTGATTGAGTGTGGAGCCTTCACTGTCTAATTGATCGGCATAGGCAAAATGTGCTTTACGCTGCAACACATCTGATAACGCATATAAACACTGCTGTGCCCGCTTTTGTTGTGCTAATGTGGTTTCATAATCGTGTTGTAAACGTTCAAACTGTTGTGGATCGCTTTGCAGGCTGTTTGCAATCGGTTGTAATTGCGCTAATAATGCGCCATATTGCCGTACATATTGCACGTCATCTTCCGCTTCCATTAATTGGGCACGGTATTCTTCAACCTGATCACGTAGTTCATCATCATCCAATAACGCAAAGTGCGGTGCCAGCTTATTGAGTAACCGCACTTGCTCTTTGGCATCATTTAATTGTGATCGAATTTGCTGTTCTTGTGTGCTTAATTGCGCAATTTCACGGTCAATTTCAACGCGTTGTGAACTCAGTGTTTTCATTTGCGCTTCAGGATCAGGCATAAATGCCAAGGCGAGATGTAACCCCACAAATTGGCTTAAATGTTGATATAATCGCTGACATTTTTGCACATCAAACGCTAATTGCGCATGACGTTCATTGATATCCACCAACTCTTCTTGCAATTCTTCTAGGCGTTTTTCTCTTGCTGCACGTCCAAAGAGCGGAACCTCAGGGAATTTCGAATAGCGCACTTCACGTTCAGAAACTTGCACTACAACCCCAGCATCAAGCTCTTGTGCACTGAAAACATTATCATCAAATGCCGCTGGGTCACCTTCAATCAAATAAAGATCATCTGGACAGTCGTCAATATGTGATAATTGTTTTTTCACCGCGTCCAGATCGCGCACCACAATCGCATGGCGTGCAGGTCCATAAAGGGCAGAAAAATACGGTGCATCTTCTAGGGCTACATCGTCATAAAGTTCAGATAGCAATACGCCATCAAAACGCTGAGCAAGTGCGTTTAAGCGTGCATCTTCCGAACCATCTGGCTGGCTGAGACGGCTAATTTGTTGCTCAAGTTGTGTTTTATGTGCTTGTAATTGATCGCGTTCAAAGGTGAGTTCCCGCTCTTTTTCGAGCTGCAACTGCATAAAGTTCATGACATCTTGACTATCTGCAAATGCTTCACCACTTTGTTCTCTCACCCGCTCAAGTGCAGACTGTGCTGTCAGCCATGCTGGTGCTTTACGCTCTTGCTCTGCATAAAGTGCGGTAAGTTGCTCACGTTTCTCTTTCAAGCTTGAGCGAGTTTCCCCCGTTTCCGCCAGATGATTCGTCAGTTCATCAACCAAATCTTGCTGTTCTAATAAATAATTATCCAACGCTTGTGCATCTTGCAAATCCATTTGGCTACGCTGATTAAATTGTGCAAGCATTTGCTGTGCACTTTGCTGCGCCATTAATTTATTTTCTAATTCATTTAAACGCCCACGAATAGAAACCGCACTTTGTGCCATGGCTCTTTGTTGCGGATAGGCATCAAGCAAAGCTTTGGCCTGTGCGTAAGCATTTTGGCGTGTCACCTCACCAATAATTTCTGTTAAAATGCCATAGGCTTTTTCAAATTGGTTATGCCCTGCACTGGCTACCGAGACACGCTGTTCTAGAGCTAACACATTTTCGGTAAGTTGCTCTACTTGCGCATCAAATTCATCAATATATTGATCAAGATTTTTTAAGGATAACTCTGGCAAACCACATACCGTTTGCGCCCGTTCCATGGCTTTTTGCGCTTGCTGATATTGAACGGCCTTTGTTTGTTGAGCATTGAGTGCTTCTTGATAATCCGCTAATTGATTACGCACGGATTCTACATCATTATCACTTTGCTCAAGTTGTAATTGCGCTTCTTCTACGGCTTCAGCCGCTGTTTCCACAACCATTTGCTGCTCTTCTAGTTTTTCTCGCAGACTTTGCACTTCTTCTTGATAGCGGTTAATTTTTTCCTGATGCCGCACCGCATTTTGCACCAAATTAAGTTGATCAACCGCACTTTGATGATCGATTTCTAATCGCTCTTGAGCCTGTGCCAATTCTTGTGCTTCGCGGGCATACTCCACCACACGCTGCTGAGCGGCAAGTTGATCGCGTTTTGCGTTAAAGAGACCTTGACGGAAGTTCAAAGCGATATCAATATTCGTGCGGCGTTCATTCGCATTTCGCATATAATCTGATGCCACATATGCGGTAGATTCATTGATTAAATGTTTAAACAAATCACGATCAGACTGGGTAACTTTAATCGCCTCTAGCGTCATTCGATTTTCACGCAGTGCGGCTTCCATATCCTGAAACGCCTTACGAACCCCTAAATTTTCGGGCAATAAATAATCACGTAATGAGCGTGTTATCGCACTGGAAATCCCACCATAAAGAGAAGCTTCGATCAGTTTATAAAACTTACTCCGATCAGACGCTGAGCGCAGACGTTTTGGCAGTAAACCGAATTCAAACATCATGGAATGATAGTCAGTGACGGAATTGTATTGCTTAAATTGCACACCTTGCTCATCACAACGCGCTTTTAATTCTTGTAAATTGAGCACCCGTGCTTGCTTATCATTCACGGCCTGAGTGAAAAGTGCGGTCAAATCCACATCTAAACTTAGCCCTTGCACTGAAAATGGCTTGATATCCACTTTTTTATCACGTCCTGCAATTTGTTGCAGACGCACACCGACCAGTACGCGTTGCTGACGAGAATTAAGGGCATCAATAGTGGCATAGCACACCCCAGGGCGTAGCTTTCCATGCAAGCCTTTATCACGCGATCCGCCACTTGCTCCCGCTTCGGTCGTATTACGAAAATGCAATAAGGTTAAATCAGGAATTAAGGCGGTAACAAAACCTGCCATTGTTGTCGATTTCCCCGCACCATTGCCGCCTGATAAAGTGGTGACCAGCGCGTCAAGATCGAAAGTGCGGGCAAAAAAACCATTCCAATTAATCAACGTTAAGGCTCGGAATTTACCCCGTTTTAGATCACGCTCAACAGCAAATGGAATGTGATCCATTTCATCGGTTACGTTGTCACTTTTTTGCTCAAACTGTTCCATTATTCTTCGTCCTCAACCTGATCATCATTGCTTGCAGACGTTTCAAGCTCGCTGCCATTTTCACTTTGTTTTAATTGCTCAAGCGATGCTGGTGTTGCAATCTCACCATCACGCAGTAAACGGGCTTGCGCTTCAAACGGATCATCACCTGACCGCACTTCTGCTCCGAAACGAAATACCGCTTCTGAAATCACAAATTTACCGCTATATTGATCGCCAACGGTTGTGATCATGCCAAGACGTTTTAAGCGATTTAAAGCAGCTCGCATGCGTTCGGCCAATTTTTGTTTGTCTAAATCTGAGCCAGACGAACGCTGGTTAACGGCTTTTAATAATTTTGTTTCATCAGCCAAATTTACGAGTTCATCAAATACATCATCATGACTAAAAATGCCTTGCTGCGCTAAACGTTCTGGGCTTAAATATAAATAACACAATACTTTTCCAACCAGCATCTCAAGCTCAGTTAAAACGCTGCGCGAAATAAGTGTTGTAGCTTTAGGCCGTAGATAAAAAAAGCCTTCTGGTGCACGAATCAGCTCAACATTATATCGACGGTAAAATTGTTCCAGTTCAAATTGAAAATCCATTAAAAATGCGTGATTATCTAAATCATCAACGCTAATATGCTTACCAGAGCGCAATTGGCTATCAACTGCAGGAAAAAGAGGATTTGCAATTGCCTGTGATAATTTCACTGGCATTACATCTTGTTGGGTGTTTTCACTATTCATCATTACAAACCTTCTTATTTATATTTGTCGATCACATGTGCTTGCACTTGTGCACCATAATTATTGATATTTTGCCACTGCGGCGTTTTAACCGCACTTAAGTCATCACTTGCCATACCCAATTTGATCGCTTGATCAACAATAATACGCGCCACATCAAAATGACGAGACAGTGGTTGTTTGGCAAGCTGATCACGCAGAATTTGTCCCAAATCAATAGGTTTTTCGTTCTCTCGATAGCTAATTAACAGTGTTTGCATCTGCTCCACAATATGCTCATGTAGATCACTTAACGACTCAAATTCCAGCTCAGTTGGCAATTCACCAAGTGCATCTTCCTCACTTAATGCCACCTCTTCGTCACGCAAATCGATCAAACGTTGTGCCTGCGTAACCCATAAATACCATGGCGCATCAAAATAATTGTGAATGGACTGACGCAAACGACGTGAAAATACACGATTTTTATCCATATCAATTGCGGTACGAATAAATTTATGCACATGGCGATCATAACCAATCCATAAATCAATCGCTTGTTGCCCCCAACTGATAATACGATCTAATTTCGCCTGCAAATTAATGACAAGTTGAGCGACAAAATCAAGCTCCTCACGCCCAATGATACAATCTTGAATGCGTAATAATTGCGCTTGCAGTTTATCACCTGCCGCACTTAAGGTATCTTGTAATTCGCGTAAATTACCCGATGTTTCATCAAGCAACTGCTCACAACTCGAAAGTGCGGTTTGCCAATCCTGCGTTAAAAGCTGCGCAATTTGCTCTTTAATACCATGTTGATTTTCATCCATTATACGCTGTGAAAGATCAATACTGTCGAAAATCTCTGCCACGGAGTATTTCAATGGCGCATATACATTCCGTCGCCAGTGCAATTCATCACCATTCTCTTCCGCCGCGCTAGATGCACGTTGAATTTCATCGGCCACAATGGAAAGTTGCACCGATAAACGTAATGTTGAAAACTCACGCTGGCGAATATAATAATCCGATATCCCCACCCCCAATGGCGTTAAGCGATAAATGGACAATCCTTCCGTAAACTCACTACTAAACCGATTTAAAAAACGTTGTTTAACCAGATCATTAATGGCATTATTCGCACGTTGAATTACACTTTCTTCCGCTTGTCCAAACTGTTGCGATACCAAGCGAAATAGGTCAACTAAATCGTGTTCGATCATTTCACCATCAATTCGTTCATTATTATAAATCGCAATGGCGAGCAAAAATGCTAAACGCTCGGTGGAAAGTTGCAGGGAGAACTCACGCTGTTTTGCCCAGTTAACCAGTTCAGGAATGGTTTGCGCTGTTTCTGTCATAAAATTAACTCGCATTAATAGTAATTAAAATGCTTTAAAGTTCTTGATTATAACTTAATTTTCACACAACAACAGCCAAAAATCGCCAAATTAGTGTGCCAATTTTTCGATAATATAATCATCGCTATCATTTTTTAAAAGATACAACCGTTTCAGTTGGTATGGGTCATCACCAAACCGCACTTTGCCTATTTTAGTGGTAAACGCCATACGAATTCCAGCTGCTTTCGCAGCACGGCGAGCGGTTTCATTATGAGCCCCAAAAGGATATGCTAAAAAATCTGCATGCGGATTAAAGCCGTGCAAAATTTGGCGTGCTCGCTTTAAATCCATAAAGATATTATGGTAATTACGCTGAAAAATAACAGGACGTAATTTAGCGTAGCGATGTAAAAAATGAGTATGGCTTTGCACATCAAATACTGACTGCATTTTGCGCAAATCATGACGATTAATAAATTGCAACTGGTCAGGATTCCATTTTTGTGGCGTATATTTCAAACGTGAAGTAATGATAAAAATAGTTGCCTTTATATGTAATTGTTGCAAAATCGGATACGCATAACGATGTACCGACTCCAAACCATCATCAAATGTCAAGACAACTGCTTTTGCAGGTAGGTTTTTCGTAGCATGTAAATAGCCTTCCAAATCATACAAAGAAATCGTGTGATAACCTAATGCTTTGAGCAAGTGCATCTGGTGGCGAAAAGCCCTAACCGATGTTGTTGTAGATGTATGCTGAAAGCGGGTATTTTCTTGCTCTTTCAGCAAATGATGATAAGTCAATACGGGAATGCCGTTATCCAGCTCAACCGCACTTTTATGTAAAAATGCACGCTTGCCTGCAAATTGGATCGGGTAAAACGCACCTTGTGCCTTTCCCACAATGGGATAACGCAAGCCTGCATTGAGCAACGCAAGTTGAGGCGATGCAAGATCAGGCATTTGATAAACCGTTGTGACTTTATGCGTAATGACATAATCCGTCACGTTTTGCACATGATTAACTTTTTGCTCACTTCCCACGCAGTGTTTTGGGGTAAATGCCACCCCATTACCAAAAGCAATTATCTGCTTATCCGCACTTTCCCCTTTATTCAAAAGCGACTGCCCCTGCTTAATTTCACCAACATACTCCTGCTTGCCTGAAATAGAGGCATAGATTGGACAATACTGGGCATAAACAGGGGGAAGACAAAAAAATACGCCACAAAAAACCAAAGTGCGGTTAACAAAAGCCATCATCTCATCGTCGGAGTAAACATCATTTAAACCTCAAATTATAAGAGCTTTTGGCGGTAAAAACTAGACAAAAACAAGGGAAAGACTAGCCAAAAAGCGGATTAGTCAGTATCCTATGCGCAATTTTTATCTTTTGGGCTATTTTATGCAAAATACTATGCCTTCCAAGCAACAACAAAAACAAACTTACAATGCCAATAAACTCCATAAACGCCTGCGTCGCAATGTAGGCAATGCAATTGCTGATTTCAATATGATTGAAAATGGCGACAAAGTGATGGTTTGCCTTTCTGGTGGTAAAGACAGCTATACCCTGCTTGATATTTTACTGAATTTGCGTCTTAATGCCCCGATTCATTTTGATATTATTGCCGTGAATCTTGATCAAAAACAACCTGGATTTCCTGAAGAGGTATTGCCACGCTATCTAGAAGACATTGGGGTTGAATATCGCATCGTAGAAGAAAATACCTACGGGATTGTCAAAGAGAAAATCCCCGAGGGTAAAACCACATGTTCGCTTTGTTCACGTCTGCGACGTGGTATTTTGTATCGTACAGCCACAGAGTTAGGGGCAACGAAAATTGCACTGGGGCATCACCGTGATGATATGCTAGAAACACTTTTTTTAAATATGTTTTATGGTGGAAAAATGGAAAGCATGCCGCCAAAATTATTAAGTGATGATGGCAAGCATATCGTTATTCGCCCGCTGGCATATTGCAAAGAAAAAGATATTATTCGCTATGCCGAGATTAAACAATTTCCAATTATTCCGTGCAATCTATGCGGTTCACAGCCTAATTTGCAACGCCAAGTTGTGAAAGAAATGCTGCAACGTTGGGACAAATCGCACCCTAGGCGACTTGAAAGTATGTTTAGAGCCATGCAAAATGTGACATTGTCACATCTGTGTGATACCACAGTGTTTCCGTTCTCCACACTAACACAAGATACTCAATTTGAAGGCGAAGGCGACATTGCCTTTGATAAACCGCACTTTACCCCTTTTATCGATGAAGAAGCGCAAGAAGATTACACAACACAAAATCAAATTCACATTAAGGCAGTTGAATAATGTTTAATCGCATTTTTACTTTTTTTGAAAATCGTATTGATCCCTATCCTGACAGTGCGCCTCAAACACCCAAAAGTGGCGTATTTTCCTTTATTTGGTCTGGCTTAAACGGATTACGTTGGTGGCTATTGGCATTAGTTATCCTCAATATTGGGATGGGAATATTTGAGGCAATGCTCTTTAAAATTATGGGACTACTTGTGGATTGGTTGGGGCAATCAACGCCAGCAACTTTCTTAAGTGAACATAGCACAAGCCTCTGGGCAATTGGCATTATGCTACTTTTAAGCCCAATTTGGTTAAGTTTACTCAGCATGATCCATTTTCAAACATTGCAAGGCGTGTTTCCGATGCGTTTACGCTGGAATTTTCACCGTTTAATGTTGGGGCAAAGTTTAGCCTTTTACCAAGATGAATTTGCAGGACGTGTATCCGCTAAAGTGATGCAAACCGCACTTGCCGTGCGTGATACCGTTATGGTCTGTGCAGATATGGTGGTTTACGTTGCCGTATATTTTATTTCCAGTGGGGTCATTTTACTGCAATTCGATGGCTGGTTGATTGTGCCTTTTATAAGCTGGTTAGTGCTCTTTGGTATAATGATGATCTATTTTGTCCCTCGCCTTGCCAAAACGGCAAGCGAGCAAGCAGACGCACGTTCGTTGATGACAGGGCGTGTAACGGATGCTTATGCGAATATTGCTACGGTAAAACTCTTTTCCCATGGCCGACGTGAATCGCAATATGCCAAAGCCTCAATGCAATCATTTATGCTCACAGTACATGCTCAGATGCGTTTAGTCAGTCGCCTTGAAGTGTGCAATCATATTTTAAACACATCGCTGGCAGCCAGCACCGCTGCAATTGGTATCTGGTTATGGTATCAAAGTGCGGTCAATGTTGGTGTAGTGGCTGCTGCAACAGCGATGGCGTTACGCGTCAGCGGGCTTTCACATTGGATGATGTGGGAAGCAGCAAGACTCTTTGAAAATCTTGGTACAGTCAAAGATGGTATCTCGACCTTAAGCAAGCCTCACACGGTACTGGATGCGCCTAATGCCCAACCACTCGTGGTAACAGGTGGTGATATTCAGTTCAACGATGTATCGTTTCATTATGACACGCATCGTACCTTGCTTTCACATTTCAATTTACACATCAAACCTGGCGAAAAAGTCGGGTTAGTGGGGCGTTCAGGGGCAGGAAAATCAACGTTAACCAATTTATTATTGCGTTTTTATGATGTCAATGGCGGTGAAATTCTCATTGATGGGCAAAATATCAACGCCGTTACTCAAGAAAGTTTACGCGCACAAATTGGCTTAGTCACCCAAGATACCTCACTGTTGCACCGCTCTGTGAGGGAAAATATTGTCTATGGCCGCCCAGAAGCCAGTGACGAAGAGATGTATCTAGCCGCCCAAAAAGCCGCTGCAGACAGTTTTATTCCACATTTAAGTGATGCGCAAGGGCGTACAGGTTATGATGCCCATGTCGGTGAACGTGGTGTGAAACTTTCAGGCGGGCAACGCCAACGCATTGCAATTGCACGCGTGATGCTGAAAGATGCGCCGATTCTCTTACTGGATGAGGCAACCAGTGCACTTGATAGCGAAGTGGAAATTGCCATTCAAGAAAATCTGGAAAAACTCATGCAAGGTAAAACGGTTATTGCCATCGCCCATCGCCTTTCTACCATTGCTGCAATGGACAGGCTTATCGTGATGGATCAAGGTCAGATTATTGAGCAAGGTACGCACAGTGAACTGCTCGCCAGAAATGGTGTTTACGCCAAACTTTGGGCACATCAAAGTGGTGGCTTTTTGGCGGAAGATCATTAAAAAGTGCGGTTGAACCGCACTTTTACTTTTACTTTTACTCATCAAATGTATTACATTGGCGAATATCGCCATGTTCCAGTCCGCGTTTTAACCAATACATACGCTGCTTAGCACTGCCATGGGTGAAACTGTCTGGCACAACATAACCTTGATGTTGTTTTTGCAAGCGATCATCACCTACGGCTTGGGCAGCATTCATAGCCTCTTCTAAATCGCCAGGCTCCATAATGCCTTGTTGGTTGGCATAATGCCCCCATACCCCTGCAAAGCAATCCGCTTGTAACTCCAGTTTAACCGAGATCTGATTTGCTGCCGCTTGGCTAGCACTGCGTTGCATCGCTTGATGCGCTTTAGGTAAAATACCAAGCAAATTTTGTACGTGATGCCCGACCTCGTGTGCAATCACATAGGCAAATGCGGCATCGCCAGACGCTTTCAATTTGTGTTGCATATCTTGATAAAATGACAAATCCAGATAAACACGATGATCTTCTGGACAATAAAACGGCCCCATTGCTGCCTGCCCAGTACCGCATGCCGTCGATGTGGCGCGCGTGTAAAGCACCATCGTTGGCGGGCTATAACGTTGCCCTAATTGGCGAAAATAGCCACCCCATACATCTTCGGTGTCCGCCAGCACAACTTTTGAAAACTGTGCCAGTTCTTGCTCTTGTGCTGTTGGTGTGTACTGGGCTGACGGTGGCTGTTCACTATCAAAACCGCTTACTAGCCCTGAAAGATCCACACCATAATACGCCCCCACCAATACAATAATCAGCCCAACAATGCCGCCTTTACCCCCACCGATAAAGCCACCACCTTGTCCACGTCTGTCATCAATATTGCGACTTTCTCGTCTTCCTCGCCAACGCATAGTTCCCTCGTTTATGTTATCGCCAAATCAGCAATGGCTTGCTGCACTTGTGTATTGCTAAACCATTGCCCGCAGGTTGGATTGCAACGCACTTCAATTTTTTGCCCATTATACTCAAATTGCAAACAATAGGCATGTAGATAAGTGCGGTCTGCACACTCGCCGCCGTAACGTTCGTCTCCTAAAATCGGCACACCTAAACTTTTCATCGCCACCCGTAATTGGTGCGTTTTTCCTGTTTTTGGCAAAAGATGATAGAGCCTCAAGTGCGGTGCAACAGAAACACTATAAAAGCGTGTAATGGCGGGATTGTTACGCTCCAGACTTAACCGCCAACTGCCATTGCGTGCTTTTTGCATATCGCCCACAATTAAGCCTTGTTTTTTCTTTGGTTTACCCTGTGCAAGTGCGATATAATGCTTCGTTATTGCTTTTTGGGCAAATAGTTGCTGAAATGTCGCCGCACTTTGTGCCGATTTTGCCAAAATCAGCAAGCCCGATGTGGCTTTATCAAGGCGATGCACGAGCCACAATTTTTTATATCCGGTGGCTTGAGCAAGTTGCTCAAGTAACCCATATTCTTGGTTGTCTTTGTGTACTGACAATGCCGAAGGCTTGTTCAATACAAGGAAATCGTGGTGTTGATAGACAATATGAAAAGATGTTGTCATACGTTGTCGCACAGTGCGTAATTGAAAAGATAAAATATAGTATGAATAGCTCTATTTCGCAAATTTTAAGCCTTTTTATTCCTGCCTTAATTTGGGTTTTAGGTATCGGCATTACTGCACGCTTAGCCTTTAAAAAGCAAGCTGTTTCTGTGACATTAGCCTGGTTTTTGATCATTTTTATCATTCCTATTTTTGGCATTATTGCCTATTTAATTTTAGGCGAAATTAAATTAGGGCGACGACGCGCGGAAGCCTTTAAAAGGCTTACCCCACGTTATCAAGAATGGTTTCATAGCTTTGATGAGTGCTCTAATCTCACATTACGCCACGAGCATTTACGGTTCAAACCGCTCTTTGCGTTAAGCCGAAAAGCGTTAGGTATTCCTTGCGTGTTGGGCAATGAACTGCATATTCTCAGCACACCACCGACGATTTTTGAACATCTCTTAAACGATATTCAGCAGGCGCAGCATAGCATTTCAATGACATTTTACATCTGGGCAAAACAAGGATGGGTCGAAGAAATTAATCGAGCCCTTGAAAGTGCGGTTGCCCGTGGCGTGAAAGTGCAATTACTGCTTGATTCAGTGGGAAGTAACGCTTTTTTGCACAGCCAACGTTGCCGACAAATGCGTCGTGCTGGAGTTCAAATTGAAGAAGCGTTACACGCCAATCTTATCCGCATGTTTTTCCGTCGTGCAGACTTGCGTCAACACCGTAAAATCGTGGTTATTGACGATTACATTGCTTATACAGGGAGCATGAATATGGTTGATCCCCTTTATTTTAAAACTGACAGCAATGTAGGACAATGGGTGGACATGATGGTACGCATGCAAGGACCTGTAGCGTTAATTTTGCAAGGCGTGCATAATCTTGATTGGCAAATGGAAACAGGCAATGCGATTGCCCTTTTACCACAATGCCCACTTAAGCCGACACAACCAAGCGACACATATGGCGTGCAAATTTTACCGTCAGGTCCTGGCTTTTCAGAGAGTATGATGAGTCAATCATTGCTATTAGCAATCAGCTCTGCACGTGAATCCATTACCATCACCTCCCCTTATTTTGTGCCCAGCCATACTATTGCCAGCAGTCTTGCCACAGCCGCTATTCGCGGTGTTAGCGTAAATTTAATTGTGCCTAAAAAAAATAATTCGCTCTTGGTGCATTGGGCAAGTCGTACCTTTTTTGATGAATTATTAAGTGCAGGCGTGAATATTTACCAATTTGATGGCGGATTGTTACACACGAAAAGCATTTTAATCGATCGTCGCCTTGCACTGGTGGGTACCGTTAATATGGATGCTCGCAGTTTTATGCTGAATTTTGAAGTGACCATGATTGTTGATGACCTCCGCTTTGGAGAAGAGATTAATGCTTTACAACAGCACTATATCAGCCAATCACACATTCTTGCACAACAACAGTGGGCAAAACGCCCGCTTTATCAACGCTTACTCGAACGTATCTGTTTTTTATTTAGCCCATTACTTTAATGATGTACAAACAGCTTGATTTTTATATTATTCGCCACGGGCGAACGGAATGGAATGAACGTGGCTTACTGCAAGGTCATGGCGATTCCCCATTAACAAAGGCAGGTATCGCAGGTGCTAAAGCCACCGCTGATGCCTTATCTGATATTGACTTTACTGCAGCATACAGCAGTGAATTGCCTCGAGCCTTCAATACCGCAAAATTGATCATAGGCGACCGCACTTTGCCGATTATCACATTGGCAGGATTAAATGAGCAGGCATTCGGCACTTGGGAAGGGCAGCACATCACGCAGCTTAGTGCCTTGAGTGAATTTCACGCAATGCGCACGGATCCAATGCATTATCATGCCACGACTAATGGTGGCGAAACCTTTGAACAACTCTATCATCGTGTAACACGCTGCATGCACACGATTATTCATCAGCATCAACATGGTGCAATTTTGCTGGTATCCCATGGGCATACTTTACGCTTGCTGCTCCATAGTTTACAAGGCGGAAGCTGGCAAACGCACCGTGATCCTACGCAAAGTTTTTCGGTATTAAACACCGCAATTAATCATGTACGTTATACGCAGCTTACACCTGAGGCTAACGGCACATTCAAAATGTTACGTTGTAACGACACCAGCCATTTAAGCGTTGGTAGTTTTTAGTCTAAGGCGTGATAAAGTGCGGTTTCAAGCCATTCACACTGTTCTGGTGTTAGTGCTACGCCTTGTGCGTTTTGCAAAATAAAGAAGTCTTCAGCTTTTTCACCGATGGTCATAATTTTCGCATTGATCAGGCTCAAATTCTGCTGGCTAAAAATGGCACTAATCTGTGCCAATAGCCCAGGTTTATCTAATGTGAAAATTTCAATTTCTGTTTGATCAGCCTTATCACGATGTAAAAACCGCACTTGAGTGGCAATAGAAAAGTGTTCAAGCTGCCGATTTTGTCGTGGTACAGAAGGTTGATACTCCCCTGTTAACGCTGCTTTGACCGCACTTTCAATCTCTCGCCTGCGTTCAAATTGAGCAAGATCGCCATTATGCTCAGTAAAAATAAAACTGTCTAAGCAATACCCATCAGAACTGGTGATAATCTGGGCATCGTGAATGGAAACTTTTTTGGCTTCCAACGTGCGAGCAATTTTATTAAACACATAAGGCTGATCTGGGCAATACACAAAAAGCTCTGAGCCTCCGCTGCTGAAACGGTTGCTGACTTTGCATACAAGCTGGCTTTTAGGCGTAATTAAACGAATATGCCACGCCAGTTGCGCACTATTATTCCGCAAAAAATAATCTTGCGGACAACGCGCCCAAAATGCATGAATTTGCGCCAGTGTGCACGTTTGTGCTTGGATAGCATCAGATAATAAATCCAATGCCTGCAAACGGTGATTTAACACTTGTTCTGATACATCTAATAACTCATCGCTCCCTTGTGCTAACTGCTTAAGCGTGAACTGATATAAGGTTTGCAAAAGCGAGCGTTTCCAGCTATTCCACAGCTGATTATTCGTCGCACTAATATCGGCTACCGTCAAACATAACAGATAATCTAACCGCACTTTTGTTTTAACTTTGCGTGCGAATTGATTGATGACATCAGGATCGTAAATATCACGTCGTTGTGCGGTCACTGACATAAGCAAGTGATTTTGTACCAGCCATGCCATCGTTTCCGCATCGCTTTCACTAAAAAAGTGCTGTTTGGCAAAATCATAGACATCTATCGCACCTAACTCAGCATGATCGCCCCCTCGCCCTTTGGCAATATCGTGAAAAAGTGCGGTAATATAGAGCAACACACGATTAGGCAAATGGGGAAAAATCGTTGCGCAAAGTGGATGATTATCTTCAGCCTCTGGGGTTAAAAAATCTTCCAGTTTCAATAAAACGCGCAGCGTATGCTCATCCACCGTATACGCATGAAACAGATCAAACTGCATCAATCCCTCAATGTTATCCCACGCCTTAAAATAGGCATTTAACACGCCAACTTGACGCATGGGTACCAATGCTCTTGCAATGGCATTCGGCTGGTTGAGGAGCGTAACAAAGGCCTGTCTAACAGCTTGATTTTCGATTAAATACTGCGTGCGTTGTGACAGTGTACGACGTAACTGGCGCAATGTGGAGGCATGAATATATCGGTTTTCCTGCGTGGTTAAATGCAGAAATAATGTGATGATGCTGTCAGGTGACTGAGCAAAACAGGTTGGCGTACGCAACTTAATGGCGTTATCTTGCAGAAGAAAATGCGTATCAAGCCGTTGCGTGTTTGCTGTAAAAGTGCGGTGCAAAAATTGCTCAGAATAGTCTTGCAACAGCATTTGACTAAGCACCATAACGTCGTGCGAATGGCGAAAATAGTGACGCATCATTGCTTCGACCCCACGATTATTTTCAGCCTGTGCAAAACCCAAAAGCTCACATACGCGCAACTGATGTGCAAATAATAAGCGATTATCAGCCCGTTTTAATAACAGATGTAACGCAAACCGCACTTTAAATAAAAAGTGTTGTGCATGATGTAATAATTCATATTCTTCGCGGTAAATAAAGCCCGATTGCAACATTTGCTCAAGACTCTGATCGCCATTATGGCGACGGGTCAGCCAGCTTAATAAATGCAGATCCCGCAAGCCACCTGGGCTGTATTTTACATCGGGCTCAAGATTATAACTGGTGTTATGATAACGCTGATACCGCTGCTCACGCTCTGCCATTCGCCCATTATAGTAAGCCTCTAATGTCCAGAAATCGCTGCGTTGTGTCAAGGCGTTAAGTTCTTCCGCTAAGCGTGGAGAGCCACATAATCTGCGAGCTTCAAAAAAGGTGGTTGCAATGCTCAGGTCGGCTTTGCCATCACACTCACATTCCCTTAATGTGCGCACAGCCTGCCCAACGTTCAAGCCACAATCCCATAGAAATTGCACCAACTGCTGCCAACGTGCACGATCTTGCTCACAAAGTGCGGTTTGCGTGAGTAATAAGAGATCCAAATCAGAATGGGGGAACATTTCTTTCCGCCCAAATCCCCCCACAGCCATTACACATAATCTCTGATCAGAAAAGCCCAAATGCTGCCAAAGATCACCAATGAGCTGATCAAAAAATGCTGTTCGAGTATGCAAAAGTGCGGTTATCGGCGCATATTTTAATTGCTCCGTTTCCTGCGCTTTCAGCGTAGATAACGCGGCTTTAACGCCTCCAACCGTAACCATATTATACGTTGTGCATAATGCGAGCGATGCGCCCTGAGGCAATTTCTTCATCGCGAATGGTCAAAATCTCACAACCGTCGTCGGTAATAGCGATTTGGTGCTCATATTGCGCAGATGGACTGCGATCTTTCGTTTTTACTGTCCAACCATCGCCCATTAACCGCACTTCTTTGCGTCCAGCATTCACCATTGGCTCAATCGTCAATACCATACCAGGTTGTAAAATCACGCCACCATCATCGGCGTAATAATGTAAGACTTGCGGCTCGCAATGAAATTCACTCCCGACACCATGGCCACAATATTCACGCACTACACTATATCCTTTACTTTCCACAAATTGCTGAATAACTTTGCCAATTTGATTTAAGCGAATACCTGCTCGCACGGTGTGTAATGCTTTATAAAGTGCCTCTTGGGTAACCTCACAGAGGCGTTTGCCTTTAATGGTTGGCTCGCCAACAAAATACATTTTAGAATTATCGCCAAAATAGCCATCTTTAATCACCGTAACGTCAATATTGACGATGTCGCCATCTTTTAAGATGCGTTCTTCACTTGGAATGCCATGACACACAACTTCATTAATGGAAATACACACCGATTTTGGGAAACCATGATAGTTTAAGCACGCGGGGATTGCTTGTTGTTTATCACAAATGTAATCATGACAAAGTTTATCAAGCTCGCCTGTGCTCACGCCCGCTTTTACATGCGGTTCAATCATCACCAATACGTCTTGTGCCAGTTGGCACGCAATGCGAATTTTTTCGAGTTCTTGTTCTGTACGAATTGGAATAGCCATACTGATCCTTGCTTATAAATCACGTTTAAAAGTATAACGCAAAATTAAATGCACTTGAACAGATTATGGTAAAGTGTGGTATAATCCGCAAATTCCTTTTTTAATGAAGTAATGACTATGAACGACGCAATTCCATTAACATTTACTGACGCTGCGGCAAATAAGGTTAAATCATTAATCGCCGATGAAGAAAATCCTAATCTAAAACTGCGTGTTTACATCACCGGAGGTGGTTGCAGTGGCTTTCAATACGGCTTCACATTTGATGAGAAAGTCAACGATGGCGATTTAACTATCGAAAAAAATGGGGTTGGGCTTGTAGTTGACCCGATGAGTTTGCAATATCTCATCGGCGGCACTGTAGATTATACTGAAGGTCTGGAAGGATCACGTTTTATTGTGAATAATCCAAATGCGACAACAACATGTGGTTGCGGTTCATCATTTAGCATTTAAGCTCATAACAAGGTTATGGATTATCAATTTTATTGTGATCAAAACCAAACTGTCGTTGTAGAATGTTCAACTGAGCACGAAGCGGTTGCCCATTGGATGAATACAGAACTTGGGCAATCTCTCTCAGCGATCGAATCAACCATTAATGTATTAGAACAAAACCGTACGTCATTGCAAGAAACACGTCTTATTGGTGCAGAATATACAATGACCCTGCAACAAGGTGATGTCTGTATTCAAGCTAATCACTGTTGGCAAGATGAACGTGAGGATCACACGTCAACGTTAGCAGACGATCTCGCCTTTTATCATGCCGAAAGTATCGCATATTGCGGTGTCGATGATCTGCTTGAATTGCTGGCTCAATACCGCACTTTTCTCACATCAAACTGACTAAAAATCCAGAGATGGAGACAATAATACCTAATTAAGTTGGATACACTATGATCAGTATTTTCGATATGTTTAAGGTCGGCATCGGACCGTCTAGCTCCCACACTGTTGGCCCAATGAAAGCAGGCAAGCAATTTCTTGATGAATTACTATCACAAAATCTTCTATCTGAAATAGACCGCATTTGTGTTGATGTTTACGGCTCATTGGCTTTTACTGGCATTGGGCATAGCACGGATATTGCCATTATTATGGGGCTGACGGGGGCTTTGCCCGATACCGTTGATATTGAGGCAATACCGCACTTTATGGCAGCGTTAAAACGCGATCATCGCTTACCGATTGCCCATCACAAAACCATTACATTTAACATTGAGCAAGATTTACGCTTTCACGCCACTTTTTTACCGTTGCACGAAAATGGTATGCGCTTTCGAGCATTTCGGCAAGATACGTTATGCTATGCACAAACATATTATTCAATTGGCGGTGGTTTTATTGTTGATGAGGCTCATTTCAATCAAGCTGATAATACGCCTCAAGATGTGCCCTATCCTTACCACAGTGCTGACGATATCCTCACCCATTGCCAAACGCAAGGCTTTGCGATCTCAACCTTAATGCTCAAAAATGAGGCTGCGCTACGCCCACTATCAGACGTTAAACAATATTTACACTATATTTGGCAAACCATGTGGGACTGTATGCAGCGTGGTATGCACGCTGAAGGCATTTTACCAGGTAAATTAAAGCTACCACGACGTGCAACCGCACTTCGCCGCTTACTAGAATCGAATAATACGCTTTCCAATGATCCCATGAAGATTATTGACTGGGTCAATATGTTTGCCCTTGCAGTAAATGAAGAAAATGCAGCAGGCGGACGCGTGGTTACAGCACCCACCAATGGCGCATGTGGCATTGTGCCTGCGGTATTTGCTTATTACCAACAATTTATATCCCCAGTAAATGATGAACTGATTGAACGCTATTTACTCACCTGTGGTATTATCGGATCACTCTACAAAATGAATGCCTCAATCTCTGGTGCAGAAGTGGGGTGTCAAGGTGAGGTAGGCGTGGCCTGTTCTATGGCAGCCGCAGGACTGACTGAAATTTTAGGCGGCAGTCCTGAGCAAGTGTGTATTGCCGCGGAAATTGCCATGGAACACAATTTAGGGCTAACCTGTGATCCCGTTAACGGGCAAGTGCAAGTCCCTTGCATAGAACGCAATGCCATTGCTGCGGTCAAAGCAATCAACGCCAGCCGTATGGCACTTCGTCGCACTACCCGTCCTTCGGTAACGCTAGATAAAGTGATCGAAACCATGTTTGAAACCGGCAAAGATATGAATGCCAAATACCGTGAAACAGCAACTGGCGGCTTAGCCATAAAAATCGTGCCTTGCGATTAAAGCCCACAAGACTTATTGTGTAGAATATAGCTGTCTTTCTTGGCATTCCTCTTACCAAATTATTCGCCACGCTAACACAGCGTTGCTGGATTTAACGGAATAAATACAACCGTACTTTGCTTTTCTTAAAGTGCTTGGGTAAACTATGTTTTTATTTTTTAATCCAAACGTTATGCACGCATTATTTTCCCTTGCCCTGCCAAATCAAGCAGGTGATCATAAACGCTTAGGCAACCATATTGGTGATGCAGATATACTTGCTATTACACAAATCGCAGAGCAACATGCGGGTTTGTGTGTCGTGGTTACACCCGATACGCGTTCAGCCCTAAATCTCGAAAAAAAATTACGCACATTGAGCGCAAAACCGCTGTGCTTTTTCCCTGACTGGGAAACCTTACCCTATGACAGTTTTTCACCGCACCAAGACATTATTTCCGCACGCTTAAGTGCGCTCTTTTTTCTGCAAAACGCCCATGATGGCATTTTTATTTTGCCAATCAATACGTTAATGCAACGGCTATGCCCACCGCACTTTTTGCAAAATAATGTTCTCTTAATTCAACCAAACGATAAAATCAACATTGAACAATTTCGTCGTAAACTGGAAAGTGCGGGGTACCGTGCCGTAGAACAAGTGCTAGAACATGGGGAATTTGCCATTCGAGGCTCACTGTTAGATCTGTTCCCAATGGGAAGTGCGGTGCCATTTCGGCTAGACTTTTTTGATGATGAAATCGACACCATTCGTACATTTGACGTCGATTCACAACGCAGCCTTGAGAAAATTGAGCAAATTAATCTGCTACCTGCGCACGAGTTTCCAACAGACGACAAAGCGATTGAACTTTTCCGCACACAATTTCGGGAACATTTTGACATTCGCCGCGACAGTGAACATATTTACCAACAAATTAGTAAAGGCACTCTTGCTGCGGGGATTGAATATTGGCAACCGCTCTTTTTCGAGCAGATGGCAACACTATTTGATTATCTACCTGATAATACATTATTTATCAATTACCATAACTGTGGCGAAAAAAGTGAGCGTTTTTTCAGCGATGCACAGCAACGCTTTGAAAGCCGTAAAATTGACCCTATGCGCCCTCTTCTTGCACCTAGTGCATTATGGCTACGTCCTGATGAAGTAAACCGCCATTTAAAACACTATCCATTGCTCACGTTTCACCACGACAAACTGCGCAAATCAGTCAAACAAGACAACCTTGCCGTAGAGCCATTGCCCAATCTTGCCATTCAAGCTCAACATAAAGAACCGCTACAAGCCTTACGCCAATTTCACGAACAATTTAACGGCAAGCTTATTTTCTCTGTGGAATCTGAAGGGCGACGTGAAACGTTGCTTGATTTACTTAAACCGTTAAAACTCAAACCGCACTTTTATGCCACTGTGAATGAATGCCAAAGTGCGGTCAATTTGGTGATAGGGCAACTGGACAACGGTTTTATTGCCACGGGTTATTATGCCCTAATTACCGAAACCAACTTACTCGGCGAATGCGTGCAACAACGCAAACGTGATAGTCGAAAAAGTATCAATCCTGATACCCTGATTCGCCATTTAGCCGAGCTAAAAATTGGGCAGCCTGTGGTGCATTTAGAGCACGGTGTTGGGCGTTACGGCGGATTAACTACGCTAAAAGCGGGTGGCATTTTAGCGGAATACCTCTTATTAGAATATGCCAACGATGCAAAATTATATGTGCCTGTGTCATCATTACATTTACTCAGTCGTTATGTTGGTGGCAATGAAGAAAACGCTCCGCTGCATAAACTGGGTAGTGATGCGTGGGTAAAAGCACGAAATCGTGCGGCAGAGAAAATCCGTGATGTTGCCGCAGAACTATTAGATGTATATGCCAAACGAGAAACACAAACGGGCTTCGCATTTGAGTATAACCCTGATGAATTTAAACAATTTTGCGATACATTCCCCTTTGAGGAAACCGCCGATCAAGCCATGGCGATTAATGCCGTAATCAGCGATATGTGCCAACCTAAAGCAATGGATCGTTTAGTCTGCGGGGATGTCGGATTTGGTAAAACCGAAGTGGCTATGCGTGCTGCATTTTTGGCGGTCAATAATAATCGCCAAGTCGCTGTTTTAGTGCCAACCACCCTATTGGCACAGCAGCACTATGATAATTTTAATGACCGCTTTGCGAATTTGCCCGTAAATGTAGAAGTGCTTTCACGCTTTAAAACCGCTAAAGAGCAAAAAGCTATCTTAACCGATTTAGCCGAAGGCAAAATTGATATTCTCATTGGCACGCATAAATTATTGCAATCCGATGTAACATTTAAGCAACTCGGCTTATTGGTAGTTGATGAAGAACACCGTTTCGGCGTGCGTCAAAAAGAAAAAATCAAACAACTGCGTGCTAACGTCGACATTCTCACGCTCACAGCAACACCAATTCCCCGCACTTTAAATATGGCGATGAGCGGTATGCGTGATCTCTCCATTATCTCAACACCACCTGCAAGACGGCTAACCATTAAAACCTTTGTGCGTCAAAGCGATCCGCTCACCATTCGAGAGGCAGTATTGCGTGAAATTTTGCGTGGTGGACAAGTGTATTATCTACATAACGATGTTTCTACCATTGAAAATTGTGCAAAATCCCTTGCAGAGTTAATTCCTGAAGCGCGTATCGTTATTGGGCATGGACAAATGCGAGAGCGTGATCTTGAACGTGTGATGAGTGATTTTTACCATCAACGGTATAACTTACTTGTCTGCTCTACCATTATCGAAACAGGTATTGACGTACCAACAGCTAACACCATTATCATTGAGCGTGCAGATAAATTTGGATTGGCACAATTACATCAACTGCGTGGGCGTGTTGGACGTTCTCACCACCAAGCCTATGCTTATTTGCTTACTCCGCATCCTAAACGCATGACCAGCGATGCACGCAAACGACTTGATGCACTCGAAAATTTAGATAACCTTGGTGCAGGTTTTGTGCTTGCAACACACGATTTAGAAATTCGTGGCGCAGGTGAACTCTTAGGGGCTGAGCAAAGTGGGCAAATTGAGTCGATTGGTTTTTCTCTTTATATGGAGTTATTGGAAAGTGCGGTTGATGCACTGAAAAATGGACGTGAGCCAACCCTTGATGAACTCACTTCACAGCAAGTAGAAATTGACTTACGCATTCCAGCGTTATTGCCTGATGATTATTTAGGTGATGTTAATATGCGCCTTTCCTTCTACAAACGCATTGCGAGTGCAAACTCGCCACAAGCGTTAAATGAATTGAAAGTGGAATTGATCGATCGCTTTGGTTCACTGCCACAACCTGCCCAAAATCTCATGCAAATTGCACAACTTAGACAGCACGCTAAACCTATGGGGATTCAAAAAATTGAAGCCTACGCCCAAGGCGGACACATTGAATTTAAACCCTCTGTTGAACTTGATCCAGAACCATTTTTAGCGTTAATTGGGCAACATAAAGGCATCTATCGCTTTGATGGTCCACATAAATTCCGATTTACTTTATCGCTGGAAAATGCACAAGAGCGGCTTGAGTTTGTGACAGAATTGCTGGACAAACTCAAGCAATAAGTTATTGTATCACTGCACCATATTACGTTTTTCCAAAAGGAGAATTATATGTATTTTGATCAGATTAAAGCCGAATTAACCCAAGCTGCCGATGTTTTAAACGCATTTTTAAACGACGACAAACACATTGAACAGATAGAACGTGCAGCCAAATTGCTGGCAGACAGTTTCAAACACGGTGGAAAAGTGCTTTCGTGTGGAAACGGCGGATCGCACTGTGATGCTATGCATTTTGCTGAAGAGCTCACTGGGCGTTACCGTGAAAATCGCCCTGGCTACCCAGCGATTGCGATTTCCGATCCCAGCCATTTAAGCTGTGTAAGCAATGATTTTGGCTATGATTATGTATTCTCTCGCTATGTTGAGGCTGTTGGTCAAAAAGGCGATGTACTGTTTGGACTTTCGACCTCAGGCAATTCAACCAATATTTTCAATGCCATTCAAGCCGCCAAAGCCAAAGGAATGAAAGTGATCACTTTAACAGGCAAAGATGGGGGCAAAATGGCAGGGCTTGCTGATGTGGAAATCCGTGTACCGCACTTTGGTTATGCCGATCGCATTCAAGAAATTCACATTAAAGTTATTCACATTTTAATGATGCTTATTGAATTTGAAATGGAAAAATAAACATAGGGCGAATTACGCCCTATACCTAGAAAGACAGCAAATGCCTATTCATTCAGTTAAAATACCATAAAATGAATTTTTATTCCATTTTTAACCCTTTTTATGAAAATTTATTTGCATAAAATGACTTTTGTGATTACTATTTAGCATCATTTATTAGTAAAGGCATTCGCGATGAGTATTCGCATCGAAAATCTCAATTTTTTCTACGGCAAAAAGCAAGCCCTCTTTGATATTAATTTTGACGCTAAAAGTAGTGATATTGTTGTGCTGTTAGGCTCAAGCGGTGCTGGAAAAAGCACCTTGATCCGTACACTCAATTTACTTGAAATCCCAACATCAGGACGGCTTATCATTGCAGGCAATGAATTTGATTTAAGTTTAGCTAAAACTGACCCGAAAAAAATCCGTAAATTACGTACTGATGTGGGAATGGTATTTCAGCAATATAATCTCTGGCCTCATTACACCGTGATGCAAAATTTAATTGAAGCCCCAATGAAAGTGTTAGGAATGAGTAAAGCTGATGCCGTTGAACGTGCACAACGCTTACTCAAACGCTTGCGTGTTGACGATCATGCTGATCGCTACCCTTTACATTTATCTGGCGGGCAGCAACAGCGTGTGGCAATCGCTCGCGCTTTAATGATGAAACCACAAGTTCTACTATTCGATGAGCCTACCGCTGCGCTCGACCCTGCAATTACTGCACAAGTTGTATCAATTATTCAAGAATTGCAAGGCATGGGGATTACGCAAGTGATTGTAACTCATGAGGTTGCTGTGGCACGGAAAGTGGCAACCAAAGTCATTTACATGGAACAAGGGCATATCGTTGAAATGGGCGATGCAAGCTGCTTTACCAACCCCAAAACTGATGCTTTTGCACACTATTTATCCCACTAAACACAACATTCAACTTAGGAGATAACAATGAAAAATATTCTTGTAACCGCACTTTTCGCTACTAGCGCAATGAGCGCAAGCGCACTTGATATTACATTTGCAACCGAACCGACCTACCCACCATTTGAAACCACTGATTCGAATGGCAAAATCGTCGGTTTTGATATTGATATTGCCAATGCTGTTTGTGCAGAAATCAAAGCCAACTGTTCTTTCCAAAACCAAGCATTTGACAGCTTAATTCCAGGGTTAAAATTCAAACGTTTTGATGCAGCTATTTCGGCTATCGATATCACAGATGATCGCGCTAAACAAGTCAGTTTTTCACAACCTTACTACGACAGTTCAGCAAGTTTTATTGGTGTAAAAGATAAAGTTACCCGTGAAAGTGCCAAAACCGTCGGCGTACAAAATGGGACAACCTTTCAGCAATATATCGCTGAAAATGATAAACAATATAAAGCTAACGCCTATACTACCCTGCAAAGTGCGGTTTTGGATTTAAAAAATGGTCGTATCGACTTAATTTTTGGAGATACCGCTGTTCTTGCTGATTGGATGAAAAGTGATGACAATTTAGCGTTCATTGGTGAAAAAGTTACTGATCCGAAATTCTTCGGTACAGGTATGGGTATCGCAGTAAATAAAAGCAATACCGCACTTTTAGAGGAACTAAATAAAGGCTTGGCTGCAATCAAAGCCAATGGTGAATACCAAAAAATTTACGATAAATGGATGACTGGAAAATAATCTCGCATTATGTTTGATAACATCCTTTCGCTGATGCTAGACGCCACCCTAATGACCATAGGGTTGGCGTTGTGTGCCCTATTAGTCGGCTTAATTTTTTCTATTCTATTCGTAGTGCTAGAAACAGCAAAATTCAAATGGCTACGCATAGCCACTTCAGTGATGCTAACCCTTTTTCGTGGTCTGCCTGAAATTTTAGTGGTATTTCTTATCTATTACGGCTCAACTCAAGTGCTGTTTATGATAACAGGCGATTATGTCGAATTTGGTGCATTTGGCTGTGGCGTAATAGCCCTTGCCATTATTTTTGCTGCCTATGCTTCACAATCCTTACGTGGCGCAATTCAGGCGATTGCACTAGGGCAATGGGAATCTGCCGCCGCACTGGGACTGACTCGTGCACAAGCATTTATCCATATTATTATGCCTCAAGTTTGGCGACACGCACTGCCAGGACTGAGCAATCAATGGCTAGTATTATTAAAAGATACCGCACTTGTCTCTCTTATTGGCGTTAGTGACATCATGCGCCAAGCAGAACTCAATAACGCGAATACACATCAGCCATTTACATGGTATGGACTCGCAGCGATTTTATATTTAGTCATTACCATTGTTAGCAAAATTGGCATTCGCCATCTTGAACAGCGTTTCACACGTTTTGAGCGGGAGGGCGTATGATCAGCGACTATTTCACCACTATCGCACAAGGCATTCCAACCAGCTTACTGCTTACATTCGTATCACTGGTCGTTGCTTTTTTGCTTGCCATTATATTTACCTTTATCTTGAGCTCTAATCTGCGTTGGCTCAAAATGCTGGTCAATGGTTACATCACTCTTTTTACTGGTACACCGCTATTAGTACAGATTTTCCTAATTTACGCTGGTCCTGGGCAATTTCAGTGGGTGATTAATAGCCCATTTTGGCATTTACTATCTGATGCGTGGTTCTGTGCTATGCTTGCTTTGGCTCTCAACTCAGCAGCCTACTCTGCACAACTTTTTTATGGTGCAGTGAAAGCTATTCCGAAAAGCCAATGGGAAGGTACTGCCGCATTAGGCTTAAGTCGCTGGCAAACCTTACGTATTCTCGTACCGTTTGCCCTTAAACGTGCCTTGCCGTCTTATACTAATGAAATTATTTTAGTATTCAAAGGCACTTCCCTAGCATCTACGATCACCATCATGGATATCATGGGTTATGCCTGCCAACTTTACGGTACGCAATACGATGCCTTATTGATCTACGGTCTCGCAGGCGTGATTTATCTTATTATCACCGCCATTGCCACCGCGCTGTTGCGTTATCTTGAAAATTATGTGCTACGCTTTGAGCGGTTAGAAACCAGCAAAGCTAACTAACAAGTTCCCTTAAAAAAACAAAAGTGCGGTTTTAACCGCACTTTTTATTTTACCAACTGCCGCCAGCACCACCTCCGCCAAAGCCACCGAAGCCGCCACCAAAACCGCCTCGGTCATGACGAGAGCGAGAACGCCGTAAAGCATTCTCCACATTACTCGGGCTAACGTACACGCTACGGTGTCCACGCAAGATCTGGATAAACACAAAAAAGATAAAGAGTTGGACGGCTAAACCGATAATCCAACCAACCGTATTGTCATCCTCTTGTGCTTGCTGTGGCGCATATTCGCCTACACTGGCATTCATGATCGCTTGTAAACCGTTAGCAATGCCTTGAAAATAATTACCCTGCTTAAACTGCGGTGTAATCTCATGGCGAATCAGTTGCGAAAGCAAGGCATCAGGCAATGCACCTTCTAACCCACGCCCTGTCGCAATAAAGATTTTGCGATCATTTTTGGCAATCAGCATCAACACGCCATTGTCCAAATTTTTACGCCCCACACCCCAGTAATCGCCTAATGCAAAGGCATATTCCGAAATGTCATTGTTTCCCACACTTGGGAGCATCACCACCGTAATTTGCGAGCTAGTTTTGTGACTGTAATCTTGCAAATAACTTTCTAAGGTTTGCATTTGCGTAGATGTTAGCGTATGCGTGTAATCATTCACATAACGAAACGGTTTTGGCACACTGGGAAAATCGTATGCTGCGTGCGCAACACAAGCAACAAATGTGAAGAAAATAAACAAAGTGCGGTGCCATAATTTCATCGAATAATTACCTCATTTGGTAGCTCATTCACGTCATCATCTTGATACGGAAAATGGACTGCTAATTTATCACCAATTAAACCAATAGCATGAATAATGCCGTGGCTTAATTGATCAATACTGGCGTGCATTGAAATGGCATCACAACACTGCTGCCAAAAATCAGCTTGCACATAACAATCAATACCGCGATCACCAATCACCGCACATTGCCGTTGGTTGAGTGCGACATAAATCAAAACGCCATTATGAGCAGCAGTTTGTTGCATACCAAGCTCTTGGAAAATCTGTTCGGCCCGTGCCACCACAGGTGTGGTACGTTCAAGCATATCACTAAACTTAGCATTTTTTTCGATAAACACCCTAAGCTCTGCCGATGAACGTTTTTCTAACGCAGCGATTGCCGCTTCCACCGCATGGCTATCAATGGCTGATTTTGCAAATAAAGGCATATAACCGCACTTTTAGTTAAAGTTGACGACAGGTGCGTTTTCAGAGCCCGCTTGCGCTTTGAAATACGGTTTATCTTTAAAGCCAAACAGCATCGCCACCAGTTTGGTTGGAAATTGGCGCACTTTTTGATTATATTCTTTCGCTACGGCGTTGAAGTCGTTGCGCGCTTTCTTAATACGGTTTTCAGTGCCTTCAAGCTGGGCTTGCAGGTTTAAAAAGCCGTCGTTGGCGCGCAATTCTGGGTAACGCTCAACAGTGACCAACAAACGTGACAACGCAGAGCTAACCTCGCCTTGATTTTGTTGGAATTGGTTTAACTGCTCTTGGGTCATGTTAGCTAGGTCAATTTTGGTTTGTGAGACTTTTGAGCGGGCATCCACCACGGCGGTGAGGGTTTCGCGTTCAAAATTCGCTTGGGCTTGAACGGTTTTAACGATATTAGGAATTAATTCAGCGCGGCGTTGATATTCAGTTTCTACATTCGCCCACACCGAGTTAATTTGCTCTTCCGCGCGCACCAAGCCGTTGTAGCTCGACATCAATGTGAAACCAGCAATCACCGCGATGACAACAATAATCAACCATTTTTTCATGATATTTCCTTAAAATAAAAAGCACTTAAAGTGCGGTTCAATCAAAACTCTATTGTGCGCAACTTTGCACAAAATTGCAATTACAACACCACGATGCAAAGTGCGGTTTGAGGCATAAAAAAAGGAACGACAAACGTTCCTTTTTATCACTTGAAAATCAAGTTACAGTGCAGATTTTGCTTTTTCAACTAAAGCGGCAAATGCTACTTTGTCGAATACAGCAATGTCTGCCAAAATTTTACGGTCGATTTCAACAGAGGCTTTTTTCAAACCATTGATGAAACGGCTGTAAGACAATCCGTTTTGACGAGCCGCTGCGTTGATACGCGCGATCCACAATTGACGGAATTGACGTTTGCGTTGACGACGGTCACGATAAGCATATTGACCTGCTTTGATAACCGCTTGGAAAGCAACGCGATACACGCGTGAGCGCGCACCATAATAACCTTTAGCAGCCTTAAGAACTTTCTTATGACGAGCTCTGGCGATAACACCACGTTTTACACGGGCCATAGGGAATCTCCTTGAATATTTTTAACTAAGATGAACTAGACGTACGGCAAACAAGCAACGACTAATACTTGATCGGATTTAGCAACCATTGATTTATGGCGCAAATGACGTTTACGTTTAGTTGACTTCTTGGTCAAAATATGACGCAAGTGAGATTGTTTACGCTTAAAACCGCCAGAAGCTGTTTTTTTGAAACGCTTCGCAGCACCGCGTACTGTTTTAATTTTTGGCATAATTTGGATAACTCCGCATTGTATTGTTAATCAAACAAAATAATCAGGCGTAAAAGTGCGGTCGCACCCTTAACTTGCAAGCCTCATTACTTTTTCTTAGGGGCAAGCACCATCACCATTTGACGGCCTTCCAATTTTGATGGAGCGGACTCCACCACGGCGATATCTGCCAGATCGTTTTTCACACGCTCAAGCAAATCGACCCCGATTTGTTGATGGGCCATTTCACGTCCGCGAAAGCGGATTGTGATCTTGGTTTTGTCCCCATCTTCGAGGAAACGTGTCAGGCTGCGTAGTTTTACCTGATAGTCACCCTCGTCTGTACCAGGTCGGAATTTGATTTCCTTAACCTGAACAACTTTTTGCTTTTTCTTTTGCTCTTTGGCAATTTTACTTTTTTCGTAGAGGAACTTACCGTAGTTCATAATGCGGCACACAGGTGGCTCCGCATTCGGGCTGATTTCCACTAAATCAAGCGCGGCTGCTTCCGCTTTTTCCAACGCTTCTTGAATATCGACAATCCCAACTTGCTCGCCTTCGGCGTCAATCAAACGAACTTCTTTCACTTTGATTTCTTCATTAATACGATTCGGGCGATTTGCTTGAACTCTTTTCACAGTCTTAATAATCTCATTCCTTTACTGGTAAAATACTTGTTGCCTTCACAAGACAACAGCGATCCGCTTTTAGAAAAAGCATAACGTGCTGATTATACGCACTCTTCAAGTGATTTGCAAGCGCTGACCGCACTTTAAGTGGCTCATAGCGACATTAACGAGCCTTCACCATCACATAAAAAAGCAAGCCCACGGCTTGCTTTTTCTTATTACTCTTCGCCAGTGAGCTTAAGCTCGCGGTTATGGACTTGTTGTTTGAGTTGTTCCACAAAATCGTCCACGGCGATAGCACCGAGGTCTTTACCTTTGCGGGTGCGTACGGCAATTTTGCCTTCTGCCATCTCTTTGTCACCGCACACGAGCATATATGGCACACGTTGTAAGGTGTGTTCGCGGATTTTGAAGCCAATTTTTTCATTGCGTAAATCCGTTTTCACCCGCAGACCTGCGTCAGATAATTTTTTCGCCACTTGGTGCACATAATCCGATTGGCTGTCGGTGATATTCATCACCACCGCTTGGGTTGGTGCCAGCCACGCTGGATAGAAGCCCGCATATTCTTCGGTGATGATCCCGATAAAGCGCTCAAGAGAGCCTAAGATCGCACGGTGGATCATCACCGGCGTTCTGCGCTCATTGTCTTCTGCCACATAAGAGGCATTCAAGCGACCAGGTAGCGCAAAGTCGAGCTGGATGGTGCCGCATTGCCATTCGCGATCGAGGCAGTCGTGCAGCGTGAATTCAATTTTAGGGCCGTAGAACGCGCCTTCGCCTTCTTGAATTTCAAACCGCAAGCCATTGTGTTCGAGGGCGGCGGCAAGGTCAGCCTCCGCTTTGTCCCACATTTCATCACTGCCGATGCGTGATTCTGGGCGAGTGGAGAGCTTGACGTCGATGTCTTTAAAGCCAAAGGTGCTGTAAATGTCATACACCATTTTGATGCACGAAGTTACTTCGCCTTCCACTTGCGCTTCGGTACAGAAAATGTGCGCATCATCTTGGGTGAAACCGCGCACACGCATCAAGCCGTGCAGAGAGCCCGACGGCTCGTTGCGGTGGCATGAACCAAATTCCGCCATGCGCAATGGCAAATCACGATACGATTTCAGTCCTTGGTTGAAAATTTGCACGTGCCCTGGGCAGTTCATCGGCTTGATGGCATATTCACGGTTTTCCGATGAGGTGGTGAACATTAAATCACCGTAGTTTTGCCAGTGGCCGGTGCGCTCCCACAATACGCGGTCCATCATAAATGGACCCTTCACTTCTTGATAGTCGTATTGTTTTAATTTAGTGCGCACGAACGTTTCCAGCTCGCGGAAAATGGTCCAGCCGTTGTTGTGCCAAAACACCATACCCGGTGCTTCTTCTTGCATATGATAGAGATCGAGTGCTTTACCTATTTTACGGTGATCGCGTTTAGCCGCCTCTTCAAGGCGTTGCAAATAGGCGGCAAGTTGTTTTTTATCCGCCCATGCGGTGCCGTAAATGCGTTGCAACATTTTGTTGTCAGAATTACCCCGCCAATAGGCTCCTGCCACTTTTTGCAGTTTGAAATGGTGGCAGAATTTCATGTTCGGTACATGTGGACCGCGACACATATCAATGTATTCTTGATGATGATAAAGCGCAGGCGTGGCATCTTTTGAGATATTTTCATCTAAAATCGCCAATTTGTACTCCTCACCACGTGCCTTGAAGGTATCATAGGCTGTTTGCCAGTCAACCACTTCTTTCACCACATCGTAGTCGGTTTTTGCCAGCTCCAGCATGCGTTTTTCAAGTGCGTCGATGTCTTCAGCCGTCAAAGAGCGATCGAGATCCACATCATAATAAAAGCCGTTATCAATCGTCGGCCCAATCGCCATTTTCACATCAGGGAAAAGCTGCTTGATCGCATGACCCAACAAATGCGCGCACGAGTGGCGGATGATTTCTAAACCATCTTCGTCTTTGGCGGTAATAATTTCCAATGTGCTATCATCTGTAATCAAATCGCAAGCATCTTTACGCTCGCCATTCACACGCCCAGCAATACAGGCTTTCGCAAGTCCGCTGCCAATACTCGCAGCAACATCAAGAACAGAAACAGCATGCTCAAACTCACGTTTTGAGCCATCGGGTAAGGTAATAACTGGCATAAAATGTCCTTTTACAGTGGTCGCCCCTACGTAAGGCAACGTGCGGTTAATCATCAATAAACTTTTGTAACGCAGCCTACACCTACAATGTCTAGGCACACCTTACAAATTTAAGGGCGGTAGTATAGCACTTTTTTTCATTTACCGCACTTTTATTGCGAGCTGGATCACAAAAGTGCGGTTTGCTACACAAAAGCGGGCTTTTATTCATCATTTTGTACCTTAAATGCGATAAAATAGCGTTAGAATAATGCAAAGGGGGTGAACTATGTGGAAAGCCATTTCTCAGCTTCTAGCTGATCAACTCGGGGCATATTATTCAATCAAATCCAAAGAAGCCGTGCAAGATGGCGAGCAACATCAAGCTTGGGTTATCGACGACGGCACCTTGCCTGTATTTGTGAAAGCCAATGACCGCACTTTTCGCTCTACTTTTCGTGCTGAGGCTGACCAGCTTGATGCCCTCGCCGCCACGAAAACCGTGCGTGTGCCGCGTGTTTATGGCGTAGGTTGCTCCGAAAATAACAGCTTTATTGTGATGGAATACCTCCCCCTTTCCCCTATTGCGTCTTCTAAACAATACGAACTTGGTCAGCGACTTGCACGCCTACACAGCGTTAATACCACTGATAGCTACGGCTTTGACTACGACACTTGGCTTGGGCCTGTTTATCAACCCAACGCATGGCGTAAAAACTGGAGTACCTTTTTTGCCGAAAATCGGATTGGCTGGCAATTGCAGCTCTGTAAAGAAAAAGGCATTCATTTCGGCAATTTTGAAAATATTATTTCTGCGGTCAGCTTTCACCTCGCTAAACATCAGCCACAACCCGCTCTTTTACATGGTGCATTCTATGCCAAAAATCTCGGCCTTTGTGGTGATGATATTGTGCTATTTGATCCCGCTTGTTATTGGGGTGATCGGGAATGTGATCTTGCTCTCAATGCACTATTTGAGCCTGATTTGAATGCATTTTATCAAGGCTACAACGACATTTATCCTATCGATCAGGGTTATGCTTATCGTCAAACCATTTACCAACTCTATTATTTACTCAATTTTAGCCACCGTTTTGGCGGAGAGTATATTGAACGTGCGATGGAGAATATTGAGTTAATCAGCTAAAACAAAAAGTGCGGTCAGACCGCACTTTGCTTGTTAATCTAATGGTGCAAGCCCAGGTAGACTGGCAAAACTTTTCGCTTTTACCGTGTGATAAAAATCTTGCATAAACGCTCGCTCAGCATCCGTTTCTCGCATGGCAACATAAAGCTGACTGTACAATCCCTTGCGGGTGATTTTACGTGCCACCACATAACCACGCTCAAGATACGGCAACACTGCCCAATACGGTAAGGCTGCCACACCTCGGCGGCTTGCCACTAATTGAATTATCGCTATCGTTAGTTCACTGGTTCGCCGCTCAGGGCGGATGCCTTTCGGACTTAAGACTTTGCGTACCAAATCAAGCATATCATCAGGTACGGAGTAAGTGATCAAGGTTTGATCGCTAAAATCTTCTGCCTGCCATGTATTTTTGCTGGCTAATGGATGATCTTTACTACAAAGTCCTACCATTTCATAAGCAAAGAGCGGTCTATGCACAATACCGGGTGTTTTTTCCACTTCAGCAACAATAGCAAGATCGGCACGGTGGGTTAGCAAAAGCCCAATGGCATCCGTGTGAAAGCCCGAGACAATATCTAATTCAACTAAAGGCCAATGTTGACGAAAAGCATCCATTGCAGGCATGAGCCAATCAAAGCAGGTGTGGCACTCCACCGCTATGCGCAATTCGCCTGCATCACCTTCTTTCACACGAACAATATCCAATTCTGCTTCGGCAATTTTAGGCAAAATATCATATGCCAATTTAATCAACCGTTCTCCTGCCGCCGTAAAATGGAGGGGCTGTGTTTTACGTTCAAATAGCGTTAATCCATATTGATCTTCCAACTGCTTAATTTGATGAGAGAGTGCAGATTGGGTGAGATAAACGCGTTGCGCTGCAAGCGAAACGCTACCCGCTTCTTTTAATGCAACTAAGGTTTTCAAATGGCGTAATTCTAAAAATATCGGCTTCATTAATTAAATTCATAGTTATGTGAAAATTATGATGTTGCATAATACCTTAAAATCTTGCATTCTGCACCACAGATAGACATTTAGACGTCTATTTGAGATTAAAAAATAAAAATAGGAGAACACTATGACAACATTTCATTTAAGCGGCTTTCCGCGTGTGGGGGCAAAACGTGAATTAAAATTTGCACAAGAGCGTTACTGGCGTAAAGAATTAAGTGAGCAAGACTTACTTGATCTTGCCAAAGCCTTACGTGAAAAAAACTGGAAACATCAAGCACAAGCAAATGCAGATTACGTTGCTGTCGCAGATTTTACGTTCTATGATCATATTTTAGACCTACAAGTGGCAACAGGTGCCATTCCAGCACGTTTTGGTTTTGATAGCCAAACATTAACATTAGAGCAATTTTTCCAATTGGCGCGCGGCAACAAAGCACAACCTGCCATCGAAATGACGAAATGGTTTGATACTAACTATCACTATCTCGTGCCAGAATTCCACAAAGACACCGAGTTCAAAGCTAATCCTGCGCACTATGTGCAACAAGTGCAAGAAGCCAAAGCCTTAGGATTAACGCCGAAAGCGACTTTAGTTGGCCCAATTTCGTTTTTATTCTTAGGTAAAGAGAAAGGCAAAGAGGCCTTTGACCGTTTGTCTCTGTTACCAAAACTCCTACCTGTTTATGCCGAAATCCTAAGTGCGGTTGCCAACGCGGGCTGTGAGTGGATTCAAATCGATGAGCCAATTTTAGCCGTTGACTTGCCACAAGCTTGGCTGGATGCGTTCAAAGACACTTATGCCCAATTGAGCAAAGTGGATGCTAAACTCCTATTGGCGACCTATTTCGGCTCCGTTGCTGAACACGCGCCATTACTGAAAAGCCTACCCGTGGATGGCTTGCACCTTGATCTTGTTCGTGCACCTGAGCAAATTGACGCATTCAAAGATTACGATAAAGTGCTTTCAGCAGGTGTAATTGATGGACGTAACATTTGGCGTGCCAACTTAAATGCGGTGCTTGATGTGCTTGAGCCGCTAAAAGCGCAATTGGGTGATCGTTTATGGATTGCGCCAAGCTGCTCATTGTTGCATGTGCCGTATGACTTGTCCGTTGAAACCAAATTAGACCAAGATCTCTACTCATGGCTTGCTTTCTGTTTGCAAAAAGTGGACGAGTTGCGTGTGCTGAAAACCGCACTTAATGAAGGCCGCAGCTCCGTACAAGCAGATCTTGATGCCAGCCAAGCTGCCGCCGATGCGCGTGCAAGCTCAAAAGCGATTCACCGCCCTGAAGTAGCAGCTCGCTTGAAAGATTTGCCAGCTAATGCGGATCAACGCAAATCACCATTTGCACAGCGTATTAAATTACAACAAGCGTGGCTAAACCTGCCATTATTGCCAACCACCAACATTGGTTCGTTCCCACAGACCACGGAAATTCGACAAGCACGGGCAGCCTTCAAAAAAGGCACATTGTCAGCTGAAGATTACGAAACAGCAATGAAAAAAGAGATCGCCTATGTGGTCGAACAACAAGAAAAATTAGATCTCGACGTGTTGGTGCACGGTGAAGCGGAACGTAATGACATGGTGGAATATTTCGGTGAATTGCTAGACGGCTATGCGTTTACCAAATTTGGTTGGGTGCAAAGCTACGGCAGCCGTTGCGTTAAGCCACCAATCATCTTCGGTGATGTGGTACGCCCTGAACCGATGACAGTGTCATGGTCAACTTATGCCCAAAGCTTAACCAAAAAGCCTATGAAAGGTATGCTCACAGGCCCAGTTACCATGCTGCAATGGTCGTTTGTGCGTAACGATATTCCACGCTCACAAGTGTGTAAACAAATTGGCTTAGCACTCAATGATGAGGTGTTAGATCTCGAAAAAGCCGGTATTAAAGTGATTCAAATCGACGAACCAGCCATTCGCGAAGGCTTGCCACTCAAGCGTGCTGATTGGGATGAATATCTCAACTGGGCAACTGAAGCATTCCGCTTGACCTCATTTGGTGCTGAAGATTCAACTCAAATTCACACACATATGTGTTATTCTGAGTTCAACGATATTCTGCCAGCCATTGCGTCAATGGATGCTGATGTGATTACGATTGAAACCTCACGTTCAGATATGGAATTATTAACCGCATTTGGTGATTTTAAATATCCAAATGACATCGGCCCAGGTGTGTATGACATTCACAGCCCTCGTGTGCCAGAAGCCAGCGAAATCGAGCATCTGCTACGTAAAGCCCTTGATGTTATCCCTGCCGAGCGTTTATGGGTGAATCCAGACTGCGGTTTGAAAACACGTGCATGGCCAGAAACCCACGCAGCGTTAGAAGTGATGGTAAACGTCACCAAACAATTACGAAAAGAGTTGAACTAATCAACCAAAACACAACCTCAAAGCCACTGTTCGCAGTGGCTTTTTTGTCTTATAAAAGTGCGGTTTTTATTTATAACCGCACTTTTCTGCTTGACAAAAAACACATAAACCGTTATTTCTATATGCGTTCACGATTTGCCAGTGAACAGAAGAGGCGCAGCGTTCAGGCAGTTATTTTTTAACGCATCGGGCGGAAATAATCAGGGGAACGTTGCCGAGATAAATTGTATCCGATACTGCAATTTATCGGCTGCTAGGGCTGAATCCCTAGGGCTGTCATCACCCTGTGATGGAGTGCTTCAAGTCGACCAACCGCACTTTCCTTTCTGTTTACGCAATCTATTACTCTTTTTTATCGTTTAACTTTACAGGAAAACTTATGTCACATCTCTCTGTTGCAAAATTTGGCGGCACCAGCGTTGCCAACTACCCTGCAATGCAAGCCTGTGCTCGCATTGTGATTAACGACCCGAATACCCGTGTGGTGGTCTTATCAGCCTCAGCTGGCGTGACCAATATTTTAGTGGAACTTGCCAACGGCTGTGATAACCCACGCCGTGAAGCCTTATTTGAGCAATTACACCAAATTCAGTATGCCATTTTAAATGAAATTAACGACAACAGTGCCATTTGTGTGGAAATTGACCGCCTTTTAGCCAATGTCAAAAACCTTGCAGAAGCCGCCAGTCTTGCCACCTCTCCAGCATTAACCGATGAACTCATCAGCCACGGTGAGATGATGTCAACCAAAATCTTTGTGGAAATTTTGCGGGAACTAAATACCCGTGCCACTTGGGTTGATGTCCGCACACTGGTTGCCACCAATAGCCACTATGGTAAAGCGGCTCCTGATGATGTCAAAACACAAAAAAATTGCGACAATATTCTAAAACCGTTGATCGATCAAGGTGAACTGGTGATCACACAAGGGTTTATTGGGCGCGATGAATTAGGGAAAACCACAACGCTGGGACGGGGAGGTAGTGATTATTCCGCCGCACTTTTAGCCGAAATGCTAAATGCTAAAGATGTATTAATCTGGACGGATGTTCCTGGCATCTACACAACGGATCCACGCATTGTGCCACAAGCACAAAAAATCGACACCATGAGTTTTGCCGAAGCGGCTGAAATGGCAACTTTTGGTGCCAAAGTGCTTCACCCTGCCACCCTCTTGCCTGCTGTGCGCAGTAATATCCCTGTTTATGTTGGCTCAAGCAAAACCCCTGAGGCAGGCGGCACATGGGTTACACGTGATCCACAACCACGCCCAACATTCCGTGCCATTGCACTGCGTCGTGATCAGACCTTATTAACGTTAACGAGCTTAAGTATGCTGCACGCTCAAGGCTTTTTGGCGAATGTTTTTGCTATTTTAGCGAAATATAAAATTTCTGTGGATACCGTGACCACGTCTGAAGTCAGTGTTGCCGTCACATTAGATAAAACAGGTTCCGCTTCATCTGGTGCGTCTATGCTCTCCAGCGAGCTAATGGATGCGTTGACTGAAGTCTGCCACGTCAAAGTAGATTCAGGATTAGATTTGGTCGCCCTCATCGGTAACGACTTACATTTAACCTCTGGTGTTGCCAAACGGTTATTCACCACTCTTGAACCTTACAACGTTCGCATGATTGGTTACGGTGCCAGTACTAACAACGTCTGTCTACTCGTGCCAAGCGAACACGCTAACGAGATCGTTGTGAAATTGCATAGTGAATTATTTGAATAAGCACAGTGCGGTTACAAAACCGCACTTTAGTTATAAAAAAAGGCTGTATCACACAGCCTTTATTTTAGATTAATTATGACAAAGTGCGGTTTAATAAGCGGTGTAGCACACTTTCAGTTCCCATTTCTGCCTGCTTACCTATTTTTTGTAGTAAAGATTTCTTCTCGTTAAAACGCACTTCAAGCACATCTTTTTCTTTCATTGCATTTAAAATAATGTCATCACTGGTAGCCAATTCATCCACCAAGCCCAGTGTCAGGGCTTGTTGACCAAACCAATGCTCTCCCGTGGCAACGTTATCGATCGCTAAGTGCGGTCTGTGTTGTACCACAAAATCCTTAAATAATTGATGTGTTTCATTCAGTTCTTGTTGGAATTTCTCACGATCTTTGTCGGTATTTTCTCCAAGCACTGTCATCGTGCGTTTATACTCACCTGCCGTCATGACCTCTACATCCACATCATGTTTTTTCAACAAGCGATGTATATTGGGAATCTGAGCCACCACACCCACAGAGCCAATCACGGCAAAAGGTGCAGCAACAATTTTATCGGCCACACACGCCATCATATAACCACCGCTGGCAGCCACTTTATCTACCGCGACCGTCAGTTTAATGCCATGTTGTTTCAGGCGATTCAGTTGTGAACTGGCGTAGCCGTAAGCGTGCACCAAACCACCAGGGCTTTCAAGTCGCAATAAGACTTCGTCATCAGTGTTGGCGCAAGCAATCACGGCGTTAATACTTTGTGCTAATGCCTCAGCCTGACTTGCGGCTAAATCGCCTTTAAAATTAAGCACATACAAGCATGGCTTGCTAGGCTGAAGTGCGGTATTATCGTGTTTATATTTCGCTTTTTGGGCTTTTTGTTCTGCCTTTTCTTTGGCTTTGCGTGCTTTTTCTTTTTGTTTTAATGCGATCTCACTTAGACGAAAATCACTCAATTTATCTTGGTGTTCCTGCTGTTGCTCGGCTAAATTCGTGATTTTCAATGTAGCATGACTATTGTTATTTTTATGGCGTAGTGCCACAATCAAGGCAAAAATGCCGACCACAATTAATAACAGTGTAATGACTTCTAAAATAAAAATGCCATAATTCAATAAAATCTCAGACCACATAGGCTCTCCTTAATTTGTTTGGCTAATCATACCGCATTCCTCATGCTAGCCAATGCTTTTATCTCTAATATTTGCGACAATCACCTCAATTTCAAGGTTAGAATAGAAAAAACTTGACTTTGCACTCTTGTACTAGTTTAATAGTTCAATCTAAAAAAGAAATGATAAAGGTAACTCATGAGTACGCCAACACTTTCGATACAAACACAACTCGTGCCGTATTGTGCTGATCCCACTGCAGTATTTGCTGCATTGTGTCAAAACCAAGGTTCAACACTGTTATTAGAATCTGCAGAAATTCAAAGCAAAAATAGCTTAACCAGCTTATTATTTGTGCAAAGTGCGGTTAAAATTACCTGTGTTGACGATACCGTTAGCTACACCGCATTAAATGCCAATGGCGAATCCGTTTTAGCCCATTTAGCCGGCAAAATATCCTCTCAATGTGCAGTGCATATATTAACACAAGCTGCTGACAAACTGACCATTCGCATTGCTAAGCCTGATACTAATCTTGATGAAGATGCTAAATTACAAGCCCCCTCTATTTTCTCTGCGTTGCGCTTTATTACAGAATGCTACGCTGGAACCGAACAGGCTATTTATCTTGGCGGGCTATTTTCCTATGATCTGGTCACACAATTTATGCCAATGGACGGCATTACGCTGGAAGATGATGGCATCCACTGCCCTGATTACTGCTTTTATCTTGCTGATCAATTACTGATTTTTGATCACCAACACCAAACAACCACGTTGCAAAGTTTTTGCTTTAATCTAACACAAAAAGAAGCCTTACAACGTCAAGGAAGCGAGATAGCAACGAAACTTCAACACATCACGTTACATTTAAATATAACACCTGCATCAGCTGAGGTGAACGTTAATATTGAAGATCTCGCATTTAAAGGGATTATTCGTCAACTCAAAGACCACATTTATGCTGGCGATGTGTTTCAAATTGTCCCGTCGCGACGTTTTTCCATTGCTTGCCCAAATGCACTGGCCAGTTACCGCCAATTGAAAAAAAATAACCCAAGCCCGTATATGTTTTATCTGCAAGATACGGATTTTACACTATTCGGTGCGTCTCCTGAAAGTGCGCTTAAATTTACACCAGCAACACGTCAGTTAGAAATTTACCCTATTGCTGGCTCTCGCCCACGTGGCTTTAATGAACAAGGCGAGATTGATCATGAATTAGACGCACGCTTAGAGCTGGAGCTACGGCTAGATAAAAAAGAATTATCAGAACATTTAATGCTCGTGGATTTAGCCCGAAATGATATTGCACGGGTGTGTAATAGTGGATCACGCCGTGTGGCAGAGCTTATGCAGGTGGATCGTTATTCTCACATTATGCACCTTGTCTCACGTGTGGTCGGCACATTGCGTGATGAATTTGATGCGCTGCACGCCTATCAAGCCTGTATGAACATGGGAACGCTGACTGGCGCACCGAAAATTAAAGCCATGCAACTACTCTATCAAGTCGAAAAGCAGCGTCGCCACAGTTATGGTGGTGCGGTAGGTTATCTCACCTCGAAAGGCGACTTTGACACCTGCATTGTGATCCGAAGTGCCTTTGTGCAAAACAACATCGCTTATGTACAAGCGGGCTGTGGTGAAGTATTAGATTCCGATCCACAAATGGAAGCGGACGAAACGCGCCACAAAGCCAAAGCAGTACTGCTGGCCATTGCACAAACCAACGAACAAGGACATTAATATGGCAACCATTGTTTTTTTAGATAATTTTGATTCATTTACCTATAATTTGGTTGATCAATTTCGCAGCCTTGGGCATCAGGTGAAAATTTATCGTAACGATTGTTCGTTGGAATTACTTGAGCAGACCGCACTTTCTCAGCCAGACACCCTTATCGCACTCTCACCTGGCCCTGGTGCGCCACGTGAGGCGGGCATTATGCTAGATCTGATTCAGGCTATGGCAGGGCGTGTACCGATTTTAGGCATCTGTTTAGGACACCAAGCGTTAATTGAAGCCTTCGGCGGGCAAGTAGTGAGTGCGGGAGAAATTTTGCATGGAAAAGTGTCACATATCGAACACGATGGGCAAGCGATGTTTGCCAATCTGCCGTCGCCTATGCCCGTGGCACGCTACCACTCACTGATTGGGAAACAGATTCACCCCGATTTTGTGGTCAACGCCCATTTTGAGGGCTTGCCGATGGCCATTCGACACCGCACTTTACCTATTTGCGCCTTTCAGTTCCACCCTGAATCCATTTTAACCGTGCAAGGTGGGCAGTTGTTAAAACAAAGTATCGACTGGTTGCTACAATCTGGATACAACAAACCATAAGCACCATAAGCAAAACGCACTTGCGTATTTATTATCATTTTTAGAGAGAATTTATGTACACACTGTTAGAACAGCTCTACTCGGGAAAACACTTAACCCGAACACAAAGCGAGCAGCTATTTAATGCCATAGTCAATGGTGAACTCACTCCCGAACAACTTGCTGGCGTGCTCATTGCGATGCGCGTGCGGGGTGAAAGTCATGACGAAATTGCTGGTGCGGTAAAAGCCCTGCAAAATGCGGCACTTGATTTCCCTCGCCCTGACTACCCTTTTGCTGATATTGTGGGCACAGGTGGCGACGGTGCAGATACCATTAATATCTCCACCGCCAGTGCTATTGTTGGCGCACATTTAGGTGCGAAAATTGCGAAACATGGCAACCGCAGTGTTTCAAGTAAAAGCGGCTCAAGCGATGTATTAAGTGCGTTGGGCATAAATATCCATATGACGCCCGATCAAGCCCGCAGTGCACTTGATGAGATTGGGCTGTGCTTTTTATTCGCTCAGCAATATCACACAGGCTTCAAGCACGCTATGCCTGTACGCAACGCGCTGAAAACCCGCACGATTTTTAATATCTTAGGCCCACTAATCAATCCTGCCAAACCCGCGCGGCAACTGCTCGGGGTCTATACGCCAGAGTTGATAGAACGCTATGCCCAAACCGCACTTTTAATGGAGCATGAACACACCATCATCGTGCATGGTGCGGGGCTAGATGAAGTCGCATTGCATGGTGAAACCCAAGTAGCCGAAGTGAAAAACGGCCATATCGACTACTTCACACTCACCCCTGCCGATTTTGGGCTTGCGCCTCAGCCGTTAGAGCACCTCAAAGGTGGCTTGCCTGATGAAAATGCACGCATGCTGACCGCACTTTTACAAGGCACTGGCTCGCCATATCACGCCAATGCGGTGGCGGCAAATACCGCACTTTTACTGCGTTTATTCGGGCATCACGATCTCAAGTCCACAACCGCAACCGTGCTTGAAACCCTTGCTCGTGGCAGTGCGTATGCCACATTGCAGCAACTGCGAAACATTGCGTAGGGAGCGAAACAATGACAAATACCTATTTAAACCCAGCCCTTCATCAGCAAGCTACCATTTTGCAAAAAATTGTGGCGGATAAACAACGCTGGATTACTACACGCGAAGCACGTCAGCCGTTGAGCGAATTTCAATCACAGCTCACGCCAAGCGATCGGGATTTTTATGCCGCACTCACGCCAAAACCCCAACCGCACTTTATTTTAGAATGCAAAAAGGCTTCGCCATCTAAGGGCTTGATTCGTGCAGACTTTGACCCCACAGAAATTGCCCGCGTGTATAAAGACTATGCCAATGCCATTTCTGTGTTGACCGATGAGCACTTCTTCCAAGGGGATTTTGCGTTTATTGCACAAGTGCGGTCTGTCGCACCACAACCGATTTTGTGTAAGGATTTTATGATCAGCGAGTATCAAGTCTATCTCGCCCGTTTTTCTCAGGCGGACGCCATTTTATTAATGCTCTCCGTGCTCAGCGATGAAGGCTATACCGCACTTTCAACCCTTGCACACCGCTTAGGCATGGGTGTGTTAACGGAAGTAGCCAATGCACCTGAGCTTGAACGTGCATTAGCGTTGAATGCGAAAGTGATTGGCATAAACAACCGTGATTTGCATGATTTAAGCGTCGATCTCACTCGCACACCACCACTGGCAGCAAGAATTCCAGATGACCGCACCATTGTGAGCGAATCAGGGATCTACACGCATCAACAAGTGCGCCAATTACAACGTGATGTGAACGCCTTTTTAATCGGGTCAAGTCTGATGGGCAGCGAAGATCTCCAAAGTGCGGTTCGCAGTGTGATATTCGGCGAAAATAAAGTGTGCGGCTTAACGCGTCCACAAGACGCACGCTGTGCATTCGACGCTGGCGCACTTTATGGCGGCTTAATTTTTGCTGAAAAATCGCCCCGTGCGTTGAGCCTGCGCCAAGCACAAGAGGTTGCCACTGCTGCGCCACTGCGTTATGTTGGTGTGTTCCAAAATCAATCCATTGAATTTATTGTGCGTCTAGCAAGCCAATTAGGACTTTATGCGGTACAATTACATGGCAATGAAGACCGCACTTTTATTGCTGAGCTACGCGCCCAATTGCCTGATGCGATTCAAATCTGGAAAGCGGTATCCATTTCGCCCGATGACACGCAACTTTGTCTCGATCATTCCCCCCACATTGATCGCATTGTGTGCGATAGCCAAATCAGCACGCAACAAGGTGGCACAGGGCACACGTTTGACTGGTCATTACTGCCAGAAAAGGGAAAACAGCGCATTATGCTCGCAGGCGGCATTAATCTTGAAAATGGTCAGCGTGCTGCCGACATAGGCTGCCTTGGCTTAGATATTAATTCTGGGGTCGAAACATCCCCTGGCGTGAAAGATTGTAAAAAAGTAACCGCACTTTTACAGTGCATTCGATAAGAGAACGCTATGCAACAGACAAAACTTAACCCATATTTTGGTGAATTTGGTGGTATGTATGTGCCTGAAATTTTGGTGCCTGTACTGCTTGAACTAGAACAAGCCTTCATTGACGCAAAACACGATCCACAATTCCAACACGCGTTTGCCGATTTATTACATAACTACGCGGGAAGGCCTACCCCCTTGACCTTGTGCCGCAATCTCACGAAAGGCACCAAAACGAAACTGTATCTCAAACGTGAGGATCTATTACATGGCGGTGCTCATAAAACAAACCAAGTATTAGGGCAGGCCTTGTTGGCAAAACGAATGGGAAAAACAGAAATCATCGCCGAAACGGGTGCTGGGCAACATGGCGTGGCAACAGCGATTGCCTGTGCATTATTAGGGCTAAAATGCCGCATTTATATGGGCGCAAAAGATGTTGAACGCCAATCGCCCAATGTTTTTCGCATGCGCTTGATGGGGGCGACCGTTATCCCTGTTGAAAAAGGCTCGTGCTCATTGAAAGATGCGTGTTGTGAGGCAATGCGTGATTGGTCTGCCAATTATGACAAAGCGCACTATTTGCTTGGTACTGCGGCAGGTCCCCACCCTTTCCCAACCATTGTGCGTGAATTTCAAAAAATGATCGGGGAAGAAACCAAACAACAATTGCGTGAGCGTGAGCATCGCTTACCTGATGGTGTGATCGCCTGCGTGGGTGGTGGCTCGAACGCCATTGGGATGTTTGCCGATTTTATTGATGAAAGTGCGGTTCGCTTAATTGGCATTGAACCTGCAGGCGAAGGACTTGAAAGTGGCAAGCACGGTGCACCGCTAAACAAAAGTGCGGTCGGCATTTATTTTGGGATGAAATCCCCTTTAATGCAAAGTATTGATGGGCAAGTGCATGAGTCCTATTCTATTTCCGCGGGGCTAGATTTTCCCTCTGTTGGACCACAACATGCACATCTACACGCGATCAAACGGGCAGAATATTATGCCATTACAGATGATGAAGCCCTCGATGCGTTCCAACAATTGACACAGCATGAAGGCATTATTCCTGCTCTCGAGTCCGCCCACGCACTGGCGTATGCATTAAAAATGATAAAGCAATCCCCTGATAAAGAACAAATTTTAGTTGTTAATCTCTCGGGGCGTGGCGATAAAGATATTTTCACTGTGCATAACATTTTAACTGAACGTGGAGTTATTCTATGAGCCGTTTCGATACTCTTTTCAGCCAACTTCAAAATGCAAAACAAAGTGCATTTGTCCCGTTTGTTACACTCTGTGATCCAACCCTTGAACGCTCGTTTGAGATCATCTGCACACTGGTGGAAAACGGTGCCGATGCGCTGGAGTTGGGCTTTCCGTTTTCTGATCCTCTACTTGACGGGCCAGTTATTCAAGCGGCAAATAACCGCGCATTGGCAGCAGGTTTTAGCACCGATGCCTGCTTTGAGTTGCTCGCACGGGTGCGAAGCCGCTACCCTAACGTGCCTATTAGCCTGTTATTATGTGCCAATTTGGTTTATGCCCAAGGGCTTGATCACTTCTATCAACGTTGCCAAGAAGCTGGCGTAGATGCTGTGCTGATCGCCGATGTGCCACTGATGGCAGCAGATCCTTTTATACAAAGTGCGGTTAAATTTGGCATTCAACCCGTGTTCATCTGCCCGCCTAATGCCAGTGAGCAAACCGTTGCCGATGTTGCACAATACAGCCAAGGTTACACATATTTGGTTTCGCGGGCAGGGGTAACCAGTGCGGAAAATCAGCAACACGCCAGTAATCTACACGTCTTGATTGAGCAATTAAAACGTTATAATGCACCGCCCATTTTGCAAGGTTTTGGCATTGCCACACCAGTCCAAGTGAAAGATGCAATTCATGCCGGTTGCCAAGGTGCGATTTCAGGTTCTGCTATTGTCAACATTATTGAACATAATCTTAGTTCACATCAACAATGCTTAACTGATTTAGCCCATTTTGTAAAATCTATGAAAAAGGCCACATAATCTATAGTTCTTTTTCAATTGAATAGACTCGTATTGTAAAATTACTACGAGTCTTAAATATATTCTAGGTTACAGATTAATTTTAATTTAAAATAAAAGTCTTTTATAACTTCATAAATAATGAGTGATTTATGTTTCTTGATTATCTAGCTCTTTTTTTCCTTATTTTCGCAGTAGTCATGATTTTCTATGGTGTCATTGCTATTCATGATATTCCCTATAATATTGCAAAAAAACGTAATCACCCTCATGCAGAAGCTATTCACTACGCAGGCTGGGTTAGTTTATTTACACTCCATATTATTTGGCCATTTCTCTGGATTTGGGCGGTGATGTGGACTAAAGAAGAAAGCTGGGGAAACTATTCTGACAAATATTATCTGAAAAAAAATCACATACAGTGTGAGGAAAACAGTCGAAAAATTGCAATAGATAAAAGCAAAATTGCAGAACTTGAGCAAAAAGTAGAACAATTATCCGCCCAAATAAAGCAATTTGAACAAACACATTCAGTACAACCAAAAGGTCAAATCTAATGGAACTGTTAATTATTATTATTTATGCCAGCATATGTTATTTTATTTTTAAATTATTTAAAATTCCTTTAACTAAATGGACTGTTCCAACAGCTATTTTAGGAGGTGTGGCACTTGTATTATCAATGGTTCTTTTTATGAACTACAATCACCCTTACACTCATCTTGGAGGACAGTATTATATCTCAACCCCGATTATTCCAAGTGTCAATGGGCGAGTAATTGAAGTGAATATCAAACCAAATGAGCCTATTAAAAAGGGAGATATATTATTTAAGATCGATCCCGTACCTTATCAAGCTGAAGTAGATCAAAAACGTGCAGAACTCGCTGAAAGCTATTCTACTGTAAAAGGCATAGAAGGAGATTATATCACCGCAAAGGTACGTGTAGCAGAAAGCCAAAAGACCTATCTACAAGCTAAAAAGAATATAGAGCGTGTTAAAACATTAATCAAAAATAATTCAATCAGCCAAGTACAATATGAAAAAACAGAAAATGAATTTTCTATTGCTGAAGCCAATTACCTCGCTGCAAAAGCAACATTAGAAAAAAATGAAAGTTTAATTAACGCACAAATCAATGGCGAAAATATCAAAATTGTAGCTAAAAAAGCCGCACTGGCTAAGGCGGAGTATAATCTTGCGAATACTGTGATCACAGCTCCGAGTGATGGCTTTGTATCTCAACTACTTTTAAGACCTGGCATGATGGCAAATACGCTACCTCTTAGACCTGTAATGACATTTATTCATGTACAACCTAAACAGTTTGTCGGCGCATTTAGACAAAACTCCTTATTGCGTCTTCAACCTAATGATGAAGCTGAATTTGTTTTTCCTGCTATTCCTGGGAAAACGTTTACGGGAAAAGTACTCACCATTCTCCCTGCTATTTCAGAAAATGAAGTTCAAGCAAACGGTACATTATATACAGGAAATTTCTTAGAACATGATGGAAAACCATTGGTATTATTTGAAATTACAGATAAAAATTTTGATAACTATCATCTTCCTTATGGTACCAATGTAGAAATTGCCGTTTATACTCATCATATGCATCATTTAGCTATGATGCGCAAAATTCTGTTGCGAATGAATAGCTGGAAAAATTACTTATATCTTGATCACTAAATTAAACTCAATAAAAAACCAAGCTATTTGCTTGGTTTTTTTCTATTAACCGCACTTTACAATTAGCCAACAACTTCAGGCAAATACCCCGCATTAATTAAAAATGGAATACTAATAATCAGGATACCAAGCACTAGTGCAATAAACAAACCGATATTGCCACCTTTCACTTTGTAAGGCAGTGTTGGGTTGAATTTGCGTGCTCGCCACGCTAATCCAATTGGCAAAACCAGTCCGTAAAATGCAAACATTATGCCCGCATAAGCAAGCGCAGCAATAAAGGCTTTCGGGTAAAAGAGCGAAAATAATAGTGGTGGTGCAAATGTTAAAATCCCTAAAAATAGGCGATTTGTTTTGATTTTCACACGAATCAAGAGATCGCGTAAACAATCAAATAATGCTAAAGACACCCCTAAGAATGACGTGATCAATGCTAAAGATGAAAACACGCGTACCGCTTCACTTAAGAAGTGGCTACCCGTAATCGTACGTGTTGCTTCGACCAGTCCATTTAACGTCGGGTCAGTTTTCAAAATGGCTAAGAACTGGCTTTGACTTAATACACCATGGGTGGCTAATTGCCATAAGAAATAAGCCACTAGTGGTATGCCTGTGCCAACGACAATCGCAATGCGTAATTGTTTTATATCACCATCGAGATAACGCACAATTGATGGAATCACCACGTGAAAACCAAATGAGGTAAAAAAGACAGGTGCTGCTGATAGCATTACCGCTTTATCTAACGGGAGTGCCATTAAATTGTCACTTTTAACAAGCGGTAACATCATCACTAAAATGAAGATAAAAATGGCAATTTTACTAAAAAAGAAAAGGCGATTGACCGCATCAACACTGCCCGTTCCAATAATAATGAAAATGCCTAAAACCACCGTAAATAAAATGACGCCAAAGCCATTGGCACTCAATCCATCAATAATAGGCAACAGTGAACTGATTAACGAACCGCCGCCACTCACATAAGCGGCTAAAATAGCATACATAAAAATTAATAACGACAACGTAGCTAAAACACGCCCTATTTTACCAAAATATTGTTCAGCAAGGGTGGCAATACCAGCATCTTTGCTTGCCGTTTGATACACTTCAATAAATAAAAGCGCGCTAAATGATAGCAACAGCCATAGTACCAATAACAACACGACTGTCATTCCAAATCCCATACTTGCTGAGGTAATAGGCATGGCGAGCATTCCTGCGCCAATGGTTGTACCAGCAACAATCAAGGTGCTTCCTAACGTTTTATTTTTCATATGTAGGTCTCGTCTTAGGTTAATAAGTAAATTATTTTATACAAAAAAAATTTACAGTCTAAAGTTTTTTTCATTTTTTAATAAAAAGTGCGGTTTACATCACGATTAATTGTCGCAATTTAAAAAACATTTGTTTAAACAGGCTTGGCACACTGTCCGCACCTTGCTTTTTTATTTCATTTGCTAATGCCAAAGCAAGATCGGGCTTTGAACTATGGCTAATGGCTTTTTGGATAAGTTTAGTCGCGTTCATTTTTTTATTTAAGCTATTCTCCTTAGCTAAGCGATAAAATACCTGTGCAAATCCATTATGAAAAAAGTAATGCTCTATGTCACGTTCAGGTAGCGTAATCACTCGCCCAACAAGACTATCTTGTTCTGCCAATTTGCTTTTAACTGTATCATAATATTTACGACCCGCACTATCCCCATCGGTCAAGACAAACCATTCAATCCCCATTTTCTGACAATATTTAATTAAGGGGCGCACACCACACTGTGCAAAATCAATAATACGGATGCCTTCCATTTCTAAATTAATATTTAAAATCTCAGCCAGTTCTGACATGAGCCAAACTTCTGTTTCCCCTTCAACCAACAACCACGCACGAGCAAAAAGTGCTAAGCTACGATTATAGTGAATATGAAAACCCAATTTTCTATGATCATTTGAGCTTAAATCATGACGCGCTAATTGATAAGCATATGTGATATTCTCTCTACGCACCAAACGACAAATATGCTCTATTTTCACATATGATAAAAGCTCTACTGAATTCGTTGTCGTGATGCGTTGGATTGGCAAATGACGAGCAAATTCCCATGCAATCGCCACCATTCGAGGATGAAGCCGTGCTTCTAAATCTTCTAGCAAAATAATCGGACGAGTATAACGCTCAAAATTCAATTGCTGCCCCTGCTTAAACATTCTCATTAACGCTAACAAGAGCTGTTTACGCAATGTTCCATTTTTATCCTGTGCTAAGGCTTGATTAAGTTGTTTGACTGTCGCCCACCATTGCATAGAATCGGTCATCAACAGCGCATGGGGCGATTGTAAAAAATAATAGTGAATAATATTAAAAATCGCCTGCATTTCTTTTGCAGGAATTTTATCCGGTAAGTTTTTTAACTGAAAATTTGATTTATGCGCCAAGCGTGCATCCCGAAAGCGTAACACTGGATGCTGTGCAATCAATGTCTTAATTAATGTCGCTTTATCAGCCACATCCAACACATCACCATTTTGATTTAAGAAACTGTAATTTGTGCTCACTTTTCCCGCTGTTAACTCGGCAGAAACTCGCAAATAAATACGCGCATAACGATCATCATGGGGGCAGAACAGAGGTTTGTAGCACTGCCTTTCTTTAAAGTGCGGTTCATCAATATCGCTGACACTAAATATAAACAATAACGTGCAATTTTTGGTTGTTGTCGGCGCTATTTTATGCTTAACAAATGCGTGGTGTTCCTGTTCAGTTAAATGAAAATCACTTATCTCAAATTGATACAGTGGTGCGCTCGGATTTAAAATTAAACTTAAGGCATCAAGCAAACTTGATTTCCCCCACGCATTTTCGCCCACTAACACCATATTGGAACGCAGGCTAATTGATAATCGATTTAAACCACGAAAACCTGCTATATCAATTTGCTTTAAATACATCACAACCTCTTTTTTATCTAGCTTACTAAAAAAACCGCACTTGGGATATACCCAGCAGCACATTTTCGCTATAATCAGCCAGCCAATAAAGGAGTGTGAAATGGATGGATTGTTAATTGTATTATGCCCTATGATTTTCGGGTACTTAATTAAAACACATAATCCCGCCATTTTACGTCGTCTTAATGTCGGTGTGGTGGGCTTACTTTACGTCATTTTATTTATGATGGGATTCTCTTTAGGGCAAATTGACAATTTAGCTGAAAAATTACCCATTATTATGCACGCTGCACTTACGTTTATCCTGTGTACTATTGGGCTAAATGTCGCTTATCTACTCATATTAGATAAATACTATCCTTATCAAGTAAAAAAAACCGCCGCTAGCCTACCACCACGCTGGCGTTTAATGCTAGATTCGCTTTTTATGCTCGGCATGGTCTTCATGGGTGTCATTGTTGAACTTGTCAGTAAAGGGCATTTTTCCTTACCCCATAATGCTAGCACCTATGTATTGGTCGTATTAATCTTTCTCGTTGGTGTTCAGTTACGCAATAATGGCATCAGCTTACGCCAAGTGCTGTTTAACCGTCGCGGTATTGTCGCTGCTTGTGGTGTCATCATCACAAGCCTGATTGCCGGCATTCTCGCCGCATCTTGGCTAGATTTTCCTCTTATTCAAGGGCTTGCTGTTGCCTCTGGCATTGGATGGTATTCATTGTCTAGTGTGGTCATCAATGATGCGTTTGGACCAGTACTAGGGAGTATTGCATTTTTTAATGATCTTATGCGTGAAATCTTGAGCTTAATTTTTGTGCCTGCATTAATGCGTCGCTTTGCCACAAGTGCGGTTGGTTTTACTGGTGCAACCGCACTTGATTGTACGTTACCAATCATTCAACGCAGTGGTGGTGTGCAAGTTGTTCCGCTCGCTATCAGCTATGGCTTTATTATCAATCTTGCCGTCCCTCTCTTGCTCGTTTTCTTCACCAGCCTATCTGGTAGCTAAAAGTGCGGTCAATTTACATCAAAACTGATAAATGCCCATTTAATAATACGTTGGGTATGCTGAAAATCTGTTTGGAAATAAGTACGAATTTTTTGCTCATCAACACAAGAAAGCTCGCCCAAACTCCAACGTACACGCTCAAGTAACTCATCAGCACTTTCTGCCATAAAACGCTTATCTTCACACTCAATATAATCCACTTTAGGGTGGATGCCCAGTTGATACAATATATTAATGACATAAATATAATCTGGTTTTGGCACTATTGGGCGTTCAATGAGATCATCAATATCATCACTCAAAAAGCTACGACCGACTTTATACGTGAGATAAACACGCTGTTTAGCCTTACTTATCAGTTTTTTGAGTCCCATTTGTATATCGTCTAACTCTAAACAGCGTGAGGCAAATACTAAATCACATTCAGGCACAGCATCCCAGTCATCTTCATAGGCTAATTGTAGTGTGCGGATATTATTAATCCCTTGCCGATGTGCATTGTCATTTAGAAAAGTGAGCATATTCGGTGCATAATCGCAGGCAACCACTTCGTGCAAGTACGGTGCGGCTAATAACGACAATGTGCCTGGTCCACAACCAAAATCCAGCGCACTTTGACAGCCAGAAAAATCCACTCGGGACAGAAAATCCGTCGGATAATTCCCTTTAAGCATATTCTGCCCTGAAATAAGGGCTTTTTTATCCCAATCAATGTAAGTTTTTGTTTTAAATGTACTAACTTTTTTCTGCTCACGATAAAGCCGAGCAAAATCAAGCTGATCGTAGTTCGCTTTTTTAATCATAATAATGTTCTCTCATGCTTGAGTAACGCCTTCACATCGTGCTAACGTCTCACTTTTTCTTTATAAAAAAATTTATATAACGCATAATAAAAAAAGCCCGACAAGAATCATGTCGGGCTGTAATGATGTATTATTCACCATTCACAAATTTTTCACCTAGCGCAATGTCTTTTTGCAAGGTCGGTAACATCGCCTCAACCGCACTTTGCTCAAATTCACTTAGCGGACCAATTGGGAGAATTTCTTCTACACCATTTTTACCTAAACGCACAGGCACTGCAAAGAAACGAGCATATTTGCCATCGCCTTCAACGTAAGTATATTCGACAGCCTCTTGACCACTTAAGCCCTTCAACACAGACAAACCAAAACGTGCGGCAGCTTGTGCCATAGAGAGCGTCGCACTTCCGCCACCGGCCTTCGCCTCTACCACTTCTGTTCCCGCATTTTGGATGCGCTTCGTTAATGCTTCAACTTCTTCAGCTGTGAAACTTGCACCCTCGACTTGCGAAAGCAATGGTAAAATCGTCACGCCTGAATGCCCTCCAATCACAGGCACTCTTACTTTATCCAGTGCAACATCTTTCAGTTCTGATACAAACGTTTCTGAACGAATCACATCAAGGGTGGTTACCCCAAATAAGCGACGTTTATCATACACACCTGCTTTTTTCAACACTTCCGCAGCAATCGCAACGGTGGTATTCACTGGATTGGTGATAATACCAATACAGGCTTTCGGGCAAGCAACAGCCGCTTTTTCGACTAAATTTTTAATAATACTGGCATTAATGTTGAATAAATCCGAACGATCCATACCGGGTTTACGTGCAACACCCGCTGAAATCAACACTAAATCTGCACCTTGCAAGGCTTCGCTTGGATCTTCTCCTGCATACCCTTTTGCCTGCACTGGGGTTGGAATATGGCTAATATCTTTCGCCACACCTGGTGTGACTGGTGCAATATCATATAATGCTAATTCAGTCCCTGCTGGGCAATTTAATTTTAATAACAATGCTAACGCTTGCCCAATACCGCCTGCTGCACCTAAGACCGCAACTTTCATTTAAAACTCCTTATATTTACATTTAATTAACTAAAGTGAGTTAAGTCTAGATCCAATTGCAGGCAAATTCAAATATGACAATGCAAAAGTGAGAGCTAGGGCAAATTTTTTCCTTGCACTAACCGCACTTTGCCTAAATAGGAAAATTTTATTTGCCTTTTTTTGAAAAAATATGCACTATCTATGCAAATTTCTGCATAGAGTAAGCATAATGAACACACTCACTAAATCTGAATCACTGAACAGTGCCTTTCGGGCTTTGCTTTTAGAAGAAAAATACGCTTCCCAAGGGGAGATTGTTGATGCGCTCCAATCAAAGGGATTTCAAGTCAACCAATCTAAAATCTCACGAATGCTAGCCAAATTCGGGGCCGTGCGTATTCGCAATTCAAAAATGCAAACAGTGTACTGTCTGCCGCCTGAATTAAGCATGCCAAATACCTCTAGCCCTTTGAAAAATTTGGTGCTAGATATTGATTATAACAATGCACTGGTCGTCATTCGTACCAGCCCTGGCGGTGCACAACTGATTGCGCGATTATTAGATTCAATTGGCAAAAATGACGGCATTTTAGGAACAATTGCCGGTGATGATACGGTGTTTATCACACCAACACTAAAGACCAAAACGACACAGTTAGTAAAAAATATCCAGCAATTATTTGAAAATTCACTTTAAGGAGTACTATGCGCATTTTTATTACGGGCGCGACGGGGCTAATCGGCACCGCACTTTGCCAAACGCTACTGGCTCAAGGGCATCGCATTACCGCACTTACCCGTAATGAACATCATGCCAAAACCCATTTTAAAGGGCTAATTCTCAATTATTGTTCCGATTTAACCGCACTTCATCATTTTAATGAATTTGATGCGATCATCAATCTTGCTGGTGAACCAATTTTTGATAAACGCTGGACAGTACGCCAAAAACGAGAGCTGGTTGCCAGCCGTGTACAACTAACACAAACCCTAGTCGAAAAAATCAATGCCAGCGACAATCCTCCCGAAGTTCTAATTTCAGGCTCTGCTATTGGTTTTTACGGTAATGTAACTCAACGTGAGGTTGATGAGCATGCAGATGCTGGCACAGGTTTTGCAGCTGAATTATGTCAACGCTGGGAAAATGCCGCCCTTAACGCCACATGCCGAGTATGCCTCCTGCGTACCTCGATGGTACTTGCCACCACGGGAGGCGCATTGGCGAAAATGCTGCCATTGTATAAACTGGGACTCGGCGGTCGAATCGGCTCAGGCACACAACACTGGGCGTGGATCCACCTTGAGGATATGGTTAATATCATTCTTTTTCTTTTAAACCATTCACAATGCCAAGGTCCTTTTAACTGTTGTTCACCTCATGCTGTAACCAATGCTGCGTTTAACCGCACGTTAGCTCATACACTGCGCCGACCGCACTTTGCATTTGTTCCTGCATTTGTTTTAAAATTCGTTCTTGGCGAGCGTGCACAATTATTGCTTGATAATCAATCCATTATCCCCAAACAACTTTGTCAGGCAGGATTTCAGTTTCAGTACCCTAAATTAACGCCAGCATTGGACGCATTGCTCGCTGAATGTTAGGCTTTTTTCACAAGCCTTGTTATAATTTACACAAAAATAGAAACGGCATAGGTTTTATTGCATGACATCGCCTTCAGATCCGAATAACGAACAAACTGAAATCAAACAACAAACTCCGCCAAAACGCAAACGTACATGGCGTATGCGTTTTTTGATTTTTAGCCTAAAAGTCGGGTTCACCGCACTTTGCTGTGTCTTGTTTTACCTTGCATATCTTGATGCAAGAATTCGCAATACCCTTGATGGCAGCATTTGGCAACTGCCCGCAGAAGTTTATGCGCAAATTGAAAGTATTGAACAACCCAAGCACCCCACTCTAACCGAAGTGCGTGAAAAATTAATTGATAATGGTTATAGGCAAGTCAATATGCTGGGTACACCTGGGGATTTCAAAATTGAAGAGGATACCATCGTTTTAATTCGCCGCGCCTTTGAATTTCCAGATGCACCAGAGCCTCAACGTGTTTTACGCCTGCGTTTCCGTGATGGGCGATTAAATGTAATCGAAGATTTAGTCAATCGCCAAGCCATTACACAATTTCGCCTAGCCCCCAAATTAATTGCAATGTTGCAATCTAATAAAGAAGATCGCCTTGCAATCCCATTGCATCAATATCCCCGTTATTTGATTGATACCCTTCTATTAACTGAAGATCGCCGATTTTATGAACATAATGGCGTCAGTTTACTTGGCATTACACGGGCAATGATCACCAACATTCAGGCGGGGCAAACCGTGCAAGGAGGCAGCACGCTAACCCAACAATTAGTCAAAAATCTCTTTTTAAGCAATCGTCGCAGCTTCACTCGAAAAATTAACGAAGCATTTATGGCAATTTTGCTTGATGCCCGTTACGATAAAAATACAATTTTAGAAACCTATCTCAATGAGGTTTATCTTGCACAATCAGGAGACACTGAAATTCATGGCTTTGCACTCGCAAGCCAGCTCTTTTTTGGTCGCCCAATTCAAGAAATTCGTCTAGATCAAATCGCGTTATTGGTGGGAATGGTGAAAGGTCCATCAATTTATAATCCATGGCGTTATCCTGATAATGCGATGGCACGACGCAATGTCGTACTAAAAATTATGCAAGAAAACGGCATTATCAATGAAAGCCTCTATCAACTGCTCAGCCGCCGTCCACTGGATGTAAAACCCAAAGGCAGCGTTACACGAGCACAACCAGCATTTATGCAATTAGTAAAGCAAGATTTGAGTAGCGTACTGGGTGATAATAAGGCGACCGCGCTTTCAGGTGCACGTATTTTTACCACGCTTGATATTAACAAACAACGCATGGCAGAAAAGGCATTAGTTGAGGCTACTCAAAAATTGCAACTGCAACAAAAACGCCCTGATCTTGAAGCTGCTATGGTGGTTGCAGATTACCGCACAGGTGGGGTGCTTGCAATGGTCGGTGGCGTGCAAACACAATATGCGGGCTTTAATCGTGCCTTACGCTCACAACGTCAAATCGGCTCATTGGTCAAACCCTCAATTTACCTCAGTGCATTGGCTAATCCAGAGCAATTTAGACTCAACACACCAATTCAAAATCGCCCAATCACGATTAAAATCAAAGGAGCACCTGATTGGCAACCTCGCAACTATAACCGTCGTTATAGTGGTTCGGTGATGCTAATGGACGCATTGGTACGCTCACTGAATATTCCGACCGTGAATATTGGTATGAAAGTCGGGCTTGATACGGTTATTGCCAACCAAAAAGCAATGGGCTGGGATAAAATTAAAATCCCACGCGTGCCTGCTATGCTACTCGGCTCTTACGCCATTGCGCCCTTTGATGTCACAAAACTCTTTCAAGTGATCGCCAATGCTGGTGAAAAAATACCGTTATCCTCTATTGACAGTGTTACACGTCGTAACGGTCAACTGCTGTACCAACGCAACAGTGCTAGCGACCAAGTTGTGCCACGAGAGGCGGCAATTCAAACATTATACGCGATGCAACAAGCGGTCGAACGCGGAACAGGTCGCAGCTTACAAACTGATTTTGCCGAATTTCATCTCGCAGGCAAAACAGGGACAACCAACGATGCACGTGATACTTGGTTTGTTGGTATTGACGGGAAAGAAGTAATTACCGTCTGGCTTGGTCGTGACAATAATGGTAAAACAGGGCTAACAGGCTCGACGGGGGCATTGAAGCTTTATCAACACTATCTTTCACTTGTATCACCAACACCATTGCATCTGCCAAAATCACCGAATATCAAGTGGGTTGGCATTAATAGTTTTGGTAGTTGGGATTGCAGCAGTAGCAGGACAATTCCCGTATGGGCAAACCGAAACCAGAGTTTTTGCACACAGCGTGCGCCAGTGGTTGCCCCTAGTAGTCAACCTGTTACTCAACCTGAACGTAAACCAAGTGTGTGGGACGCATTACAGCTACAAGGTGGTGGTGCACCAGTCGAAGAGGCTCAACCTAGTCAATGATAAGCACACCATAAAATGCTCGCTTAAGCGAGCATTTATTTTATGCCGACCGCACTTTGATAAATTTTACTATCTCCAATTGGCAAAATTCAGTATGATGGTAGATTAATTGATGTTTAAGATAAGGATATAAAGAATGACGCCGGTAATTGCCCTTGTAGGTCGCCCCAATGTGGGTAAATCGACTCTCTTTAATCGTTTAACACGCACCCGCGATGCCTTGGTGGCCGATTTTCCAGGATTAACCCGTGATCGGAAATATGGGCAAGCCCATCTTGCTGGACATGATTTTATTGTGATTGACACAGGAGGAATTGACGGTAGCGAAGAAGGCGTTGAAGAAAAAATGGCGGCACAATCGCTTCTGGCAATTGATGAAGCGGATGTCGTGCTGTTTATGGTAGATGCTCGAGCAGGGCTAATGCCTGCTGACATTGGGCTGGCAAATTACTTGCGCCAACGTGATAAAACCACTGTGGTGGTAGCAAATAAAACCGACGGTATTGATGCTGATTCCCACTGTGCCGAATTTTATCAACTGGGCTTAGGCGAAATCGTCCAAATTGCGGCTTCACAAGGGCGTGGTGTGAATGCACTGATTGAGCAAGTGCTGGCTCCATTAGCTGAAAGTGCGGTTGAGGAAAATGTACTTGAAGATGATAATACTGATGAGTGGAACGATGGGTTTAGCCTAAGTGATGATGAGCTGACCGCACTTTTAGCACAAGATGATGAGGAAGCCGATCCTGAAGACATTACCCAGCGCAATATTAAAATTGCCATTGTCGGTCGTCCAAATGTCGGAAAATCCACCTTAACCAATCGTATTTTAGGTGAAGATCGCGTGGTCGTTTATGATCTACCTGGCACGACACGCGATAGCGTCTATATCCCAATGGAGCGTGACGGACAAGAATATACCTTGATTGATACCGCAGGCGTACGTAAACGTGGCAAAGTAACACTCGCCGTTGAAAAATTTTCGGTGATTAAAACGCTGCAAGCGATCGAAGATGCCAATGTGGTGTTACTGGTTATTGACGCACGTGAAGGTATCTCCGATCAAGATCTCTCACTTCTTGGCTTTATTCTCAATGCAGGGCGTTCATTGGTCATTGTGGTCAATAAATGGGACGGTTTGGATATGGATGCCAAAGATCGCATTAAATCAGAGCTCGATCGCCGTTTAGATTTTATTAATTTTGCCCGTGTTCATTTTATCTCGGCTTTACATGGCAGTGGTGTTGGCAACTTGTTTAAATCCGTACAAGAGGCTTATGCTTGTGCGATCAAACGCTACTCCACATCAATGCTCACGCGCATTTTGCAAATGGCAACCGATGAACACCAGCCACCGCTTGTTTCAGGGCGACGGGTGAAACTGAAATACGCACACCCAGGTGGACATAACCCACCAATTATCGTCATTCATGGCAATCAAGTGGAAAAATTGCCCGATTCGTACAAACGCTATCTGACCAATTATTATCGCCGCAGTTTGAAGATTATCGGCACACCGATTCGCATTCAATTCCAAGAAGGTGCCAATCCGTATGCTGGCAAGCGTAATACACTAACACCAACCCAGTTACGCAAACGTAAACGCTTAATGAAATTCATTAAGAAATCGAAGAAAAAATAAAGAAAAGCGAGTTAATACTCGCTTTTCTTTTTTATATCAACAACTTGACTTACGATTTTTCCTTGTCCTAAATAGGTCGTTATCTGCTCGCCTGGCTGTACCTCAACCGCACTTTTAATGCTATTCCCCGCTTGATTTAAGGTGATGGAATACCCTCGAGTCAGCACTTTTAGCGGGCTAAGATTATCCAATAATAAGGTTTTTTGGACAAAATCGTGCTGCTTCGATTGCAATATTCTTTCCATTGCCTTCATTAATGCCGCTTTCCGATGTTGCACACGATGTTCAGCCTGCCTGAGGTGGTATGGCAAAGGCGATTTCGCCAAACGCTCGCAAAGGTAATCATGGCGTAGCGTCGCTTGCCTAAACTGACGCATCACCGCACTTTTCAGTTGTGTTTGTAGCTGCAAAAACTGGCGTTGTCGTGCGTGTAATTGCTGTTTAGGGTGCTGTGCATGCAGTCGCTGGCACAATAACGATAATGGCTGCTGCATGTCTTTTAATCTGACGTTGACCGCACTTTGTAGTCGTTGATAAAGGTGGCTTAGCTGTATATGTTGCTGCGCTAGCATGCGATTGGGATGCTGATGATGAAGTCGTAACGTTACTGTATTCAGCCGTTGGTGCCATCGCTCCGTCTGACGATCAAATGCTATAAATAAATTTTGCAGCTGTACTGCCAAACGTGTGAGCAATGCGTGGCGATCTTGACTGACAATTTCTGCCGCAGCCGATGGCGTCGGTGCTCGCACATCTGCTACAAAATCAGCAATAGTCACATCTGTTTCATGTCCAACCGCACTAATAATCGGAAGATGCGAGTTAAAAATCGCTTGCGCAACGATTTCTTCATTAAAACACCACAAATCCTCTAGTGAGCCCCCGCCACGCCCCACGATTAACACCTCAACCTCATTGCGTTGATTAGCCAACATGATGTTCTGTGCAATCTCTTGCGCTGCATGTTGCCCTTGTACCGCACTTGGATACACCACCACGTCTGTCATTGGACTTCGACGTGCAAGGATATTGAGTATATCATGCAATGCTGCGCCACTTTTAGACGTGATAATCCCGACTTTATGGCAAAAGTGCGGTAACGGTTTCTTATGGTGCTGAGCAAAAAGTCCTTGCGCTGACAATTTGTGTTTTAATTGCTCAAATTGCTGCTGTAATATGCCATCGCCAGCCATTTGCATAGCGTCAATCAGCAATTGATAATCACCTCTCGGCTCATACATACTCACTTGCGCCCGCACCAGCACTTGCATACCATTTTCAGGACGAAACGCAACCCGCATATTTTGGCTGCGAAACATGGCACACCGCACTTGGGCATTTTCATCTTTCAAGCTTAAATACCAATGCCCAGAAATAGGCTGCACAAAATTTGAAATTTCACCCGTCAACCAAACGCTGCCCAGCTGGCTTTCAAGCAACTGCTTAGCACGGTGATTAAGCTGCGAAACGCTGTAAATTGTTTCTGCCATATTATGCCTGTAAGTAAAGCCAGCCATTTTCTAGCCAATTACATAGCGAGTCGAGCAACAGCGTTTGTGCCATGTCGTCATCACTTGAGACAAAATCGGTAAACGCATGCCAATCTAATGCATTGCCATTGGCAAGGAAAGTTAATACCGCACTTTCCGTTTCATTGAGTTCATCAAGCCACTCACCATTGATATAAAAAGCAAACGGCTGCTCGGTGTAAAGCATTTTACAGTTATTATCCTGCATAATTTTTGCCCCGGCTTGTAACACTTCGGCGAGCTCATCGGGGTAATAATCATCATCGCTTTCCAACAGTTCATAACGGCGAATACTAACCGCACTTGCTACGGCTTGTTTGAATAATTTATCAAACTCAGCCGACTGGCTTAATGTGTCAAGCAAGGCGTGTTTCATTGCTTGCACCATAGCATCATCCAGTTTGGCTAATGGTTGTTCTGCGGGATTCAGACGAAGCGGAATTGTCAATTCGCTCGCATTAAAGTGCGGTGAGGTATGGTTTAATGAATGATTCACGCCCGCTAACAGATCGCCTAAATTAGGATAACGCAACCCAAATGACACGGTTAAGCAATCATCTTGCGCCACTCCAAAATGCGACAGCCGTGATGGCACATAAAGAACATCACCAGGTGCCATAACGTCATCAAATACAAGTTGCCCCATATCATCAAAAATACGGATCGGTTGATTTGCTTTAAATTCTGTACTTGGATCGCACCATTTGCCAAGCTGCCAACGGCGATGCCCATAGGCTTGCACTAAAAATACGTCATATTCATCATAGTGTTTACCCACTGAGCCACCTTGTGGTGCATAAGACACCATAATATCATCCCGTTGCCATTGTGGGATAAAACGAAAGGCGTGCCACAATGCCCCCAACTCTGGCGACCACTGCTCTAAATTTTGCACCAAAACTGACCATTTTTCAGGTAAATTCTCAAAATCGCTCGCCACCAGCGGGCTCGTTTTCAGTGTCCAGCGCTCTTTGCCTTGCTCAACGGTCGTTTGCACCAAACGGGCGGTTACATCCTCTTGCTGAGCAAGCTCAATAATGTCTTGCGGTTCAAGTAAGCCTTTAATTTGTGGCAAGCCTTGTTTGATGAAAAGCGGTTTTTTCTGCCAATAATCACGCAGAAAAATCTCAGGGGTAATGCCTTTAGGTAGGCAAAGGTAATCTAATTCAATCATCGTTTTGCTCTCAAAAATCGCCATGCCAACACAATGGCAAGATGTAGGGTAAAGACTATAAATAATAGTAGTATGCTACCGAAGATCCAGCCCCATGAACTTGCAGGTAACGGTATTAATTCGCCATTTGCCAATGGCAGGTGCAGTAGTAGGCTGGGAGTAAGCATGGCATACAATGCGCTGACAACAACAAAGGCTAACGGCGTTGGTAATGGGTAATCCAGGGCAACACACAACGCCATTGTGCCAAACATGAGTAAGAGAAATAGTAGGCTAAGTTTAACCGCACTTTGATATATGCCATTAAGGTTCATCGTGTTTGCTCTCTTTTTCTGCACGCTTTTGTTCACGCTTAAGCTCGCGTTCACGTGCTTTTTCCGCCTCTTGCTCAAGACGCTGCTGCTCCGCACGCTTACGACGAATCTCTTTTGGATCAGCAAGCAATGGACGATAAATTTCAATCCGATCGCCATCTTGTAACACATCGGTTAATTTGGCTGGACGCGCAAAAATGCCCACTTGATTTTTGCGTAGATCAATCTCATGGAATTGCGCCAAAATCCCAGAATGTAATACCGCACTTTGGATCGTCGTGCCTTGTTCCACCTGATAACTGTGTAAAAAATACGTATCAGGCAAAGCATAAGCAATTTGAATATGAATTTTTTCAGCCACTATAAACCTCACTTGCACGTTGCTTAAATGCAGATACCATTTTTTGCGTTAATTGTTCAAAAATTTTTCCAAAAAGCTGACTTATCAAAAAATGCGAAAACTCAAATTCAAGTTGTAAACGAATAATACACGACTGGTCATCTAATGGCTCAAAACGCCACATACCCTTTAAAAAACGAAAAGGGCCTTCGACCAATTCAATGACAATTTCACGACTCGGCTGCATAATATTATGGGTGGTAAATTGCTGACGAATGCCCGCTTTGCTAATAACCAGCTCGGCGGTCAATTCATTTTCATACCGATTTAATGTGCGAGCCGCCACACACCCTGGCAAAAACTGGGGATATTGCTCATAATCATTCACTAACTGATACATCTGCTGTGCACTGAAATTAACCATAGCAGATTGGTTTACCGATGGCATAATGCGTTCTCCTTGCGTGGCATTAGCTCTGTTATATGTCTATATCAAATAAAAATAAAAATGCGGCATCACCACCCCATTCTTTCGGGGCTTGGTGCATCGCCCGCACTTTCGGGTGTTGCACTAACCAGCGAGGAATTTGCTGTTTTAAGGCATATGTTCCATAGCCTGTCATAATGCTAGCACACGCGATATTTTCTTGCTCACAAGCCAATAAAAGTGCGGCTAATTCCTGTTTTGCTTGTTCACGGGTTAGCCCATGCAGATCCAAAAAAAGTTCTGGTTCAAAATCACCTCGACGCAATTGTTTTAACAAGTGCGGTGATTCATTTTCTCGCCGATAGCGAATTGTAGCACCTTCTTCTAAGTGCGGTTCATACTGATCTGAAAAATAAAATAGATTATCTTGCTTTTGAGCGTCTGCTTTTTTATCACGTTGCTGGGCAATTTTGCGCACATGCAGGCTGTGCGTGTCTTGTCGCAAGGCTTTTACGCCCCGTACTTGCTCGCGAAACAATGCAATCTCATCTTCACTTAAGCTCATAATCTGTCCATTGAGAGATAAAAGAATCTATTTTAACACGCTCTATGCCTTAATGGCTAAAATGTGATATAACTATTGTCCAAAAAATGAAAAACTAGAGGTACACAATGGCTGAAGTAGAAGAAATGATTTATAACCAAGAACTCATCGAAGAAATGTCAGATGCCCCCGTTTATGAAGATCTGCGTAATATTCAAGACTATTTGCGCTGGGCATACAGTTGTTTTAACGCTGCCGATATTTATTATGGTCACGGACAAGATAACGCGTGGGATGAAGCGGTTCAATTAGTGCTATCTTGTTTACATCTGCCTCAAGATGTGCCACAAGCGTTGTATTCTTCCAACTTAACGTTTCATGAAAAAGATCGCATTTTTCATGCGTTGATTAGCCGAATTAGTGAACGCAAACCATTGGCCTATATCACTAATCAAGCCTGGTTTTGCGGCTTGCCATTCTATGTTGATGAACGTGTCATAGTTCCCCGCTCCCCTATCGGTGAACTCATTCAAGATGGTTTTACAGGCTTATTACAAGAAGAGCCGAAACGCATTTTGGATCTTTGCACGGGTAGCGGTTGCATTGCAATTGCTTGTGCTGAACGTTTCCCGCATGCCGAAATTGATGCTGTTGACCTCTCTGATGATGCGTTAGCTGTTACTGAAATAAATATTGAAAAGCACGATGCGCTGCAAAATGTGTTTCCATTGAAATCAGATCTATTCGAGGCACTACCACAAGGTAATTATAATTTGATCGTCTGCAATCCGCCGTATGTGGACGCAGAAGATCTTGACGATATGCCAGCGGAATATGAGCATGAGCCCAAAATGGCATTAGAGGCAGGCGACGATGGCTTAGTGCTGGTTAAGCGTATTCTTGCCAACGCTGCGGATTATTTAACCGAACATGGCGTGTTAGTGTGTGAAGTGGGTAACAGCATGGTACATTTACAAGCACAATTCCCGAATGTGCCATTTAATTGGATTCAGTTTAAAAACGGGGGCGATGGCGTATTTTCAATAACACGTGCACAATTACTCAATAGCCAAGCGGAATTCCAAGCCTATAAATAATCAGATAAAAGTGCGGTTATTGGACCGCACTTACGACAAAAAATGATGAAAATAGCAATGCAAATTGCTATACTTTGTTGCGTTTTAGTTAACAGGAAAGTCTGATGCAACTTAATTTTACCGCCATTATTCAAGACTGCTTTAATTTTATGCGTAATCAAAAACAGATGACCCTGTTTTTTATTATGTTACAAGCGATTATCGCGTTTACTTTACGCGCATTACCACTTGAACCATTGATGAACGAAGGCAATCATCTCAACCCCACACAAGCACTCATCGCCGTAGGTGGGCAAATTGCTGTACTACTCGTGACATTATGGTTACTTAATGCCATTATGCAAATCAGCCGCACACATCACATGAATTATGCCAGTGCATTCGTCAACAGTATCAAACAATTATTACCATTTTTGTTGCTTAACTTTTTTGTTGTATTGCCATTTACACTCGCGATATTAAGTTTAATTACAGGGGCTGGCGGCATTTTAGGGCTCATTGCAATTTTACTTGGTGGTTTTATGTTTGTACGGCTCTCCCTCGCACCTTATGCTTATGTGATTGACCGCACTTCGCTCAATACTGCAATGAAACGTGTTTGGCAGCAAGGAAGTGGGCGTATGTCAGCACTATTTTTATTCACCATCATTGCCTATATTTTACCAAGTGCGGTCAACCTGCAACTGGCTCGCTTAGGCGATAATGCAATCAGTGTTGGCATTACAACGATCATCAGCTCAACGGTTGCCGTTTTCACGTTAATTTTTACCTATCGTTTCTATCAACACTTTATGCAACGGAGCGCGTAATGAAGCAACTGATTGAATTTATTCCTCTCATTCTGTTTTTCATTGCGTACAAAATTTACGGGGTGCAAATCAGTGCTGTGGTGCTTATTATCGCTACACTCATTCAATTAATCGTACTCAAAATCTACTTTGGAAAAATTGAAAAATCACAAAAAATCATGGCAATTGCAGTCGTCTTTTTTGGTCTTTTAACAGTGTATTTCAATGATTTGACCTTTTTAAAATGGAAAGTTACCGTGGTGTATGCCATTTTTGCGACCGCACTTTTAATCAGCCAATATGTATTCCATAAACCGCTTATCAAACTGCTACTTGCCAAAGAACTCCAACTTCCAGACCTTATCTGGGCAAGAATCAATCTTGGTTGGGCTATCTTCTTTTTGCTGTGTATGGGATTAAATATCATCATTAGCCAATATATGTCAGATGATGCTTGGTATAATTTCAAAGTGTTTGGCATTCTTGGCATGACTCTCGTTGCTACCTTAGTGACAGGGGTCTATTTATATAAATACTTGCCACAAGACAGTAATAACACACACAAGGATTAACGATTATGGCAAACGAATTTGTAGAAACGCAATCAGGTGCAAACCCAGGGCGAGTATCAAGAGGTCGTTTACTTCTGCGTACTCTGGCAATGCCATCAGATACCAACGCCAATGGCGATATTTTCGGGGGATGGATTATGTCGCAAATGGACTTAGGCGGCGCAATTATGGCCAAGGAAATCGCCCAAGGGCCTGTGGTAACTGTGTCGGTAGATAGAATCAATTTTATTCGTCCCGTTAGTGTCGGTGATGTTATTTGTTGCTATGGTCGCTGCGTAAAAGTCGGTAACAGTTCACTTAAAGTCGAAGTCGAAGTGTGGGTAAAAAAAGTATCCACCGAACCATTTAATGAGCGTTATTGTGTGACTGATGCCGTGTTTACCTTTGTTGCCATTGATAAGCATGGTCGCCCTCGCCCAATTAACAAAGAAAATAACCCCGAGCTTGATAAAGCGATGCAGGAACTTGAAATGGAAGGTTAAAGATGATGTATTATGTTATTTTTGCACAAGACAAACCCAACACCCTTGCCCAACGCCTAGCCGTTCGTGAACAACATCTTGCTCGCTTAAAATCCCTACAAGCGGAAAACCGTCTACTTGTAGCAGGCCCCAACCCTGCCATTGATGATGAAAATCCACAAGAAGCGGGATTTACTGGCTCAACAGTTATTGCACAGTTTGACAGTCTTGCCGCAGCACAACAATGGGCGCAAGATGATCCCTATGTCACCGCAGGTGTATATGGGGATGTCATTGTCAAACCCTTTAAACGTGTATTTTAAAAAGCAGCTCTGCTGCTTTTTTTAACCGCACTTTATGGTTTAAAGCGTAATAAGCGATTTGCGTTAGTCACGACGGTCACAGATGATAATGCCATAGCGGCTGCTGCAAATACTGGGTTTAACATCACCCCCCAAATGGGATACAAAATGCCCATCGCAATAGGAATACCTAAGCTGTTATAAATAAATGCGCCAAAGAGATTTTGCTTGATATTACGCATTGTGGCTTGGGAAAGCATTAATACATCTCGCACCGCACTGATATTTGAATTCATCAAGGTTAATCCTGCTGTTTCTATTGCAATATCGCTTCCATTGGCAATAGCAATACTGACATTCGCTCTCGCAAGTGCGGGGGCATCATTAATACCATCACCGACCATTGCCACATTGCTCCCCCGTTGCTGCAAGCGTGCAATCACATCGGCTTTATCGCTTGGCAAAACATCGGCGATTACTTCATTAATACCCAATTTATGGGCAATAGCGTTTGCCGTTGCTTGATTGTCGCCTGTTAACATTACGGATTTTATCCCCATGGCGTGCAATTGCTTGATTGCATATGCGCTGTCTTCTCGCACTGGATCTTGCACGACAAAAAAGCTAAGCAATACACGCTGGCGCGCCAGAAAAATTACTGTGCCTCCGTGTTCACGGGCTATACAGGCTTCATTATGCACATTTTCTGGCATCACAACCGCTTTCGCTTGCATCAATGATAGGTTTCCCAAGAAAAAAGTCTCTCCATCAATCTCACCTGAAATGCCCATTCCGTTATGTGTATGAAAATTATGTACTGGTGGTAGTTGATGCTGAGCTAGTCGCTGATCATTGACAAAGGCACTGGCTAACGGATGGTTCGCCTCTTTTTCAAGCGCAGTCGCAAACATTAAAAGTGCGGTTGGATCTCCAGAAATGGCGTGGATATGCGTCAATGTGGGCTTACCCTGAGTCAATGTCCCTGTTTTGTCAAATACGACAGTATCAATGCAAGCTGCATTTTGTAACGCTTGTGCATCTCGCACCAAAATCCCCAACTGAGCAGCTCGTGCAACAGCCGCGATAATCGACATCGGTGTTGCTAAACCCAATGCACATGGGCAGGCAATGATCAGCACACTAGTAAAGACCACTAACGCCTGTGCAAAATTGGGTGACTGTGGCAACACAAGCCATAAAATAAACGCCAACACCGCCAATGCACAGACGGCTGGTACAAATATCGCTGCGACATTATCTGCCAATTGTGCAATTTTCGGCTTGCTACTTTGCGCTTGTTTAACTAAGCGAATAATATTGGCAAGCATCGTATTTTCGCCTACGCCTGTGACCTTAATCTGTAATATTCCATTATCCACGATGGTACCCGCTCGCACCATATCGCCTTGCACTTTACGCACCTGCAATGGCTCGCCCGTTAACATTGCCTCATTCAGCCACGCCTGCCCACTTTCCACAACACCATCAACAGGTACTTTATCACCTGTTTTTAAACGAAGTTGCATTCCCTTTTTCACGCTGTCAAGAGAAACGATTTTTTCACCTTGCGCTGTCAGCAACCGCACTTTTTGAGGCGTTAAATCCAATAATTTATTCAATGCTTGTGAGGAATGGTGTTTGGCTTTCATTTCTAACATTTTGCCAAGATTAATCAAGCCAATAATCATCAAACTCGCTTCAAAATAGAGATGACGCGCCTGCTCAGGATAAAACGCAGGTGCAAGTACCACTGACATTGAAAAAAGCCATGCTGTTCCTGTGCCAAGGGCAACAAGCGTATCCATCGTTGTAGTAGCATGTCGTAGATTACTTATCGCATTACTGAAAAAGTGCTTACCGCTATACATCATCACAGCAAAACAAAGCAAGCCAACTATTAACCACCCCATTTGTGTGGAATCCGCCATATTCATACCAAAAACCCAGCCCCATAGCATTAATGCGCCCCCTAAGAATAGAGCAACGATTGCTCGTCGTTTTAACTGGTTGATTTCTATACTATAATGCTGTTGGCTTTTTTCGCGCTGTATCTTCACATCACGCACCACCTCCGCACGGTAGCCCGCATGCGTAATCGCATTGATTAATGCGTTATCATCAACGTTCCCTGCAACTAATGCCGTACTATCGGCTAGATTGACTTGTACGGCACTGACCCCCTCAACCGCACTTAGGGCTTTTTCTACTTTTGCCACACACGCAGCACAGCTTAAACCCGTTAATGCCAATTGAATAGGATAAGACGTTTGCTCGGGTGCTGCCTCCATTACAGGGCTATCAGCCGTTTCTGATAGCCCATCAGTCTTTGGGCATTGCACGCTATCAGATTTATTCGCATGAAAGCCTGCCTGCTCAATAACAGCAATCACCTCATCGGGCGCATTGGGTGCAAAAACAGCAAGTGCGGTTTTATTAATGGTATAAATCAAATTCGCATCGTATGCCTGCAATGCTTTTTCGACACTGGCAATACAATGCCCGCAATTTAGCCCTGAAAGACTCAAATCATAAGCACTGTGTTGGGCTAACGTCGCGTTGTAGCCCGCCGCGCTAATCGCATTAATCACATCATGCGCTGCTACATCATCACTCACTTGAGCAAAAGTGCGGTTAACCTTACAGTCACTATCCAACGTGACAAGGGCCTGACGAACATTCGCAACGCAATGCTGGCAAGATAACCCTGAAAGTGCATAAATCATTACTTACTCCTTGCTTGTCTTTTTTGATGTGTAATAGAATAAACGTTCCCCTTACTGGAAGGTCAAGCATTTATGCAGATTAATCACATTGCACAACTGACAGGTTTAAGCCCAAAAACCATTCGTTTTTATGAAGAAAAAAATATCATCTCACCGCCTGCACGCAACGTAAACGGTTATCGACAATACAACGCGCAACATGTCTCCCAGCTATGTTTTCTTAAGCGGACACGCGAAGCAGGCTTTAGCCTACAAGAATCAAAAGAATTATTGCTACTATGGCAAGACCCACAGCGAAAAAGCTGTGAAGTGAAAGCAAAAACACTGGAAAAAATCGCATTTATTGATGAACAAATATCGCACCTGAATGCGATCAAATCACAATTACAAAAATTGGCAGATATTTGCCCAGATGATGAGCAAAGTCACTGCCCAATTATTGATTCATTTTCAAAATAAAACCGCACTTTACTGTGCGGTTTCACTTATTTAATAATTTTCAAATGACTGGCATCGGCTTTTCGCTTGGTCTTTGGCGGATCGACAGCTTCAGTAAAATCCTTTGGCTGCTCCGTTAAATGGCTTACATCCGTTTGGTAAGCTTCTTCATCTTCAAACAATACGCCATCGCCATTTTCTCTCGCATAAATAGCTATTGCCGCACCGAGTGGCACAACAATATTCTGAGGGACACCACGAAAACGTGCGGTAAATTGAATTGTTTCATTACCTAATTGCAAATTACCACATGCAGCTGGCGCAATATTGAGTACAATCTGCCCATCACGCACAAAATCTTGTGGCACTTTGGTGTTGGGATACAACGCATTGACCACTAAATAGGGCGTAAGATCGTTATCTAAAAACCAATCATAGTAAGCTCTGAGTAAATAAGGACGTTTTGCGCTACTCATGATTATTTCTCAACAATTTTGACAGGACCCGCTTTGATTGAGGCGGCAAAACTTGGGCGAGAAAATACGCGCTCCATATAGCCTTTAATGGCTTTGCTGCCTGCACCAGTAAATTTAATACCTTCTTCTTGTAAGCGATACAAAATCGGGGCAATATAACAATCGACAAGGCTGAATACATCACTTAAAAAGAATGGCTTTTGAGAAAAAATAGGACCAAAAGAGAGAATTTCGTCACGCAATTGCGTTAATATAGCTTTCTTTTCCGCTTCATCTTGACACTTTTCTGCCTGCTCAATAATACTAAACCAATCTTGCTCAATGCGATGCATCATTAAACGTGATTTCGCCCGATCAACGGGATAAACTGGCATCAATGGTGGGTGTGGAAAACGCTCATCGAGGTATTCTAAAATAATACGTGGTTTATACAACACCAAATCGCGATCAACTAATGTGGGTAAGTCCCCATTAGTCCCTAATTCAAGAAAATCTTCATTCAAACTGTCTGGCGTGATTAATTCTTTCTCGTGAGGCACTTCTTTTTCAGCGAGTACCATTTTAACTTGATGAGAACCTAAGTTTGAGTCTCCATAAAAAAGGGTAATAATTGAACGTTTATTTGCTGCTATCATTCTTACTTATTCTCCGCACCTCAGTGCTTATTCAATGTTTTAAACTATTAAAAAGAAAGGAACTTAGTTACAGAGTGCAATTATACCACAACTGATATGCCATTTTGTAAAAAATAATAACATCTAAATTTAGCTTATTGATTTTAAAATAAAAAAACCTTTATCTCATAAGATAAAGGTTTTATACAATGAAAAAGAAACAATTATTTGTTAGTTTCAGCTACGCCATCAAGCATTTTTTTCGCTTCATCCGCTTTTTGTGAAACAGCATCAGCAACATCTTTTGCACTATCTTTAATTTCTTGTGCTGCTGCATCTGCCTGTGCTTTTACTTCAGCGCCTTTTCCAGCAGCTTCTTGTTGCACTTCTGCAGCCTTGCTTGCTGCTTCTGCTTTCACATCAGCTGCGGCTTCTTTTGCCTCAGCCACTTTATTCGCTACAGATTCTTTAGCATCCGCAACTTTTTCAGCTGAAGCATCTTTCACTTCATTCACTTTATCCAATGCTTCTTGTTTTGCTTCAGACGCTGCTTCTTTGGCATCAACTGCTTTATCAGCAACCGCTTCTTTGGCATCAGCAACTTTATCAGCAACTGCAGATTTCGCTTCTTCAACTTTAGCAACTGCACTGTCTTTAGCCTGTGCCGCTGCTTCTTTTGCTTCAACTGCTTTATCTGCTGCCGCATCTTTTGCGTCAAGTGCCGCTTGCTTAACTTCTTCTACTTTATGCGCTACTGCATCTTTAGTTTCTTCAATTTTATTATTTACAGCGTCTTTCACTTCATCTGTTTTTGCAGCAACAGCCTCTTTAACTTCTGTTGCTTTTTCTGCAACTGCATCTTTTGCTTCAGTCGCTTTTTCTGCTACAGCATCTTTCGCCTCAGTTGCTTTTTCAACAACAGTATCTTTAGCTTGAGCAACGCTATCTTTCACATCCTGTACTTGTTTATCATCACAGCCTGTTACAGCAAGTACGGTTGCACCAAGTAATACCGTTGTTAATAGTAACTTTTTCATTCGAAACTCCTAGTTTGTTTATTGTAAGTCTTGTGTAATAAAAACATATTTATTTACACTAACAGAGGAATTCTAATACTTTCCTCTGTTACTTCAACCATTATTTGTTGTTTTTGTTTAAAATGCAATCAAAAGAATGTAAATTTTTACTTTAACCGTCTAACTTTGCACAAAAACTAATCTATGGTTCTAAGCAATTCATTAATGCCAACTTTACCGCGCGTTTTTGCATCGACTTTTTTAACGATAACAGCAGCATATAAACTGTATTTACCGCACTTTGAAGGCAAGCTACCCGAAACAACAACCGAGCCTGCTGGTACTCTTCCATAATGAATTTCCCCTGTTTCGCGATCATAGATTTTAGTGCTTTGTCCAATAAATACACCCATAGAAATGACAGAACCCTCTTCAACGATGACACCTTCAACAATTTCAGAACGTGCCCCAATGAAACAATTATCTTCGATAATCGTAGGATTTGCTTGTAATGGCTCAAGTACGCCTCCAATACCAACGCCACCTGATAAATGCACGTTTTTACCAATTTGTGCGCAAGAACCAACCGTTGCCCATGTATCAACCATTGTACCTTCATCAACATATGCACCAATATTGACATATGATGGCATCAATACCGTATTACGAGCAATAAAAGCACCTTGGCGAACAGCCGCTGGAGGCACAACACGGAAACCTTCACGCTCAAAACGCGCTTGATCATAGTCTGCAAATTTCATAGGAACTTTATCAAAATAGTTCGTTTCGCCGCCAGCGACAAGTGTATTATCGTTAATACGGAACGAAAGCAATACCGCTTTTTTCAGCCACTGGTTAACAATCCATTGCCCATTCACTTTTTCCGCTACACGACGTTTACCCGAATCTAAATCAGCGATAACCTGTGACACCGCCTCTTTTAATTGCGCATCCGCTGTTTTAGGTGAAATCTCTGCACGACGCTCAAATGCCGTTTCAATAATATGTTGTAAATCAGACATGCTAATTCCTTTTATTGTTTATGTTATGTATCAAAGAGTATTTAAACGTAATTGAATCAAATCTTTATCAAGTTGATCCAAATTTGGCGTTTTTAAGGCTTCCGTAAAGGCTGTTTTTGCTTTTTCTTTATCATCTAGACCAAGATAAGCCTCGCCTAACAGACGCTGTTTAATGCCTTTATACGCCGGATCTCCCACACTATTAAGTGCGGTAATCGCTTGATCATATTTTTTCACTTGCAACAAGACTGTTGCCAAGCGAAGTGTTGCACTGGCTTTCAGCTGACTGTCTTTTGCCATTTGCTGTGCTTGTGTCAAATATTGCTCAGCTTGTGCTAATTGATCGCTATCAACCGCACTTTTCGCTTGCTCAAACAGTGCAAATACAGCATAACTTGAGCCTTCGTGTTCTTTCACAAATTGAGTCAGCAACCCCGCATTATTTTTTGGATCAGCTTGATATGCGTTAAAGACTTGCTCGTACTCATTTGATGCCTGCAAGCGGCTATTCAACTGATAATTCTGCCAATAACGCCAACCTAAAACACCCGCAAAAACTAAAATTAAACTGGTGATAATGACTTTGCTATTTTCTTTCCACCAACTTTTTAACTCTTCAACTTGTTGCTCTTCTGTAATATATGACACGCCTTACTCCTTATTTACATGCTCTGCAAAATAGCGGCTCACTTGCGCAATCGGCAAAGTGAATTGTTCAATATCCTGTTTTAAGGGTTTGATCGCCACCTGCTGCTGTTTGGCTTCATCGTCCCCGATCACAATGGCATAACAGGCATTAATTTTATCTGCTCGTTTAAATTGTTTCTTGAAAGCACCTGAACTGCAATGCAGCATCACTTTCAGATGCGGTACATCACAGCGTAACTGTTCGCTAAGATTAAATGCAACTTTACGTGCCTCGTCACCACTATGAATCACATACACATCAACCGCACTTTCGATATTTAACTGCTGATTTACCTCTTGCACTAACAACACGAGACGTTCAACGCCCATCGCAAATCCAATGCCACACGTCGCATGTCCACCAAGCTGTTCTACTAACGTATCATAACGCCCACCACCACACACCGTGCCTTGAGCACCAAGTGCGGTCGTTACCCATTCAAACACGGTTTTATTATAATAATCTAACCCACGCACCAATTTTGGGTTGATTTCGTAGGCAATTCCCATTTCATCTAAAATCTGGCAGAGCTGTTGGAAGTGTGCCTTATCTTCCTCGCTTAAATAATCCTGCAAACTTGGCGCATCATTTAAAATCGCCTGAACTTGGGCATTTTTACTGTCTAAAATACGCAGTGGGTTGGTCGTTAAACGGCGTTTGCAATCCTCATCAAGCACATCAATATGTTGCTGTAAATACGCAACCAATGCTTGACGATATACAGCGCGAGATTGTGCAGAACCAATAGAATTCAGCTGCAAGCTCACATGCTCTGCAATCCCCAACTCTCGCCATAAACGCGCTGTTAATAAAATCAATTCCGCATCAATTTCTGCATTCGCAATACCGAACACCTCGACTCCAATTTGATGAAACTGGCGATAACGACCTTTTTGTGGACGCTCATAGCGAAACATTGGCCCCATATACCATAGTCGTTGCTCTTGATTATATAATAAGCCATGCTCAATGCCTGCTCGAACACAACCTGCTGTCCCCTCTGGACGCAACGTCAGACTTTCGTTGTCACGATCATCAAAGGTAAACATTTCTTTCTCAACTACATCGGTCACTTCACCGATGGCACGTTTAAACAACGGGGTAGATTCCACAATGGGCATCCGAATTTCACTGTAGCCATACTGTGCCAGTACACCACGCACTGTTTTTTCCAGCCATTGCCAAACTGGCGTTTGGTTAGGCAAACAATCATTCATTCCACGAATGGCTTTAATTACTTTTGCCACAATTTTTCCTTATTATTTTTCAACTATATCAATGCGTAAGCGAGAATCTTTAACCGCAACTTGAGCACGAATGCGTGCCTCCAACTGATCGATTAAATCGTCATTATCAAACCGCTCTTTTTGGCGTACACCGTCTAAATAAAAACCGCTCTTTTTATTTCCACCCGTTACGCCCAAGTCTGATACTAATGCCTCGCCAGGTCCATTAACAACACAACCAATGATAGAAACATCCATAGCGGTGGTAATATCTTCAAGCCGTTGTTCAAGGGCATTCACGGTGCCAATAACATCAAATTCTTGCCGTGAGCAAGTTGGACACGCAATAAAATTAATTCCTCGTGAACGAATACGTAGCGATTTTAAAATATCAAAGCCCACTTTAATTTCTTCAACGGGATCCGCTGCAAGCGAAACTCGTAGGGTATCCCCAATGCCTTCAGCCAATAGCATGCCTAGCCCAACCGCACTTTTAACCGCACCAGCACGCACTCCACCTGCTTCGGTAATACCTAAGTGTAAAGGCTGGTCAATTTGTGCTGCCAATAAACGATAGGCTTCAACCGCTAAGAACACATCGGAAGCCTTCACACTCACTTTGAACTGATCAAAATCGAATTTATTTAAAATATCCACATGACGCAACGCTGATTCTAACAGGGCTTGCGGCGTTGGCTCTCCGTATTTTTCTTGCAAATCCCTTTCTAGCGATCCTGCATTCACACCAATGCGAATAGGAATATTCTTATCTTTAGCGCAATCCACGACTGCACGAATGCGCTCTTCACGCCCAATATTACCTGGGTTAATACGCAAGCAATCCACACCGTACTCCGCCACCTTTAAGGCGATGCGATAATCAAAATGAATATCCGCAACCAATGGCACACTCGCTTGCTGCTTAATCAATTTAAACGCCTCTGCGGCCTCCATCGTCGGCACCGATACCCGCACAATATCAGCTCCCACTTTTTCAAGCTGTTTAATTTGTGCAACCGTTGCTGCCACATCCGTGGTTCGCGTATTTGTCATCGATTGCACTGAAATTGGCGCGTCGCCGCCGACTGGCACATTGCCGACATAAATTTGTTTGGACACCCTACGTTTTATTGGAGATTGAATTTGCATCATAGTCTAAATCAGTTTTTTGGTAGTTTTAAGCGTGCAACACGCCCATCAATTTTCAGTGGAACTTCTTCACCTCGGAATGTAATTTTTACATTCTGTGGTGCGCCAATCACCAGAGCATAAGTTTCACTGCTATCGAAATTAAGAACTTCGCCCCGCTTATATTCTTTTTGCGCAAGCACTTTTCGATTGTCATCTTTCACGCTTAGCCAACAGCTACTTCCCGTAACTTCAATACGCAAACTTTTTTCACTTGCTATGGCATTATCTGCATTTTCGGTTGTATTTTGTGCATTTTCGGCTGTATTATTGAGTTTTTCCATGGCATTACTCAACACTTCACCAGAGGTTACACCTTGTACACTCAGATCATCTGATCGTACAACCGCACTTTCACGCTGCTCACCTGCTGTTACAGTTGGCTCGGCAATGCCTTTGTCTGCCGACATAGTCAGTTCATCAAGTGGGGCTGGCTCATTACTGTCATTATTCGGCTCAGCTTGCGCTGTTATTACCGCATTTTTATCAGTTTCATTTTGTGACATATCCACTGTTGAAAGTGCGGTTTCGGTTGATTCATTTTTATTTAAAAAATTTTCCACCAAACTTTCACGCTCACTCTGTGATTGTTGGTAATAATTTTGCCACCACCAATAACCGGTCATACCGAGCATGATTAACACGATAAGCCAAGTGAGACGACCAACCCAACTAGAATAAGACGAGTAATGATTCACTTTGTGGTTATTTCGCAAATTTTTTTGTAAATCATTTTCAACAGGAACGCCAAAAGTGATGTGGGCATTTTTCCACTGCGCTTCAGGAATTTTGAGAAATTTGGCATAATTTTGTACATAGCCACGCATAAACGTTGGTGGGTAATTCGCCACAATAAATTCATCATTTTCAAGATGATGAATCACAGCCGTTTTAAGATGCGTTTGCTGCACGACATCTTCAATAGTCAAGCCTAATGCTTCACGACGCTGACGAAATTGTTGCCCTAGCGTGAGGCTTGGTTGATTTAATGGTTGCTCGTTGTCCATACGCTTATCCAGTAATTAATATCAAACGAAGAGTTTAAATTTCTGGGGTGCGATTTGCAACAATTAATCATCACTATTGCACGATTTCTGTGCTTTTTACATTACAATTGTGTCGATAATTGCCGAGCGCGCTCAGGATTGAGTTTTTTCAGTTTTTCCAGAGCTTGCTGCTGGCGAGGCAAATCATGGGCTAAATTAGCACAAAGTGCGGTATTTTCTAACGTTTGCGCTGCCTTATAATACTCTTTTTGTGCGAGTGCTTTATCAAACATCGCAAATGCCTGTGAAAAATATGCCTGTTGGCATAAAAATGCACCGTAGTTGTTATAAATATCCCCTTGCGTTGGATCTTTTTCCATCGCTTGCTGATAAAAGTGTTCAGCTTGTTCCACGTTTCCCGTTTGTTGATAATAGTGGGCTGACAGCAAGTACGGCAGATAATAATCGGGATCAACCTCATGGGCTTTATCAATATTTTGTTTAGCTGCGTCATATTGGTGTTGTTGCATATAACCTAGTGCCACTTGCGCACGAGCATACGCTTTAGCTTGGTTATTGCCTTGCTCCAATTGAGTCGCACAGCCCACCAACAATAGACTTGTACATAAAAAACCTAACCGATAAAACCGCACTTTTACTCCTTTTTTCTCATTGTGAAATAACGTCTATTCCTTTACCAAACGCCTTTTTGTTCATTGTACGCTTCGTTCTGTCAATCACATCACCCGCTAGCTGCCCGCATGCTGCATCAATATCATCACCGCGCGTTTTACGCACAATAACCGTTAAACCATATTCCATCAATACTTTTTGAAAACGGTCGATACGCGTGTTTGAACTCTTGGTGTATGGTGCTTGCGGGAACGGATTCCAAGGTATGAGATTAATTTTACAAGGTGTTGTTGCCAATAATTTAGCCAATTGATGGGCATGCTCCGTGCTATCATTCACCTGATTTAACATGACATACTCAATGGTTACTTTGCCATGATTGGCTTTTGATTGCTTAAGATAACGTTGCACAGAATCCATTAACATTGCAATATTGTATTTTTTATTTAAAGGGACAATTTCATCACGCAACGTATCATTCGGTGCATGTAATGAAATCGCAAGTGCAACATCAATCATTTCAGGTAAACGATCCAGTGCCGGCACTACTCCCGAGGTTGAAAGCGTTACTCGTCTTTTAGATAACCCATACCCAAAATCATCGAGCATAATTTCCATCGCAGGCACTACATTTGCCACGTTGAGTAGTGGCTCTCCCATCCCCATCATGACCACATTAGTAATTGGGCGTACACCTGTTTTGCCATGATTTCCAATAATTTGTGATGCTCGCCACACTTGTCCTATAATTTCAGCGACGGTAAGATTTCGATTAAAACCCTGCTGCGCAGTTGAGCAAAACGTACATTCCAATGCACAACCCACTTGAGAGGATACACATAACGTAGCTCGGTCTTCTTCAGGAATATATACCGTTTCCACCTGCTGACTGCCCACTTGCATCGCCCATTTAATGGTTCCGTCACTAGAACGCTGCTCTGTGGCAACTTCTGGTGCAACAATTTCGGCAACAGTTTTAAGTTTTTCACGCAACACTTTGTTAATATTTGTCATATTATCAAAATTATCTTCACCAAAGTGGTAAATCCATTTCATTAACTGATCTGCACGAAAAGGTTTTTCGCCCAATTCTTGCAAAAATTGACGCAATTGTTGGCGATTTAAATTCAATAAATTGGTGCGTGTTGTCATTGTTGCCTCGTTGTCACACATTACGGCTTAACCGTTGGATTAAATAAACGCGCAATTCTACTCACTCAGTGGGAATTAATCTAGTCTTTTTCACATAAAAAAGCGACCGCACTTTGCTTTTTTTGGAAGAGGGATCGCAAAATTTGAGTATATACGAAAAAACCCAACATCACTGTTGGGTTTTTAATAATTATATCAACGTATTAAGGTTGTTTACCGATATACGCTAAGATACCACCATCAACATATAAGATGTGACCATTAATAAAGTTTGACGCATCTGATGATAAGAACACAGCCGCACCCGCTAAATCTTCAGGCGTTCCCCAGCGAGCAGCTGGTGTTTTCGCAATGATGAATTGATCAAATGGGTGGCGAGAACCATCTGCTTGTCTTTCACGCAATGGTGCAGTTTGTGGTGTCGCAATATAGCCAGGACCGATACCATTACATTGAATATTCGCTTCACCAAATTCTGAACAGATGTTTTTGGTCAACATTTTTAATCCACCTTTGGCAGAAGCATACCCTACGACTGTTTCACGCCCAAGTTCACTCATCATTGAACAAATATTAATGATTTTACCATGCCCTTTTTTGATCATCGAAGGCAATACGGCTTTAGACATGATAAATGGACCTGTTAGGTCAATATCAATAATTTTACGGTAATCCGCAGCGGTAGTTTCCAACATTGGAATACGCTGAATAATACCTGCGTTATTTACCAAAATATCAATCACGCCTACTTCTTTTTCAATTTTTTCAATATTTTCTTTAACCGCACTTTCATTGGTTACATCAAAAAGATAACCATGGGCCTCGATGCCAGCCTCTTTATACGCTGCCAGACCTTTCTTTAAGTTTTCTTCATTGACATCATTGAAAACGATTTTTGCACCCGCTTGACTTAGCGCACTCGCAATAGCAAAACCGATACCATATGATGCGCCAGTGACTAACGCAATTTTTCCTTTCAATGAGAATTGTTCTAAAATATTTGACATAGTTGCTCCTTTATGCCTTTATTAAGGCTATTTTATGATAAATACCATTTAGTTAAACTGAATTTTAGCATTATTAAACCACAATTTTAAATTTTTTCATAGCAAAGAATGAACATAGAACGTGATTGATTTCACATTTCTTATGAAAGAGTGGCCATTTTAGCACTAGTTAATGATGTTAACGACTAGCTTATGATTAAAAATGGCAGAAATTTACGCTAAAATAACGCCCACATTGAGCTGACAACAACGATAATATGCAAAATCAAACATTAGAAGATAAGCTAATTCAAATAGTACGTGATGATGTCGTACCCGCTTTAGGCTGTACCGAACCCATTTCCCTTGCGCTTGCTTGTGCCATTGCAAAACAACATTTAGGGCGCAATCCAGAGCGCATTATGGCAAAAGTATCGCCAAATTTAATGAAAAATGGGTTAGGCGTTGCCGTGCCTGGTACAGGTATGGTTGGACTCCCTATTGCTGCCGCTATCGGTGCCATTGGTGGAAATCCTCAGGCGGGGCTTGAAGTGCTCGCCAACATCACCACTGAGCAAATTGCACAAGCTAAAGCTATGCTTTCGGCTTCACTCGTAGAAGTTGGCATTTTTGAAACAGAGCATATTTTATACTCTGAAGCAACGCTCTATGCAGGTCATGATCAGGTTCGTGTTTGTATTCAAGATCACCACACACATGTGATTTTAATTGAGAAAAATGGCAAGACCATTTACTGCGATCCAACCCCAAAAAACTGTACTGCTGATAACCAATACCAAATTTTCACCCACTGCAAAGCACAAACCATATATGACGTAGCGTTGTCTGCACCACTGGAAAAAATCACCTTTATTTTGCAGGCTGCTAAGCTCAATACCGCACTTTCAGATGAAGGCTTGCGTGAAAATTACGGTTTGCATATTGGGCGAACGCTACAAAAACACGTTGGTAGTGGTTTAATGTCTGACGATTTATTAAGCCGCATTATTATTCGCACCACAGCAGCCTCGGATGCACGTATGGGCGGTGCTAGTTTGCCTGCGATGAGTAATTCAGGTTCAGGTAATCAAGGTATTGCGGCGACAATGCCTGTTGTCGTCGTGGCACAATATTTAGATATAGACGACGAAAAACTCACCCGTGCCCTCTTTTTATCTCATTTAATGGCCATTTTTATCCATAGCAAATTGCCAAAACTGTCCGCACTTTGTGCGGTGACGACCGCCTCAATGGGCAGTTGCGCTGGCATTGCGTGGCTATTAACAGGCAAATTTGAAACTGTCAGCATGAGTATTTGTTCCATGATTGGCGATATTAGTGGCATTATCTGCGATGGTGCTGCAAATAGCTGTGCGATGAAAGTGTCCACCAGCGTATCTAGCGGCTACAAAGCGGTACTCATGGCAATGGATAACACGCATGTTACAGGCAATGAAGGGATTGTCGAATTTGATATTGATGCCTCGATCAATAATCTTTGTGCCATTGCCTCACGCAGTATGCTGCACACCGATAAACAGGTAATTGAGATCATGAGCAATAAACCAAAAAACAGATAAAGTGCGGTCAAAAAAGCCAGCTTTCGCTGGCTTTGATGTTATTCAAAAGAGTCTTTTAATCGCTCAGCATTACGCCGTGCTTCGTCTTTATGTTGCAGTTTATTAAGCTGTCGCTCAAGTTTTTCTTCTAATTGATTAATACATTTATACATATCTTCATTTTCAGCACTGGCAAACAAATCACCATACGGCGTGCCAATAGTCGCTTCTGCACTAAAACCTTTCGGAATTTTGTTAAGAATAAAGTGCGGATTGATTAACTGAGTTTGCCATTTTTCCAATTTGGCCACACGATCTTCAATATGGGTACGAATTGCGGGGGTGATGTCCATTTGTTTACTTGTAATCTTCACGATCATAGTACCTACCTCTCGACTTGTGTGATAAAAACCCTTAGGATTAGTATTAACATAGTATCCCTTAATGAAAATTTCAAGGGCATTTATCTATTCTACCGACGTAGATCACAAAACACTAAAATAATCTGTTATAACGCGTTTTTCCATTGGTTTAACTCAAGTAAGTTGCTATGATAACAAATTGTGAGTCAACCGCACTTTGTTATTTTCGGCGGGCTAATTTTGTTGCCACATAAGAACAACTCGCCTCAAGCCGATAACCTTTTTGTTCAACAAAATGCAGCAATGCCTGATAAAGTTTATCCGCCACCCCTTGCCCACGCAAACTCGGCGAAACAAAGGTATGATTAGCATCAATAATGTCATTATTAATTTTGCGATACGTCAGCTCAGCAATACGCTCTCCGTCTTGCTCGATGAAAAACGCACCACCGTGCGTGCTGTGTATTTGTAGAATTTCCATCGTGTTTCCTTAATGCGTCCAATCACTGCCATATTCACTTACAGAGACATCTTCGGCAAAATCCGCACTGCCTGCGCTAATGGCTTTTTCTTCATTTGCCCACTCGCCTAAGTCAATCAACTGGCAACGTTTCGAACAAAATGGACGATAAGGGCTATTCTCGCTCCACTCCACCTGCTTTTTGCAAATGGGGCATGGGACACTGTCAAATTCGGTGTTTTTCATATTTTTTCTTCGCTTGTGCTACATAAAATTGGTGTAAATGTTTCACCTGCTCGGTGATCGCCGCTTGGCTTTTCTGCCATGATTTATCATTGTTAATCACATCATCGGCTTTTGTCAAACGGCTATTTCGGTCAATTTGTGCAGCGATAATCTTCTCAATCTGCGTACGCTTATTGCTATCGCGGCGCATCGCGCGCTCAATTTGCGTCTCAACACTGACGTCAACCACCAAAGTGCGGTCACAAAATTGATCCAGCTGATTTTCAAACAATAAAGGTACCACCCATAATGCATAAGGCGCGTGTACATTATTAAGGTCTGCCCACATTTTTTCACGAATCAACGGATGCAATAATGCATTCAGCCATTGAGTTTCAGTTTTATCATTAAACACCCGTGCACGCAGTGCTGCACGATTCAACGAGCCATCGGCATTCAACACCGCTTGCCCAAAGTGCTCAGCTATCTGCAAAAGTGCGGTCGAGCCTCTCTCCACCACTTGCCGCGCCACGATATCCGCATCAATCACGGGTACACCAAGATCAGCAAACAAATCCGCTATCGTACTCTTACCACTGCCGATTCCGCCAGTAAGACCGACTATATAGGGTTTTAATACTTCAGTATTCATACATTATCTGATTAAAAAAGCCGCTCAATAGCGGCTTTTGTTGTGGTTAAATGATTACAACGCTTTCAAGATATTATCCACACTCTCTTTGGCATCACCAAACAACATTTGGGTGTTGTCTTTGAAGAACAGTGGATTTTGTACACCTGCATAACCTGTGTTCATTGAGCGTTTGAACACGATAACATTTTGTGCTTTCCACACTTCTAAGACTGGCATACCTGCAATTGGGCTATTTGGATCGTCAAGTGCGGCTGGGTTCACGGTATCGTTAGCACCGATGACCAGTACGGTATCCGTATCAGCGAAATCGTCGTTGATTTCGTCCATTTCTAACACAATGTCATACGGTACTTTCGCTTCCGCCAATAGCACATTCATATGCCCTGGCAAACGCCCTGCCACTGGGTGGATACCAAAGCGCACGTTCACGCCTGCATCACGCAATTTTTGTGTAATTTCTGCAACGGGATATTGTGCTTGTGCTACCGCCATACCATAGCCTGGGGTGATGATCACAGAGCTTGAGTTACGCAGCATTTCCGCCACCTCTTCCGCACTGATTTCACGATGTTCGCCTTGCTCTTCACTTCCTGAGGCTTGTACATCGTTACCAAAGCCACCGGCAATCACGCTGATAAAAGAGCGGTTCATCGCTTTACACATAATGTAAGAAAGGATCGCACCGCTTGACCCCACTAACGCACCTGTGACGATAAGAAGGTCATTGTTGAGCATAAAGCCCGCTGCGGCCGCTGCCCAGCCTGAGTATGAGTTAAGCATGGATACCACAACTGGCATATCTGCCCCACCGATGGAAGCCACCAAGTGCCAACCGAAAGCCAGTGCAATAATAGTCATCAAAATCAATGGGAAGAGACTTGCATCCCCAACAAAGCCTATCATTAATAAGACCGATACAACAATCGCAGCTAAATTTAATTTATGGCGATGTGGTAACATCAGAGCTTTTGAATTAATGATGCCACGCAATTTTCCAAAGGCAACGATGGATCCCGTGAACGTTACCGCTCCGATGAAAATACCTAAAAAGACTTCCACATCGTGGATATTTTGCATAATCGGGTCAAGCGTTGGATGCTCTAAATAACTATTGAATCCGACTAACACGGCAGCTAAGCCCACGAAGCTATGCAAAATAGCGACCAGTTCTGGCATTTCAGTCATTTCAACTTTTAAGGCTTGGCGAATACCGAGCACTGCACCGATTGCCATCGCAATAATAATCCAAATATGCCCTTCTGTGTGCGGACCAAAAATAGTGGCAATAAGCGCAATTGTCATCCCGACAATACCAAACCAGCAACCTGCTTTGGCACTTTCATGCTTCGACAATCCTGCCAAACTCATAATAAACAGTAATGCGGCGACAATATATGACGCTTGAACAAAACCTACTGACATGGCAGACTCCTTACCCTTTTCTAAACATAGCTAACATTCGTTGGGTTACTTTAAACCCACCGAAAATATTGATACTTGCCACTAACACAGCGATAAATGCTAAGAAAGTAACAACGCCATTACCTTGCCCAATTTGTAGCAAAGCACCAACAATAATGATCCCTGAAATTGCATTAGTCACCGCCATTAATGGTGTATGCAACGCATGGCTAACATTCCATACCACGTAATAGCCCACTACACAAGCAAGCACAAATACGGTAAAGTGCGATAAAAAGGCACTCGGTGCAACAGATGCCAGCCATAAAAATAATACTGCCACAGCCGCCATAATGCCGTATTTGATTTTTGGATCGGCTTTTTTCGGTGCCTCTTTTTCCACTTTTACTGCCGCTTGTGGTTTTTGCGGTTGTGCAGACACTTTAATTGGTGGCGCAGGCCAAGTGATTTCGCCTTCACGCACTACTGTCACACCACGCAAGATCACATCATCAAAATCAATGTTGATATTGCCGTCTTTTTCTTTGCATAGCAATTTCAATAAATTGACTAAGTTAGTGCCATAAAGCTGTGAAGATTGCGTTGGCAAGCGGCTCGGTAAATCGGTGTAACCGATAATTTTCACTTGATTGTCGGTGGTAACCACTTCGCCAGCTTTCGTGAGCTCACAGTTTCCGCCCGTCGCTGCGGCAAGATCCACAATGACACTTCCTGGTTTCATGCTGTCAACCATCTCTTTGGTCACCAAACGTGGTGCAGGTTTGCCAGGGATAAGTGCGGTCGTGATGATAATATCCACTTCTTTAGCCTGCTCGGCATAAAGTGCCAACGCACGGCGATTGAACTCTTCTGACATCACTTTGGCATAGCCATCACCACTGCCGCCTTCTTCTTGGTAATCAATCTCCAAGAAAGACGCTCCCATGCTCTCGACTTGCTCTTTCACTTCAGGACGAGAGTCAAACGCGCGCACAATGGCACCCAAGCTATTCGCAGCACCAATCGCCGCAAGCCCCGCAACCCCTGCACCAATAACCAAGACTTTTGCTGGTGGCACTTTCCCTGCGGCGGTGATTTGGCCAGTGAAAAAGCTGCCAAATTCGTGGGCGGCTTCTACCACAGCACGATAACCTGCGATATTCGCCATAGAGCTTAAGGCATCAAGGGCTTGCGCGCGAGAAATCCGCGGCACAGCGTCCATTGCCAGCACATTAATATTCTTTTCTGCTAATTTTTTTAATAATGCTTCATTTTGCGCAGGCCAAATAAAGCTCACTAATGTTGCACCTTCTTTGATCAACGCAATTTCATCATCGCTCGGTGCATTCACTTTAAAAATAATATCACTTTGCCAAACCGCACTTTGATCAACAATCGCTGCGCCTTCTGCGGCATACATTTCATCTTCAAAGCTGGCGTTAAAGCCTGCATTATGTTCAATTGCCACCTCAAACCCGAGCTTTTTCATCTGCACGACGGTTTTCGGTGTGGCTGCCACGCGGCTTTCATTATCCAACCGCTCTTTAGGTACACCAATTCGCATTGTCTTTATCCTTTTCTTGGAATTACTCTTCGGATATGTGACATATCCACCCTAATCACGCCGACTTGCTTATCTTTTCGGCGTTATGACATCACTGCAATACACAGAAAATTCGTTAGTAACTTTATCATTTTTTAACTGACATTTGGCTAAATTTTTTCAAAAAAATCGCCATAGATCTCACTTCAGGTTAAAATAACTACTCAACCGCACTTTTACTGAGGAATACGATGCTTTTACCCCCCTTGCAATCTGCCACACTGCTACGCCGCTATAAGCGTTTTTTAGCTGATGTGCAACTGCCCGATGGCACACAATTAACCTTGCATTGTCCGAACACAGGTGCCATGACAGGCTGTGCTGACGAAGGCGATCGTGTATGGTTTTCCACCTCCGATAATGCAAAACGAAAGTATCCCCACACTTGGGAACTCACAGAGAAGCCCAATGGCGAGATGATTTGCGTCAATACAACACGGGCTAATACACTGGTGCACGAAGCCCTGCAAAGTGCGATGTTATCTGAGCTTGCACACTACACGCATATTCAACCTGAAGTGAAATACGGGCAAGAAAACAGCCGCATTGATTTTTTGTTACAGCAGAAAACGCAACCTGATTGCTATGTGGAAGTCAAATCGGTCACGTTACTTAGCACAGCGCAAAGTGCGGTCAATGCACTAATGGGAGCGGGCTTATTTCCTGATACACAAACCATCCGTGGGCAAAAACATTTGCGAGAACTGATGGCAATTCAACGCCAGGGTGCTCGTGCTGCGATTGTGTATGCCGCACTGCACTCGGGCATTACCCAATTTTTCGCCAAGCAAACCATTGATACAAAATACGCACAACTGCTCTATGCAGCTCATCAAGCAGGGGTTGAGATCTATTGCCTAAAAGCCGAGTTTGAACGTCAAAGTGCGGTTCCACATAGCATAACACTCACCCACACGTTGCCAATTATTTGGTAAAGTGTAAAAAAATGTAATTTCGGTTTTAAATTTAAATGATAATCATTATTATTAATTTCGCTAGATAACGATAAGATAAAAAATAATCACTCCAACACTTATGCCTCTTCCCCACAAAGAGGCTTTTTTTTGCCTATTTTCCATCCAAATGATGAGAAAGGCTTTATCTTTGACGATTTATCCCTATAATATTTTTCATTTGAAATAAAATAAGAGCAAAAAATATGACGGAGTTAAACACGGTGCTTGCCGAACTAAAACGCGGCGTTGAAGAAATTTTATCTGAGGCGGATTTGATTGAAAAACTGAAAGAAAATCGCCCACTAAAAATCAAATTAGGTGCAGATCCAACCGCCCCAGACATCCATCTTGGACATACGGTCGTTTTAAATAAATTACGTCAATTTCAACAACTTGGGCATGAAATTTATTTTTTAATTGGCGATTTTACGGGCATGGTGGGTGATCCTACTGGCAAAAGCACCACTCGCCCTCCGCTCACACGGGAAGATGTGTTACGCAATGCAGAAACCTACAAAGAGCAAATTTTCAAAATTCTTGACCCTGCAAAAACCAAAGTGGTATTCAACTCACACTGGCTGGCGGAACTTGGCACCGAAGGGATGATTCGTCTTGCTTCAAGTTACACCGTAGCACGTATGCTTGAACGTGATGACTTCAAAAAACGTTTTTCTAATCAACAACCTATCGCAATCCATGAATTTATCTATCCGCTGTTGCAAGGCTATGACTCCGTCGCCCTTGAAGCGGATGTGGAACTGGGGGGAACAGACCAAAAATTCAACCTGCTTGTGGGGCGTGAACTACAGAAATCCGCTGGGCACAAGCCACAAGTGGCGATCACATTACCCCTGTTAGAAGGATTGGACGGCGAGAAAAAAATGTCTAAATCGCTGGGCAATTACATTGGCGTAAGTGAAGCCCCCGATGAGATGTTCGGCAAAGTGATGTCAATTTCCGATACGTTAATGTGGCGTTGGTATGACTTGCTCTCTTTCCGCCCATTACAAGAGATCGCGGAACTCAAAAGTGCGGTTGAAAACGGCAAAAATCCACGCGATGTGAAAGTGCTACTCGCCAAAGAGATTGTTGCGCGCTTTCACGACGAAGCTGCCGCCACTCAAGCGGAACAAAACTTTATCAACCGCTTCCAAAAAGGTGCAATGCCTGATGAAATGCCTGAATTCACCTTTGAAGGTGAACTACCACTAGCAAATTTATTAAAAGATGCTGGTCTAGTCGAGTCCACTTCCGAGGCAATTCGTATGGTAAAACAAGGTGGCGTGAAAATTGATGGTAAAAAAGTTGATGATAGCAAACTTATCATCAGCACCTCGACGGCGATTTATCAAGTGGGCAAACGCCGCTTTGCCAAAGTCATTGTGAAATAAAATAACCACGAGAAAACCGCACATTCATGTGCGGTTTTTTTCGCCTATTTGCTTTTTTATTACGAGTTGTGTAGGATTGGATTAACACAAAAAAGGAGGCTCTATGAAAAAAAGCATATTAAAAACAATAACTATGGTTGCTGCATTTGTATTTTTAACAGCCTGTTCTAACATGAACCAGCAACAAAAAAATACCGCTGTAGGTGCCGCAATCGGTGGCGTAGCTGGCAATGTCATTGGGAATAGCACAGGTGCAACGCTCGGCGGTGCCGCTCTTGGCGGTGTCATTGGTAGCCAAGTGAAGTAATTATCAACGGAAAAACCGCACTTTAACGTGCGGTTTTATTTTGAGTAGCGTTTTATTTCGCTGTTATGATCGAGGGATTTGAGCCAATCCAGCTTTTGCTTGATTTTAGCTTCCATACCGCGTTCCGTTGGAAAGTAATATTGTGTATCTGCCAACTCGGGTGGGAAATAGTTTTCGCCTGCGGCATAGGCATTTTCTTCATGATGCGCATAGCGGTATTCTGCCCCAAAACCCAGTTCTTTCATCAATTTGGTTGGCGCATTGCGTAAATGTTCAGGCACATCAAAATCAGGGTTATCTATGGCGTACTGTTTTGCTGCATTAAATGCGGTATGCACAGCATTACTCTTCGGTGCGACCGCAAGATAGACTATTGCTTGTGCAATCGCACGCTCCCCTTCATATGCACCGACACGCGTAAAGCAATCCCACGCAGCAAGTGCTACCTGCATTGCCCGCGGATCCGCATTGCCCACATCCTCTGATGCGATCGCAAGTAGGCGACGTGCAACATAAAGCGGATCACCGCCTGCTGTGATAATGCGGGCATACCAATAAAGTGCGGCATCGGGCGCAGAACCTCGCACAGATTTATGCAATGCAGAAATGAGATCATAATAGCGATCCCCTTGCTTATCAAAGCGTGCTTGACGTTCACCGAGTACATCGCTCAATAACTGGACCGTCAACGGTGTTGCGCCATTACACTCATCTGCCATATCCAACATTAATTCTAAACAATTAAGTGCAAGACGAGCATCCCCATTAACGTAGTCTGCCAGCATCCCAAGTAGATTTTCGTCTAATGCAATACTCCGCCTTCCATAACCGCACTTTTCATCGGCGAGAGCGTGTTCAAGTATATGAATAATGGCTTGACGATCTAATCCCTTCAGGCGATACACACGTGCACGGGATAAAATCGCACTATTAAGCTCAAATGACGGGTTTTCAGTTGTTGCTCCAATAAAGATGATGGTGCCATCTTCAATATAAGGTAAAAAAGCGTCTTGCTGGCTTTTATTAAAGCGGTGAACCTCATCAACAAATAAAATCGTGCGTTTATCATAAGTGTGGTTTTGTTGTGCTTTTTCAATTGCAGCACGAATCTCTTTCACACCTGATGTAACAGCCGAAATACGCTCCACTTCCGCATTAATGCGTTGCGCCATAATCTCTGCCAACGTGGTTTTACCTGTACCTGGCGGTCCCCACAAAATCATAGAGTGAATATGCCCCGCCTCAATAGCTCGACGTAAGGGTTTTCCTTGGGCAAGTAAATGTTCTTGCCCATAGTAATGATCTAGCGTTTCAGGGCGCATTCTCGCCGCTAATGGGCGAAAATCAGAAGCAAAATCAAACGTTAAATTACTCATCACCGCACTTAGGTTAGCGTTGATCGTCTAACTCAACTCCTTTTGGTACTTTAAAACTAAATACACTCGCCTCAATCGGTAAGTTATTGATATTTCGTAATTGATACAAATTTGTCTGCCCATCTTGCTCAATGGTGCTGAAATTTTTTAATAATCCATTACTATCAATACGAATTTGGAATTGTTTGATATTGCTATTTTTCGCTTTCGGTACCAATGTAAAATTATCCCCCTGTTGGCTGACTTGGTACTGCTGCCATTTTGCTGGGTCATTAGTGGTCAGCAAAATAAAAGGCGTATTCACAATGGCATCAGCTGCTTTTTTCGCAGTAACCTGTTGCACAAAAGGATCGTAGTACCATAGCGTTTTTCCATCTGCCACGATCTGCGTTTCTTGTGGTGTTTTGGTGTCTAAACGGAACAAATTTGGGCGTTTGACTTGAAATTTGCCGCTACCTTCTTGCACCAATTTTCCTTGTGCCGTGCTGACACGTTGGGTGAAATCGGCTTTATACGATGACACTTGTGATAGGCGTTGTTGTAAATCCCCTGCGGCATCTGCCAATGCGGTGCTTGAAATCGCACCAATAGCCAACATTAACACGGCTTTGTTGAATAATCTCATAACTGTCCTCTCGTTAAATGCGTACCCTTTAGACCGCACTTTGGCTTTTAAGTTTCTTATGTTTCATGACGTGGGGCTAAAATTTCACGTTTCCCGTTAGAGGGGGCAGAAACAATCCCCTGCGCTTCCATTTGATCCACAATCCGCGCAGCACGGTTAAAACCAAGCTTGAAATTCCGCTGAATGGATGAGATTGAAATGGTACCTGTGTTCAGCACAAATTCCACTACACTATCAAACAGTTCATCAAGCTCTTCATCACTGCCACCGACCGCACTTTGTGTTTCCTCATCTTCTTGTGAAACCGTAATCTCATCAAGATATTGCGGTTTTCCGCGTGCTCGCCAGTCATCTGCCACATTTTGCACATCGCTGTCGGTCATAAATGCGCCGTGAATCCGCACCAGCTCCGATGTGCCTGGCCCTGCGTAAAGCATATCCCCACGTCCTAACAAGGCTTCTGCACCGCCACAATCTAAGATGGTACGAGAGTCGATTTTACTCGCCACTGTAAAGGCTATCCGACTTGGGACGTTGGCTTTAATCAGACCTGTAATCACATCAACGGATGGGCGTTGGGTTGCTAAAATTAAGTGAATACCTACCGCACGGGCTTTTTGTGCCAAGCGTGCAATCTGCTCTTCCACCTGTTTGCCCGCCACCATCATCAAATCAGCAAACTCATCAACCACCACCACAATATAACTCATTTTTTCTAATGGCGGTGGTGCGCTGTCCATGCTATCACGCGGCTTCCAAATTGGATTTGGAATTGGCATTTGCATCTGTTCAGCTTGTTTAATTTTGTCATTAAAGCCTTCGATATTCCGCACATACAGCGCAGAAAGAAGTTGATAGCGTCGCTCCATTTCGTCCACACACCAACGCAGTGCATTCGCCGCTTTTTTCATATCCGTTACAACCGGGGTTAATAAGTGCGGTATATCTTGATAAATGGAAAGCTCCACCACTTTCGGGTCAATCATAATCATTCGCACGTCTTCTGGCTTGCGTTTATACAGTAGGCTTAAAATCATGCTGTTCACACCAACTGATTTACCCGACCCCGTGGCACCTGCCACCAGCAAGTGCGGCATTTTCGCCAAATCTACCACCACAGGCTCGCCGCTAATGTCTTTGCCCAGTGCCATAGGCAAAATAGCGTTACTTTCTCTAAATTGTGTGCTATCAAACACCTCTCTTAAGCCTACGGTTTGACGGTGTTTATTTGGTGTTTCAATTCCGATATATGGCTTGCCTGGAATGACCTCGGCAATACGAATTGCAGGGAACATCAAGGCGCGTGCTAAGTCACTGTCTAAGCCTGACACTTTAGCCGCTTTCACACCTGGCTCAAGCTCAATTTCATAGCGCGTAACCACAGGCCCAACCAGTACGTCTTTCACTTGCGCTTTCACGCGGAAATTCGCCAACTGCTGCTCAATGCGTGCGGAGGTGGCGTGAATATCACTTTTATCAACGGATAAATTTTGTACTTTAGTCGGCTCAAGCAAATCCAATGTTGGCAATGCAGTGCTTGGTTTGGCTTTTTTGCTTGGCATGGAATTTTGCAATAACGGATGGATTAGCGTGCCGTGCGCCGCATAATCTTTATATTGTGGCGGCTGTAAGGCTTGCTCATGGGCTTGAATTTTCGCCAATTCAGCTTCTGCACCTATGGCTTTAGCTCGTTCACGCAACTCTTGCGCTTTTTGTTGTTCTTGCTCAGCAAACGCTTTAGCAAGATCGGCGGTGGTTGGGTCAAATAGCTCATCTTCAACCGCACTTTGTGCTATTTCATCTGGTAAATCCAGATCAAATAGATCGTTTTTCACATCAGGTTCTACCACATTTTGCGCAATTTCGCTCATTGGACGAATAGAGGGTGGCATCGATACCGTCGGTAACACGATCTCTTCTGCGGTAACCTCCTCTTGTGAAAAATCTATCACATCCGGTTTTTGCACAATAGGCGTTTGTGTAATAGGCGGTAACGGTGTGAGTTCAACCGCACTTTGTGTCGTAGTGCAATCGTGATCCTCTCTATCCTGCACATTTTCTTCGGGAGTATTTATCATGATAGGTTCAGATGGCATAAATAGCGGGTCAAGCTCACGTTCAGGTGTTTTTTCATCATCGTATTTTGCTGTGAGCCAATGATAACCGCTCACCAACAACATCACCAATGACATTCCTGCACTCAAGATAAACCCAACCACTGCGACACAAAATGCCAACATAAAGGTGCCAAACATGCCTAAACTTGGGTAAAGAGTCTTGACTAAAACAGCACCTAATACGCCACCGGCAAGGTGAATTTCACTGTTCGAGAACAGTAACGCGGAAAGTGCGGTTAAGCCACACATTAATAGTGCAAACCCCAACATTCGCACCGCTATTCGGCTTTTACTGAAATTATTTTTCCAGCGATTACGTAGCAATAATATAGCTGAAATAACGAATACAAACGGAAGAAAATTCGCCAATGTGCCAAATAAGGCAAATAGAATATCAATGCACAACGCACCAAAATGACCGGCTTTATTCAATGTATCTTGCTGCGGGCTCGCGACAGTCCATGCGTTATCGAATGCACTATAACTTGACCACGCAATAATTAAATAAACACCAAACAGTACGCAGAGTCCTAAAATGAGTTCGACAACATAATGCTTTGCACTGTATGACGGTTTGAATCCTTGAATCATAATCTACTCTGCTTTTGCCTTTGCTTTAATTTGAATCAGATTACTTTTTTTCACTTCTTCCATGACCACATAGGTGCGAGTATCATTCACCCCAGGTAGACGCAGAAGCGTTGTACCGAGTAGTTGACGATAAGCCGCCATATCGGGTACGCGTGTTTTTAGGAGATAATCAAAATCACCCGATACAAGAAAACATTCTTGGATCTCATCTAATTTTTGAACAGCTTGATTAAATTCTTCAAACACGTCTGGCTTGCCACGCACGAGGGTAATTTCCACGATCACCAATAGCGGTGAATCCAGCAAATCGGGATTGAGCAGTGCACGATACCCCATAATAATGCCTTGCTTCTCTAAGCGACGTACGCGTTCTAGGCACGGCGTTGGTGAAAGCCCAACTTTTTTCGAGAGGTCAATATTCGAAATTTTGCCATTTTGCTGTAACTCTTGCAAAATTTTAATGTCGGTGGCATCTAACGCTTTATTATTTTTCTTAGACATAGTATTTCCCATCACAAAAGTGCGGTATCAGTTTACTTGATTTTTGTTCCATTTAAAACAAAAAGCCCGCACATTGGCGGGCAAATCTATTAAAAAAACTTACTCAAACCGTTTAAACACTAACGTTGCATTCGTGCCGCCGAATCCAAAACTATTCGACATTACCGTATTCAGTTTTACGCCTGTTTTAGGCTCAGTGATAATGTTCATTCCCTGAGCTTTCTCATCTAGGGTGTTGATATTAATACTTGGTGCAATAAAATCATGATTGAGCATAAGCAAGGAATAAATTGCCTCATGCACACCAGCGGCACCCAGCGCATGCCCCGTCATGGCTTTGGTCGCAGAAATCGCTGGCGTATTTTCCCCAAAAAGCTCACGCACGGCTTCGAGCTCTTTCACATCGCCCACTGGGGTTGATGTACCATGTACATTTAAATAATCCACAGGCGTATCTAAATTTGCCATCGCCTGACGCATACAACGTACAGCCCCCTCACCGCTTGGCGCAACCATATCATAACCATCTGATGATGCGCCATAGCCAACAATTTCTGCATAAATTGTAGCACCACGAGCGAGTGCATGCTCAAGCTCTTCTACCACAACAATACCGCCGCCACCAGAAATAACAAATCCATCACGATCGGCATCATAGGTTCGTGAAGCAAGCTCTGGCGTATCGTTATATTTTGTTGACAATGCCCCCATTGCATCAAACTCGCACGCGCATTCCCAAGCTAACTCTTCTGCGCCACCTGCAAACACCACATCTTGTTTGCCAAGTTGGATCAATTCAACCGCATGACCTATACAGTGCGCTGATGTCGCACACGCTGAGCTAATAGAATAATTCACACCTTTAATTTTAAATGGGGTTGCAAGGCATGCTGAAACACTGGATGCCATGGTTTTCGTCACTGCGTAAGGTCCTATTGCTTTAACACCCCGTGGTCCGCGCATAGCATCGGCGGCAACAATTTGATTGTGTGGCGATCCTGCCCCTGCCCCGACGACAAGTCCAGTTCGCTCATTGGATACTTGTGCTTCATTTAGACCCGCGCTATTAATCGCTTCTTGCATAGAAAGGTAAGCATATGCTGCCGCATCTCCCATAAAGCGCATAATTTTACGGTCAATCAGATCTTTTGGCTCAATTTTTAACGTACCGGCGATTTGGCTACGCATACCAATTTCGGCGAATTCTGGCATCGCACGAATACCTGATCTGCCCTGTTGAAGAGAATCAAGCACCTCTTGTGCATTATTGCCAATGCTCGAAATAATGCCAAAACCTGTAATCACTGCTCTTTTCATGTTTAACCCTTTCTATTTTAACGTATGGTTGAATTATTTCAGAGTACAACTGTTGACTGAATAAATTACTATAAAATAAAAACATTGCAAGTATTATCACGCTTTTCAGAAAAACGAATTCTTTTTATGCTTATTTTTTAAACAAAAAAGTACATTTAGCGGTCGCATTTTCACCTTAACTATGACTACAATAAAAGAAAAAGGAAAATCATGCCATGGCAGATAACATTGAATTTGCACGCATTACCCTTGATGCGCAAAATACCCCGTATTCAGAACAATTTGACGATATTTATTTTATGCCCTCACAAGGGCTTGCTGAGTCACGCTATGTATTTTTAGAAGGCAACAATTTATTTGAACGTTGGAAAACGTGGGATAAACCGCACTTTGTGATTGCTGAAACAGGTTTCGGAACAGGTCTTAATTTTCTTGCTTGTTGGCAATTATTCGAACAGTTCCGCACACAATACCCAAGTGCAGTTCTACAACGGTTATTTTTTATATCATTTGAGAAATATCCCCTTTCGCAGACCATGCTCACACACGCGCTAGCACATTTTCCCGAGCTTAACGCATTGGCTACTATGCTACAACAACGCTGGATTAAAACGCCCATTGCTGGCTGTCATCGTCGTCATTTTGGTAATGCAATCACACTGGATCTGTGGCTTGGTGATATTCATACCCATCTGCCAGAACTCGGCGATTATCAGCAAGGACGCATTGATGCCTGGTTTTTAGACGGTTTTGCACCCAGTAAAAATCCTGAAATGTGGAGCGAGTCGCTTTATCAACACATGGCACGCCTTAGCCACAAAGACACGACATTTTCCACCTTTACTGCAGCGAGCAAAGTGCGGTTAGGGTTAGAAAATGTGGGGTTTAACGTTAGCAAACGTAAAGGCTTCGCTCATAAACGTGAAATGCTGATCGGCTGGAAACACACAGAGAATACCGCTTCTGTTGCATATCCATGGTTCGCATATTCACCTGCAAACCACATCACGGATATTGCCATCATTGGCGGTGGTGTAGCGAGTTTATTTACCGCTCTTGCCTGTATAAAGCGCGGGATGAATGTAACCTTATATTGCCAAGACGAGGCATTGGGTCAAAGTGCGTCAAGCAATGAACAAGGGGCTCTTTATCCGCAATTAAGCGATGATGATCGCCGTAATTGTGAGATTTATGCGCACAGTTTTCTCTATGCTAAAGCAATCTTGCCAGACTTAACCGAACAACTGGGTGAAATTGAACAAGGTTGGCATGGCGTGGCACTTTGTGCTTACAACTGTAAGGTAAAACGCAAGTTGGCTAATATTGCCGCACATTGGCATCCTCCCTTTTTTGAACTCAAAACCGCACAGGAGTTAACCGCACTTTGTGGAGTTGATATTCCACACGACGGGGGATTTATCCCCGAAGCAGGTTGGCTTTCACCACGTCAATTAATGCAGCAAGGTGAGCGTTATCTTAAAAAGTGCGGTGTCAAGATCATTACCAATACACACATTACCCATATAGAGAGTAAACAACATAATTGCTGGCAATTATCCGCTGGCGACCACACATTTACACACGAGTGCGTAATCCTCGCTGGTGGACATAACATCACGCAATTTCCCCAGACAGCAAAACTTCCTCTTTACCCTGTTCGTGGGCAAGTCAGCTACATCTCTACACATTCCGCACTGGATAATTTAAAGGCTGTTCTCTGCTTTGACGGCTATCTAACTCCCCGCAATCAGGCGGGGCAACACTGCCTTGGCGCAAGCCATGTGCGTGACAATACAGAGTGTTATTTTTCGATACAAGAGCAGTTGGAAAATAAAGCGCGCTTGGTCAACAATATCCCCCAGCCATGGGCGCACGCAATTGATATATCAACCATGCAAGGTAATGTAGGCGTGCGCTGTGGCACGCGTGAGCGGCTGCCGATTATGGGCAATGTACCGCACTTCGAACGTCTGGTATCCGACTATGCCAATCTGTTTAATCTGCGTCGCCGCAAACAACCGATTGAAACTGCTGCGCATTATCCTCATCTATATTTGTTAGGTGCACTCGGCTCACGCGGATTGACCAGTGCACCACTATTAGGGGAATGTTTAGCCTCGCTAATCGCCAATGAACCGATGCCATTAGCACAGTCATTGCTGTTAGCCCTAAATCCCAACCGCACTTGGGTACGTAAATTACTTAAAGGTGCGCCCGTTAAATAGCCCCTGCTGCCTCAGCAATATCGTAGCTCACAAGCAATGCCTCCCCAAACGGCTGCCGCCACCCCTGCAATAAACGTGGTTGCGGTAAGGTTTGATCAGGATTATACCAACGCCACTTAATCAGTTGGTGCAATAACTTGCGACTGCCAAGACGTTCTTTGGTAATATTCTCTGGTGTAATAGCTGCAAGTTGTTGCTGCATAAATTTCATGCGTTTTTTATAACTTGCTTGCGTTGCAATTTGTACGATGGCTGGCGGATAACTTTCTGCAGATGCTTTTTGTGCTTGTGCGATCAACTGCACAATTTTTTTGCCATAGCGACGAATGGTTTGCGGATGGACATCAAACGCCGCCAATGCCGATGGCTGTTTAATCATCGCTTGTGCAGCCTGAAAAAGTGCGGTTTCTTTGATGATAAAATTCAGCGCAATATCATTGCGCATTGCCAAGTTAAAACGCCATTGTGCTAGCAATTTTAATGCTAGTAATTGTTCATTCTTTAAACGCCACGCATTACCAATGCTAAGATAGGCCTGCTCTGGATTCACCGCCTGCATGGATTTCTCTATTAAGTACGAACTCTCTTCAAATACCGCACTTTTCCATTTTGCAGGCAGTGTTTCCCGCATTTGCACAAAGAGAGGCAAAAGATAATAGACATCCGCACCAGCATAACGCAGCTGTTCAGCACTAAGTGGACGTGCTAGCCAGTCCGTGCGTGATGCCCCTTTATCTAAGGTAATGGAAAAATAGTGTTCAATTAATTTGGCAAAGCCTGTTGAGCCACCAAATCCCATAAAATCCGCCACAATTTGCGTATCAATCATGGGGTGTGGTTGTTGCTTGAAATAATGTGCAAACACCTCTAAATCTTCACTGCACGCATGCAACACTTTAAGCACCTGAGGATTTTTCAGCAATGAGGTGAATGGTGAAAAATCACTGATCGCCAACGGATCAATCAGTGCGAGCGTTTCACCATCATAGAGTTGGATCAAGCCCAACTGCGGATAAAACGTACGCGTGCGGATAAACTCTGTATCAAGCGCAATCACGCTGTGTTTAACCGCACTTTGGCAGATTTCTAGCAGCGTCTCATTACTGTCCACCCATATAACATCAGGCTGTGGTGCAAGTTTAATCATGTTGAGCTTCAGTCTGTGCAAATTTTGCGAGCTCTTCATCACGCACAACACGGCGAAGAATTTTGCCAACATTGCTCTTTGGCAATTCGAGACGGAATTCTATTTCTCGTGGCACTTTATAGCCTGTTAAATGTTGACGGCAGTGTGCGCGCAATTCATCTTGCGTTAGACTGTCATCACGTTTAACCACGAAAATTTTCACTTTTTCACCACTGTGCGCATCAGGCACACCAATAGCCACCACTTCAGCGACTTTATAATTGAGCATCACCACATCTTCAATTTCATTGGGAAACACATTAAAGCCTGATACATTGATCATATCTTTCTTGCGATCGACGATTTTGAGATTGTGATCTTCTCCCATCACGACAATATCGCCCGTTGCCATCCAGCCATCTTGTAGCACCTCTGCCGTAGCTTCTGGGCGTTGCCAATAGCCTTTCATCACTTGGTCACCTTTGACCCACAGTTCACCCCGTACACCGATACCCACTTCATGACCATTTTCATCAACGATCTTGATGTCTGTATTTGGCACAGGCACGCCAATATTCCCGTTATGCTCTTTCGAGTGCGGTGGGCAAGCCGCAATTAGCGGAGAGCATTCGGTCATACCATAACCTTCTATGATATTAGTACCTGTCAGTTTGTGCCAACGTTGTGCCACCGATTGATTGACCGACATACCGCCCGCTACGGTTAATAATAGAGAAGAAAAATCCAATTCTCGGAAGTTTTCGTTATTTAATAAAGCATTATAAAGCGTATTCACACCAGTTATCGCCACAAATGGATGGCGTTTTAATTCACGCACAAAACCATTAATATCGCGCGGATTGGTGATCAAAATGCCTGTTAAGCCGAGCTCTACAAACAGCAGACAATTCACGGTAAGGGCAAATACGTGGTAAAGTGGCAACGCGATAATGGCTTCTCGGTGCGGCGAATTACGCAAAAATGGCTCTGCAACCCATTTGGCTTGGAAAATATTTGTTAAAATATTTTTATGGCTAAGCATCGCACCTTTAGCCACGCCCGTTGTACCACCCGTATATTGTAAAAATGCCAGATCATCAGGCTGAACCACTGGTTGTACATATTGACGAAATTTGCCTATGCGCAACACTTCGCGAAACGTAACCGCACCAGGTAATTTATATTTTGGTACTAATTTTTTGATGTATTTAACAACAAAGTTTACCAAATTACGTTTACCAAACGACAGTTGATCGCCCATGCGCGTTAAAATAACATGTTTGACCTCGGTCTCTTTTACAACACTTTCAAGTGTTGCGGCAAAAGTGGACACGACAACAATCGCTTTCGCTCCGCTATCTTGTAATTGATGTGCTAATTCACGCGGTGTATAAAGCGGATTGACATTCACTACAATGAGACCTGCTCGTAACACGCCAAACAGGGAAATGGGGTATTGCAATAAGTTGGGCATCATCAATGCCACGCGGTCACCTTGTTGTAATTTCAGCTCATTTTGCAAATACGCTGCAAACGCACGAGAGCGTTCTTCAAGCTTGCGCCACGTTAAGACCTTTCCCATGTTGATGTAAGCGGCTTGATCAGGGCGTTCACGCACAGCGGTATCAAACATATCAAGCAAAGTGCGGTATTTATCCGTTTTAATCTCACGTTCCGCATCTGGTGGGTAATTATCAAACCAAATTTTTTCCATAATTGTTATCCATTCTTTTTTAGGTTTTATAACAAGTTAATCGTATTATTGCAATGCAATCCGCGTTTTTATCACGGGTAAATCTAAAAATCCGCCAGATAAGAAAAACGGTGAACGCACGCCATACCAAGGATCTTCATCATTATAATATTCAACATAGGTCTGCCATTGATGAAACTTATCCGCCACGATAACAGGATACGCATAATCTGCTTCATCAATTTTGCCTTTGCGTTGCCCACTATATACGCCTTTGACTGTAATATAGTGATCTTTAATGCTTAATGGATCGATAAAGTGCGGTATCTGTGCAATAAATCGGCCATTACTATGGGCTTGTGGAATTGGCTTAGCACTGAATTTATCTACGGGTAAACTCAACACTTCAAGCTCACTTCGCCCATTTGCAAGGGCTTTTGCACTAATTACCTTCCCCCCTAAACGTACGTTGACACATTGACATTGACTGTTTGCGTCAGCTAGCGTCTCAAAACTAATTAATGTATGCTCGCCACGCTCCAGTCCTTGCGGTGCAAGTTGGCATGCGTTAAGTACAACCGTTGATAATGCAATAACTGCCATTTTCCATTTCATAATGTCTCCCTACTCCCTACCTGGTAATTTTTTCCATGTTACTTGATTGCGGATATACACAGGTTCAATATCCAGTGCTGTGTGTGTGTGCTTTTTCGCCCACGCCGCTTGTGCCAACGGCAACATATATTGTGCAGATGGAAGTGTGATTTCAACCGCACTTTGGCAGAGTTGCGATAATCTAGGATACGCCTCCCAACCTGTACCCACACAGTTTGCCGATCCCAAATCCAATGCTTCACATTGAGCAATCACTTGCTCTGGCGGTAATACACATTCATTCACAATCGGATGCCAATGAGCATATCGCTGACCCGCAATCTCGAGTGCTTGATGTTGCAAAACGGAGAAATACACCTCCCCCATGCGTGCATCAATGGCACAAAGTGCGGTTTTCGCACCGCACTTTTGATACGCTGCTTGTGCCATTACAGTAAGATTAGACACGCCAATCACAGGCAGATCCGCACCTAATGCCAACCCTTGTGCAATACCACATCCAATGCGTACCCCAGTGAAACTTCCTGGTCCACGTCCATAAACTAAACCATCTACTGAATTTAGCCCGATGCCCGCTTGTGCCAAAATCGCATCCACCATAGGCAAAATGCGCTGAGTATGTGCTTTGGGACTCAGCTCATCAAGGCTAATGATGTCGCCACGATATAGCAGTGCAACCGAGCATGCTTCTGTTGCCGTATCCAGTGCCAGTAATGTTGTCATATTATTCTCTTGTCTGCATTAAAAACTGTTTTGCTTTCGCCAAATCGCGTGTGCGCTTTGCATTCGGCAAACTTTTAATAAAGGTTTGCCCGTAAGGTCGCATCACCAAGCGGCTATCACAAATAATAATCACGCCACGATCATTCATATCTCGAATTAACCGCCCAACGCCTTGCTTTAAGGTGATAACCGCACTTGGTAATTGTATATCATAAAACGGGTCACCTCCACGCAAACGGCAATCTTCAATGCGTGCTTTGAGTAGAGGTTCATCGGGTGCCGTAAACGGCAATTTGTCGATGATGACCAGCGATAGGCTGTCACCTCGCACATCAATCCCCTCCCAAAAACTGGCGGTTGCCACCAATACGCTGTTGGATTGGCATGAAAATTGACGTAATAACTCAATTTTACTCATTTGCCCTTGGCATAATACATTTAATTGGCTATTTTCACGCAAAAAATCGGCTAAATCACGCATCATTTGATATGAGGTGCAAAGCAAAAAACACCTTCCCTGATTGCTTTCAATAACATCTTGTAGCATTTCGCCGAGTCTGTTAGCCGTATTGCGTTGATTACTGGCAGGCAAAAATCGGGGCACACAGAGCATTGCCTGTTTTTGATAATCAAAAGGTGAGCTCAATACAATTTCAGTGGCGTGAGTAATGCCCATTCGTTGACAGAAAAAGTCAAATCGCCCTCCTACCTCTAAGGTGGCCGATGTAAAAATCCATGCCGCAGCGTGCTCCTGAAGTTGCTGTCCAAATTTTTCCGCGACGGTTAACGGTGTGATATGTAATGTGAAATGGCGATTAAATGTTTCAAACCAATAGCAATACCCTGTTTGTTCAGTGTGGCATATCCGTTCTAGCGTAATAATAATCTCATTGATACGCTCATAAATACTGTCTATTGTCGGGCTTCGCCCTAAATGGGTTTTAACAACATCACGCAGAAATACCAGATTATCTGACAATGTCGCAACCGCACTTTGCGCCTCGCTTGCGTGTAAAAATTCACGCAAATTGCCTCGCACATTGCCTTCCCCCAACAATAAGCGAAAATCCTGCACCATTTTTTGCATATGATCCGAGGCCGTAGCAAGCTGCTTTGCATCTTTCAATTCAGTGCGATAGCACAGGGTTGTATCACGACATAAATCAAATAATTGCCGCGAACTGATCGACTGTCCAAAATAGTGACTGGCAATATCGGGTAATTGATGAGCTTCATCGAAAATGACAATATCTGCATTGGGAATTAACTCCCCAAAACCACCCTCTTTCACCGCCATGTCTGCACAAAAAAGGTGGTGATTAACTACCACTAAATCAGCCTCAAGTGCTTTTTTGCGTGCTTTAACGACATAGCACTCTTTATATTGTGGGCAGTCTGAGCCAAGGCAACTTTCTGCAGTGCTCGTTAATTGTGGTAATAATGGACTATCTTCCGCAAGGGCTCTGCACTCGCTCAAATCACCACTATGGCTTTCTGCTTGCCATTTACGCACACGATGTAAATCGGTCAATACGCTGCGATCACCTAGCACACCTTCGGCGATTAATTTATCTAAGCGTTCAAGACAAAGATAATTACTGCGCCCTTTTAATAAGGCTAATTTACCACTGTATTGCAATGCCTTTTGAATAGTCGGTAAATCACGTTTATAGAGCTGATCTTGTAAGTTTTTTGATCCCGTGGAAATGATTGTTTTTTTACCCGATAACATGGCTGGCACTAAATAGGCAAATGTTTTTCCTGTGCCAGTACCCGCTTCAATCACTAACTGCGATTGCGCCACGATCGCCTCACCAACCGCACTTGCCATTGTGGTTTGCTCAACGCGAGGTTGAAAACCTTGAATATGCTGAGCAAGTATGCCATCAGGGCTAAAAGTGCGGTCAAGCTGAGTTTTATAATGATCTGCCATGCTGTTCCTTAAAAATTATCCAACACGTCAATGGCATCACTTAATTTTTTCACGGTAAAAACCTGCATATTGGCAACCGCACTTTTCGGTTTATTCGCAAAAGGGACTATCGCACGACGAAAACCGTGCTTTGCCGCTTCGCTAATTCGCTCTTGCCCGCTTGCTACGGGGCGAATTTCTCCCGCAAGCCCAACTTCGCCAAACACCACCAAATCCTGTGGCAAGGGACGATTGCGGAAACTGGAAATCAGTGCTAAAAGTAGTGCTAAATCAGCCCCTGTTTCGGTCACTTTTACCCCGCCCACCACATTAACAAAGACATCTTGATCCGACATTTGCAAACCGCCATGGCGATGTAATACCGCTAATAATAACGCCAAGCGATTGTGTTCAAGCCCCACTGCAACACGCCGAGGATTGGCGAGCATAGAATGATCAACCAATGCTTGAATTTCCACTAATAAGGGGCGGGTCCCTTCCCAAATCACCATTACGGAACTGCCTGGCGTTTGCTCTTCACCACGGCTTAAAAAGATAGCGGATGGATTTTTAACCTCGCGCAGACCTTGCTCGGTCATAGCAAATACGCCAAGTTCATTCACTGCCCCAAAGCGATTTTTTTGGCTACGCAAAGTGCGGTAGCGTGAATCTGCTTCACCTTCTAATAAAATAGAACAGTCAATACAATGCTCAAGCACTTTGGGCCCTGCCAGGGTGCCATCTTTGGTTACATGCCCAACCATAATAATCGCCACTTGATGCGTTTTGGCATAACGGGTTAAAAACGTGGCGCATTCTCGCACTTGTGCCACACTGCCTGGCGAAGATTGAATATCTGCCAAGTGCATCACCTGAATGGAGTCGATCACCATCACCTGCGGCTTTTCGACATCCGCAATCGCGCAAATTTGTTCTACGGATGTTTCTGACAACATGTTGAGCTGTTCTGTTGGTAAGCCCAAGCGATTGGCTCGCATTGCCACTTGTTGCAGTGATTCTTCCCCCGTTACATACAACGTTTTCATCTTTTGCGACAATGCACACATCACTTGCAAAAGTAGCGTACTTTTCCCCGCACCAGGGTGACCTCCAATCAAAATAGTACTGCCTGGCACCACACCGCCACCGAGCACCCGATCTAGCTCACTAAATTGACTCGAAAAGCGAGGTAGCTCTTGCAAGCTAATCTCTGACAGCAGTTGTACTTTGGCGGTGCGTTCGCCTGCATAACCGCTAAAGCGACTACCTTTTGCAACAGCGGGCGCAATACGTACCTCAGTGATTGTATTCCACGCCTTACATGCACCACACTGCCCTTGCCAGCGTGCATACTCCGCACCACAATCATTGCACACATAGGCTTTTTTTGCTGCTTTTGCCATAATTATCCGATGCTCAGTTGAATTAAGAAAAGGTGACGACGCATACACAGATGAGAATAAAACAGATGATCTAAAGCAACCTGTTGTGCATCGGTTGGAAGCTGTGCAATCGCATGTAATTTACTCAAAATCCGTGTATTCAGCTCAAAAAAGTGCTCAATTTGTTCGTTTTCCAACCGCACTTTGCTTTGCTGTGCGATGCACTGCGTAATAGTTGCCTGCGACGTTTGCCAAAATTGGTAAAGTGCGGTCAGCTCAGCTAAAGCACATCGCCGCCCATCTACTAATATGGCATCAATATAACGTAGCTCTTGGCTTAAAAGTGCGGTCAAGGTTGATAATGTGATTGCCTGTGGTAAGACGATGGGATCTGGCGACACTTGGCTAATTCCCGCTAACTGATAACCTCGCTCCGCTTTGCTAACCTGCCCAAAACGCGCCCCATCAATTGCAGCAATTTGAGACACAAACACCAGCAGTTCATCGATCGTACCGCACTTAAGCTCAAACTCAATTTCGCTGATAGATTCACGCTTAGAGTGTGCAATAATTTCGCCTTGATCCAGTGCAACTTCCACCACCGCGCCAGTACCAAGTTCAACCGTCCAGGTTTGGCGTAAAAAATCTGTACTAAAAATCGCGCGTAGGCTCGCCTGCAAGGCTGCCAATGGTTGTTCCAATGTTAATTCTGGAAATACAGAAAAGCGTGCAAGATCAGGCTTTGGACTCGTCAAAGCAACCGTGTATTCAGGACGTTGGTGTAAACCACCTGTTACGTTACCTGATAATTTTAAAGTTAACTCAAATGCTTGATTGATTGTACGCACACGCAATCCCATTTTATGGCGTGAAAAATAGTGATCTTCACTGTCATAATAGCAATTACCAAGCACGGCTTGTGTATGAGAAAGTAGGCGATAATCGCTTAATGCTTGGCTTAAGAATGTTGCGACATTTGGTTTCACAAGGAGTTTAACTTCAACTTCAGGCAACATATATTTCCTTAAAATGGTGTAATGTAACTTGAGATTATAACAGCCTTTTGTCTATTTGTGCTAATCCACGAATGAAAAGTGCGGTTTCTCAGGAAATGAGATAATAGGCGATTTTTCAATGCGCAATAAGGTTATTTTAGGTATAATGCCATCAACATTATTATAATTGTGATTTATCCCAATGAAGGAGTTATGCAATGCCAATCAATAATATTCTTGGGCTTTTTGCTCAATCACCTCTTAAGCCTCTTGAAAAACATTCCAAAAAAGTGCGCGAATGCTGTGATTATTTAGAGCCATTTTTTGAGGCATCATTTGCGAAAGATTGGGAAAAAGCAGAAGCATTACGCGAAAAAATTTCATTGACTGAGCGTGAAGCAGATGTATTAAAACGTGAGATTCGCCTACGTTTGCCGCGTGGCTTGTTTATGCCTGTTGACCGCACTGATTTATTAGAATTAGTCACCCAACAAGATAAACTGGCAAACTACGCTAAAGATGTTGCAGGGCGTGTTATTGGTAGACAGTTATATATTCCAGAAGCGTTGCAAGCCGATTTCTTGGTGTATGTTAAACGTAGCCTTGATGCAGCACGGCAAGTCAATTTAGTGATTGAAGAGATGGAAGGGCTCTTGGAAACTGGCTTTAAAGGTCGTGAGCTGAATTTTGTCAATAAAATGATTAATTCTCTAGACACTATCGAAGATGATACCGATCATCAACAAGTGGTATTACGTCGTGCTTTAATGGCAATTGAAGATCAGTTTAAGCCTGTTGATATTATTTTCTTATATAAGATCATTGAATGGATTGGCGTACTGGCTGACCAAGCACAACGTGTTGGTTCACGCATTGAATTAATGTTGGCACGTTCTTAGCATAAGTAAGTATCAAGCAAGGATCTCGTTATGGAATTTATTGCACAATATGGGCAAATGATTGTCATCATAACTGCTATCGCTGGGCTTTTAATGGCATTCGGTATCGGTGCAAACGATGTTTCTAATGCGATGGGAACATCTGTTGGCTCTGGCACAATCACTGCCAAGCAAGCGATTATCATCGCCATGATATTTGAGTTTGCTGGGGCTTATTTGGCTGGTGGTGAAGTAACGCAAACCATTAAAAGTGGTATTATTGACCCAACCCTATTTGCTGGTGAACCGCAAACACTCATCTTAGGAATGATGTCTGCTCTATTCTCTGCTGGTGCTTGGCTCTTAATTGCATCCTATATGGGCTGGCCTGTGTCAACCACACACTCAATCGTTGGTGCATTAATTGGCTTTGCCTGTGTTACCGTCGGTGCACATACGGTGGAATGGGGCACGGTCAAAAGTATCGTCGGCAGTTGGTTTATTACCCCTGTTATTTCAGGGATTATCGCTTATGCTATTTTTATTAGCACCCAAAAGCTGATTTTTGATACCGATGCACCGCTAGATAATGCTCAAAAATATGGTCCCTACTATATGGGGCTAACCAGCTTTATTTTAAGCATCGTGACAATGACAAAAGGACTAAAACACGTTGGTCTTCACCTCTCCACCATGGAAACTTTCCTTATCTCTCTTGTGATTAGTGTTTGCTCTATCATTTTTTGTTATTTTTATTTCCGTAGTCAATCTTTTGAAAATCGTGTACAAGGTGGCACATTTGGTGGTGTTGAAAAAGTATTTAGCATTTTAATGTTACTTACAGCTTGTTCAATGGCATTTGCGCACGGTTCCAATGACGTTGCCAATGCTATCGGGCCTCTTTCTGCCGTAGTATCAATCGTGCAAGGTGGCGGTGAAATTGTCGCTCAAAGTGCGATTGCTTGGTGGGTTTTGCCGCTTGGTGCGCTTGGTATCGTTTTGGGATTAGCCTTAATGGGCTACCGTGTAATGGGCACCATCGGCGGTGGTATAACCGATCTGACCCCAAGTCGTGGATTTTCTGCTGAATTTGCAACAGCCATTACCGTTGTTGTCGCATCAGGCACAGGGCTACCTATTTCTACCACACAAACCCTTGTGGGGGCTGTACTTGGCGTTGGTTTTGCCCGCGGGATTGCCGCACTTAATTTGGGCGTTATTCGCAATATCTTCGCATCTTGGGTGATCACTTTACCTGCTGGTGCATTTTTTGCTATCATTTTTTACTATCTACTACACGCTATCTTTCTATAATTCAAGTATGTCGGTCAGTTTGTTCTGACCGACTTCATAACAATAAACAGGATTTCTATGAAAAATAGATTGAAAACACTCACTATAACCGCACTTTCTCTTTGTTTTGCTGCCCCAATTTTAGCGGATACGCGTTATGTTACCGACGATTTAGGCACCTATCTTCGTAAAGGTGCGGGTGATGAATATCGTATTTCAGGCTCGATTAAAGCAGGCGAAAAAGTTAATGTGCTTAATCAAAAAGATAAATACAGCTTAATTCGCGATAGTCGCAACCGTGAAGGATGGATTTTAAGCAGTGAATTATCCACTGAGCCGAGTGGAAAAACGCAAGTGCCTGCACTCAAAAATCAAATTCAGGAGCTGAGTTTAAAACTCAATAAAATTGACGAAGAATGGCAACAACGTGTCAGTGAAATGCAACGCCGAACGCGCCAAGCCGAAGCACAAAGCAGTCAATTACTAGAACAAAATAGTCAATTAAAACGGCAACTTACCACCGTACAAAATAAAAATAAAGAATATGAAGCCCTGTTAAGTGCCGAAAAACAAGAGATCATTATTCGCTGGTTCTTATACGGCGGTTCGGTTATGTTGGTCGGCTTATTGTTGGGCTTAATTATCCCACGTTTATTTCCACGCCGTCGGCGTGATGGCTGGGCGTAATGCAAAGTGCGGTCAACCCTCAAATTTATCTCGTAGGCGGCGCAGTGCGCGATCGCCTACTAGGATTGGAGGTTGTTGATCGCGATTTCGTTGTTGTAGGGACAACCCCACAGGTCATGTTAGCGCAAGGTTTTTTACAAGTTGGCAATCAATTCCCTGTATTTTTACACCCGCAAACTCACGAAGAATATGCCCTTGCACGCATTGAACGCAAATCAGGGCACGGCTATCAAGGATTTAATGTCGATTTCCCTCCAAGCGTCACACTTGAGCAAGATCTCAAACGGCGTGACTTAACCATTAATGCCATTGCCGAAAATGAACACGGTGAAATTATCGATCCTTACGGCGGACAACACGATTTAGCCAACCGCACTTTACGCCACATTTCTGATGCGTTTAAAGAAGATCCACTGCGGGTGTTACGAGTGGCACGATTTTATGCCCGATTTGCCCATCTCGGTTTTACGATTGCACCTGAAACCCTTGCCCTAATGCGTGATATGGCTAAAAGTGGTGAACTGGCATTTCTCACACCTGAACGCGTGTGGTTGGAATGTGAAAAAGCACTGTTAAGTCAAAATCCAGAGCATTTTTTCTCTGCGTTGCATGAATGCGGCGCACTGGCGATTCTCTTTCCAGAAATCGATGCACTATTTGGCGTACCTAATCCTGCCAAGCATCATCCTGAAATTGACAGCGGTATCCATACGCTAATGGTATTGCATCAAAGTGCACTACTAACCGCTAATGAAAGCAGTGAGCGAAAAATCAAAGTGCGGTTTGCTGCACTCACCCACGATTTAGGGAAAGCACTAACGCCTAAGGACATTCTCCCCCATCATTATGGGCACGAAGAACGTGGCGTGCAGCCAACTCAACAGCTCTGCCAGCGACTAAAAGTGCCAAGTGCGGTTGCGCACTTTGCTATCTTAAGTTGCCGTTATCATTCTCATATTCATCGTATCACCGAGATGAAAGCCAGCACCATTATTCGCTTTTTTGATCGTATTGATGTATGGCGTAAGCCCGATAATCTGACTGATTTAACCCTTGTCTGCACAGCCGATAGTCGTGGGCGTACGGGATTTGAAAATGCGGTTTATCCACAAGCTGCGTTAGCGTTGCAATTATATCGTGCTGCCTGTCAAACGAATGTGCAAGACATTATTACAAGCGGATTTCACGGTGCACAAATTCGTGAACAATTAACAAAAACGCGTATCGCATTAGTGCAACATGCCAAAGCGCAACTTATTCTAGCTGAAAATCCATAATTAGTGGGTTGTGATCGGAAGCAGTTGTTTTCTCTGTCCACGCATTCACTATCTTGAGATCACGCACGAAAATATGATCTAGCCTATTGTGCATAAAGTGTTTACGAAAGTCAGGATTAAATTTCACTGCCCGCATGCCATACTGCTCCACTAACCGCATTAATAAGCGCATTCTACGTGCTCGCCAACTGTTAAAATCGCCTGCTAAAATGATAGGACCTTGATGATGACTGATCAGTTCAAACATCGCTTTAAGCTGCTGCTCGTAATTTTTCGGATTCCATTCAAAATTCACTAAATGAACGTTAATTAGCAATAAAGTGCGGTGATCTGGCAGGGTAAAGTGAGCGGCTTGGGCAATTTTAGGAATGCGAATCCAAGGCTCTTGCTCTGACGCGATACAATAGCGATGAGGACGGTAATTCGCTAACAACATCACACCCGACATATCATTATGGTAAGAAAATGTCCCAGCGTGAATGCCGTACCACGGCTTCGTGTGTGGCAAAATATCGGCGATTTGATTATGCTGTGTTGCTTCTTGTAACAAGAGAAAATCCGCCTGTGTAGCATAATGCTGTAACGTTTCTTGCCAACCAGCATCTTCACCTTTGTGTATATTCCAATTCACTAAACGAAAGCGTATTTTATCGGTGATCGGTTGTGTTTGGGGGTGTTCAAAACAGCGTAAATTATGCGTACGTTGCGCCAATTGCTCGCTATGAGTCGGTGCTGGCAAATTGATGGTGTCAATTTCAGGCTGAGTAAAAATTTTTAAGGGTTTAATATACTGATAAGCCACGACTACTCCTAAAATAACTGCGCCCAGCCACCATATTTTGCGTTTATGTTTCATTCATTTTGCCTGCTCAACACGTTAGACAACTAATATAACAATTTGTTGCTTTACATACGAAGGGGAAATTGGTTTAATTTGCGCAATTATAGTTAGAAAAGGTGTAATTGATGGGTATTTATACCTATATTTGTTTTTTATCGGCAGTGTCTATTTTAATTGGTTTTATCACAAGCAAGATCAGTGCACGCATTCAGTCAACAATTGCAATTAGTGCAACCGCAATGGTGGGTTCACTTATCTTACTGATTTGTGGTGCACTGGGTTGGTTTAGTCTAGAAAATCTCGCCACCAATGTCATGCAACAAATTGATTTTAAAAGTTTTCTATTAAATGGCATTTTAGGTTTCTTGCTATTTGCTGGCGCACTGGGGATTAAAATTCCCATTTTAAAAGATCAAAAATGGGAAATTGCGGTCTTTGCACTGTTTTCTACGCTTGCGTCAACCTTTTTTATCGGCATTTTAATTTATTTCGCCGCCCATCTCATTGCCCTCCCCATTCCATTTATTTATTGTGTGTTGTTTGGGGCATTAATCTCACCAACCGATCCCATTGCGGTGTTAGCCATTATCAAAAACTTACGCGCGCCTAAGCGGCTCTCAATGCAAGTTGAAGGAGAATCATTATTTAATGACGGCGTAGGTTTAGTGATTTTCGTTACGATCTTTACCGTCGCATTTAGCGGTGAAGATCCCACTTTTAGCGGTATTTTAAGTCTGTTTTTGCATGAAGCCATAGGTGGAATTGCATTTGGGCTTATACTCGGCGTGATCGCGCATTACCTTATCTCTGCAACGGATGACGGCAGTATGGAAATCTTACTCACGCTGACCATTCCAACCGCGGGCTTTATTTTAGCCAATCATTTGCATGTTTCTGGTGCTCTAGCAATGGTCGTATCAGGCATTATGGTGGGTAACTGGACGCGCAATAAAGGTTTTTCTGAGCAAAGTCAGCGTTATTTGGATCATTTCTGGGAAATGATTGATCATTTTCTCAATTCACTTCTCTTTTTGCTGATTGGACTTGCCTTATTACTTATTACGGTATCTTGGCAAAGCCTAATTCTACTCTGTCTTGCTATACCGATTTGCCTGATTTCACGGTATTGTAGCCTATGGATTCCATACCAATTCTTTCGTTTTTACCGCACTTACAATCCATATACCCTCAAAATTATGACGTGGGGCGGTTTACGCGGCGGATTAGCACTTGCAATGGCATTATCCATTCCAAGCGGTGTGGCCAATATTGCGGATAGCGGTCTTGATGTGCGTGATGTTATTTTGGTCATGACTTATGCAGTGGTGATGTTTTCTATTTTAGTGCAAGGTGTTACTATTGAAAGTATGATACAAAAGGCTAAAAAAGTTGATCCGAATAAGGAGGATTATCTACGCCCAGCTAGTCGATTGATCAAACACAAACATAATGACGATCTCAACGCCTATTTATCAAAATAATATGCAAAATATTCAAACGCAAAACAATGCACGCTTTGTACATCTTCAAGTACACAGTGATTTTTCTATGGTGGATGGCTTAGCCAAAGTTAAGCCCCTTGTTGCACAGTGCGCTGAAAACACCATGGTCGCCATGGCACTGACCGACTTTAGTAACTTTTGTGGCTTAGTGCGTTTTTATGGCGAAACTTTAAGCAAGGGCATCAAACCGATTATTGGTGTTGATGTGTTAGTGCAAAGTGAACTTGCAGGAAATGAGCCTTTTGCCTTAACGCTATTGGCTAAAAATAACGACGGTTATAAAAATATCACACTGTTGGTCTCCAAGGCCTATCAACGGGGCTATTTCAATAAACCGACGATCGATCAAGATTGGCTCATTGAACATAAAGACGGCATCATTATTCTCTCAGGTGGGCGTAATGGCGATGTAGGACGTTTTTTGGTTAATAATCAACTCGGTGCTGCTGAAACCGCACTTTCGTTTTATCAAACGCATTTTCCTGACCATTATTACCTAACGCTTGTTCGCACAGGCCGTGAAAACGAAGAATTATATATCCAACAAGCTATTCCATTGGCGCAAAAGCACCATATTCCCATTGTTGCCACAAATGAAGTCTGCTTTTTAAAACAAGATGATTTTGAGGCGCATGAAATTCGCGTCGCCATCCATGATAGCTATACACTCGATGATCCTAAACGCCCTCAACGGTATAGCAACCAGCAATACCTAAAAAGCGAACAGGAAATGTGCGAGTTGTTTGCTGATATTCCACAAGCTATCGAAAATTCCCTTATGATAGCCCAACGCTGTAATGTCACGATTCGACTGGGGCAATATTTTCTTCCTCAATTTCCAACGGGCGAGCTAAGCACAGAAGATTACCTCATCAAACGCGCAAAAGAAGGATTAGAAGAGCGGCTAACCGCACTTTTTCCTGATCCTAAAGTGCGGTCAGAAAAACGGCCAACGTATGACGAACGATTACAAACTGAGTTGGACGTGATCAACCAAATGGGGTTCCCTGGCTACTTTTTAATCGTGATGGAATTTATCCAGTGGTCAAAAGATAATGACATTCCTGTTGGACCAGGGCGAGGCTCGGGTGCTGGCTCTTTAGTCGCATATGCCCTAAAAATTACCGATCTTGACCCTTTAGCATTTGATCTTCTCTTTGAGCGTTTTTTAAACCCTGAACGGGTATCCATGCCAGACTTTGACGTTGATTTTTGTATGGATGGACGTGACCGCGTAATTGATCATGTGGCAGATATGTATGGACGTGACGCGGTGTCACAAATCATCACCTTCGGAACGATGGCTGCCAAAGCGGTAATTCGAGATGTGGGGCGAGTACTTGGGCATCCTTATGGTTTTGTCGATCGCATTGCAAAATTAATTCCGCCAACACCAGGAATGACACTAGCTAAAGCCTTTGAAGAAGAACCACAATTAGGGCAAGCCTACGATAGCGATGAAGAAGTGAAAGCCTTGATTGATATGGCGCGCAAATTAGAAGGCGTAACTCGCAATGCAGGCAAACATGCTGGAGGGGTTGTTATTTCGCCTACCACTATCACCGATTTTGCCGCACTTTACTGTGATCCTGAGGGGCTACACCCTGTCACCCATTTTGATAAAAACGATGTGGAATATGCAGGGTTAGTAAAATTTGACTTTCTCGGTTTGCGTACCTTAACCATTATAAAATGGGCAGTGGATATGATTAACGCACGTTTGGCTCGAGAAGGTAAAGAACCCGTTGCGATTGATCGAATTCCATTAGATGATGAAAAAGCCTTCAAACTGCTACTCGATGCACAAACAACTGCCGTTTTTCAGCTTGAATCACGAGGGATGAAAGATCTCATTTCACGCTTAAAACCTGACTGCTTTGAAGATATTATCGCATTAGTCGCACTCTTTCGTCCTGGCCCTCTCCAATCGGGCATGGTGGATAATTTTATCCGCCGTAAACACGGAGAAGAAGAGATTTCATACCCAGATGCACAATATCAACATGAATCGCTCAAGCCTATTTTAGAACCTACATATGGCATTATTCTCTACCAAGAGCAAGTGATGCAAATTGCCCAAGTGCTTGCAGGTTATACACTTGGTGGTGCAGACTTATTACGCCGAGCGATGGGTAAGAAAAAACCTGAAGAAATGGCAAAACAGCGTAGTGTTTTTGAACAAGGTGCAATCCAAAATAACATCGACGGCGATTTGTCGATGAAAATCTTCGATTTGGTAGAGAAATTTGCCGGCTACGGCTTTAATAAATCGCATTCTGCTGCTTATGCACTAGTATCTTATCAAACACTATGGCTGAAAGCCCATTATCCCGCGGAATTTATGGCTGCCGTCATGACATCAGAGATGGATAACACCGACAAAATTGTTGGTTTCTATGATGAATGTTTGCGTATGGGGTTGACCGTATTACCGCCAGATATTAATAATGGAGAATACCGCTTCAGCGTTAATGAGAAAGGTGAAATTGTCTATGGACTGGGGGCTATCAAAGGGGTTGGAGAAGCCCCTATTAGCACGATTATTGACGCCAGAGCAGCAAATGGACGGTTTAAAGATTTATTTGATTTGTGCGCGCGTGTTGACTTGAAAAAAATTAATCGACGCACATTTGACAACCTCATTCTCTCAGGTGCGTTTGATAAACTCGGACCGCATCGTGCCGCACTTGCCCAAAATTTACAAGACGCATTAAAAGCCTCCGATCAACACGCTAAAGATGAAGCAATGGGGCAAGTCGATATGTTTGGAGTCCTCACGCAAGCCCCTGAAGAAGTCGAAATTGCTTATGCTAATACACCAAAATGGTCAGAAAAAACGATTCTTGAAGGTGAGCGTGATACATTAGGGCTATATTTAAGTTCACACCCTATTAGCCCCTATTTAAAAGAGCTTTCCCACTATTGTAAAAATCGAATAACCGATCTTAACCCAACACGCCGTGGGCAGCTTGATAGTGCGTATGGCTTAATTGTTAATTCGCGTATTGCCGTGACAAAAAAAGGAAATCGTATTGGTATTATCACACTTGATGACCGCTCAGGACGACTTGATGCGACCTTATTTGGAGAAACATTAGAGCAGTATGGAGAATACCTAAGCAAAGATAATATTGTCATTATTACAGGACAAATCAGTTTTGATGATTACTCACAAGGACTACGCATGAATGTGCGTGAATTGCAAACTCTTGATCAAGCGCGCAGTCGCTATGCAAAAAGTCTTGCCTTAAGTGTGAGTGAAGATATGCTAACACCGCACTTTGTTAATGAACTCAAAACCCTACTCACACCACATAGTCACGGTGTATTACCCATTAATATTTATTATCATAGTGCACAAGGGCGAGCGAGATTACATTTAGGCACCCAATGGCGAATCACACCAAATGATACCCTATTAGATACACTATCAGGTATACTCGGTGAACAACAAGTTGAGTTAGAATTTGAATAATATTCAATATTATCCAGCTTTATCAACTAGTTATAAACCACTCATCCAATATTATAGGCCCTCTGGTGGGCCACTTCTACTGCTTACACACCCTTTGAACATATATAGGCGAAGCGAAAGCACTATGTTGTCAATGATCTTCTAAAATTGAACCACAAAGATCTATCAAAAGTGATCCACTTTGATTATTCTCTATTGGTTAATTACGATGTTTAAATTGGTAAAATTCATCCCCCATTTCCAGTATATTCATGGAATTGACTCATTAGATAAAGCAATAACGAACCGCTCTTTTAACCAAAAGGCAGATAACCTAATTCATCCAAAATAACACCATCTTGACCGTTATTTGTAGGATAAGTTTAAATTACTTTGTTCCCTTGTCTAATTCAAATTGATTAACTTAAAAAACAAACCTTATAACCTTGCTCTGTCACTTGTAGCCCTAGTGCTGTTGCTAAGTGGGCTTTATTCCAGGACGTCCAACGAAAATATGATTGAGAACGGCTTCTACAGTAGGTAATCCTCGCTATAAAGCAAGTTCTGCAGCTATTATTCCTACATATTCACCAAAATCCCTTATTAAATGCCCACTCTTTAGCCTGTTTTATCTGTTTACTACGGTGGATTATTATAACTCCCTCTTGATATTACACCACCGAAATAGGCAAAGACATGATTATGGGTATCCATTAGCCTTTCTAAGGTTTGCCTAAAATAAGCTCAAGAATGACACAGTCGAAAATGAGTAGGAGGTTTATTCATCCCTGCTTGAAGATAATCAATCAATAGTATTTCATAAGGGGCTAATTTAGGGAAAATAGTGTGTTGTCGTTGATATTGGGGAAATTCAACAAAAGCGAAGTTTTTCAGCAATTTTACGTTGATAAAGCTCAGCTTTATGATAAAGACGGCGAATTTTTAAGATAGTTTCCATACAAAGCATACCAGGTTATTCTCTGTTTAAATAACAAGGAGTTTATCAAAAGACGCAGTCGATCACTTTTCAATAATCTTACCGCAATCCGCCTGGTTCATTTTTACATGAAAAGTAACAATTGAAACGATGGCAATTACACAAGCTCTCATAGTTATAAAAAATGAATGTTAAGGAGGTATTAGAATAATAGTACTTTTATTTAAAAGAGGAGAGAAGATTAGAATGAGATGGTGCCCGAGGCCAGACTTGAACTGGCCTCGGGCACCATTTAAAATAGTCAATAAATTCAAAAAGATAGTCGCTAAATAAGGCGGCTTTTTTATGCCTAAACGCCACCGCACTTTTGCAAAATTTCCCCGCTGGTGGCTGTTCGGTGGCTGTTATTTAAAAGTGACATTTGCAAAACGTCACAACAGCCACTAGTAGCAACAGCCACCGCGTAACAATTAATATTAATATTTATATTTTATTTCAAGATATTACGCCAGTATGTGACGAAAATTAAAAATTACCATTTTCTATAAAACCGTGATCATTATCACATTATTAAACAAAAGTTAAATTTGTTGTTGAAATGTAACAAAGAAACATTATAATGAAGTCATACCCTAAAAAGTATGACTCCAAATACTTCGCCCTTCTGATGAAGGGCTTTTTTTTGCCTTAAGTTTGACGTTTATAGCTGTTGATACACTTTTAACGCATAGGAATCTGACATTCCTGCAATGTAGTCACAAATCACACGTTTTTTATCGTGCTCTGCGGCATTTTTCCAGCGATTAGCGGTATTGGTTGGTAATAATCTCACGGGGTCCGCATCAAAAATTTGAAATAATTCTGTGAGAATGCGCTGCCCTTTGTACTCAATTCGCTGGGTATTCACGTGGCAAATAACGTAATCACGCACAAAACATTTGAAAATACGCAATACTTCTATCACTTCTTCAGGCAATTCGGCATTAAAACGCAAAAGTGCGGTCTGAAATGCAGGTTGTATTTTCCAGCGAACGGCGGTGATAAAAAAATTTACCAGTGCACCAATGGCATTTTTGCGTTCAAAATGTAAAGGTGAAAATAGATTGTCTGTGAGGCAATCAATATGTTCACGAATCCAACGAGAGTGGCACTGTTTTAATTGGGTCAGTGCCTGTTGCCAATGTTGTAAATTAACTACCCCGACGACAATCGCATCTTCTAGATCATGTACCGCATAGGCAATGTCATCGGCCAGTTCCATAATGGAACAGTCAAGTGATTTATAACGTGTTTTAAGATGTTGCTCCGCGTAAGTACGCTCTTGAGTACTACAAAATTCAGCTCGTTCCTGTGCATTTAATGGGGCTAACACCCAATCAAAAATAGCTTTATCATCGCGAAAAAGCCCTTTACCTGGTCGCCATTGATTCATATTAATATAGCGTGGATCACGCACTGAAGGCGTTGCCATGTGGGCATACTGCGGTGATGATGTATCCAATAATGTAGGATATTTAATGACGCCAAGCAAAGTTCTACGCGTTAAATTCATACCCGCACTTTGCGTATATGGCTCTAACTTGGTTAAAATGCGAAATGTTTGAGCATTCCCTTCAAATCCCCCATGTTGCCACATCATATAATTGAGTGCGATCTCCCCGCCGTGCCCAAAAGGAGGATGCCCAATGTCATGTGCAAAACAGAGTGACTCAATCAATGAAATCGTCGGCAATGTTGCCTTCGCCTGTTCTGCCAGATGTGCAGATCCTAGCTTTGCCAGTACATTCGGTTGTTTGAGTTGCATTCGCAAACTGCTACCAATTTGCGCCACTTCCAAAGAATGCGTCAAACGTGTACGATAAAAATCATTCTCCCCGACGGCATGAATTTGCGTTTTAGCTTGCAAGCAACGAAATGCTGCTGAATGCAAAATCCGCCCACGATCTCGTTGGAAGGGAGAACGATGATCATTGTCACGTGCATTATCATCTTGAATTCGATCAACCCAAATGCGATCCATTTTTTAGCCTTATACTCTTGAAATATAGTGCGATTATAACCGCACTTGACGGAAATTCAATCAGATTGCTTGCACCGCCCCAAACAAAAGACTAAAATTGCCGCCCCTATACCGCACTTTGGTATAGCCTGACCTGACATCAGAAAGAGACATTTTATGACAACACAAAAACCTGAGCTTCTCTCACCTGCGGGCTCATTGAAAAATATGCGTTATGCCTTTGCTTATGGTGCTGACGCCGTTTATGCAGGGCAACCTCGTTATAGTTTGCGGGTGCGTAATAACGAGTTTAATCACGCCAATTTGAAAATTGGTATTGATGAAGCACACGCATTAGGCAAAAAATTCTATGTGGTTGTGAATATCGCACCTCACAATTCAAAATTAAAAACCTTTATTCGTGATCTCACCCCTGTGATAGACATGCAGCCTGATGCGTTGATTATGTCGGATCCTGGCTTAATTATGCTAGTGCGCGAACATTTTCCTGAAATGCCTATTCATCTTTCCGTACAAGCTAACGCTGTAAACTGGGCAAGCGTGAAATTTTGGCAGCAAATGGGGTTAAGCCGCGTGATTTTATCTCGAGAATTATCACTCGATGAAATTGCGGAAATTCGCACGCATGTGCCTGAAATGGAGCTAGAGGTCTTTGTACACGGTGCATTGTGTATGGCATATTCTGGGCGTTGCTTATTATCAGGTTATATTAATAAACGAGATCCTAATCAAGGCACCTGTACAAACGCATGCCGCTGGGAATATAACGTTAAAGAAGGGCAAGAAAACGAATTGGGCGAGATTGTGGACGCCTCACAACGCATTGAGGTGAAAAACGTTGCCCCAACACTGGGAGAAGGTGCAAGCACAGATAAAGTGTTTCTCTTAACCGAAGCCCAGCGTCCAGATGATGAAATGACCGCATTTGAAGATGAGCACGGCACTTATATTATGAACTCTAAAGACTTACGAGCCGTGCAGCACGTAGAGCGTTTAACCGCACTTGGGGTTCATTCCTTAAAAATTGAAGGTCGTACTAAATCATTTTATTATTGCGCCCGCACCGCACAAGTTTATCGCAAAGCCATTGATGATGCCGCCGCGGGCAAACCTTTTGATGAAAGCCTCATGACGACGCTTGAATCACTCGCGCATCGTGGTTATACCGAAGGCTTTCTGCGCCGTCATACCCACGATGAATACCAAAATTATAATTATGGCTATTCTATTTCGGATAAACAGCAATTTGTCGGGGAGTTTACAGGCGTACGCAAAGAGAATCTGGCGGAAGTGGCGGTGAAAAACAAATTTTTGCTCGGCGACGAAGTTGAAATGATGACACCGCAAGGCAACGTAGTCTTCAAAATTGAAAAAATGCTCAATCGTAAAGGTGAACATGTCGATGCGGCTCTTGGTGATGGGCATTTTGTCTTTCTTGAAGTGCCTGCCGATCTTGATCTTAATTATGCACTATTAATGCGTAACTTAGTCAACGCGAATACACGCAATCCACACAATAAATAGCAAAGTGCGGTCTGACCGCACTTTCATTTTCAACACGATGAAAATCGCATTAACATCACATAAACTGTAACCCAGTTCACACATCATATAAAAGATTTTTTATTTTTAGTTGTGATTATGTTAAAAATTATACCTAAAATAATCTATTAGGATAAAACTATGACAACATCATCAAATTACTGGCAACGATTAAAATCCTACCGCAGTGGGATTATTTTTCTATTGGATGTCATTCTGCTGTTTATTTTATGTAATACGTTACCTTTCTCACCAACTGAGAATCGCGGCTTGGCACTGTTATGTTTCATCGGCATTTTATGGTTGACCGAGGCATTTAATATCACGGTAACATCCCTGATGGTGCCCGTTGTAGCAATCTTACTGGGGCTGATCAATACCAAAGCGGCACTTGCCCCTTTCGCCACGCCGATCATTTTTATGTTTTTTGGTGGATTTGTGTTAGCAGCGGTGTTGCGTCTACAAGAGTTAGATAAGCTCATCGCACACTATATTATCCGCCTCGCTGGAGGTAATTTAGCATTAACGGTGGTATATCTCTTCACGGTTACTGCATTTTTATCCATGTGGATCAATAATACCGCAGTAGCTGCAATGATGTTACCCCTCACCTTAGGGCTATTGCGTGATATTGATTATAAACAAAACCGCACTTTATATATTTTTATTCTGCTTGGTATGGCGTTTAGCTCAAGCATTGGTGGGATCGGCACGCTCATTGGCAGTGCGCCCAATGCCATTTTAGCCTCACAATTAGATATTTCCTTTGCCGAATGGCTGAAATATGGCTTTCCAGTGATGATGCTATTAATGCCATCAATGATTATTGCACTATGGCTTATCTTACGCCCTAATTTTAATATTCAATTCACATTTAACATGGAAAAAGTCACACTTGATCGACAAAAATGGTTAACATTGATTATTTTTGGATTGACCGCACTTATCCTGGTTTTCAGCTCGCTCATTAACCCTATGTTGACAACACTGTTAAATTTAAGCGAGAAAATTCAAAGCTTTGATAGCATTATCGCATTAACTGCGGTAGTGGCACTCACTGCCAGTGGGGTGGCACGCTGGAGCGAAGTGCAAAAACACGTCGAGTGGGGCGTATTGCTACTCTTTGGCGGCGGGCTCACATTAAGCGTGGTACTTAAAAGTTCAGGTGCAAGCCATATTCTTGCCGACAGCATCGTGCAATTTATCGGAAATAAACATTGGTTAATCATCACATTAGTGCTGACCTGCTTTATCATCTTTTTGACTGAATTTACCTCAAACACTGCCAGTGCGGCATTGCTAATGCCTATTTTTATTTCCGTTGCCGACAGCCTTAACGCACCGCCAATTGCATTAGCTGCCATTATTGCGTGTGGGGCAAGCTGTGCCTTTATGCTCCCCATCGCTACGCCACCCAATGCGATTGTTTATTCCACAGGCTATATCAAACAATCTGATATGGCAAAAGTGGGGATCGTGTTGAATATATTCTGTGTGCTAGTGATCGGTCTCTTAGCATACTATTTCTGGCTATAAGCAAAACAAAAGTGCGGTCTAACCGCACTTTTCATCACAACGCAAATTCATCTATCGTTTTGCCAAAGCTAGGGACAAATACATCCAGAAAATACGCCATTTCATCGCTATGCCATTGAGATAAGAGTTTTTCGAGACGTGATAGGGCTGGTTTAAATTCTTGATTACCGTGTTCAAGCTCCGATTTGGCTTTGATAAACGCACAAATCACATCGGCTTGCTTCACTAGGTGGTGGGTTTGTGCATCAATATGTTCACTGCACAAAATTGGCTCAAAATCTGCTTGCAACGCTGGCGGTAACAAGGATAACAAGTGCCGCTCAGCTTGTGCTTCAATTTCCTTATACGCACTGGTAATTTCTGGGTTGAAATACTTCACGGGTGTCGGCAAATCACCCGTAAAAATTTCACTACTATCGTGATAAAGTGCAACCAATGCTACCTTTTCTGGCACGACATCACCGTTAAAAAATCGGTTTTTAATCACCGCCAGTGCATGGGCGACCAGCGCAACTTGCAAGCTATGTTCAGCAAGATTTTCCTGTTCTATTTTACGCATTAATGACCAACGCTGAATGAGCTTAAGGCGATCAAGGCAGGCAAAAAAATGGCTCGTTGTTGTCATACCGCACTTTCCTTTTTATTCACTGCGTGGATATTCTGCGATGGTCACTGGCACATCGATAACGTTGCCTAACCGTTCAATTTCTACACTAACTCGACTACCCGGCTTCATTTCAGCAATTTTCTGCATTAATTCTGTTGGCGAATTCACGGTTTGCTGATCAAATTGTTTAATCAAATCCCCAGGTAAAATACCTGCACGGGCAGCAGGGCCATTTGGGGTTACGGCTGTCACTAACACGCCTTGTTTATCTAATCCAATTTGCTCATTATTGTTGTAAAAAATTTGACTCTCCACCCCAAAAAAGCCCCGAATAACACGCCCATCTTTGATAATTTTATCCAAAATAGTATTCGCAATGCTCACGGGAATCGCAAAGCTCAAACCTTCAGCAATCTCATTTTGATCTTTTCCTAGCGTGAGCGTATTAATTCCGACCAATTCACCTGCGGTGTTGATCAATGCACCACCTGAATTACCACGATTAATGGACGCATCTGTTTGAATGAAATTTTGCCGCCCAATTTCACCTAATGCACTGCGTCCGAGTGCGCTGATAATCCCTTGACTCACACTCTGCCCAAGGTTATATGGATTGCCAATCGCCAGTGCAACATCGCCCACTCGCAATTGACGTTGTGAATTTTGTGGAATCGTAGGCAAATTATCTGCTTCGATTTTCAGTACGGCTAAATCAGTTAATGTATCAGAGCCTATCAGATGTGCCTCAAAAATTTGTCCATTTTGTAACGCAACCACAATTTGATCAGCATTTTCAATGACATGGCGATTAGTAAGAATATAACCATTTTTGCGCATAATGACCCCAGAGCCCAGATTATTCACGCGCAGTTGATCGCTGGAATGTTGCTCCAACGTGCGGTTTTGCAGTGACTGGTTATACACGTTCACCACCGCAGGTGCAGCAATATGTACCGCTTGGGCATAACTGACAATTGTGTTTTTCTGATACCCAAACGTCCAATCTCGCTTTTCTAAAATGGGGAGAGCCAGCAGTACAATCGCCGCAGCACATAACCCAACAACAATGGCTTGTAGGATTTTTTTTAACATTCTCACTCCTTGATTTTCGGGCGATAGATGACTTTAAGGTCATCATCAAACTGTTCACAACCACACAAGATAAAGTGCGGTGCGCCCGCAAGGGTATGCACATCTGGCAAGTGGCACAAGCCTTGTGCTTGATCGCCAAGTAATTTCGGCGCAATATAGACGATGAGCTCGTCCACCACGCCTGAAGCAATCAACGAACCTGCCAAATTTGCCCCCGCTTCAATCCATACCGTATTGATTTCCCGTTTGCCAAGCTCGCTCATTAATGCCGGCAATTGTGATTCATTATGTGGCAGTTGTAATGCTCGGCAATAGTCAGGAAATGCACTAAGATCACGCTCTATATTATCCGCACCCACCAACCAGACCGCACTTGGTATTTCAAATAGTTTCAAGTTAGGACGAATGCGGTGTTTAGAGTCCATCACAATACGAACAGGTTGACGCACCATGTTTTCTGGATAACTTGCTTGAGCCGCACTTGGTAATTCGTTCCAACGTACATTTAAACTAGGGTTATCCACCAATACAGTGCCACTTGCAGATAAAATCGCACACGCTTGAGCACGGTGCAGTTGCACATCTTGGCGTGATTTGGCATTGGTGATCCACTGGCTCTCACCGCTGGCGGTTGCCGTTTTGCCATCTATGGTCATCGCCATTTTGAGTTGAACATACGGCGTACCTGTACGCATTCGCTTTAAAAAGCCTTTATTTTGTGCCTCTACCTGAGAAGCGAGCAGACCAACCTCCACCTGTATGCCCGCTTCACGTAACCGCTGAATACTTTTTCCTGCCACCTTAGGATTCGGATCTTCCAGCGCAATCACGACACGCTCAGGTTGTGCGGCTAAAATACGCTCTACACACGGTGGCGTGCGGCCTGTATGTGCACAAGGCTCCAGCGTCACATACATTGTTGCACCATGTGGGTTGATGCAACGTGCCGCACAATCTTGTAGTGCAGCGACTTCGGCATGCGCCTCGCCTGCTTTTTGGTGATAACCCTCACCGATAATTTCGCCGTTTTTAACAATCACACACCCGACCATCGGGTTAGGTGTCGTGGTAAATTGCCCTTGCCATGCGAGATCAATAGCACGTTGCATTGCTTTGCGATCAAATTCTGCCGCTGTCATGTTAATCCTTATCACTCTCTTCTGTCAGCTTGGCAATTTCATCACCAAATTGCTGAATATCATCAAAACTTAAATAAACCGAGGCAAAACGGATATATGCTACTTTATCCAATTTTTTCAGTGCATTCATCACTAGCGTTCCCACAAATTGACTCGGCACTTCTCGCTCACCTGTGGCTTGCAACTCGTGAATGATATGATTAACGGCTTTTTGTACATCTTCTTCACTGACGGGGCGTTTTTCCAGTGCCCGCGAAAGCCCAGAACGCAATTTGTTTTCATCAAATGGCTCACGATTACCGTTATTTTTAATCACTTTAGGAATAATCAATTCCGCCGATTCAAAAGTTGTAAATCGCTCTCGGCACTGAAGACATTCACGCCGACGGCGCACCTGATAACCATCAGATACCAATCGTGAGTCGATCACTTTGGTATCAATGGCAGAACAAAATGGGCAGTGCATATTCTCTCCTTGTCATTTTTACGATCAACATAACACAGATTGCTCGCACTTTTCATGCAAAAATGCAAAGTGCGGTCAGCTTTGTTCATTGATCGTATTGAGAATCCGTTTATCTGAAATAGGATACGGCGTGCCAAGCTGTTGTGCAAACAAACTAACACGCAATTCTTCAATCATATAGCGAATTTCCAACACCTCATCACGCATTGGCTTCGATTTTGGCAATTTTGCCAGCAAGTGTTGATAAGCCTGAGCAACTCGTTCAACACGCAACATATTTGCACGATCACGATTAACATCAACAACCAATTTATCAAGCCGTTTTTCTACCGCTTTTAAATAGCGCAAAACATCAGGCAAGCGAGCGTAGCCTGTTTGCTGCACAAAGTGCGGATAAATTAGCCCAGCAAGCTGAGCTTTAATATCTGAAAGGGCAAATGCCATCGTGAAGTCGAGCTTACCTTTAAGCCGTTTACTAATTTGAAAATTAAGGCTTAAAATTTGTTCAACTTGCTGCGCAATATCCACCGTCACCTCGTTGAGATGCTCGCGAACATGATCACGCAAGCGTTCAAACTCCGCCTCTTGCCATACCACACCGCCGAAATCCGCAATTAATTTATCCACTGCACAGGCAATGCAGTCATCAATTAAAGCTAGCACTTGTCCAAACGGCGTAAAATAAAGCCCCAATTTCGCTTTATTCGGTAATTTTTCATGCAAATATTTAATCGGTGATGGCACATTGAGCAACAATAAACGGCGTAATCCTGCTTGCATTGCGCACATTTGCTCAAATTCGGTTTCAAATAATTTGATTCCAACCGCATCTTGCTCATCAACTAATGCGGGATAGGCTTTCACACTGTAACCCCGCTTTTTCTGCTGATAAAAGTGCGGTAAGGTATCAAAATTCCAAATATGAATGCCGCTTTGTTCAATACCCTCATCTGCTACCGCAGAAAGTGTTGCTTGCACTTGATCTTTTAATGCAAACTTCAAGGCATCCAGATCCGCACTTTCTTGAATTTTCCGCCCTTTATCATCGACAACCCGAAATGTCATTTTTAAATGTGCAGGTAATTGCGCAAAATTCCATTCATCCACATCCACCAAAACCCCTGTCATACGGCGTAACTCATAACTTAAACTTTCCACTAGTGGGGAACACATCGCCTCTGCACGCCCTAAAAAAGCCTCCGCATAATTCGGTGCAGGCACAAAATTACGACGTAATGATTTTGGCAATCCTTTAATTAAGGCGATCACCAACTCACGGCGAAGCCCTGGAATTTGCCAATCAAATCCTTGTGGCTCAATTTGATTAAGTAATGCCAACGGGATATGCACCGTTACACCATCTGCGTCACTTCCAGGCTCAAATTGATAACTCAATTTGAGTTTGATGTCTCCTTGATACCAAAAATTCGGGAAGTCAAGCTGGCTGACCGTTTGCGCAGCATCACGGGTTAAAAAGGATTTTTCAAAATTGAGCAACTCAGGTTGACTTTTAGAGACATGTTGCCACCAGCGGTCAAAATGCTTTTGAGAGACCACTTCGGGCGCAATGCGCTGATCATAAAACGCAAACAACTCTCGCTCGTCCACCAAAATATCTCGCCGACGGGATTTGTGCTCGAGATCTTCAATTTCACGGATCAACTTCAAATTCTGAGCAAAAAATTTGTGTTTGGTATGCCAATTTCCCTCAACAAGTGCCGATTGAATAAAGATCTCTCGGCTTTCAACGGGATCTATGCGACCATAATTGACAGGGCGATTCATCACAATCGGCAAACCATATAGCACCACTTTTTCCTGAGCAATAACCGCCCCTTTATTTTTCTCCCAGTGCGGTTCACTGAAGCTGGATTTAACTAAGTGCGGTGCTAATGGCTCAATCCACTCAGGCTCTATTTTCGCCGCAATCCGTCCCCATAATTTGCTCGTTTCCACCAATTCCGCCACGATAACCCATTTTGGGTTTTTCTTAAACAGGGCAGAATTCGGAAAAATGGCAAAATGTGTGTTGCGAGCCCCAAGATATTGCTGTTTTTCAGCCTCTTTCATGCCAATGTGAGAAAGTAATCCTGTCAATAATGCGTGGTGTATTGCAGCATAATCGGCAGGCACACTGTTGATATGCAGCCCCATTTCACGCACGCTTAAGCGCAGTTGGTGATAAATATCTTGCCATTCACGAATGCGTAAATAATTCAAAAATTCCGCACGGCACAATTTACGGAATTGATTATTGCTCAACGCTTTTTGCTGGGTTTGCAAATACTCCCACAAATTCAGATACGCCATAAAATCTGAGCGTTCATCTAAGAACCTACGGTGTTTTTCATCTGCGGCTTGTTGCTTTTCTTGCGGACGTTCTCGCACATCCTGAATGGATAACGCAGCGACGATAATCATAATCTCACGCAGGCTACTAAACTTGACCGCACTTAGCACCATTTTCCCCAAGCGCGGATCAATTGGCAACGTCGCCAATCGCTTGCCGTCCTCAGTCAAGATACGTTTATCCCCCACACGGGTTTTAATGGTTTTGAATGCTTGCAGCTCTTCAAGCAGCTTGATGCCATCTTGAATATAACGTCTATCGGGGGCATCCACGAAAGGGAATTTCTCAATGTCATCCAGCCCAAGTGCGGTCATTTGCAAAATCACCGACGCTAGATTGGTGCGTAAAATTTCAGGATCGGTAAATTCAGGGCGTGCGTTGAAATCCTCTTCAGAATAAAGGCGAATACAAATCCCCTCACTCACCCGCCCACAGCGACCTTTACGCTGATTGGCACTGGCTTGCGAAATCGCCTCAATCGGCAGACGTTGCACTTTAGTGCGGTAGCTATAACGTGAAATGCGTGCAGTACCTGGGTCAATCACATATTTAATGCCTGGCACCGTCAGCGAGGTTTCCGCTACGTTAGTCGCCAACACAATGCGGTTACTTCCCGTTGGGTGGAAAATTTTATTCTGCTCTTGTGCCGAAAGGCGAGCATAAAGTGGTAAAATCTCGGTGTGCTTAAGCTGATGCTTAGCTAGTGCCTCGGCGGTGTCGCGAATCTCCCGCTCTCCGCTTAAAAACACCAAAATATCACCTCGCCCTTCTCGTTGCAATTCATCAACAGCGGCTAAAATGCCTTGAATTTGATCGCCGTCGTCATTGTCTGTCAATGGACGATAACGCACTTCCACAGGATAGGTACGCCCTGACACTTCAATGATCGGCGCATGATTAAAATGCTTTGAAAACCGCTCCACATCAATGGTCGCCGAGGTAATAATCACCTTCAAATCTGGACGTTTAGGCAACAATTGTTTGAGATAGCCTAAAATAAAATCATTGTTCAAACTACGCTCATGAGCTTCGTCAATGATCAACGTATCATAGGCATTCAAAAAACGATCTTGCTGAATTTCTGCCAGCAAAATCCCATCGGTCATCAATTTAATGCGTGAATGATCACTGACGTGATCGCTAAACCGCACTTTAAACCCCACCAACTCGCCCAGTGGCGACTTCAGCTCGTCGGCAATACGCGTGGCAACCGAGCGTGCGGCAATTCGTCGTGGCTGCGTGTGCCCAATCATCCCCCTAGTGCCAAGCCCGAGTTCGAGGCACATTTTCGGCAGCTGCGTGGTTTTCCCCGAGCCTGTTTCCCCTGCGATAATCACCACTTGATGATCTCGAATGGTGTTTAAAATTTCCTCACGTCGTGCACTGACAGGCAAATCAGGGTATTCGATACAAAGTGCGGTTTGTCGCTGTGACAAACGCTGTTGTGCGTGTTCAATATCCCGCACAATCTCAGCGGCCACCGCACTTTGTCCGCCTTCAGGCACTTTTGCCATGCCCAAAATCCGCCGCCGTAAACGTTGTTTGTCAGCCAACATCACATCATCAAGCTGCGAAAGTAATGTTTGTTGCATCGGCGATACGTCAGACCGCACTTTCATTTTTTTGTTTTTTTCCTGTTTCATCGTTATCCGTTACAGTTTTACAAACTGCTCCCGCAGTTGGTGGAGTTGGTCACGCACGGCGGCAGCTTGTTCAAACTCCAAGTTTTGAGCATGGTGATACATTTGTTGCTCAAGTTTTTTGATCTGTTGTTCAAATTCTTTGGCATTTTTCGGCATATCAAGACTATTCGCCACCAATTCGGCCAATTTTTGTTTATGTTGTCCTTTTTGTTTGCTTTTGCGTGAGCCGCCTTGCCCAATATCAAGCAATTCACCGACTTTTTTATTCAGTGCTTGCGGTGTGAGACCATGTTCTGCATTAAATGCCATCTGTTTTTCACGCCGCCGCTCTGTTTCGTCAATGGCTTTCCGCATAGAATGGGTAATGGTGTCAGCATATAAAATCGCTTTGCCGTTTAGGTTGCGCGCAGCACGGCCAATGGTTTGAATCAGCGAACGCTCCGAACGCAAAAAGCCCTCTTTATCAGCATCCAAAATAGCGACCAGCGACACTTCTGGAATATCCAATCCTTCACGCAGTAAGTTAATCCCAACCAATACATCAAACTCACCAAGTCGTAAATCACGGATAATTTCGACACGCTCGACGGTATCAATATCAGAGTGCAAATAGCGAACTCGCACATTGTGTTCTTCTAAGTAATCCGTTAAATCTTCTGCCATGCGTTTTGTTAATGTAGTTACTAACACACGCTCATGATTATCTGACCGCACTTTAATTTCAGATAATAAATCGTCAACTTGGGTGGACACTGGGCGCACTTCCAACACGGGATCGAGTAACCCCGTTGGGCGTACCACTTGGTCGATCACCTCACCGCCTGATTTTTCCAGCTCGTAAGACCCTGGTGTGGCAGAAATATAAATGGTTTGCGGCGCAAGACGCTCAAATTCTTCAAATTTCAGCGGGCGATTATCCAGCGCGGACGGCAAGCGAAAACCATATTCTACTAAGGTTTCTTTACGAGAACGGTCGCCACGATACATCCCCCCAATTTGCGGAATGGTAACGTGAGATTCATCAATAAAAAGCAAACCATCGGCGGGTAAATAATCAAATAGCGTCGGCGGTGGCTCGCCTGCTTTACGCCCTGAAAGGTAACGGGAATAGTTTTCGATCCCCGAGCAATAACCAAGCTCGTTCATCATTTCAATGTCGAACTGGGTGCGCTGCGTGATGCGCTGCTCTTCAAGCAGTTTATTTTCTTTCAACAAATATTCACGCCGTTCGGCAAGCTCTTGTTTTATGTGTTCAATCGCCTGCAAAATGCGCTCCCGTGGGGTAACATAGTGCGTTTTCGGGTAAATGGTGTAACGTGGAATAGCTCCAAAATTATGACCAGTGAGCGGGTCAAATAAGCTCAGTCGTTCAATTTCATCATCAAATAACTCAACCCGTAGTGCTTCGTCTTCCGACTCGGCGGGGAAGATGTCGATCACCTCCCCACGCACACGGAAGGTGCTCCGCTGAAAGGCTTGATCGTTGCGGGTGTATTGCAATTCAGCCAGTCGAGTTAAAATATCACGCTGGTTGATGATTTCCCCAGCTTGCAGATGGAGCATCATTTTCAAATAGGAATCAGGATCACCCAAACCATAAATGGCTGACACGGATGCCACCACGATGGTATCTCGCCGTTCAAGAAAAGATTTGGTCGCCGATAGGCGCATTTGCTCAATTTGATCGTTTATCGAAGCATCTTTTTCAATAAATGTATCGCTGGCAGGTACATAGGCCTCGGGTTGATAGTAATCATAATACGATACGAAATACTCCACCGCGTTTTCAGGAAAAAACGCTTTCATTTCAGCATAAAGTTGTGCGGCAAGCGTTTTATTCGGTGCAAACACCATCGCTGGGCGGTTAAGGCGAGCAATCACATTAGCCATCGTGAATGTTTTACCCGATCCCGTCACCCCTAACAAGGTTTGATGCGCCAAGCCATTTTCTAAGCCCTCAATGATTTTTTCTATTGCTTGCGGCTGATCGCCTGAGGGCGAAAATTCGCTGTGTAATTTAAAGGGTTTGGCTTTTAAGTGCGTTTTCGACATGTGTTACTCAATGACAAAAAAATTTAAATGATTTTAGCATAGTTTTTTTGAAAATTCTTATCGCAGTTATTCAGCATCGACACTACCTAAAGTGCGGTATAAATGGTGCTGAAACGATTAAAAAACGAAAACAAAAATGTGCGTTTTGCACAGTCTTTTTAATGTCAAGTGTTCTACTTCAAATTTTGCAAAAAAATTCTTAAAAAAAGACTGGATTTTTTATATCTTATTGATAAGTAACAAAAAGTTATTTTATAATCAAATTTTATTCGCATGCTTTTAAGCCCGATTATTTCTACTATTCGCAGGATTATCATAAAACTAATCCACAATGTTATCCACAGCTCATGTGGATATAAAATTGCAGTTGGTGATCTGACATTTTTTGACTTTTCAGGCTTGACAAGCCCATGAGAAATCACTAAGATAGCCAGCCTTAATCGTAATGCGATAACAAAATTTATTCCTCCTTAGTTCAGTCGGTAGAACGGCGGACTGTTAATCCGTATGTCGCTGGTTCAAGTCCAGCAGGAGGAGCCATTTTTCTCTATTGGTTGGCTTTTTATTTGTCTCCTTTTGTAAAATGCTTTTTATAGCCAATAGAGCTTAGCCCTTAATTGTCTTTCAATTACGGGCTTTATTTTTATCTAAAACCGCACTTTTGTATTTAAGGATAACGCTAATGATGCTTATATTTGCCATTCTCGCTATCATCATCGGACTTGCTGTCTTGGTGTGGAGTGCCGATCGCTTCGTGGAAGGCTCAAGTGCGGTTGCCAATCATTTCGGTATGCCGAAAATTTTAATTGGCATGTTAATTATCGGGTTCGGTACTTCTGCCCCTGAAATCGTCGTTTCCGTCACCTCTGCAATTGAAGGTACGCCAGGTATTGCACTGGGCAATGCTTATGGCTCAAACATCGCCAATTTGGCTTTAATCTTAGGGGTTACGGCAATTATTAGCCCCATTTTAGTCGCTCCCGCAACCCTACGCAAAGAGCTTCCCTTACTTTTACTGGTTACACTCATCTCCATCGGCTTACTCTACGACGGCAACGTATCACGCTTTGATGGTATCATGCTATTACTGCTATTCGTCGCATTTATGGCGTGGAGTATTTATCAAGGGCTACGTGCAAAATATCTCCCGCAAGATGAAATCACAATTGATCCCTCACTTAGTCTTGGAAAAGCTCTCTTGTTGCTCTGTGTTGGATTACTCTTGCTAGTCGCCAGCTCGCAATTATTGGTATGGGGCGCAGTGTATATCGCACAAGCACTTGGCGTAAGCGATTTAATTATTGGTTTAACGGTCATTGCGATTGGCACTTCCTTGCCTGAGCTGGCCTCCTCTATCTCTGCTGCTCGTCAGCAACAGCACGATCTGGCTCTCGGCAATGTGATCGGCTCAAATATGTTCAACACGCTTGCTGTGGTAGGGCTGGCTGGCACGATTAAACCGATGCACGCAGGGTTTGATGTGGTTTATCGCGATATGCCTGTGATGCTACTGCTCACCTTACTGCTATTTGTCATTGGTTATCGCTATCGCGCACCAAGTGGGCATATTCATCGCTGGGCTGGGGTATTATTGCTCCTCTGTTATATTGCCTATAATGGCTATATTTTCCTCACTCTTAGATAATCAAAGTGCGGTCATCCTACTTTCTAGCCTAAACCGCACTTTTACGTTAGAATAACAGCATTTTTCACATCACCAAAACGGAATGATTATGTCAACCCAATTTGTTTATACTATGCACCGTGTGGGCAAAGTTGTCCCACCAAAACGACACATTTTGAAAAATATTTCCCTGAGCTTTTTTCCAGGCGCAAAAATCGGCGTGTTAGGCTTAAATGGCGCAGGAAAATCAACGCTACTACGCATTATGGCGGGTATCGATAAAGACATTGAAGGTGAAGCTCGCCCACAACCTGGCATTAAAATAGGCTATTTACCGCAAGAACCCAAACTTGACCCGCAACAAACAGTAAAAGAGGCGATCGAAGAAGCCGTCAGTGAAGTAAAAACCGCACTTTCACGTTTGGACCACGTTTATGCTGCTTATGCCGATCCCGATGCTGATTTTGATGCGTTAGCAGCCGAACAAGCCGAGTTAGAAGCCATCATTCAAGCGCATGATGGACACAATCTCGATAACCAGCTTGAACGAGCCGCTGATGCTTTACGCCTACCTGATTGGGAGGCAAAAATTGAAAACCTCTCAGGGGGGGAACGTCGCCGTGTTGCGTTGTGCCGCTTATTATTAGAAAAACCTGATATGCTCTTACTTGATGAGCCAACCAACCATTTAGATGCCGAATCCGTTGCATGGTTAGAGCGTTTCTTGCATGATTATGAAGGGACTGTGGTTGCCATTACCCACGATCGCTACTTCCTAGACAACGTAGCGGGCTGGATTTTAGAGCTTGATCGTGGTGAAGGCATTCCTTGGGAAGGAAATTATTCATCTTGGTTGGAGCAAAAAGAAAAACGGCTTGCGCAAGAAGCCGCCAGCGAAAGTGCGCGTCAAAAATCCATTGAGAAAGAACTTGAATGGGTTCGCCAAAATCCAAAAGGTCGCCAAGCGAAAAGCAAAGCACGTATGGCTCGCTTTGAAGAGCTTAATTCTAGCGAATATCAAAAACGCAATGAAACCAATGAGCTCTTTATTCCACCGGGTGAACGTTTGGGCGATAAAGTCATTGAAGTGAAAAACCTTAGCAAAAGCTATGGCAACCGCACTTTGATTGATGATTTGTCTTTCACGATTCCGAAAGGGGCGATTGTTGGTATTATCGGTGCTAATGGTGCAGGAAAATCCACATTATTTAGAATGCTATCTGGTCAAGAGCAACCCGACAGTGGTGAGATTATCGTCGGCGAAACTGTAACGCTGGCATGTGTCGATCAATTCCGTGATGAAATGGATGATACAAAAACCGTTTGGGAAGAGGTATCAAATGGTTTGGACATTATGAAAATCGGAAATTTTGAAATTCCAAGCCGTGCATATGTAGGTCGCTTTAATTTTAAAGGTGTCGATCAACAAAAACGTGTCGGCGAACTCTCAGGTGGTGAGCGAGGTCGATTGCATTTAGCCAAATTATTACAAGCGGGCGGTAATGTGTTATTACTCGACGAACCGACCAACGACCTTGACGTAGAAACACTGCGTGCGTTGGAAAATGCGATTTTAGAGTTCCCAGGTTGTGCATTGGTTATTTCCCATGACCGCTGGTTCTTAGACCGCATTGCAACCCATATTTTAGACTACGGCGATGAAGGTGAAGTCACCTTCTATGAAGGCAATTTCTCAGATTATGAGGAATGGAAGAAGAAAACGTTTGGTGCTGATGCCGTTGAACCAAAACGCATGAAATATAAACGTATTGCAAAATAAAACGCAAAGTGCGGTCGATGACCGCACTTTTTCATTTCATCAGATTCCATTTCAGCACCCAATACCCTAACCACTCTTTCAATGCCTGCTGGCTACTTAGCAATGCAGATGCTTGAGGAATAATATTAATGATGCCACTATCAAGTTCTACTTGCGTGTTGACCATTGCTGGCAAAACCGTGAAACCTTGTCGCTCAAACAAAAATTTTGCCCGTTGCATATGCCAATCATTTGTTACGAGCACAATAGTTGGCTGCTTGATTCCTTCTTTTTCCAGTAGTTCTCGACTAAAGCGTGCATTTTCAGTGGTTGTATGCGATTTATTTTCAATCCATTTGGGCTGGATATTAAAATAATAATCAAATTCGCGTGCCATTGCATCGGCTTCTGCCTCACAATCAAATAGACTACCACCTGAAACCAACAACGGCAACCGCACTTTTTTATGCAGTTGAGCACCAAAACGCATACGTTCAAGCGGCAAACCACTAATCGTGCATTCATGGATGCCAAGATCGCTTTCTCGCACTCCACCACCGAGCACAATGATCAGATCACCTTGGCTAAATTCATCTAACGTGGGTAGGGTTAACCGTGACGTCAGGGATTTTTGTAGATGATGCGCCACAAACGGGGTGCTTAACAAAAAGAGTAATGCTATTGCACAAACCGCACTTATGCGTGCGATAACTTTCCAGTCAACATAATAGCACGCACCCGCAAATAGTAGCAGCAAAATGATATTAAACGGTGGCAATAAAGCGTTTAACAATACTTTACGCAAAATAATATCCACAAAGAACTCCAATAAAAAAGGGCATCATGCCCTTAGTATAGCAAAAAATTGTTCTAGCTTAAGTCATATCAGGACGCACACCAAGTGTGTGGCAGATGGCATACGTCAGTTCAGAACGATTTAGGGTGTAAAAATGGAAATCTTTAACGCCTTCACGCGAAAGAATTTTGACCATATCCATAGCAATACTTGCACCGACCAAATTACGCGTGGTTTGATCATTATCCAATCCTTGATACATTTTTCTCATCCAACTTGGAATATTAACGTTGGTGATTTTAGCCATACGTTGCAATTGTTTGAAATTCGATACAGGCAAAATCCCTGGCACAATTTCCACATCAATGCCCACAGTGGCACAACGATCACGAAAACGCAAATAACTGTCAATATCAAAGAAAAATTGTGTGATAGCGCGACTAGCACCTGCATCAATTTTGCGCTTTAAATTAAGTAAATCTGCCTGAGCAGATTTTGCCTCTGGGTGAACTTCGGGATATGCCGCCACTGAAATGTCAAAATCTCCTACACTGCGTAGAAGAGCTACTAAATCGTTGGCATAAAATGGCTTTTTGTCATAACCTGCAGGCTCATCACCGCGTAATGCCACAATATGACGAATGCCACTATCCCAATAATCCTGTGCAATTTGGCGTAACTCATCAGGTGTTGCATCAATACCTGTTAAGTGCGGTGCTGATTCAATGCCTGTTTTCTGATTGATCGCTTTTACAATACTATGAGTTCGTTCACGTTCGCCTGAATTTGCACCATACGTTACTGATACAAATTTAGGTTTGAGGGTTTTTAATCGGTCAATTGAATCCCATAATAAGGTTTCCATTTTTTCATTTTTAGGCGGAAAAAATTCAAAAGAGATATTAATTTTTCCATTTAAATCTGCCACACTTTGGTTTAACGCATTTATTTCTCTTGCATAACTCATAAAAAACCCCAACATTGTTATTTTTAGATGTTTAGACGTCTAAAATAAACAGCGATGGGGAATAAGTCAACGTGGATATTTTCACATTAAACGTGAATAAATTTCATAATCCTTATTTTTCACCATTACCTAAAATATAAGCTAATTTTTCTGTGGCAGGATTCGCTTCTAAAGCGATTTTGGTTGCCATAGTAAGTGGCACGGAGAGAAACATTCCCACAATGCCAAGTAACCAGCCCCAAAAAATCAACGAAATAAAAACAATCAATGTCGAAAGACCAAGGCGAGAACCCATCATTTTCGGCTCGACGACACTCCCTACAACAATATTTATTGCGGTATAAATGGCAATTAACACAACCCCTTCAAGCACGCCATTTAAAATAAATGCCTGAACCACTGCAGGTATAGCTGCAATAATTGAGCCAATATTGGGCACATAATTAAGTAAAAACGCCAATGTTCCCCATAAAATAGCATATTGTATGCCAAGCAATTTCAACACGATATATATTACAATGCCCGTTATCAAACTGGTGATTGTTTTTATGGACAGATATTGAATCACGCCGTCCACTACACGATAAACATCACTTTTGACCTGACGCTGCTCACCAACTGTCTGCCCACTGACCAAATAATTTAGCTTACGTTTTGCTAGTGGAATTTCTGAAAGCATAAACACTACGATTAAAAATAGCACAAAAATGTCACTCACCATGCCAGACACTTGACCTAAAGCATTACTGATAACATTCATCACAATATTCGGGTCAAAACTTTCAGCTAATTTTTGCTGTGGAATTAAGGCATTAAGATTATAGTGATGTGCCCATTTTAAAATCCATTGCATTTTTTGCGAAAGTAAAATCTTATATTCAGGTAATGAGGCAGTAAATTCGTTGATCGATGCACCAATCATTGAGGCAAAAATACTAAAGCCAATAAAAATAACCAGCAGTAAAATCGCAATTGCCAGCCATTGCGGAATTTTATACCGCATCATTTTTTTTATTAACGGCGAGCAAACTATCGCAATAAATAACGCTAATAATAGGGGGGTTAATAGATCTGATGCTGCTTTAACACCAGCCAGAATAACAATTGAACACGCGATTGTGACAACAATAGGCACAAAATGTGTATGGTGGTGTTCTGGGTAAAGATGAATATTTGGATCTTGCTTTTTTTCCATAAAATGATTCCAATACGATATAAACGTGCGCATTATACCGTTTTTTATGCCAAACCGCACTTTTGGTTACACATTAAAAAACCCAGCCGTAGCTGGGTTTTATCTTTAACGTTATATGTAATCAATGATTACATTTTGAAAGTTTTAGCACCTTGTACAGCTACTTCAACACGACGATCTGGCGCTAAACAAGCGATAAGTGCTTTACGACCTTTAACTGCGTCACAGTTGCTGCCTGTTACAGGATTTGCTTTACCGTAACCTACTGCAGAAACGTTAGTTTGTGGAACACCTTTAGACACTAAGTAGTTAGCCACAGTTTCAGCACGTTTTTGAGAAAGTTTTAAGTTGTAAGCATCAGAACCTAAACGGTCAGTGTAACCAGCAACGTTGAAGTTAGGGTTATTAAGACCTGATTGAGCAACTTCAGCAGTCATGGTGTCGATTGCTTGTGCTGCAGTTGGTTTTAAATCCGCTTTATCGAATGCAAATAATACATCAGAGCTGAATGCGAATTTTTTAGTTACGATTTCAGGTGCTTGAACTGATTGACCAAAACGGTAAGTTAAACCTGCAGTTACAGAACCGATGTCTGGACGATAGTCAACAGTTTTTTCATCAAGTTTTAATTTACCTACATTGTTCAACCATTGATATTCAACGTTGAAAGCAAGGCTTGGTGTGATTGCATATTCTAAACCACCAGCGAAAAGAGCTGAAACACGGTTAGAGTGTTTTTTCTCAGCAACTTTACCTGTAAATTTGTAGTTAGAGTGGACTAACGCTGCACCCACTTTCGCATAGAAATCTAAATCAGTTACGATTGGGTAGCTTGCTTTCAAGCTTAAGTTAGCACCGTGTGCAGTGTGTTTGAATTTATCTGCACCTGGTGATTTTAATTCATAGCTACCGTAGTAGTCATAACCTAATTCTGCTGCGAAGTTAGGGCTAATTTGATAACCACCGTAAACACCGTAAGTTACAGAGTTACGACGAGTTTTGTCATATTGACCTTCATTAACAACGTTGCTACCAACTTTCACGCCGTCGTGATATTTTGCCCAACCTGCTTTAACACCTGTGTAGAAAGTGTTTGCTTGTGGAGCAGCTTGAGCTACTGACGCTAACGCAAAACCAGAAATAGCTAATGCAATTGCTGTTTTTTTCATTTCAATGTCCTCTTTAATTTGAGTTAAGTATTCGCCGATTTAATAAATTTAATATAAGTTAATCGGCTAATCCGTTTTATAGAGCAACTCTATACAGACTAACAAGCTCTGAAGATTGCTCTTCTGAGTGTTCGTTTATTATCAACGACAAAAAGCCGAAAATCAACCAAATTGACTTTTAAATAGCGTCTTTTGACTAAAAAACAATCAAAAAAGCATGTTATCTCACGTTTTATTGCCTATTTTTTGAACTTTTCAAGATAAGCGATGCCTAATAAAATTGGGTGTAAACATCGCATTTTGCTTTTTTAAATAGCCAAATATGTTAAAATTTAACACTATTTTACGCTATTTTTAATTTAAATGCTATTGTTGGATATTCATTATGTTGCCACGCTTGCACACCGTTCCTGCTTTAAACCACATAACACAATCTTATCTTGCACAATTACAAGTGCAACAATTTGAAGGGGATATTGTCTCTGACTACGCTGCTCGTCTTAGTCTTGCAACGGATAACAGTGTCTATCAACAGCTCCCGCAGGCGATTTTATTTCCTAAAAATATTGCCGATGTGGTGCGGCTTACAAAACTGGCACAACAACCGCACTTTGCTACGCTAACGTTCACCCCACGCGGGGGAGGCACAGGCACCAATGGGCAAGCACTGAATAATAATATTATTGTTGATCTTTCCCGCCATATGACTGACATTTTGGAACTTAATGTGCAAGAACGCTGGGTACGCGTGCAAGCAGGGGTGGTAAAAGATCAACTCAACGCTTATTTAAAACCTTATGGGCTCTTTTTTGCACCAGAATTATCAACCAGCAATCGAGCCACCATTGGTGGGATGATCAACACTGACGCATCAGGGCAAGGATCACTACAATATGGAAAAACCTCTGATCACGTGCTTGCCCTCAAATCCGTCCTGATTAATGGCGAAATTTTAACAACAGAATCGCTAAGTCTTGATGCATTAGAACAAAATCAAACCGCACTTTCTCCTTTTGCTTATCAATTACACCACAATATTGCACAACAGTGCCGTAAACATCGCCACACTATTTTACATGATTTGCCACAACTCAACCGTTTTATCACAGGTTATGATCTCAAAAATGTGTATAACGATGAATTAACACACTTTAACCTAAGCCGTATATTAACGGGGTCAGAAGGCTCTCTTGCTTTTGTGTGTGAAGCAAAGCTCAATTTGTTGCCTATCCCGAAATACCGCACTTTGCTCAATATTAAATACGACTCTTTCGATTCTGCCCTGCGTAGTGCTCCTTTGCTCGTGCAAGCTAACGCACTTTCCGTGGAAACCGTCGATGCCAATGTGCTAAACCTTGCGAAACACGATATTATTTGGCACTCGGTCAACGAGTTATTAACAGAAGAGGAAGCGAATCCAATCGTTGGGCTAAATATTGTCGAATTTGCAGGTAATAATCCACAATTAATCGAAAAACGTGTTAGCACATTATGTGCAAAACTAGATAATGCTATCACCGCTAAGCAAGGGGGAATTATTGGTTATCAACGCTGTGATGATCTTCCTTCTATCTTAAAAATTTATGCCATGCGTAAAAAAGCGGTGGGGTTATTGGGGAATACACAAGGCAATGCCAAACCGCTTCCTTTTGTGGAGGACACTTGCGTACCGCCAGAACATTTAGCGGACTACATTACCGAATTTCGTGCCCTGCTGGACTCACATCACCTACAATACGGCATGTTTGGGCATGTGGACGCTGGCGTATTACACGTACGCCCTGCACTCGACTTATGCGATGAACACCAAGTGCGGTTGCTTAAAACTATTTCAGATCAGGTGGTTGAACTAACCGCCAAATATGGTGGCTTGATTTGGGGTGAGCACGGCAAAGGCATGCGTTCTGGCTATGCACAACGCTTTTTTGGTGAAACACTATGGCAACAACTGCGTCAAATCAAAACGTGGTTTGATCCACAAAATCGTCTCAATCCTGGCAAAATTTGCACGCCACTCGAAAACGACACCGCACTTTACCCTGTTTTATCACCAATGCGTGCCGATTTTGACCGTCAAATCCCGATACAAACACGTCAACAATTCGCAGGTGCGATGAACTGCAACGGGAACGGCTTATGCTTTAATTATGATGTGCATAGCCCAATGTGTCCCTCCATGAAAGTCAGCCGCGACCGCACTTTTTCACCTAAAGGGCGTGCGGCAATGGTGCGAGAATGGTTGCGGCTGTTAAGCGAGCAAGGTGTGCAACCTGATGCGCTTGATTTCAACACGAAAAGTGCGGTCAGTGTGCGAGATCTCGTGGCGAAATGGCGTAACAGTTGGGAGAAATGGCGAGGAGAGTACGATTTCTCTCACGAAGTTAAAGCCACAATGGACACCTGCCTTGCGTGCAAGGCGTGTGCTAGCCAATGCCCGATCAAAATTGACGTGCCACGATTTCGTGCGAAATTCAATCATTTTTATCATCAACGCTATTTGCGTCCACTCAAAGATCACGTGGTCGCGAACGTTGAGCTTTATGCGCCGCTGATGGCTAAAATGCCGAAAATCGCTAACGCATTGACGGCTAATTCATTCACAACGATATTCGCTGAAAAAACGCTCGGCATGGTGGATTTGCCACAACTCAGCACGCCAACACTGAACGAGCAGCTACAAAAGTGCGGCTGCCCTGAGTTTTCATTGGAAAAATTAGCGCAACTCAGCCCTCAAGAAAAAGCCAAATCGGTTTTGGTGGTGCAAGATCCCTTTACTTCGTTTTATGATGCTCGCGTTGTCGGCGATTTTGTCCGCTTAGCACAAAAATTAGGCTTTACGGCTTATGTACTTCCGTTCAAACCCAACGGTAAAGCACAGCACATCAAAGGCTTTCTCCGACGTTTTGCTAAAACAGCACAAACACAAGGCACATTTCTCAATCGTATCAGTGAATTGGGTATTACTCTGGTGGGTGTTGATCCTGCGATTGTTTTATCATATCGGGATGAATACCGCGAAATATTAGGTAATGAACATCGCTTTCATGTACAGATGGTTAATGAATGGCTCAGCCAACAATTGGACTCCAACACCTTACCAAAACAGGCATTTTCACCGCATAAATGGTATCTTTATCCACATTGCACAGAAATTACCGCCGTGCCAAACAGTGGGCATTTATGGCAGCATATTTTTGCTCATTTTGATCAACAACTGGAATGCGAAAGCGTTGGCTGCTGCGGAATGGCTGGCACATTTGGACATGAAAGCCAACATATTGCGATGTCAAAAGCCATTTATCAACTCTCTTGGGCAGACAAAATCACTGCTCGCCCAGCTGAATATTGCCTTGCCACGGGCTATTCATGCCGCTCTCAGGTAAAACGCATGGCACATTTCACCGCCAAGCACCCTATTCAAGCACTATTATCCTTATGGGAGAATGAAAATGTGGCTGCGTGATTTGAGTATAGATGATCTTAATGCGCTATGTGCCCAAAGTGCGGTCAGCCATTTGGGCATTACGTTTATCAATCAGGGCGACGATTTTCTCGAAGCCAGTTTATTCGTTTCACAACAGTGCAGCCAACCGATGGGTTTTTTGCACGGCGGTGTCTCTGTACTACTGGCGGAAACCGTTGGCTCATTAGCAGGATTATGCTGCGTCGAAAAAGGATTTGCGGTGGTAGGTAGTGAAATTAACGCCAGCCATCTTCGCCCTGTGAAAGTAGGCAATACAATATATGCTCGCGCCACTCCGTTACGTCTTGGCAAAACACAACATGTATGGCATATCGCTATTGTAGATGGCAGCCAGCGGTTAGTGTGCCAAAGCAGGCTGACATTGCAAGTGGTTAAAGCACAACCTTGATAAGGACAGTAATGAAAACAGGTATTTTATTAGTTAATCTAGGCACTCCCTCTGCCCCCACCACACGTGCGGTACGTTGTTATCTGCGTCAGTTTCTGTCTGATCGTAGGGTCATTGATGCCCCACGTTGGTTATGGACGTTCATTCTCAATGGTATTATTTTACCTTCTCGTTCTCCACGGGTGGCAAAACTGTATCAATCCATTTGGACAGCGCAAGGATCGCCACTGCTCGCAATTAGCCGAGCACAGCAACAAAAATTACAGCACCAGTTTGCCAAGCAAGGCTGTATTGTCGAGCTGGGTATGACGTATGGTGAACCATCCATACAAAGTGCGGTTGATAATCTCATCCAACAAGGGGGGGAAAAAATCGTTGTGCTGCCGTTATACCCACAATATTCTTCGACTACAACCGCCTGCGTGTTTGACGCATTGGCTGCAAGCCTAACACAGCACCGTTTTATCCCTCAACTGGCATTTATTCATCATTACTATAATCATCCGCACTATATTACCGCACTTGTAAATAGTATTGGTGAGCTCAGAGAAGATGAGTTATTGCTATTCTCTTTTCACGGTATCCCACAACGTTATGCCGATGAGGGGGATGTTTATCCTCAACACTGTCAGCAAACCGCACTTGCAGTAGCCACCGCACTTGGACTGAACGAGCTGCAATGGAAAGTCACGTTTCAATCTCGCTTTGGTAAGGAACCTTGGCTACAACCTTATACCGACGAAACGCTTGAAAATATTGCTAAAACGGGTGAATACACGCGTGTAGCAGTCGTCTGCCCCGGATTTGCCGTGGATTGTTTGGAAACCTTAGAAGAAATTGCTGAAGAAAATAAAACCCTTTTTATGCAGCATGGCGGACAGGAGTACCGCTATATTCCTGCCTTAAATGACCGTGATGACCATATCGCCATGATGGTGAGCCTGATTGAGCCGCATTTAGCCTAGAAACAAAAAAGCCATTGACGAACGCAATGGCTTTTTATCATAGCGGTTAAGATTACTCAACCACTAACGTACGACATGTGTTGGTATTCCCTGCTGCAAGCTCATCACCTTGCGTCAATAAAACCAAATCGCCTGTGACCAAATAACCTTTGTCTTTCAATAATGCAATCGCACTTTTCGCGCCTTCAACAGTGCGGCTAATTTCCTCACAGAACACCGGCGTTACACCGCGATATAAGCTACACAAATTCAGGGCTTCTTGATTGCGAGAAAGGGCAAAAATTGGCAAGCCAGAGCTAATACGCGACATTAAAAGTGCGGTACGACCAGAGCTGGTCATAGCAATTAACGCACGCACACCTTCTAAATGGTTCGCCGCATACATTGCAGACATCGCAACCGACTCTTCAATGCTGTTAAATGTTAAATCCATACGATGGCGTGATACATTAACACTTGGCATTTTTTCTGCACCCAAGCACACTTTCGCCATCGCAGATACTGTTTCTGATGGATACTGCCCTGCTGCTGTTTCAGCTGATAACATTACCGCATCTGTACCATCTAGCACCGCATTTGCCACATCCATGACCTCAGCACGTGTTGGCATTGGGTTGCTAATCATCGACTCCATCATTTGGGTTGCAGTAATCACAACGCGATTTAAACGACGCGAGCGGCGAATTAATTTTTTCTGTACGCCCACTAATTCAGGATCACCAATTTCAACGCCCAAATCGCCACGCGCCACCATAATCACATCTGACGCTAAAATAATATCGTCCATTGCTTCTTGAGTTGCAACCGCCTCAGCACGCTCAACTTTGGCAACAATTTTTGCATTTAGCCCCGCTTCTTTTGCTAATTGGCGAGCATAGTGCAAATCGGCACCATTGCGAGGGAATGAAACTGCTAAATAATCCACCCCAATTTTTGCCGCAGTAATAATATCGGCTTTATCTTTTGGCGTTAACGCATCGGCAGAAAGCCCGCCACCCAGTTTGTTAATGCCTTTGTTATTCGATAATGGACCGCCTACCGTCACTTCGGTAAACACTTTATTGCCTTCAGTGGATAAGACTTTTAACTGAACACGGCCATCATCAAGCAATAGAATATCGCCAGGCACTACATCTTTTGGTAGCTCTTTATAATCAAGCCCGACCGCACTTTGGTTACCTTCACCTTTTGGCAAATCGGCATCAAGGGTGAATTTATCCCCAATATTTAAGAAGATTTTACCGTCTTTAAAGGTAGAAACACGGATTTTTGGCCCTTGTAAATCGCCCAAAATCGCAACTTGTTTACCTAATTTTTTCGCCACCGCACGCACTTGCTCTGCACGCTGAATATGATCTTCTGGTGTGCCATGGGAAAAATTCATTCGCACTACATTCGCCCCTGCTGCAATAATTTTCTCAAGATTATTATCGCGATCCGTTGCAGGCCCCATAGTACAAACGATTTTTGTTCTTCTTAGTCTTCTCGACATTCTTACACCCCTAAAAATGGTTATATTGAAAAAATAACTGTCTGCGCCCAATGCGCAATCATAAAAATATGCGTTATTATACGCTGATTTTAAAATTAGATCGAGATCACAAACTGGAAAATTTGTGCTTTACGGTGCTACGATAGCTTCCCCTCATGTCAAAATATATGCAATCATAGACAGAGACAATGCAATCACAAGGAGGCTACTATGCGAATTTTTATTATGCGCCACGGCGAAGCGGAAATTATGGCGGCATCGGATGCGCAACGTAACCTAACCCAATATGGGCAAAAGCAAGCCATTGAACAAGGGCTATGGCTAAGTGACGCTGCCAATCATATTGATAAAGTGTTGGTTAGCCCATATTACCGTGCGATGCAAACCTACGACAAACTGGCAAGTCAGACTGCAACAGCCTTGCCAAATGAAATCGAAACATGGGATGCACTCACGCCTTATGGCAACACGTCATTGGTCTTAGATTATCTGCAAACGCTGCTTGATGAAGGCGTGAAAAATGTGTTGATCGTCTCACATTTGCCGTTTGTAGATGATTTAGTTACCGCACTTTGTGATAGTCCACAGCAAGTTGGCTTTAGCACCGCAACGATTGCGGAAATTGAATGGGATGGGCAATCAGGTGAATTTATTTGTAGCAACCGTGTGAACGTATAAAGTGCGGTCACTATCAACGTAACCGCACTTTGGTGCTTTTTACAGTGTGGTTGCAATGGCGTTAGCCTAATAACAGGCTATCATCACTAATTTGTTCACCTCGCGTGCGCTCAAACATGGCGAGTAGATCGGGCACATCCATATTCTTACGTGTCTGTCCGCTTACATCAAGCACGACTTGCCCTTGGTGTAACATCACAGTGCGATCGCCGTGATCTAATGCTTTACGCATAGAATGGGTCACCATCAATACCGTAAGATTATTTTCTCGCACAATTTTATCGGTCAATGTCATGACAAAATCTGCTGTTTTCGGATCAAGTGCGGCAATATGTTCATCCAGCAATAAAATTGTCGAAGGCTGCAATGATGCCATTAATAAACTCACCGCTTGGCGTTGCCCGCCCGATAACAAGCCCATACGATCATGTAAGCGATTTTCAAGCCCCAGTTTGAGCATTGACAACTTTTCTTGAAATAATTCGCGCGTTTTTTTGTTGCTAAAAAAGCCTAAACCCCGTCGCCGTCCACGATAATAGGCCAACGCCATATTTTGCTCAATAGTTAATCCCTCACAAGTACCTTGCATAGGGTCTTGAAAGACACGCGCCACCATTGCCGCACGGCGGCTAGTGCCCTGCTTGGTAACATCAATACCACTGAGAAAAATTTTGCCACAATCAACGGGATAATCACCACAGATGGCATTAAGTAGTGTCGATTTGCCCGCCCCATTACTGCCAATGACAGTGACAAACTCCCCTTCCGCTATATCAAGAGAGATACCTCGCAATACGGGGTTTTCGATTGGTGTGCCGCGATTAAAGGTTTTATGCAGATTGATCAATTTCATCATAGCCGTTACCTCCTACGATGAGCGAGCATTTTTGCTTTCATTTGCGGTGCAATCAACACGAATACCACTAAAATCGCTGTAACTAAATTGAGATCTTGTGAGCGAAAGCCAATTTCACGCAATGTTTCACTACTTAATGCAATGGCAATAAAAAAGCGATAGAGAATAGAACCCACTACAACAGCTAATGTAATGACGATCATTTTTTTAGAAGGTAATAATGTTTCACCAATAATAACCGCCGCAAGCCCGATGACAATGGTACCAACGCCAATGGACATATCTGCCCCCCCTTGGCTTTGCACATATAATGCCCCACCAAGCGCAATCAACGCATTGGAAATTGCCATGCCGAGAAAGACCATTTTCCCCGTAGAGATGCCCTGTGCTTTCGCCATTCGCGCATTCGCTCCCGTGGCTCGCACCGCTAAGCCTGTTTCTGTGTTAAAAAACCAATCAAGCAACACTTTGCCCAACATCACAAAACCGAGCACAATTAAGGGTTGCCAATAATGTAGCGCATCAAAATCGTCGCCAGACCATGTCGTATAAATAATCGGTTCACCAAGCAATGATACATTGGGTGATCCCATAATGCGTAAATTCACAGAATAAAGGGCAATCATGACTAAAATACTGGCGAGTAATTGCAAAATTTTGAGTGACACATTAAGCCATGCAGTCACTAATCCAGCAAGTGCACCTGCAAAGGTAGCTAAAATGGTCGCCACCCAAGGATTTACACCGTGAATAATACACACCGCACAAACAGCTCCCCCTAAAGGAAAGCTGCCATCCGCAGTAAGATCAGGAAAGTCTAAGACACGAAAAGAAATGAGCACGCCAAGAGCGACTAAGGCATAAATCAAGCCAATTTCCAGCGCACCTAAAAATAACACAGATGTCATAAAAAAATACCAAACCGCACTTTAACTAAAGTGCGGTTTTCTCATGTTTAACCTTATTCAATAATTTGCGTGGCTTTTTCACGTAACACTTGCGGAATGTCAATACCTTGCGCTTTTGCAGATTTTACATTTAAAAAGAAATCTAAATCGTGATCGGCTCGAATTGTATCCAACGTTGACACCGCATCACCACGCAACACTTGAGCAGCAAGTTTACCCGTTTCTACACCAATATTGTATTGATTTGTTGCAATGGCTGCAATAGCCCCTTTTTTCACGGAACCCGAATCTGATGCCACAAGCGGAATCTTGTTTTGGCTCGCAACTTTATAAAGTGCTTCATAAGCGGACACCACATTATTATCTTCTGAGGTATAAATTAATTGCACTTTTCCAACCAAACTTGCGGCAGCTGTTGAAATATCCACTGTACGCTGTGCGGGCACGGCTAATACTTTTAAGCCACTTTGACTTGCCGCTTTCTCCAGCATTTCAAGCACCGCAACGGAGTTTGCTTCACCAGGACTATAAATAAATCCGATTGTTTTCAATTGTGGCACCAAAGCTTGCATTAACTCAATTTGTGGCTCAAGCGGTGTTTGATCTGACACCCCAGCAATATTGCCTGCGTTTTTTCCAAATTGTTTGACTAATTTCGCATGGATAGGATCGGTTACGCCACTAAAAATGACTGGAATCGTGCGTGTTGCTGCCGCCACAGGCTGCGCACTTGGTGTGGTAATAGGAATGATCACATCAGGGTTATCTCCGACAAATTTGCGTGCAATTTGCCCCGCGGTTGCCGCACTGCCTTGCGCATTTTGATAATCAATTTTGATGGTTTTGCCGTCAATGAAGCCTTCCTTGGCAAGTTGATCCACAATTCCCTTGCGAATTTCTTCCAAGGCAGGATGCTCAACAATGGTGGTAATCGCCACCTTTTTAACGCTATCTGCAGCGTTTGCCCCACCCGCCAATGCAACCGCACTTAGTGCAGAGAATAATAAGCCTTTTACGAATTTCATGGTATCATCCTTTCTATTTTTTGATTTTGTGTACTAGTTTACTAGTATAGGCATTTTTAACATGATTGCAAGTGTTTTTTCTAGCCTGATCTTAAATAATAAAAAACCCTGCCAAATGACAGGGTTTAAACTAAAAGTGCGGTTAGTTTGCTTTAATCCAATGATCCATATCCGTTTTGAGGTTTTCAGAGCGTGTCCCAAAAATCGCTTGAATGCCACTTCCAACAACCACAACACCCGCTGCACCAAGTGCTTTTAATTGCGCTTGATCAACTTTCGCAATGTCGTGAACGCCTACACGCAAGCGTGTAATACAAGCATCTAAGCTCTTAATGTTGTCTTTGCCACCGAATGCTGCTACCAAGTTAGCCGCCATTTCATCTTGTTTTTGCTCACTGCTGCTTGACGCTTCCACCGTTGCATCTTCACGTCCTGGCGTTTTCAAATTCATCGCTTTAATCAACACCGTAAATACCGTGAAATAAATCACCGCATAAATCGCCCCAACCACTGGGAATAGCCACAATTTATGCGAATTAGATGATTGCACCACAAAGTCGATAAAACCGTGGGAGAATGTCATACCATGCACCATGCCAAGCATGTTTGTCACCACATAGGCAGAACCCGCTAAGACCGCATGCACAACATACAAAATAGGTGCAACGAACATAAACGAAAATTCAAGCGGTTCAGTGATCCCTGTTAGGAATGATGTTAATGCAGCAGAAATCATCAAACCACCAACGCGAGCGCGGTTTTCAGGTTTTGCGGCTCGCCAAATGGCAATCGCCGCGGCAGGTAGCCCAAACATTTTGAACATATAGCCTCCAGCAAGCTGCCCAAAATATCCCATTTCAGCCGTACGTGTTGCCTCTGTTGCAGAAACGTAGCAGGTGACAATACCATGCAACACCTCGCCACTGGCATTTTGGCAAGTCCCCGCTTGGAAGAAGAAAGGCACATTCCAAATGTGGTGCAAGCCAAAAGGAATTAACGTCCGCTCTACCACACCATAAATGCCAAATGCCAATTGTGGATTTTGTTCTGCTGCCCAGTTGGAGAACAAATCAATCACATGCCCTACGGGCGGCCAAATAAATGCCAATGCCACACCAAGCAAAATAGTTAATGAACCTGTTACAATCGGCACAAAACGTTTGCCTGCAAAAAAGCCAAGATATGCTGGCAGTTGAATGCGGAAGAAACGATTAAATGACCATGCTGCCACGCAACCAACTAAAATACCGCCAAGCACGCCTGTATCGATAGATTCAACGCCAACAATCGGTGCCATGACTTTAAGCGTCGCAATCAAAATACCGTAGCCTACGGTTGCCGCAAGCCCTGCAACTCCATCATTATTCGTAAATCCCAGTGCCACCCCGATGGCAAACAACAATGCCATCTGCCCAAACACTGAGCCACCAGCTTGTTCAAATAAATTGGACACAATGTCAGGCATCCATGAAAAGTGCGCTGCCCCAATTCCGAGTAAAATCCCGGCTATCGGAAGCACAGACACAGGCAGCATCAATGCTTTCCCGACTTTTTGCACATTTGCAAATACATTCGACATAAATGACTCCTAAATGTTAAAAATGGAGATGATGAAAATAAGTTAATTTTTGTAATATTGCTATGATAAGCACGTTTACAAAATATACCGAGCTGTTAGGTGCTCGGCAATAGTTTTTATATGAAATTATCAAGAATATGGACGAGATCACATTTTTTTAAAAATAAAAAATAATTCCATTATATATAAAATTAATTCTATAAAATAAATCGTGAAAAAATCGCATCTAAATGCGTTATAAGCACATTTTTCCCTGAAATAGCCTCATCCTGCCAACTTTGCCTCAATACATCGGGACTAAACAGGCTAAATGCCCTATCTGCCACTGCACGATGACTAATGTGCCACGGTTCATGACCTATTTCTTTGTGCACGAGTGAACTAAACGGTAAGTAAAAATCAAAGTGCGGTAGAGCTTCTTGCAACCAACAACTTAATTCATAAAAATACCCTTGTTTTTGGTATTCCCACGGTTCCAGCTGTAACGCTTGATTCACGGGCAAACGCGTTGGGTCATAAATATCAATATCACTCCCCCAATGATGTCGGCTCGCACCTGGCATTGCCGACCAACGCAAAATTGCCTGAATTTTTTGCCATTCATCGCAGTGGGTGAAATCCAGTGCCGTGCCATTGTCATCGTGTACTTTCCGTTCACCACACATTTTTCGATTCCAAATCAACCGTTGCCGCTCAAAATCACGAAATGAGCTAGCGGGTTGCAAATCAAAACCAGCCTTGACCGCACTTTGTTGCAAACTTTGAAATGCACTCACCGTATCATAATGCAATTTATGGTGCGACGCATACGGTGAAGGCAACTCCACCAAATGCGCTTGACTTTTGCCTGTCAGCATCTCTGGCGTAAACATCATTCGGCTTGCCCTAATAATTGGGTTAGCCAATGATAATGCACCTCACCCAGTGCATAAAGATCCTGGATACTCACACATTCATCTACTTTATGGATGGTGCGATTTAACGGCCCAAACTCCACAACTTGCGTTCCCATCTGCGCGATAAAACGTCCATCCGATGTGCCGCCTCCCGTATCAAGTTTCGGCGTAGTATTGAGAACGGCCTGCACCGCACGTTTCACGGCATTTACAAATTCGCCTTCGGGGGTTAAAAATGGACTGCCCGATAAATGCCATTGCAGATCATATTTCAAGCCATAATGCGTTAAAAGTGCGGTTACGCGCTGTTTAATTTTCTCCGCGGTTTGCTCATTACTAAAGCGTAAATTAAATTGCACGAAAAGTTCACCAGGGATCACATTATTACTGCCTGTGCCTGCCTGAATATTTGCAATTTGCAAGCTGGTAGGCGGAAAATAGGCATTGCCTTGATCCCAGTGGATATTCAGCAGTTCATCAAGGGCTTTGAGTGCATGATGAACGGGATTTTCCGCTAAGTGCGGATATGCCACATGCCCTTGCACGCCGAAAATCGTCAAATTCCCTGTTAGCGAGCCACGTCGCCCATTTTTAATAATATCACCCAAGAATTGATTGCTTGACGGCTCTCCCACCATACAAAAATCAATGGATTCTCCACGTTGCATTAAGGTTTCCACCACCTTCACTGTGCCATGGGCCGCAGCCGCTTCTTCGTCAGAGGTGATCAAAAACGCAATTTTACCTTGATGATTTGGATTATGTTTCACAAAATGACACGCAGCGATAACCATTGCCGCCAGTGAACCTTTCATATCCGCAGCACCACGCCCATAAAGCATTCCGTCGATGATCTCTGCCGAAAAGGGCGGTGTTTTCCACTGTTTTTCATCGCCGATAGGCACCACATCCGTGTGTCCTGCAAAGGCAATACACGGTGCAGTGCTACCATGAGTTGCCCATAGATTGAGGGTATCACCAAACGGTAACCACTCGAGTTGAAAACCGCACTTTTGCAAGTATTGCGCAATAATTTCTTGGCAACCTAAATCCTGTGGGCTAATAGACGGACGACGAATAAGGGCTTGTGCCAGTTCAAGTATGTCTTGTTGCATTATTCCCCCTTAAGGACACTGGCATAAGTTTGAGCATTAAATCCAATGAGTGGCTGAGAACCGCCCAATACAATCGGGCGTTTAATTAATGTTGGGTTGGCAAGTAATACATCGCTTATATTGTGCTCACAAAGTGCGGTTTTGTTCGTCTCATCAAGGTTTCGCCATGTGGTACTGCGTTTATTGACTAACTCCTCCCATGGGAAAAGTGCGGTTAGCTTTTCTATTAATGCACTATCAATGCCGTCTTGACGATAGTCATACAGTGTCGCTTCAATGCCATTATCCGCTAGCCATTGCAGCGTTTTTTTTACTGTGTCGCAATTTTTGATGCCATATACCGTTAACATAATTTCTCCTGAACGTAAGTTATATGGCATTGTTGCACAGAATCAAAATGCTGTCGAATGGCAATTAATGTTCATTTTTTCGCTGTGGATGACGCACGCTGCTTTTCAGTAATCCTTTTTGCTTAAGCTCTCGCCCGATACGGATTGCTGTTTCGGTTTCACAACCGGCATATTCCGCAATTTCACGGTATGTCCACGCATAATCAGGATAGTTTTCGCTCAAAAAATAGATGCTATCAATCACCCGATCGAGACTTTTTAAATAAGCGCTTTTCGCCAAACGATGCTCAGCATCGCCCAACTCATTTGCAAGCGTGTAAAGTAGCTGTCGCCCTGTTTCGGGATTATCTTTCAAAAAACTTAATAGATCGTGGGGTTGAATGCGGATTACTTCCGCCTCCATCAGCACTTTAGCACTGCAATGGTAAAAGTGCCCGCCAAATAAGGTTCGAAAGCCAAAATAATCACCTTTTTGATATAACCTCAGCAAACTTTCTTTGCCATTTTCAAGGGTGTGATAAAGCCCGATTAAACCGCTTTCAACAAAATAAAATTCGTTGGCTCGCTCCCCTTGTTTGTAGATCGTTGTACCTTTATCGAGTGTGTGGAGATATGTTAATTGACAATTTTTCAATGCGTGATTTGGTATTTGCATAATTCATCTCAATAACTGCTTTGCTTGATTTTGCCACGCTTTTGAGCGAATAAAAAATGCAATTGATAAATTTGTGATAGAGATAACAGATAATAAAAAAGGGCATTGCGCCCTTTTAGTCATTAATCATTAATGCTGCAGCCCCTTTGATTCCCGCTTCCTCTGAAAGTGCGGTTGCACTTATGCTAAGTGATTTGAGCGACACACCAAGTGCAAAGTGCGGTAGATAATGCCACACGCGTTGAATAATATAATCGCCCGATTTCGCCACACCACCTGCCAAAACAATCGCTTGCGGATTGAGTAGGTTCACTAATACCCCCATTCCAAATGCAAGATGGCGGCAAAATTGGTCGATCACATGTATAGCAACTTCATCATTTGCTTGAGCACACTCAAAAACATGGTGTGCTTCAAGGCGTTCTAAGCAGTTATGAAAATTTTGATAAAGTATGCCCTTTGGATTATCTTTAAGTGCTTTTTTCGCCGCACGCACAATCCCTGGTGCAGAAACATAGGTTTCGAGGCAACCTGTTAAACCACAACCGCACTTATAGCCATTTTCTTCTACACAAATATGCCCAAATTCGCCAGCAAAACCTACAGAACCTGATACAACTTGACCATTGATAATGAGCCCTGAAGCAACACCTGTACCAATTGGAATGACGATTGCATTTTGGTAGTCTTGACATTGTCCGAACAATTTTTCGCCAAGGGTAATAACACGCACATCGTTATCCACTTTTACGGGTTTATTGGAGATGCGTTCCAGCAATGCTTTGGCATTAAAATCATTACCCCAAGAAAAATTAGCGGCAATTTTAACGATGGCGTTATCCACAACTGGTCCAGGAATGCCTAACCCGATCCCCTTAAGTGCGGTTATATCAAGCCCCTGCTCGCTGGCAAGTTGCTTAATACGATCCCAAATACGGGTAAAAGTACGCTCAGCACCTTCACTAGAAAGGGTTTTAATTTGAGTTTGCACCAGCACATTGAAACTGCCATCCACCAGCCCGATTTTGGTATTCGTGCCGCCAATGTCAACACCTGCATAATATTTCATTAAATACCTCGCTTAATTAGATTTCATCAATAATGCGATACACCCAATTTGCTAGTGGATCTTTAAGACGCAACATTTCGGCATACATTTCTTCCAACATCTCTTTTTTAATCGCACGGTATGCGTTGTCATAAAAAAGATTATGTAATTCTTCCACATCGTTTTTGATGTCATAAAGTTCACATACATCGCTGGCGTTGAACACCAATTTGTAATCTTTGCGTCGCCACATACGCTGTTCAAAATAGACAAAATGCCCTGCCAACTGCCCTAACACTCCTTTGCGGGTATTATTTTTATGTTCTCGCACAATTGGCAACAAACTTTCGCCCTCAAATGTGTCAGGCACAGCTTGCCCAGCAATATCAAACACGGTTGAAGTGAGATCGTGGAGGTAAATCAGATTATCATCTTCTTCATTCACGCGATTTGATTGCGGATCTTTGATAATCATAGGAATGTTATAGGTGGTTTCAAACATAAACTCACCTTTTTCAATCATTTTATGTGCGCCCATGGCATCACCGTGATCCGCCGTTGCCACCACAAAGGTTTTGTCATAAAGCCCTTTTTCTTCTAAAAAGGCAAAAAGCTCACCGATGGCGTCATCAATGAGGGTAATGTAGCCCCAGAATTTACAAATAACCTCTTTCCAATGCGCTTCACTGGCACTCCACATGCCCCACATCTTAGAGATGGTTTTGTAATGACCTGGTTTGCCTTCCAGTGGTGTGAAAAAGCTTTTATCCAGCACCACATCATCTGGGTTATACATCGAATAATACGGCTCAGGCACAATGCACGGAGTATGTGGCCCCCAGAAGTTGACCCAAGCAAAAAACGGTTTGTTTTCATCAATCGATTCTTGAATGTAGCGTTTGGCTTCATCTATGATGAAATACGGAATAGTGGCTTCTTTTGTGCCTGAAAGCAACCCGCACAACTCTTGAACACGCAAGTGCGGGTTGTCGCCAAAATAAGCGCGGCTCACTTCAGGAATGTCAAAGCCCTTTTCCTCTAACCACTCTTTATAGCGGTTCGAGTGTGTTGGCGGCTGATCAAACACCAAGTTTTTATATACGCCACTGCCTGGGTAGCCATAGCCATCAAAATTATGCCCTTGAATGGCATAATCCTCTGGCACTGACCGTGTTCCGACATGCCATTTACCCACTACATAGGTGTTATAACCACGCACATTCGCAATATTAGCTTGATCTCGACTGATCTCTCCCGTACCGCCTTTTTCACCATTGCGGATAATGCCGTGCGATGACGGCATTAGTCCTGTAAATAATGATGTCCTTGCTGGTCCACACACGGAGGCGGGGGTAAACGCATTATTAAAACGAATCCCTTCTTTAGCAAGTCGATCAATGTTGGGTGTTTTAACAATTTTATGCCCATAAGCACCCAGCATATCCTTTCTAACCTGATCCAACAAAATATAGACAACATTATTCATCGTTTACTCCTATGCTTTTTTACGCATAACAAGGATTATGATAATTTGGATAACAGCATACGCTAATAAAATCATTGACGGATTACCCCAATCTGATGCGAGTCCAATTGGCGATAATAGCGAATAGAGTGTTACCAAACCTAATACCAGTGATGCCACGGTCATCTTAGCATATTTCCAATTTGAAAGATCGACATCCCCTTTGTTGACTACGCTATCTTGATAAGGTTCTACGCGTTTCATGAATTGCCCCAATACCAACATCACAACCACATCAAACACAAACAACCATGCCATAACGTACACAAAGTTGGCTTTCACTTGCAATACCCACACTAATGTGAAATATAAAATGATGTGTAGTAATACTGCAATGCGTGCCGCTTTACCTGACACAGTACGGTTGAAAATCCCCACCGCGAAGAGTGCCACGATAGGAATGTTCACAAAGCCTGCAAAACGTTTTACAACAAGGAAAATACCGTCTGTACCAAACATTAAGAGCGGAGCAATAATCATCGTAATGACAGCCATAACAGCTGAGATTTTTTTGGCGTGCCGAATAAGTTCTTGCTCAGACCGCACTTTATGGCTAATAGACGGTAGCAAATCTTTACAGTAAATAGTGGCTGCAGAGTTCAAAAATGAATTGAATGTACTCAAAATCGCCCCAAATAGTGCAGCCACAAAAAAGCCTTTAAGTGCGGTTGGTAGTACGCGATTAACCAACTCTGGATACGATAAATCAATTGGATCAAGACCAGGGCCAACAATGTGGAAGCTCAATAACCCTGGCAAATTCAAAATAATTGGTAATAAGAGTAAGAAAAGTGCCGCAATTAATATCCCTTTTTGCCCAGCTTGCAGATTTCTAGCCCCCAATGCACGTTGCACAATGGCTTGGTTCGTTGTCCAGTAGAAGAAATTAACAATCAAGATACCTGTAAACATCGCAGGCCATGGCACGGCATCTGTCGCACTACCAATGGCGTTGAATTTTTCCACATGCGTTGTGGTGATAATTTTCATCCCATCCGTCAAGCTACCATCGCCCAAATAGGCAAGGGCAAAAAGTGGCACTAATAACGCACCAATTACTAAGATAATCGCATTAGCGGTATCTGATACAGCAACTGCTTTCAAGCCACCAAAAATAGCATAAATCGACCCGACAATACCAATGGCGATCACAGTGTAAACAATTGATTCCGCATAGGTAATGCCAAAAATCGTCTCCAGATTAAAGATTTTATTAAACGCAATTGCGCCAGTATAAAGTGCGGTTGGAATAGCAATAAAAAGATAGAAAATCAAAAATAGCGTTGACATTATGAGCCGTGTTTGGCGGTCAAAGCGATTTTCAAAAAATTCTGGAATGGTAGTGTAGCCATTTTTAATGTATTTCGGTAATAGATATAACGCCAAAAAGCACAGCGGAATTACTGACTGCACTGTCCAGGCAATAATAGAGAAATTGCCTTTATACGAATTCGCATTTACACCAATTAACTGCTCTGTTGATAATGATGTCAACACCATGGAACAGCCAATCACTAATCCACCTAATCCACGCCCTGCTAAAAAATAGCCTTTGGATGTGGTTAAATCATCATTTTTAGTTCTATACCATGAAAACAAGGCGACCAGCCCTGTCACCACGAGAAAACTCATAATTGTAACAAACATATTTGCTCCTTAAACCGCACTTTGCAGCACCTTATGCGCGATAGATAAAATAATCATAAAGATCAATATATTGTAAAATCACTTCCTTCTTGGAGAGTGCCACTTTAGCGTAGTTGCTTTTGTTAGAAAATCGTTATGATAATGATCATATAGTACAAGTGATCTCAATCACGAAACACACTATTTTTAATTTCTTTTCAACCGCACTTTTTATTTTTGTGAGTTATTTCACATTCAGTTTCTGACTGCGATCATAATTGCTTTCGCATCTTCGCTTTACACTAATTTGGCATGTTTAAAACACAGGAGAAAAGTATGTTTGCATTCATAACGTGTTTTGCCTTTATGGCATTTGTGGCTTGGTTTTCGTGGTATAAAACGAAAGGAACCGTTTCAACCTCTAGCGGCTATTTTCTTGCTGGCAATAAACTCGGTGCCTTATTCATTGCCGGCTCTCTGCTGTTAACGAATATTTCTACCGAGCAGCTTGTTGGGCAAAGTGGGGTCGCCTATGCAGGGAATATGACCGCACTTGCATGGGAAATTTGGGCCATTCGCGGTATTATTTTGTTAGCCATTTTATTCCTACCAATGTATTTAGGGGGCGCATTTTCAACAATGCCTGAATTTTTAAGCTCCCACTACGGCGAAGGTACTCGTAAATTGATAGTTTACCTTTTTATGTTTGGATATTTGTTTGTGTGGTCCCCAACTGTACTTTATGGGGGTGCACTGGCATTGATGAAAATTCTCAATATTGAGCATTGGCTTGGGCTGTCTAAAATGGAAGCGTTATGGCTATGTACTGTAGTGATTGGTATTATCGGTGCTATTTATGCTATTGCAGGTGGTCTGAAAGCCGTTGCGGTGTCTGATACGTTAAATGGCATTGGGCTGTTGGTCATTGGCTGTATGATTCCTGTATTTGGCTTAGTGGCATTAGGCGATAAAATTCAAGGAAATTTAGTTGAAGCCCTACACTATATTGCTGTAACACATACGGAAAAACTGGATGCGATTGGCGTAAGCTCAACACTTGATGCCATCCCTATTGCTGCGGTATTCACAGGTTTAATGGTGCTTGCCACCTTCTATTGGGGAACAAACCAATTCATCATTCAGCGGGCATTGGGTGCAGAAAGCTTGCGTGCTGGTCAAAAAGGGTTGCTATTAGCAGGCTTCTTTAAAATGATTGTGCCGTTTATTGCACTTTTCCCTGGATTAATTGCATTTCACCTTTATGGTGCTGGCTTTGAAAGTAAAGATTTAGCTTACCCAACCTTAGTGGCTAATGTCTTGCCCGCACCATTACTCGGTTTATTTGTTGCGGTATTACTGGGGGCTGTATTTTCAACGTATAACTCGTTGATCAACTCTGCCTCCACACTGTTTGCAGTTGATATTTATAAACCGATTGTGAATCCTCATGCGGATGATGAGAAAGTGATTAAAGTCTCAAAAGTCTTTGGAATTGCGTGCTCAGCACTCACCATTGTAATTGCCCCTAACCTCTTCTATGCACCACAAGGCTTATTTATTTTCTTACAACAATTCACTGGCTTCATTGCGATTCCAATCGTTAGCCTAGTTTTACTCGGTTTATTTGGCAAACGTATCCATGTGAGCGAATTTGCTGCGAAATTTATGATTATCTTCCATGTGATCGTATACTATTTATTGGTTTTTGGTTTGAAAAAATATATTCATATCCACTGGATGCACGTGTATGGCTTACTTTTCATCTTTGAAATGATTATGTTGATCGTATGGGCAAAAGTGCGCCCAGGCGAAACAAAAACTGCACTCGCCACACACAAAGCCAAAGTCAATATGAATGCGTGGAACTATTCACTGCTAACCAGCGGCATTCTACTTTCGTGTGCAACATTAATTTATGTCGTGTTCTCAAAAGTGGGATTAGCCTATGCAGACGATGTCGTTTCCCCTGACTTTTGGACCTATTTTATTCTCACAACCGCACTTTGTGTTGCAGTTTGCCTGTGGCTACACTTAAAAGTTCAGCCCATCTATAATCGCTATATCGCAAACCGCTACAATCATAATAAGGAGTCATGATTATGGCAAAGAAACCGAATATCTTATTTATCTTGCTCGATGACTACGGCTGGACAGACACTGGCTGCTATGGCAGCACATTCTATGAAACACCACGCCTAGATCAGTTGGCGCAAGAGGGAGCACGTTTTACCGATGCTTACGCCTCTTGTCCTGTATGCTCACCAACACGAGCCAGTATTTTAACGGGTAAATATCCAGCCCGCTTAGGCATGACCCAGTGGCTTGGTGGACGCTCAGAAGGCAAACTTGCCGATGTACCTTATATCGATCACCTCAGCACCGATGAATTTTCCCTTGCCAACGCCTTGAAAGCAGGTGGCTACCGCACTTGGCATGTCGGAAAATGGCATTTAAGCAAACATGATGAACGCCGCTTTGAAACCTACCCTGATAAACATGGATTTGATGTCAACATTGGTGGTTGCGATTGGGGACACCCATTTAAAGGCTATTTCTCCCCTTATGGCATTGAAACTCTTGAAGATGGTCCAGAAGGTGAATACCTTACTGACCGCCTTACTGACGAGGCCATCAAGCTGATCAACGAAGGACAAAACAGTGATCAACCATGGTTTATGTATCTCTCCCACTACGCCGTACACACCCCAATTGAGTGCTATGCAGAACTGGTGGAAAAATATCGCAAAAAAGCACGCAGTCTAGGGCTTGATCAAATCAATCCATTTGAAAAAGGCGAACACTTCCCTTGCATACACAAACAAGATGATTACGTGCTGCGTCGCACCGTGCAAAGTGATCCGACCTATGCCGCAATGGTGGAAAATCTCGACTGGAACATTGGACGTGTGCTTGACTGCTTAAAAGAAAATGGACTTGAAGAAGATACCATTGTCATCTTTTATAGTGATAATGGCGGGCTTGCCACAGCCGAAGGTTCACCAACCACAAATAAGCCATTGTGTGAAGGCAAAGGCTGGATGTATGAAGGTGGTACACGAGAGCCTCTCATTATACGCTGGAAGGGAAAAATCGCACCTAATATATTACTGGAAACACCCGTTACCTCAACTGACTTCTATCCCACTTTGCTGGAAGCTGCTGGTCTACCGTTGCGACCAGAACAACATTGCGATGGTGTTAGCATTTTGCCAATCCTGACCCAAGAGCAAACCGCACTTGATAGAGCACTTTACTGGCACTATCCGCATTATAGCAATCAAGGATGTACCCCAGGCTGTTCAATCCGTGATGGAGAATGGAAATTACTTGAATTTTTTGAAGACGGAAGATTAGAGCTTTACCATATTCACCATGATATAGGCGAAAAACATGATCTGAGTGCGAAACACCCTGACATTGTGAACAAACTAAAAGCAAAATTGGATAAATGGAAAGTGGATGTAGGTGCACGAATTCCACAACCAAATCCAAAGTATACGGGTGCGTAATAATGACCGCACTTAGAGCCATACTAAGTGCGGTTATAAAATATTGTTAAAATATGACTATGATCATAGCGTGTAATGTCTAATTTCCGTCACAATAGTACAACCTAACACCATTTGATAACGATTATGACAATATCACTTATCTGTATTCTGATTATTTGCGGCATCTTGACAAATTTAATGTCCGCGCTGTTTGGTATTGGCGGAGGCGTACTCATGGTGCCAACACTACATACATTATTCCCTGATATTCCATTACAAATGGTGGCGGCTACCTCACTGACCATTGTGATGGGAACCGCACTGATTAATTTAATTTCCTTTCATAAACAACAAATTAAAATTAATATGCGCAGTATGCTCTTATGGTCAGTTGGAATGATAATCGGCGTTCAAGCTGGCTTTGAGATCAGTTTTTTAGTTGCAGATTGGATTATCATTACCGTTTTTGTCGTCACACTTCTTATACTGGCACTCAAAACATTTCTCACATCACCATACAAAACAGCCATAAAAGAGGGCGAAAAAATCCCAAATGACACTTGGAAAGGCATTGGCGTGTGTTTATTTGGAGGCAGTGTCGCAGGCATGACAGGCATCGGAGGTGGCTCAATTATGGCGCCGCTAGTCAACCAACTCCCCAGCGTAAAGCCGCATCAAGTTTCTGCCTATACCAACTGGATGATGGTCATCGGTGGACTTGGTAGCCTATATGGCTACCTCTCAAAAACGCCAAGTATTCATCTCGCTAATTCATGGCAAATTGGATATGTTAATTTTTCAATCGTCAGCATTGTCGTGATCAGCTCTTTTGTTATGAGCTTTTTCTCCATGAAAATTCGTGGCGTACTTAAACCTAAACTCGCCAACACGCTACTAGGTTTAATATTACTGGTTATCGCCCTTTACATGGTAGTTCTACAATTTATTTAAGATATTCCCTTAGCAAAACCGCACTTTTAAAAGTGCGGTTCATAAAATCCCACGCCAAAGTGCGGTCTAACCGCACTTTACCCTTGCCTTTTTCTACTTTTTCTCTACTCTCCTTGTCATTG
>NZ_JABMIJ010000005.1 GCF_014885015.1 Spirabiliibacterium falconis | reverse complement strand
TTTTTGCATGATCATTAACATGCTGCGTAAGAATCCGCACCTATGGAGGTTACACCTCTGCGGTTTGCGCCTTTTTCTTCATTTCTAACTGATTTCATCCCAATATCGACGGTACTTTGATGAGCATATGTATCCTTACCGATAGCGATACCTGACACTCCCCCTGGAATACTTCGACGAGGTGTCCCATCCAATGCTTTCGCATTCGTACCAATAGCAATTCCTTCTTTGCTATTACCCATATCTTCAATGTATGCGCCTTTACCGATGGCGATGCCGTTTTCTGCATAAGACACACCATTGCCAATAACAACCGTATGCTTTTTAGTCGCTCTCGCACCGCTACCCAAAGCAACTGCATTTTCTTCTAATGCTCTGGCTGCTGAACCAATTGCTATTGATTTTTTACCTTTAGCATTAGCTCCCGCATTACCAAGAACTGTTGCATCTTCACCGTCAGCAGTAACGCCATTGCCCACGCCTAGTGCTCGGCTAGCCGTAGCTTGAACATTTTGACCGATTGCTACAGCATTCTTACCTGTTGCACCTTTATTATCATAATTTCCGCCGCCTGTGCTATTCACTGAAAAATAGTGCATCACATTATCTGCGGCAAATTTTGCCACTGCATAAAGTTGACTACCATTGATAGCATCCGTTGACGTAGTCGATATTTCACCTGCCGCTACATTTTGAATACGACGTTCCGCACCTGCTGCTCCAACGGTAACCACACCTTTTGCCGTACTACCAGCAAAACCGTCATACGTAACCGCACTTTGCCCTTTACCGATTGTCGCACTGGCCACAGTTCCTGTATCACCTGCGGTGGTTGTTGTACCATCTGCACCATCGCTGTCTTTCACTTTAGTGCCGACCGCACTTCCCGCTGTGGCACGAGATTTATTGCCCAGATAGACCGAGTTATCAACATTCGCAGCAATATTATTACCTAAGGCGTGCATACCCACTGCGTCAGCATTTTTCTCAGCTTCTTTGCCGATAGTATTGTCGTTACCTAACGCATAAGAATTTTTAGCATAAACCTTATTCGGATCACCAAATGCACCTGCGTTGTCGCCATGAACATAATTTCCGACACCGACTGATACAGAATTTTCGCCATAGGCGTGAGCATTTTTACCAATAGCAATAGACTGCAAGCCATAAGCTCGACTTTCATCGCCAATCGCTACTGCGGAATCTTTATTTGCCAAACTCTTATTCCCTACTGCAACGACATTATTTGCTGCATTACGAAGCTTAATTTGCACACCATCTTCTGTCAGATTCCAAGCATTATTAGCATACCAGCCTAATGCCACGTTGTTGCTGCCATCACCGTAGAATCCAGCTCGCTCACCAATGCCTACATTATAATCGCCTTTCACACCACGCACAGCATCGACACTTAAACCAACATTATGTGTACCTGTTGTTCCACGTCCAGTGTTTTCACCCACATAAACATTTCGGCTACCCGTTAACGCCTTACCTGCGTTATCACCAATATTAATGTTATGACCAGGAGTAGAGCCCGCCTTAGGTCCAACCTTTAATCCTTCGCCTGTGGATAAGCCAATGTTAATATTGGCATTCCCTTCTGCGCCTTTACCAGCCCAACGACCAATAGAAATATTTTCTTCACCCGCTAAGTTTTGCCCTGCCTCACTGCCGAAGGCAAAGTTAAAATAGCCTGTCGTTCCAACGCCAGCACTCACACCAACAGATACAGAATGGTATCCAGAGGCTGTCGCCTGATACCCAACCGCCGTAGCATTGCCCTTAGTGCCTTTGCCATTTGTGGTAGCAACGACTGTTTTAGCTTCTTTACCAATCACTACATCATTTGGCCCTATCGCATGTGCGGCGGTGCCCATAGCAATGCTATATGCACCTTCGGCTATTGGCTGTTTAGTTACTTCAGGAATATCACCATCTTGTGTATCTCCTAATCCATTACCTGTTGCGTCATTTGGCACTAATGATGTATTCATACCTGTTGCACCGCCGATCGCAATCGAACCCACTGCCGTTGCTTGGGCATTTGCCCCCATTGCCATTGCTGATTCTGAACTGGCTTGAGCACGTTTACCAATAGCCGTACTGGCTCCGCCATTCGCCCGTGCGTGAGAACCAATAGAAATATCATTTAAAATCGTATGCGGCTCATTTTCTTCATTACTACCTGCAAACGCATTATTCCCCATAGCAATTGAGCTATCGCCATAAGCATGTGCAGCAAAGCCAATACTGGTCGCTTTTGATGACTTCGTCCAATCACCAGCTAAAGCCCCTACGGCTGTATTACCACTGCCTTGCACAATAAGAAGTGCGTTTTCACCCACCGCTGTATTACTGCCACCATTAGCCATTTGCATCGCATAACGTCCAATGGCCGTGTTACCATCTCCTTTACCCTCCATAAAGGCATGCGTACCGATTCCAACATTATTTCCTGCAATCTGAGGACCACCAGGGTTTGCAAACCCACCATTTTCATCTAGCCAATTTTTCCCTTCTTGTTTCACTGCACGTGTTTTACTTCTCGCTCCCGCACTTTCCCCTAAGAAGACATTTTCACCATTGAGTGGATCTTTAATATAAGAACCTGCACTATTGCCCAAGCTCACGTTTCCATAGGCAACTGTTTCTTTACCAGCCCCTTTCCCAATATTCACATTGGGTAAAATATGTGTATTTTCGCTTTGGAGTTTTTTCGTTTCCTCTTTTTCAAGAAATCCCGCTTGAAATCCAATGCTAACACTGTAATCCTGTTTATTGCCTGCGCCTGCGCTCGTGCCAACATTCACATTTTGTAAATTCCAATTATCGCTAACGCCCTTGCCTGCATCCTCACCAATGGAAATGATTCGGCTACCCGCGGCCTCTGCACCAACGCCCATTGCAATATTATTCTTATGTGCTTGATATTGGCGTTTTAAAGGATCATGAGCTGGGGCTTTTTCGATATATTGCAAAAATTCATCTTCACTGGTAAATTTCGCTTTCGTTTTGGGATTTTCAATTTCTGCAAAATTAGCTGGCGCAAAACTCGCTAAGCCCGCTTTAGCATTATTGCCTAACGCAATAGACCCATCCGTTTGCGCATTCGCATTATCACCGATTGCTACCGCCGCCCCGAACGCTTCTCCAATTTTCGCAGCTGTTCCATCAGGTCCTGATAAGGCAATATTTTTCCCCGTCGATGTATCTTGTACCACAGCCTCAGCACTCACCGAAACTACCCCGAGGACAAGGGCAGCGACGAGAGTAAGCGTTGCTTTGACCGCACTTTGCACTTTTTCGCTTTTTGCACGGGTTACGCCACGAGCAAGTTCAGAGGTGACCACCATTTGGTTTAAATGACGGTTAAAAATCACTTTAAAAATCTTGTTCATTGTCAATTCCTTAGGTTTATTTACAATCATCAATAATAGTATGGCTGACTGATGAACAAAGTTTAACTTGATTTTGTTTTTTTTTTGAACAAGATCACATTTTATTTTTGATCTCTTGTTGGATTTTTATTCATTTTTCAAGGAATGTTAAGGCACGGTTACAGAAGATAAAAAAACCGCACTTTGTGTCGATAAAGTGCGGTTATAAAAATTAATTTGCTTTATTGGCTTGCTGGTAAAGCGCCATGGCTTGTGGCAGTAAGCGTTTTAAATTCGCTTGACGATCGGCGTTGGTGGGGTGGGTTGAAAGAATGCTTTCAATGGTGTTGCCTGAGCTACCTGTGGCTTGGCTCATTTTTTCCCATAAGTGCGGTGCGGCTTCTGGGTTGTAGCCCGCTTTTGCCATTAGCATTAATCCCACTTCATCGGCTTCGGTTTCATTACTGCGGGAAAACGGTTTGTTAAGCCCATATTCTTGGGTTAATCCAATCACTGGGCGAAAATCCACGCCCGTTACCGCTGCCACCGCAACAGAGCTGATTTCAGCGAGAATGCCCGTTGCCATTGTGAAATTGACACTCTGTTTGCCGTGTTCTTTCAAGGCGTGTGCCATTTCGTGCCCCATCACGGTTGCAATTTCGTTGTCATTGAGTTGCAGGCGATCCACCAGCCCTGTATAGAACATCATTTTGCCGCCTGGCATCGCCCACGCATTGAGTTCTTTGTTTTTCATTACGGTAATTTCCCAATCAAACGGCACGCCTGTTTGGTTTTCTTGTTGGGCAATCGGCTTAAGGCGAGCAAATACACGATGAATGCGCTTCGCTGTGGTTGAGCTGGTATCAACCATCCCTTGGGTACGCATTTGTTGCACTGCTTGGGTGTAGCTATTGGCTGCCTCTTGATTTACACTGCGTGTATCGGCACAACCGCTCACGATTCCCATCGCCAATAAGGCTGTTAGCCAAAACTGTTTTCTCATTTCTCCCCCTAAACGCATAAAAAAACCGCACTTTATGTGCAAAGTGCGGTCTATTTTACTTAACTTTAACTTGGAATGCTATTTTTTTGCAGCACGTTCAAATGAGGTGCGGATTTCTTCGCGGGCAGCGTCCACGCCTTCCCAGCCTTCCACTTTGACCCATTTGCCTTTTTCCAACGCTTTGTAATTTTCGAAAAAGTGTTGGATTTGTCCTTTCAGTAGCTCTGGCACATCATTGATGTCTTTGATGTGATCATATTCTTTGCTTAATTTGGTGTGTGGTACGGCGATGAGTTTCGCATCTTCACCGCTTTCATCGGTCATTTTTAACACACCCACTGGGCGACAACGAATAACAGAGCCAGGTAGCAGCGGATACGGGGTTGGCACTAACACATCCACAGGATCGCCGTCAAGCGACAGGGTGTTGTTGATGTAGCCGTAGTTGGCTGGATAGAACATGGCGGTTCCCATAAAACGGTCAACAAAAATTGCCCCCGTTGCTTTGTCCACTTCGTATTTGATTGGATCTGCGTTAGCTGGAATTTCAATTACCACATAAATATCATCAGGCAATTCTTTACCTGCTGGAACATTTTCTAAGCCCATAATGTTTTCCTTTTCTGTTTGTTTTATGGGGCGATTATGCCCCAATTGGTTAAATTTGTCGAGCCAGACCGCACTTTATGCTTTTGGCAATGTTTCGACTAAGGCAACCGCCGCACCGATATAACGCTCTGGCGTGAGTTCTTTTAAGCGTGCTTTTTCGTGTTCTGGAATGGTTAAGCCATCAATAAAGTTCTGCATAGCCACTTTATCCACACGTTTACCGCGGGTGAGTTCTTTTAATTTTTCATACGGTTTTTCAATGCCGTAACGACGCATAACGGTTTGAATCGGCTCAGCCAACACTTCCCAATTCTGATCAAGTTCTGCGCGTAGGTGAGCTTCATTCACTTCTAATTTGCTGATGCCTTTACGCGTTGCCGCATAAGCAATCAAACAATAGCCTATCCCAACGCCTAGATTACGCAACACCGTTGAATCTGTTAAATCACGCTGCCAGCGTGATACGGGTAATTTTGCCCCAAGGTGTGCCATCACCGCATTCGCCAGTCCAAGATTACCTTCTGAATTTTCAAAATCAATCGGATTGACTTTATGCGGCATAGTACTAGAGCCAATTTCGCCTGCGATGGTGCGTTGTTTAAAGTGATTGAGTGCAATGTAACCCCACATATCACGGTCAAAATCGATCATAATTGTATTAAAACGTGCCACACAATCAAACAGTTCTGCAATGTAATCATGCGGTTCGATTTGGGTGGTGTATGGATTCCATGTAATGCCAAGACTTTCTACAAAGTGTTGGCTAAAGGCGTGCCAATCCAGTTGCGGATACGCACTTAGATGCGCATTATAATTTCCCACCGCACCGTTGATTTTGCCTAATATATCAATCTGTTGAAGTTGTTTTAGCTGGCGTTGTAAGCGGTAGGCAACATTTGCCATTTCTTTGCCCACCGTCGTTGGGCTAGCAGGCTGCCCATGCGTACGCGAAAGCAAGGGAATGGTTTTGAATTTTGCCGCCAAATCTTGAATATCGTTCAATATCGCTTGCCATTCGGGCAGTAACACCTCTTCTTTCGCTGCTTTCAGCATTAAGGCGTGGGAAAGATTATTAATATCCTCTGACGTGCAGGCAAAATGGATAAACTCACTCACCGCATTCAGCTCTGGCATAACCGCACTTTGTTCTTTCAAGAAATATTCCACCGCTTTTACATCGTGGTTAGTGGTTTTTTCGATCTCTTTTATACGCTGTGCATTTTCCAACGAGAAATTTGCCACAATACTGTCTAAATAAGCATTGGCTTGCTCGCTAAGGCTTGGCACTTCGGCAATATCAGGGCTCTGCGCAAGTGCCTGTAACCAGCGAACTTCTACCGTCACACGACTTTTCAATAAGCCAAATTCGCTAAAAATTTGTCTCAGTTGCTGGGTTTTGTCGCCATAACGTCCATCAATAGGCGAAAGTGCGGTCAAAGAAGTGAGTTGCATAATAAATCCTTATTCAAGAGAAGAGATAAGTTGTTGTGCCATTTGATAATATGATTTGCGTGCAAAAAAGAGTTTCAGCCGCGATCCGCCACATTGTCGCCACAATACCGCTGAACGAATACCGCATAATAAAGCACTACGAATGCGATGATGCATGGTAATTTGTTGCAGATAGAGCGGAGAACCCTTTACGTGAATTTTCGCCCCTAATGGGCTGATAATGTCAACATAGACGCTCGCCACGCTCGCCAAAAATTGATCATCAAGCAAATCGACATGCTGACTTTGACGCACTAAATGTGCGATGCGTTCGCCAAGTTCCGCTTTTGCCTGTGCATTTTTATTCAATTTATTTTCTAGCACGAGCAAGCTCATCCAGTAGCGTCCAATTTCGGCATCAAACTGTCCTTGATTACCGCCAAACTGTTCAAGCAACGTATGCAACCCTAAACGGAGATTGCGCAGATCGCCTGCGTAAACATCCAGTGTATTTTCAGGTGCAATAGTGAGCAAACTGTTAAGGCTCGCATACATTGCGCTATCATTTGCAACACCTTGATGGGAAAATTGATGCACTAATTTCGCGCTTTGACACACGCCAGCCAGTGCAATTGTTAAGTCGTAATATGGATTCGCCATAGCGAAAAAGTGATCCTTATGTTCGTTTTGTGCAATATAACATCAAATCTGGATTTGATAAAGTCGCCTGCTTAATCGAGTAGGTTTTTCACATAATAATTCAGCTCACGCCAATGATACCAACCGCACTTTTGCCAAAACTGGTTGCCAATCTGATTGTTAGCAAAGACTAACAGTCGTGCCATCGTCACTTTTTTCGTGCGTAATGTTTGCTCTAGGCGAGAGAGCAACGCCTGACCAATTCCTTGACGCTGGTAATCCGCTGCAACGGCCATATGGTATAGCGTCGCACGTCTGCCGTCAAAACCGCACATGACTACGCCAATAATCTTGTCTTGGTCGAGTGCCACAAAATTCAGATCAGGATTATGCGATAAAAAACGCGCAATACCCTCAATGCTATCATCTGGCTCACTCATTCCCATCCCCTCTGTGGCTGCCCAAAGTGCGGTTACGCCCTCATAATCATGGATTGTCATGACGCGTAATTGACATGTCATTATGCTATCCGTTGTTCAATAATGCCGCCACCTAAGCAAATCTCACCTTGATAAAAAACAGCCGATTGCCCCGGCGTGACCGCACTTTGCTTTTCATCAAAGCGAACTTCAATGCAATCTTCGCCCTGCGGAATGATACGACAAGGAATATCGTGCTGACGATAGCGCGTTTTCACCGTGCATTCAATTTCGTTTTGCAACGCCTGACGTGAAACCCAGTGCAGTTGTTGAGCGATCAAGCCTTGTGAAAACAAACGCGGGTGATCATGCCCTTGTGCCACAATCAGTTCGTTATTCGCCATATCTTTGTCCACCACATACCACGCTTCCTCACTGGCATTTTTCAATCCGCCAATGCCTAATCCTTTACGCTGCCCAAGTGTGTGGTACATCAAGCCATCATGTTGCCCAATAATCTCGCCATCCACCGTGCGGATTTTGCCTGGCTGTGCTGGTAAGAAACGAGCAAGAAAATCTTTAAATTTGCGTTCGCCAATAAAGCAAATACCCGTAGAATCTTTTTTCTTGGCAGTAGCAAGCCCTAATTCATCGGCAATTTGACGCACTACAGGCTTTTCTAACTCACCAACGGGGAAAAGGCTTTGCGCAATTTGCTGATGGCTTAGCGTGTAAAGAAAATAGCTTTGATCTTTATTGGTATCTATCCCACGCAAAAGTGCGGTTTGACCATGATATTCACCTCTGCGCACATAATGCCCCGTGGCGATAAAATCCGCTCCCAAATCTTCAGCCGCATAATCCAAAAAGGCTTTAAATTTGATTTCTTTATTACACAAAATATCAGGGTTAGGTGTGCGACCAGCTTGGTATTCTGCTAAAAAATGCTCGAACACATTATCCCAGTACTCGGCGGCAAAATTAATTTTATGTAATGTTATACCAAGCCTATCACACACAGCCTGTGCATCGGCGAGATCGGTTGCAGCTGAACAATATTCACTGTCATCATCCTCTTCCCAGTTTTTCATAAACAACCCTTCAACCTGATAGCCTTGGGCTTGCAAAATGTAAGCAGAAACTGATGAGTCCACGCCCCCAGACATACCGACAACGACTTTTTTTCGCCCATTTGCCATGCGTTCATCTGATGTTAAGGTGTTTATTTTTTCAAATGTTGCTGACCGTATCATGATCGTTCCTTATAAAATACGCTTTTGTTGTGCGATTTTCTCTAACCGTGCTTGCTCTTTCGCCATTTTTGCTTTGCGTTTATCACAAGGCTCTGGGCAATCGCACACTTTTTCAAGCCCAAGGCTGGAAATGCCGCCACAACTGCCTGAAATACTGCGTTGCTTGATGATATAACCAATCGACATGGCTAGAATCACGAACAAAAACACGCCAAATGTAATCAGAAAAATATTCATGATGATCCTTATTCTTTAATTAATTGTTTGAACGCATCAGACATTCTAATCTCAAATCCTTGCGTTGTCTTAACAATCATATAAATCGCTAACCGCTCTTTTTGCGCCAGTGCCATCGCTTTTTCTTCCCCTAACACAAAAAGCCCCGTGGAAAGTCCATCGGCTGTCATACAGTGTGGCGTAATGACCGTAACTGACGCTAATTGATGTTGAATAGGTTGCCCTGATGTGGGATCAATTTCATGGGAAAAACGAACACCGTTTTCTTCAAAATAATTACGATAATCCCCAGACGTTGCCATGCTCATGTCTTTCAATCCAACAATTTGTTGTACAGCGCGTGAGCCATCAAATTCGGGCTTTTCAATCGCAATTTGCCAAGGCTGCCCAGAGCTGTTTTGACCTTTTGCTCGAATTTCGCCCCCGACTTCTACAAGGTAGTTTTTTACTCCTTGTGAATCGAGATAATCAGCAACCTGATCAACGCCAAATCCTTTTGCAATCGAAGACAGATCGAGATAAAGCTCAGGTACAGTTTTGCTTAAATTAAATACACCATTTTTCTCCGCTAGATGCAATTTTTCAATGCCAGTCCATGTGCGACGAGCATCAATTTCTGCCTGAGTAGGTGCTTTATCAGGACGATGTTCTGGTCCAAATCCCCATAAGTTAACTAATGGTCCTACTGTGACATCTAATGCACCGTCAGTTATTTTATTCAAACGGATTGCCTCTTTCACTACATGCCCAAACTCGGGGGAAATCGAAAGTGCGGTTTGGGTATCACGCAATTGATTGAACTGAGAAATTTCCGAGTCTTTCATATAGGTTGACATTTGACGATTGACTTCAGCTAATACCTCATCAATGCCCTGATGAATATGCTTTTCATCGGCAATTTTATCATCTTGTTTGATAAGGTATTTAATATGGTATGTCGTTCCCATGGTTTTACCCGCCAGTACAATTTCTTTTGATTGTTCAGAGCAGGCACTAACAAAAAAGGCTAGCCCTACTAAGGCCAGCCAGTTAATAATATGTTTTTTAAGCATTTGTATTCCTAAATAGACTATATTAACCACCGAAATCATCCAGTAGGATATTTTCGTCTTCAACGCCGAGGTTTTTCAGCATGCCAATCACCGCAGCGTTCATCACGGGTGGTCCACACATATAGTATTCACAATCCTCTGGTGCTTCATGGTTTTTCAGGTAATTTTCATAAAGCACATTATGGATAAAGCCTGTGTAACCATCCCAATTATCCTCTGGTAATGGATCGGAAAGCGCAACATGCCATACAAAATTATCATTTTCAGCTTGTAGGGTGTCAAAATCTTCTACATAGAACATTTCACGTTTGGAACGTGCACCATACCAGAATGACATTTTACGTTTTGAATGCAAACGCTTAAGTTGATCGAAAATATGTGAGCGCATTGGTGCCATACCTGCACCACCACCCACAAAGACCATTTCAGCATCAGTCTCTTTGGCAAAGAACTCACCAAATGGTCCAGAAATGATAACTTTATCACCTGGTTTGAGTGACCAAATATACGACGACATTTGTCCCGGTGGCGCATCTGGATTATTGGCTGGTGGCGTTGCAATCCGCACATTAAGCATGATAATCCCTTTCTCTTCTGGATATGATGCCATTGAGTATGCCCGAACAATATGTTCATCAACTTTAGAAACATAACGGAATAAGTCATATTTATTCCAGTCTTCACGATACTCTTCAGGTACATCAAAGTCTGCATATTTTACCGTATGCGGTTCTGCCTCAATTTGAATATACCCCCCAGCTCGGAAAGGCACTTCTTCACCTTCAGGAATTGCTAATTTCAATTCTTTAATAAATGTCGCGACGTTATCATTAGAAATAACTGTACACTCCCATTTTTTTACACCGAAGATTTCAGGCTCTACTTCCACTTCCATATCATTTTTCACATTAACCTGACAAGATAAACGCCAACCTTCTTTGGCCTCTTTCTTGCTAATGTGTGACATTTCTGTTGGTAAAATATCACCGCCACCTTTGAGAACTTTAACTTTACACTGTCCGCAAGAGCCACCGCCCCCACATGCAGATGAAACGAAAATCCCTTTACTGGCTAGTGCACCAAGTAGCTTTCCGCCTGCTGGAATATGAATTGCTTTTTCAGGATCTTCATTAATTTCAATTGTTACATCGCCTGAGTTCACCAATTTTGATTTAGCGAATAAAATTAACACCGCTAAAACCAGTACAATTAGGGTGAACATTGCGATACCTAAGATAATCTCCATTTCACTCCCCTTTTATAGCTGGATACCAGAAAACGACATAAAGCCAAGTGCCATTAAACCCACGCTAATAAATGTAATGCCTAAGCCTTTTAGCCCTTTTGGTACATCAGAATATTTCATTTTTTCTGTAATCCCTGCTAACGCAACAATCGCTAACATCCAGCCAGTACCAGCACCAATTCCATATACGATAGATTCACTAAAATTATAATCCCGTTGAACCATAAATTGTACGCCACCAAAAATGGCACAGTTTACGGTAATTAATGGCAGGAAGATCCCTAATGCGTTATAAAGTGCGGGGAAGAATTTATCCAGCACCATTTCTAAGATTTGTACCAATGCTGCGATAACGCCAATGAATGTGATAAAGTTTAAGAAACTTAAATCAACCCCTTCAGCGAGTGCACCATCACGTAAAATAAGGTTATAGACAACATTATTTACGGGCACTGCTATGCCTAATACGACGATAACAGCGATTCCAAGCCCAAACGCAGTGGACACTTTTTTCGATACCGCAAGAAAAGTACACATTCCCAAAAAGAAAGAAAGTGCCATATTTTCAATAAATACGGATTTTACAAATAAACTTATGTAGTGTTCCATTGTATTAATCCTTCTCAATTTGCTCAGGTTTTAGGGTTCGTACACCCCAAATAATAAACCCGATGATGAAAAATGCACTTGGTGCAAGCAAGAATAAACCATTCGGCTCATACCACCCACCATCTTTGACGGTTTGTAACACGGTAATGCCAAATAATTTACCTGAACCGAGCAACTCGCGTAGAAACGCAACTGTAATTAAAATTGCGCCATAGCCTAAACCATTTCCGATCCCATCTAAAAAGCTGTCTAATGGTTTTTCTTTCATAGCAAATGCTTCTGCTCGCCCCATTACGATACAGTTTGTGATAATCAAACCAACGAATACCGAGAGTTGTTTTGAAATATCATACGCAAATGCACGCAAGATTTGATCCACTAAAATAACCAATGATGCGATGATCGCCATTTGTACAATAATACGAATACTATTTGGAATATAGTTACGAATACACGAGATGAAAAAGCTAGAAAATGCTGTAACGAAACATACTGAGATCCCCATAACGACCGCAGTTTCCAATTTTGTTGTTACCGCTAATGCTGAACAAATACCAAGAATCTGTAAAGCAATTGGGTTATTATCTAAAATTGGTGAGAACAGCAGGTGCTTTGTATTACTCTTACTCATTATCTAATGCTCCTTCTCTCAATTTCTGCAAGAAAGGACCAAATCCTTTCGGTCCAAACCAGAATTTAAAACTGTTTTGAACACCAATACTTGTTAATGTAGCACCTGATAATGCATCAATACCATGCTCTTTATCAGCAGAACCGCCCTTAGAAATATGGATTGCAACATGATCATTTGCATCATACAGTTTTTTACCCACAAAGTTTGCTTGCCATAATGGATTAGCAATTTCGCCGCCAAGACCTGCTGTTTCACCTTGCTTGTAGTATGTAATACCATCAAGAGTATTACCGTCAGGTTTTACGGATACAAAACCATACATCACCGACCAAAGCCCAGTACCATAAATAGGTAAAACAACTTGCTCAATTTTACCTTGTGCATTTTTCACCAAGTACACTTCAACTTCATTGGCACGACGACGAATTTTAGCAATGTCTTCATCTTGTGATAACGCAATGCTGGTTGCAGGATCTTTTACAGCTTTACTTTCATCAAAACCTGCTAAAGCCGATTTCGGTAAGAAGTCGCCAGTATTAAGATCAACCAAGCGTGGTTCAATACGTTGGGTATAAATTTCTTTAACATTGCTACCTTTTTCTAAAAGACCCGCAACACTCAAAATATTTTTTTGTTTATCCAGTAGCTTTTGCTCTTCTTGCAATGGTTTCAAACTCACAGCAGAACCCGCTACGATAACAGAACAGGCAAGACTGACAAGAATAACAACAATCAGCGTGCCAACAACACTATCTTTCTTAAACATTACGTGCTCTCCTACGTTTGATGTTTGCTTGAACAACAAGGTAGTCAAACAATGGTGCGAACAAGTTAGCAAATAAAATTGCCAACATCATTCCCTCAGGGTAAGCAGGGTTTACCACACGAATTAATACGCACATCACGCCGATTAACGCACCATACCACCACTTGCCTTTATTGGTAAAAGAGGCAGAAACAGGATCGGTTGCCATAAAGAACATACCAAAAGCAAAACCACCCAATACCAAATGCCAATACCATGGCATAGAGAACATAGGGTTAGTATCTGAACCAATAACATTAAACAGTGTTGATGTTAAAATCATACCGATCATCACTCCAGCTACAATGCGCCATGATGCAACACGACCGAAAAGAATAATCGCCCCACCAATGATTAGCATTAATGTTGATACTTCACCAATTGAGCCAGGAATATTTCCAATAAAAGCATCTTGCCATGTAATTGGCTGCTGAGTTACGGTATGCATTAAACCTGCTTCGCCACCACTGCTCCATTGTGAAAGTGCGGTTGCGCCAGTAAAGCCATCAGCAGCAGTCCACACAGCATCGCCTGAAATATTACCAGGATAAGCAAAGAACAAGAATGCACGCCCCGCCAGTGCTGGATTAAGGAAGTTTTTCCCTGTACCACCAAATACCTCTTTGGCGACCACAACCCCAAATGTGATTCCTAATACAGCCTGCCATAGCGGCAATGTTGGCGGCACAATTAAAGCAAAAAGAATAGACGTAACAAAGAAGCCTTCATTTACTTCATGTCCACGCACCATGGCAAATAAAACTTCCCAAAAACCACCCACAATAAAGACCGTGATATAAATTGGAAGAAAATATGTTGCGCCGAGTAACATTTTGCTGCCCCAGCCCGCATTGGATGTCAATGTTCCACCAAGGCTTTCTGTTAACCAATAATGCCAGTCATTATGAATAACTGCATGTAATGCCTCACCTTGATATAGATGATTCAGTGCAACAATAGCCTGTCCACCGACATTATAAATGCCATAAAATAGCGCAGGAAAAATCGCCAGCCATACTAAAATCATCATACGTTTTAGATCAACGGCATCACGCACATGTGCACTCGTGCGTGTTACTGTTCCTGGTGTATAAAAAATAGTCGCCGCAGCTTCATATAGTGCGAAGAATTTTTCATACTTTCCACCAGGTAAGAACGCAGGCTCCATTTTTTCTAAGAGATGTTTCAAACCCATTGTTAACCATCCTTCTCAATCTTAGTTAAGATATTACGTAAGATAGGACCGTATTCATATTTGCCTGGGCACACATAAGTGCACAGTGCCAAATCTTCTTCATCCAGCTCCAAGCAACCCAGTGCTTGCGCTTCATCCGTATCACCTGCGATCAGGTCACGTAACAACATCGTTGGCAAAATATCAAGCGGCATAACACGCTCATAGCTACCAATTGGCACCATTGCTCGCTCGCTCCCATTTACCGCTGTGGTCATTGGGAATAATTTACTACGCAAAAAATGCCCTAGTGTCGTGCGCGTAATAGAGAACTTATCCGATGCAGGTGCAATCCAACCAAATAATTCTTTCTCACGACCTTCTAACAGTACCGACACTTGCAAGTGATACGCTCCAAGATACGCGTGAGGTTCATCGGCAATTGTACCGTTCAGCACAGAGCCTGAAATAATACGGTTTTCCCCGTCTTTGAGCTGCCCTGCGGTCAATTCGTTCAGAGACGCTCCCATACAAGTACGCAATAAACGCGGTTCTTTCACTTGAGGGCCAGCTAACGACACTACGCGATCTGTATTTAATTCACCTGTGGTAAATAATTTTCCAATCGCCATCACATCTTGATAGTTAAGACTCCAAACCGTTTTGGTACTACTTACAGGGTCTAAGAAATGGATATGAGTACCGACCAACCCAGCTGGGTGCGGACCTGAAAATGTTTCAACCTGTAATTTAGCAATATTAGGAGCGGTAATTGGTGCGCTGTCAGCCTTACATAAATAAAGTTTTTCACTATTTAAGCGGCTTAAAATAACCAATCCATCGTGAAACGCATCAAGATCGGCATTAATCACAACCGACGGATCGGCAGCCAATGGATTGGTGTCCATCGCATTCACAAAAATCGCCGCAGGTGTACTATCTACTGCTGGCACTTTGCTAAACGGACGCGTACGCAATACACGCCATAGCCCAGAATCCATTAAATTTTTTCTCACCTGCTCATCGGTTAATGATGACAATTGCTGGCGATCATATTTTTCAAATGTAATCTGCTCTGAACCTTCAACTTTAATCACCACAGATTGCAACACGCGCTTAGCACCGCGGTTAATCGCCGTCACAGTACCACTGGCAGGCGCAGTGAAAATCACACCAGGATTTTTCTTATCCGAAAATAAGACTTGCCCTTTTTTCACCACATCGCCTTCTCGTACACTCATTGACGGACGCATTCCCACAAAATCTTCGCCAAGCACCGCAACTTCAGTAATGGCTGGGCCATTCTGGATTACCTGCGCTGGTTTCCCACTGAGAGGAAGGTCCAAGCCTTTTTTAATCGTAATCATATGTTAGCACTACTTATTAAGTTAGGTTTACATCACCCCACACCACAAAGTGCGGTGTAGCCTCATTTTTGAGCTATAGACGCAATTGCAATACCAGTAAGTTAAGTATTGCAATGCAAAGCAACGTTAAAAACTCAAATTCTTTTCAAGAAAATAAGCGGCATACTGTCTTTAAACATAACGTCCGCTCATTCGTTAAATTTTTGCTAATAAAAGTGCACTATTGTAACCAATTAACGGGCTAAAATTCCACTTTAACCGCACTTTTTTTGATCTAATCGCACTATTTTTTGTATTTTTCAAGAACAAAACAAAGGTTTAATTTTTTAGCAATAAATAACATCTCAAAGCCTACTCCTAATGGGGTATGCTTGTACTATTTGCCATGCCCTGCACAACGCGGTGAAGCGATAACGCCCTCACGCTGTTGCCATTCTTCTGGCGTAAACGTGTGCAACGCCAGTGCGTGAATACCATTTTCCCCTTGCTTTAGAGCTTGATAAACCAATTGATGACGCGCTACGGCACGCTTCCCTGCAAACGCATCACTTACAATCACAACCTTAAAATGTGAGTCAGCCCCTTTACCAGAACTGTGCATATGGCTTTCGTTTTCCACCACTAAAAAGTGCGGTTCAAACGCCTGTGTTAAAAGAGATTCAATTTGTTGCTGATTCATATCCCATCCGTACTAGGAGAAAAACTATACATTAGCTAAAGAGTTTGCCACAATAATGGCATAGAATATATTACCCAAAGGAGTTTATATGCAAAACTGGACAAAAAATCTTACCTATACCGCACTTTTAGGTGCTTGCGTTGCCCTCACGGCATGCCAAGCCCCTGTCAGTAACACCCTTAATTTTGTACCGCCCGCACCAAGTGCGCATTTTAACACACAACATCAGCAAGTTAGTGTTAGTGTTCTGGCACAGGATCAACGCACAAGCAGCGAAGTTGCCAGCTTTGCAGACAATGGCAAAATGCGTCATTTACAAGCTAGTCCCGAAGTTGCACAATTATTTCAACAAGTTGTGCAACAAGACCTGAATAGCAAAGGTTTCCGTGTTGCGACTGGCATGACGACAAATGCCAATGTTGTCGTCGTGATCAACGACTTCTCTGCCAAAGTTTCTGAAGGCAATCTTTCACATAAAATTGACAGCAAAGTCTCCGTTGCGGTTAATGTGCAAGGTGCAGCAGGCAATTTCAGTAAAAGTTTCACCGCCACCAATACGAAAGAAGGTGCGTTTGGCGTGAACAACGAAAAAATTCAAACCGTACTTAATAGCGCATTTCAAGATGTCGTGACCAAAATCTACAACGACAACGAAATCGCCCAATCCCTAGTGCGCTTAAGCCGCCAACCAGCGGTACAATATACGCCAGCACAATAATGCAACACACATTGAAACCGCACTTTTAAAGTGCGGTTTTTTTATTTAACTTGCTTATAAACACAAAAAAACCCAGCGGCTTTTTACCACTGGGTTAGAATTTGGCTCCTCCTGCTGGACTTGAACCAGCGACATACGGATTAACAGTCCGCCGTTCTACCGACTGAACTAAGGAGGAAAAGTGGTGCCCGGAGGCGGAATCGAACCACCGACACGGGGATTTTCAATCCCCTGCTCTACCGACTGAGCTATCCGGGCAACGTCTTAGTGGTGCGTATTAAACGTTTTTTTCGCCTTCAAGTCAACACCTATTCTAAAAAAAATTGTGCTTTTATGCCTAAGTGCGTGCAAATTGTGCAAATTGGCGGAAATCCATTCACGATTTAATGCCGCTCCTAAACAAAAGTGCGGTTAGATTACAACCGCACTTTATACCCTAGTTCGCACGTACACGATAACTTTTTTGTGCTTTATCGACTTTATACAGATAATTTCTCGCCTGCGCTGATGGGTGGCGGGTGGTTAAAATCCGATACACCTGCTCTGGCAGTAGACTATTAATTATCCGAAAGGCCTCGTCTTTATCTTGCGAGAACACTCGCAAAACAGCACCTGCACCACTGTTATACGCAGAGATAACGGCAAATCGACGTGAAGTTGGGTCAGCAATATCTGCAAGATATTTATTTTGTAACAACCATAAATAGGACGTTCCAGCGTCAATATTTTTATGGGGATCAAATAAATATTGTCTTGAAGGCTGCCCACGCATTCCTTTCATTCTAAAAACATCAACCCCCGCCGTGTGAGGCACTACTTGCATCAGCCCCATCGCATTCGCGTAGCTGATCGCATAGGGGTTGAAACTTGATTCAGTTTGCATAATGCCTAAAATCAGGCTTTCATCGATGTTGTAATGACGAGCCGCTTTGCGGACAAACGGCACATATTTTTGCGCACGAACATTGATATGATTAGCAATCATTGGAATGGTGACAAACTCAACCAGTTGCCCGTTACTTAAGCGACGCGTTTGCAGTTTATTGGCGAGTAAATAATTCGCAAAATCGTTCGCACTCGCCACCGTATTAATGCTGCGTCCCGTATGATCCACCACCTGACCTGATAAAAATGGACGCGAACTGATCGGTGCATCACCATCAGCAAATAGATCAATGCCATTGGCATCCGACCCCATTAACAATGTATGCACAATGGTTTTTTTCAGCCGATAAGCATCCATTCCAAGTGTTTCAATGGTGATTTTGCCCTCATCAAAACTAATGTGGCTGCGGGTATTATATTGGTCAGTATATTTAACGTAGTCTTTGCGACTGGCGACCAGCAATTCATTCACGCCCCACTTGCTATCAATATTGTGAGAAAATTGCCCCGTCAGAATATCTAATCCCCGCATATCTTTAGCAAAGGCATCGTCATAATCAAACGGACGATTTTTTTTCGAGCTTGACGAACCACACGCGACCAAAAATGGAATTATCAATAACGGCAAATATTTTTTCATTGCAGTCCGCCTATTTTTCTGGGGCTACATAGCCTTCAATGTGCACATCTTTTCCTTCAAATAAAAAGCCTTCCATCTCTTTTTCCAACAATGCGCGATGTTCAGGATTCATCATATTCAATTTTTTTTCATTTACTAGCATTGTTTGTTTTTTCATCCATTCACCCCAAGCCTGTTTACTGATAGAATTAAAAATCCGCTTGCCAAGCTCGCCTGGATAAAGTTGAAAATCAAGCCCTTCTGCTTCTGCTTGCAAATATTCACAAAAAACTGTTCGTGCCATAGTGTTATCCTTTTACATCTTATTTTATTATCAGACAGCCAATTCACCATTTTGTTGCATGCGCGTTATCATCTCTAATAGATTTTTCATTGGCGCAGCTAATCCAATTTTGGCAGGTAATTGTAAATTATACCAATAATTCTGCTCACTCGATACGCTAAGAACATCATCAGCGCATTTTTCTTGCGCACCATCCCTCATACGCCCGATTAAAGGCTGTATATCAAGATGAAAATGGCTAAACGTGTGGCGAAAGCAGGGCAATTCTTGAATTTGGGAAGCAGCATAGTGCTGCAAAAATGAAAGTGCGGTTACCCGCTCGTCAAATTGCGGAAAACAATATAACCCACCCCATAACCCCTGTGCTGGACGTTGTTGTAGCAAAACCGTATCTTGCTTTAACAACAAAACGAAATAACACTGCTTTTCGGGCAAGACTTTTTTCGGCTTTTTGCCAGGATATGCCTGCCAGTTATCCTCATCATACGCCTTACAGAGTCTATTGACCGGGCACAAACCGCACTTTGGTTTTGAACGAGTGCAGACCATTGCGCCAATATCCATCATCGCTTGATTAAAGTCTGCCACATGAGTATTTGGAGTAACCTGTGCACTCAACGCCCAAAGCTTATCGCCAACCGCCTTTTCGCCTGCCCAACCTGAAATGGCAAACACACGTGCCAATACACGTTTCACATTGCCATCTAAAATAGGATAGGGTGCTTGCCAACATGACGATAAAATCGCTCCAGCAGTGCTTCGCCCGATTCCTGGCAACGCTAAAACCTGCTCAAACGTAGTTGGAAATTCCCCTCCATGCTCATCACGTATCCGTTGTGCGGCTTTATGCAAATTGCGTGCACGTGCATAGTACCCAAGCCCTGTCCATAAATACAGCACTTCATCAAGCGGTGCATCAGCAAGTGCGGTTATCGTGGGGAATGTTGCAATAAACCGTTCAAAATAAGGAATGACCGTTGCTACTTGCGTTTGTTGCAACATCACTTCAGACAACCAAACTTTATAAGCGGTTTTATTTTGTTGCCATGGTAAATGCTTACGCCCATAACGGTCGTACCATGCGAGTACAGCACTGGCAAATGGTGCACTAGCAGAAGATTGTGCGTGCATTGAGCCTCAGTTGTTGAAATAAAACCGCACTTTACCTGATACCTGACTGAAAATCGAGAATATATGTATGAATTTTCTTATTTTATCGACCAAATCGTTATGTAAATAAAAATATAATGATAGCTATTCACGTTATTTTTTATATCAAAAATGTCTTAAAACTCTCATTTTTTATAAAAAATTATACTAATAAATACGTTAATAATGCGATCTTTGATATTAATCAATTCTAAGTAGAAGTATATCTAGCAAGATGAATACATACATAATGTGTGTGATTATCCCTATGTGAATAACATAAGGTTTAGTAAAAGGAGATGATTATGGCAGGACGAAAAAAATGGCTCGTTGGTGGGGCAGCTATTTTTGCCCTCGGAGCATTAGCATTATGGGGAACACAGAAAGTGTTTCATCATACAAATACAACTGAATTTTGCGTAAGTTGTCACTCAATGCACATTCCAGAACAAGAATGGCAAGGCAGCAATCACTTTATGAATAAGCGTGGTATTCGTGCAGAATGCCATGATTGCCATGTGCCACATCAAGGCTTTGATTATTTAAAAACTAAATTTTTAGCCTTAAAAGATGTGTGGGGCGAGATAACGGGCAAGATCCCCGATCAAGAGGCTTACGAAAAACACCGTTTGACCATGGCACAATCCGTATGGAAAACGATGAAAGAACAAGATTCCGCAACCTGTCGCTCTTGCCATAATACTGAGGCGTGGCTGTTGCACGAACAATCAAAAACAGCGCAAAAAATGCATAAAGAAATGCAATCTAGTGGGCAAACATGTATTGACTGTCACAAAGGCATTGTCCATTTTATGCCTGAAATGGAAAGCAGTGCCGACGCTCAAGCGGCGATCAGTGGAGGCGATTTCTCAACACAGAATACTACGCTCTACTCAACCCAAATTGGCACAGCAACTGTCGGTGAGGGGCAAGTGCGGTTAATGCCGTATGCCCAAGTAATCGACTGGAAAGCTGAGGGTGACAATGTGCAAGGTGTGGTGCACGGCTGGCAGCAAGCGGGGGCTGAAAACTTAATTTATCAAGAGTTGGGTAAACGCATTTTAGTCGCTGTGCTTGATGATGACGCTAAAAGTGCGGTTAACATTGAAAAAACAGTGCATGATGATGTAACCAATTCCGATTGGCGTGAAGTCAGCTTGCACATGCAAGCACCGAAAGCGATGCTCACAGCCAATATTAAGAATCTCAATGATTATGGTGAAAATTTAAATCAAACCCATTGTGGTACATGTCATGCTGTGATTGGTGCAGATCATTATACTGCCAACCAATGGATTGGTGTCATTAATTCCATGAAAGACCGCACATCAATGAATGATGATCAAGTGCGTGCCTTGACTATTTATTTGCAGCATCACGCTAAAGACAGTCAACAAGCGAGTGAAAAATAGGGGGATATATGAAGAAAATGAATAAATCACGCAGAACCTTTTTAAAAAATAGCTCCCTTGCAGGTGTTGGCATTGCCTCTGCGGGAAGCATTGCAAGCCAAGCATGGGCTCAAGCCAGTAAAAGTGCGGTTGATTCTCGCACTGTGGTCTCCGCAGCACACTGGGGACCATTAGGTATTGTGGTCGAAAATAATAAGGTAGTTAAATCAGGCCCTGCGATCGAACCTGCTGTTGCTAATGAGTTACAAGATGTTGTGCCAGAGCAAGTACATACCAAAACGCGGGTGAAGTATCCAATGGTACGCAAAAGTTACCTAGAAAACCCTGGTAAGAGTGATACGAGCTTGCGTGGGCGTGATGAATGGGTGCGTGTATCATGGGATAAAGCTCTTGAACTCATTCACACGCAATTACAAGATGTACGTCAACGTGAAGGTGCTAGTGGAATTTTTGCAGGATCTTATGGGTGGAAAAGCTCAGGTGCGTTACACAGTTGCCGTACCTTGTTACACCGTTTTATGAATGTCACAGGTGGATTTGTCGGGCACAAAGGCGATTATTCCACAGGTGCTGCTCAAATTATTATGCCGCATGTGCTTGGGACGATCGAGGTCTATGAACAGCAAACTAGCTGGGATACGATTCTTTCCGACAGTGATATTGTGGTGCTATGGTCTGCCAATCCTATGACAACATTGCGTATTGCATGGACATCAACTGACCAACAAGGAATTGCCTACTATAAAAAACTAAAAGAAAGTGGCAAACGGATTATTTGTATCGATCCCGTGCGTAGCGAAACCTGCGACTATTTAGGAGCAGAATGGATTCCTCTCAATACAGCAACAGATGTGCCATTAATGCTCGGTATGGCGCATACGTTGATTACAGAAAATAAACACGATAAAGACTTCTTAAAACACTACACTAAAGGCTATGATAAATTCGAGCCTTATGTGCTTGGTAAAGAAGATGGCGTGGTAAAAGATGCTGAATGGGCAAGTAAAATTTGTGGCGTAGATGCCAAAACCATTCGCCAATTAGCGTTAGATTTTGCCAAAAACCGCACTATGCTAATGGCTGGTTGGGGAATGCAACGCCAACAACATGGTGAACAATCCCACTGGATGTTGGTGACACTTGCGTCAATGCTAGGTCAAATTGGGCTACCTGGCGGTGGCTTTGGTTTAAGTTACCATTACTCCAATGGCGGTGTTCCTACCACAACCGGCGGTAAAATTAGTGCTATCTCTGCGAATACTGGCAGTGCACGTAATACCAGCGATATGTCATGGAAAGCCAAAGTATCTGGCTTGAGTTTTCCCCTTGCACGTATTGCAGATGTGTTGCTCAATCCCGGTCAAAAAATCGACTTTAATGGTACAACGGTGACCTACCCAGATATTAAGTTCATTTATTGGGTTGGGGGTAACCCATTTGTCCATCATCAAGATACCAATAAATTAATTAAAGCGTGGCAACAACCTGAAACGATTGTGGTAAATGAAATTTACTGGACACCGACTGCTCGTATGGCAGACATTGTGTTGCCAGTAACAACCTCATTTGAACGCAATGATTTAACCATGAGCGGAGATTATTCTAATTTGAATATTTTCCCAATGAAACAGGTCATCGAACCACAATTTGAGGCTCGCAATGATTATGATGTTTTCGCTCAACTTGCCAAAATGGCAGGAGTAGAGGAACAATTTACTGAGGGTAAATCAGAAATGGATTGGCTACGCGAGTTCTATCAAACTGCCTTTGATAGCGCACGAAAAAATCGCGTCGTTATGCCACGTTTTGATGATTTTTGGCAAGAGAATAAGCCATTGACCTTTAGTGCAAATGACAAAGCGAAACAATGGGTACGTTATGGCGACTTTAGAAAAGATCCGCTGCTCAACCCTCTTGGTACACCATCTGGAAAAATTGAAATTTTCTCTGATGTGGTCGCAAAAATGAATTACGATGACTGTAAAGGGCATCCTATGTGGTTTGAGCCAGATGAATACGCAGGCAATGTAACCGAAGAAGCACCGCTAGCACTCATTACGCCGCACCCGTATTATCGCCTACATAGCCAGTTGTGTTTTTCAGAAACATTACGAAAATATTATACCGTAAACGAACGCGAACCGATGATCATTCATCCTGACGATGCAGCCTCACGCGGTATTAAGGATGGTGATGTCGTCCGTCTTTTCAACAAACGAGGGCAAGTGTTGGCAGGTGCGGTGGTAAATGATGGCATCATCAAAGGCACCGTATGCTTGCGTGAAGGTGCGTGGTTTGATTTAGGCGAATTGAATGGAGAGCCGCTTTGCAAATTTGGTAACCCGAATATGCTAACAATGGATATTGGATCATCTAAACTTGCACAAGCCACTGCGCCTAATACGGCTATTGTGCAGGTAGAAAAATTTGATGGACCTCTACCGCCTGTCACCGTATTTGATGAACCTCAATATAAAACAGCGTAACGACGCACGCTATATAGCCCAATAAAGTGCGGTATCATTATTGGGCTTTTGGTGCACTTTATAGTGCTAAAATAGATTAACACGAACATGACTTGCCACTTTATACTGACTTGTTAGACTATTTATGCATTAACCATAACGCTTATTTAATTCTATAACCAAAGGACAATAACTATGACGATCAGTGCAAGAAACCAACTTTCAGCAAAGGTAAAAAATATTAAGGCAGGTGCTGTTAACGATCAAATTGAGCTTAGCTTAAATGATAACGAAACGCTTGTTGCAGTGATCACCAGTGAAAGCACTAAAAATTTAAATCTGAACGTCGGTTCTGATGTCGTTGCTGTATTTAAAGCGCCTTCTGTTATTTTATCAACGGACAACACCTTGCTATTCTCAGCACGTAATCAATTAAGCGGCGTAGTAGAAAGCATAAATCACGGCACAGTAAATTGCGAAGTGTTAGTAAAAACTGACGGTGGTACTCAACTTGTGGCTATCATTACTGAAACCAGTGCGAAAAACATGAATCTTGTACAAGGCAGTAAACTTCAAGTATTAGTGAAAGCATCTCACATTTTATTAGCCGTAAAGAAATAATCACGAAGAGTCATAAAAAGCCACTCAAATGAGTGGCTTTTTTATTTAAATATGAATAGCCATACAGAAACTGAGTACGGTAATAATGATCACCGAATAAGCGAAAATTTTGCGTGCCCATTTTCCACGTTCTGCTGCTCGGTTTGGCACATGCTGCAATGCAACATGTAACCACATCCCACTTAACACTAAAAGTGCGGTCAAATAAACCCACCCCGTGTAGCCCAGCACTGTTAATAATGAAGCAATCACAGCAAATGCCACAATGGTAGCAATCATATGAATGCGAGTCGTAGAAAAACTCACCATTAATGGCAATACTGGAATTTTCGCTTTTAAATAATCTTTATCTCTGAAAATGGCAATGGCGTAGGCGTGTGGTAACTGCCAAATGGAAAACATCGCAAATAAAACCCAATAGGCTGCATCGGCTTGATTCGTAACCGCAGCATAACCAATGACTGGTGGAATTGCACCTGAGAAACTCCCAATTAATGTCCCCCAAATTGAATGGCGTTTAAAATAAAGACTATAAAGCCCAACATAAACCCCATAACCAAACAAAGCCGACTTCACCGCTAACACGCCACAGTAAGCCAACACCAAAACACCTGCACTAAGCAATACAATAGAATAGATAAGTGCGGTTTTGACTGTCATATGACCTGTGACTAATACGCGATTACGCGTACGGCTCATTGTGCCATCAATATCACGATCAATAATATTATTTGCCACACAGCCCGATGCAATCACCAGCATTGTGCCGAGTAATGCCGCCAGTAACGTCAATAAATGGAACTGATCACGCGCGGCAAGAAAATACCCACCTAACACGGCAATTGCATTACCACTCACAATCCCAGGCTTAGTAACCTGAACCCAAGAGGTTGTCATTAAACGCGATTTTAAACTGATCAGTCCACTCATTGTATTACTCATTATTAGTGCATCATATTCGCATTGAGGTTATACATAACCCACAACGAGCCAACAATCACGATGGCAACGATGACAAGTGTGAATCCCAATGAAAAGGCATTCCAACGCTGTTTTTGGCTAGTGTCAATATGTAAGAAATAATACACTTGCACAATAACTTGCAATACAGCCATACCTGCAATGAGCATTAAGGCACTTTCTTGTGCGAGTGTTCCGCCCATAACAGCTGCAAAAGGAACTACTGTTAAAAAGACAGAGATAATAAAGCCGATGATGTATTGCTTCCGAGCAGCACAGGCATTAAATGGCTGAGAATGATCATGATTACTCATCAAATTACCCCCGCAAGATAAACCAAAGAGAACACGCAAATCCAGATAATATCGAGGAAGTGCCAAAATAGGCTTAAGCATTTTAAGCGCATAATATTTTGACCACTTAAGCCGTCACGACGGAGTAAAAAAAGCATACTCACTAACCAAATCACCCCGAAGGTCACATGCAAACCGTGCGTTCCAACTAGGGTGAAGAACGATGATAAGAATGCACTCACAGTTGGGTCAATGCCTTGAGCAATAAGATGATGGAACTCATAAAGCTCCATTGCTAAAAAGCCCAGACCAAAAAGTGCGGTTACAACCAGCCATTGATACACGCGCTTGAGATCCTGACTAAATGCAGCAATCATCGCAAAACCAAATGTAATACTACTAATTAATAACAAAAATGTTTCGACCAACACAAATGGCAATTCAAAGATCTCTTTTGGTGTTGGGCCTTCTGCAACCCCTACCTGCAAAATGGCATAGGTTGCAAATAATGACGCAAACAAAATACAGTCAGTCATTAAATAGAGCCAGAAACCGAACACTTTTGTTTCATTCATATCATGATGCTCAGCGTGTGTTTTATCACCGAGTTGATGCAAGCCACCTTCTATCGGTGGCAATTGAACATGTGCCATTATTTCACTCCTGCAATTCGATCATAATGTGCTTCTTCAATGCGTTCGACCTCTTCCACTGGAATAATATGATCATTATCACGCCAGAACGCATAACCAATGGTAAGGGCAAACATAGCAATCGTTGTTGCAATTACCATCCACCAAATATGCCATACAAAACCAAAACCAAATCCGAGACTTAACAGTGCCAGCAAGACACCTACGGAGGTGTTATTTGGCATATGAATTGGGCTGTAATGAGCAGGTTTAGTGCTTGGTGTCCAACCATTATCTTTCAAGTCCGCCAACGCATCCACATCACGAATCACTGGAATCTGTGCAAAGTTATAACTTGGCGGTGGAGACGCAGTTGCCCATTCTAAAGTGCGACCATCCCATGGGTCACCTGTTACGTCAGCCAATTGTTTACGGTTTTTGAAGCTCACATAGAACATCATAAACTGGCAAGCAATACCGATTAGGATCAAGAATGCACCGATCGCGGCAACAATCAACCACATTTGCCAAATTGGATTATCGTAGTGGTTAGTTCGACGTGTCATGCCTAGGAAACCAAGCACATAAAGCGGCATAAACGCCACATAGAAACCTGTAATCCAGAACCAAAACGCACGTTTACCCCAAGTTTCATCAAGCTTGAAGCCAAACATTTTCGGCCACCAGAAACTCATACCTGCAAAATAACCGAATACGGCACCACCGATAATCGTATTGTGGAAGTGTGCAATTAAGAACAAGCTATTGTGTAGCACAAAGTTCGCACCAGGTACAGATAACATAACGCCTGTCATCCCACCGATTGCAAAGGTTACCAAAAAGCCAAGTGTCCAAAGTACAGGTACGGTGAACCGCACTTTACCTTTATACATAGTAAAGAGCCAGTTAAATACTTTCACACCTGTTGGGATAGAGATGATCATGGTGGTAATACCAAAGAACGCATTGACGTTGGCCCCCGATCCCATCGTGAAAAAGTGGTGTAGCCATACGATAAAGCTCAAAATCGCAATGACCATCGTGGCATAAACCATACTGGAATAACCAAACAGACGCTTTTTCGCAAAAGTTGAAATCACTTCAGAGAAAATACCAAATGCTGGCAAAACAAGGATGTACACTTCTGGATGTCCCCACATCCAGATCAAGTTGATATACATCATCATATTGCCGCCCGCATCGTTAGTGAAGAAGTGCATATCAAGATAGCGATCCAGCGACAACATAAATAGTGTGCCTGTTAGAATAGGGAACGATGCAACAATCAATAAACTTGCACACAGCGATGTCCAAGTGAAAATCGGCATGCGCATATAGGTCATACCCGGTGCACGCATTTTAATGATGGTCACAATAAAGTTTACACCACTAAGTAATGTTCCAAGCCCCGAGATCTGTAATGCCCAAATATAGTAATCCATTCCCACTGTTGGGCTATATTCTAGCCCTGAGAGCGGTGGATACGCCAACCACCCAGTGGCTGCAAAATCCCCAATGATGAGTGACAAGTTGACCAATACCACACCAACAACATAAAGCCAAAAGCTCAATGAGTTCAAGAATGGAAAGGCCACATCGCGCGCACCAATTTGGAGTGGTAATACAACATTCATCAATCCCACTACCAACGGCATCGCCACAAAGAAGATCATAATCACACCATGTGCGGTGAACACTTGATCATAATGGTGTGGTGGTAAATACCCCATATCAGGCGCATTAGCTAACATTTGGTGAGTACGCATCATAATAGCATCGGCAAAGCCACGAACCAGCATTACGATAGATACAACAATGTACATAATCCCAATTTTTTTATGGTCAACACTGGTCAACCAATCACGCCACAAAGGCCCCCAAGCTCTAAAATAGGTAATCCCGCCAAGAACCGCTATGCCGCCTAAAATCATAAAGATAAATGCGCCTAAAATAATCGGATCGTGTAAAAAGGCTAGGGAATCCAAAGAAAGTTTACCTAATAACATTTCCATCTCAAATTCCTTTACTGTTGTGTCGCTGAATGCGAATGTTCAGCCCCATGTGAATGTTCTTGGTGATCATCATGGTTATGATGGTGCCGCTCACCACTCGCTTCTACGGCATGTCCGCCATGGCTAAAATGCCCACCAAATTCATTGAGAATATAGCTAAACAAGCCATTTTCAACGCTTGAGTAATACGTTACTGGATTTTTCTTACTCGGTTTTGACAATGCTTTATACTCAGCCAACGTCAGTGAAGTATTACTTGACCGCACTTTTTCTACCCACGCATCAAATGTTGCTTGGTCATCGGCATGAACTTTAAAAGTCATATCAGAGAAACCAGAGCCACTATAATTTGCTGACAAACCTTGATAAACACCAGGATGATCTGCAATCAAATGCAGCTGTGTTTGCATTGCCGCCATGGTATAAATTTGACTCCCTAATTGTGGAATAAAGAAGGAATTCATTACCGAATTAGACGTAATTTTGAATTTAACAGCTTTCCCCACAGGCAATGCCATTTCATTCACCACCGCAATATTCTGCTCAGGATAAATAAATAGCCATTTCCAATCCATTGACACCACTTCAATGGTCATCGTATCTTCCTCTGGTGCTAACGGACGATAAGGATCGAGTTCATGGGTTGTTTTCCATGTAATTGTAGCAAGAATAGCGATGATGATGATTGGAATAGTCCACATCACGAATTCAATTTTGTTACTGTGCGCCCAATTTGGTTCATAATCTTTATCAGCATCAGGGCGATTATGACGATATTTCCAAGCGAAATAGAACGTCATAAAAATAACAGGAATAACCACAATTAGCATCAAGCCAGTTGCTGTTAAAATGAGATTCCGCTCTGCCATACCCACTTGTCCTTTCGGGTCTAAAATCCCACCTGAACAACCTGCGAGTAATAGCAACAAGAAAGAACCCAATATCCAAGCGACGGATTTTGATTTTCTCATCACATTTAACCTCTGTGAATTTAACATTTGTGCTGCAAAATAGTGTTTAGAAGGAGTAAATCGTTAAGTGCAGACTCAAGTTCAATAAGCCTTGCACATAAAAAGTGCGGTTTTAACCCGCAGGCAACGCTTATTTCATCGCCTATTATAAGGTTTGTTAATACTTACTTGCAAGAAATTAACATTTTTAACACAATATTTTCTAATTTATTTTAATATGATCACAAAAAACCGCACGATAAATCACTGCGTGCGGTCTGAGTTAAAAGGCTATGCTCGGCTAAGATAATCGCCAACGCAGACCCATTTATACGTTGTGAGAGCCTCCAGCCCCATCGGTCCGCGAGCATGCAATTTTTGTGTACTCACAGCAACCTCAGCACCTAGACCAAACTGACCGCCGTCAGTAAAACGGGTGCTGGCATTCACATACACGGTGGCGGAATCCACTTGATTGATAAATTGCTGTGCCAGCTGTGGCGACTGGGTTAAAATCGCATCTGAATGTGCACTACCATATTCACGAATATGAGCAATGGCTTGCACAATGTCATCTACTAGCACCACATTCATATCATTACATAATGCCTCGCGTCGCAACTGCTCATCACTGACAGGACTAACATCAGCACCGCACTTTTGTAAAATCGGGAAAGCCGTGCTATCCGCGTAAAAATGAACACCTTTACCCGCCAGCTCAACCACCACCTGCGGAAGAAATTCGTCGGCAATGCTGCGTTGTACTAATAGTGTTTCTAACGCATTACACGCACTAGGTCGCTGCGTTTTCGCATTATTGATCAACGCCAGTGCACGTGCTTGATCCGCACTTTGCTCGACAAACGTATGACAAATACCGATGCCGCCCACAATCACGGGGATCGTGCCTTGCTCTTTGCAAAGTTGATGCAAACCTGCACCACCTCGTGGAATAATCATGTCTACATAGCGGTCAAGTTTTAGCAATTCCAACACCAAAGTGCGGTCAGGATCTAAAATAGCCTGTACAGCATCTTGCGGTAAACCCGCTTGCGAAAGTGCGGTTTGCACCACTTGCAACAAGACCGCATTTGTGTGGCGTGTTTCTTTGCCGCCACGCAAAATCACCGCATTGCCTGTTTTAAGACAAAGCGATGCAACATCAATAGTGACATTTGGACGTGCTTCATAAATTGTTGCAACAACGCCTAAAGGCACTCGTACTCGAGAAAGGGATAATCCACTGTCTAATCGTCCACCATCAATCACTTTCCCAACAGGATCGGCAAGGGTGATCACATGGCGAACATCATGAGCGATGCCACTTAGACGTTCAGACGTGAGTAACAGCCGATCGACAATAGCGTCACTTAAACCCTGCTCGCGTGCATTTGCAATATCTTGCGCATTTGCTGCCAAAATCGCATCACTATTCGCTTCCAATTCACTTGCTATAACCGCTAATGCGTGATTTTTTGCCTGTGTGCTCAATTGTGCCAATTCAAATGCTGCAGCTTTGGCGCGTTTTCCCATTTCTTCTAGTTGCATAGCCTCTTCCTTAATCTAAAACTACCATATCATCACGATGAATCGCCACATGTCCATATTCATAACCTAAAAGTGCGGTTATTTCATTAGACTTATGCCCTTTGATGATCGCCAACGCATCACTGTTATAACACGCCATACCAAGCGCAATATGCTTACCTTCTTGGTTACAAATGATCACCGCCTCGCCCCGTGAAAAACGCCCTTTCACCTGCACAATGCCGGCAGGAAGCAGCGAGCTATGATCATGCAAAATTGCCTGTGCTGCCCCCGCATCCACCATAACTTGCCCGACTTTGGGCGCAGCAAAAAGCCATTGTTTTCGCCGTTGCAACGTATGGCTTGCAATAAATTTAGTGCCAATCGCCTGCCCTTGGGCTAAGGCAACAATCACCCCATCTTGCCCACCAGGCGCGATAATAGTTTCGATACCAAAACGGGTCGCTATATCTGCTGCGGTAATTTTGGTACTCATTCCACCAGTACCCAGCCCCGATACACTCCCCCCCGCAATTGCGCGGATCTCATCTGTAATTTTTTCCACCACGGGAATTAAGCACGCATTTGGGTTGCTACGAGGATCGCTGTCGAATAATCCCTGTTGATCAGTGAGTAAATAAAGCTGGTCAGCATTTGCCAAAATCGCTACCAATGCCGATAAATTATCATTATCACCCACCTTAATTTCTGCCGTTGCTACCGCATCATTTTCATTAATGATTGGAATAATGTCGTTATCAAGCAACGCATTGAGTGTGTCACGAGCATTTAAAAAACGTTCACGATCGTCCAAATCAGCACGTGTTAGCAACATTTGCCCGATAAAAATATCATAAATATCAAATAATTGCTCCCAGGTCTGAATCAATTGACTCTGCCCAACCGCCGCAAGCATTTGTTTTGATGCAATAGTCGGTGGTAATTGTGGTTGACGCAAATAATCGCGCCCAGCCGCAACCGCCCCCGAAGTGACAATCACGACCCGCAAGCCCATTTGCTTCAGGGTGGCACACTGGCGCACGATATTAAGCATATGTGGACGGTTAAGTTTTGGCGATCCCTGTGTCAGCACACTTGTACCAAATTTCAGCACCACCGTTTTGACTTGATGTTGTTCAGGCGTGAGCATTTTTTGCATAATTTTTAATCTTATATAATGAAAAAATTTTTTTGTTACGTTACCATTATTCCCAGCAAAAATCATTCATAAATTAGTGGCTAGGACGTTTATCCATGCAGCTTAAAAAAATCTCACATCATGAGCAGCAGGAAATTACACGCTTATGTGTGCATACCGCACTTTTACTTTTGCAACACGGTGCAGAAAGCACGCTGGTAAGCCAAGTGGCCGAGCGATTAGGCAAAGCACTTGGGGTGGAAAGTGTTGAAATTGCACTTACCGCAAATGCGGTCGTATTAACTACACGCCATGAAGGTAACTGCATCACAACCACCCGACGCAACCAAGACCGTGGCATTAATATGCACGTGGTAACCGATGTGCAGCACATTGTCATTGCCGCAGAACATCACATTTACGACACTGACACCGTGCATAAAAAACTCTATGCTATTCGCCCGTATAAATACAATCGTTATTTAGTCGTATTATTGGTTGGCTTATCCTGCGCCAGTTTTGCACGGTTATCAGGTGGCGATGCGACCATTTGCGCCATCACGTTTTTTGCCGCCAGCGTTGCGATGTTTGTGCGCCAACTATTGGCAATGCAACACTATAATCCCACCATCGTATTTGCTACAACCGCTTTCGTTGCCACCTGTATTTCAAGCCTATCATTACGCTTTGGTCTTGGAAATGATCCACAAATCGCCATCGCTTCTAGCGTATTGCTGCTCGTGCCTGGCTTTCCTTACATTAATGCATTGTCTGATATTTTAAAAGGCTTTACGAATATGGGCATCGGGCGCTGGGCATTTGCCACCGTGCTTACGTTCGGGGCCTGTATGGGCATTGTGTTTGCATTAAGTTTACTCAATATTCATCAGTGGGGTGGCTAATGACATTACTACTAACCTTGCTCGATGATATGTTTTTTGCTGCCATTCCTGCGGTAGGCTTTGCCTTATTATTTAACGTTCCACCCAATGTGTTAAAATATTGTGCCATGCTCGGAGCGTTAGGGCATGCGTTTCGTAAGCTCTTACTGCTTACTCTTGATATGCCAATGGTGTTTGCCACCTTTTTTGCTGCAAGTCTCATTGGCTTTATTGGCGTTTATCTCTCCCAACGTTTTCTCGCACATCCGAAAGTTTTTACCGTTGCTGCCATCATTCCCATGATCCCTGGCGTTTATGCCTATAAAGCAATGATTGCAGTTGTGCAGATTCATCATTTCGGCTATGCTGACACCCTTTTCCAACAAGCGGTGGATAACTTCGTGAAATCAGGTTTTATTCTTGGCGCATTAGCATTTGGTCTGGCACTGCCGGGGCTATTGTTTTTCCGCCAACGCCCTGTGGTGTAAGGAGAGCACATGCAAATTAGTTTAATCGTTGCCATGACGCAAAACCGTGTTATCGGTAAAAACAATACCATGCCATGGCATTTGCCACGCGATTTAGCGTGGTTTAAACAAAATACACTCAATAAACCGGTCATTATGGGGAGAAAAACCTTTGAATCCATTGGTAAAGCCCTGCCAAATCGCCATAATATTGTCCTCTCTCGCACCCCATTTGAGGCAGATAACATCACATGGGCGGACAATTTAGATACGGCACTTGCACTTTGTACTCAAGCTCCCGAAGTGATGATTATTGGCGGCGGGCAGCTTTTCAGTCAAGCCTTGCCCCTGGCAACCACACTGTATCTTACCGAAATTCAAACCGCACTTGATGGTGACACTTTTTTCCCAGACATAACACTTTCACACTGGCAATGCGTGTTTGAGAAAATGGAGCCAGCCGATGATAAAAATGCCTATGCCTGTCGCTTTAGCATTTATCAACGCATTCCCGATACGCATAATTAATACTAACCGCCCTTTGGTCAATTTGCGATAGATCAAGATTGTTGCAACTATTTTTTTATAAAGTTTTCTTTATAATTCAATTAATTAAGTGTTAAAAATGTAAAATACGAGACAAAACATGCATTTTTCTACATCTTAAGTGGTAATGCAATACAGGTGTGAGATTAGCACTGCATGAAAAGGCTATGCTAAAATCCTCACTCACGACAATAAAAGGTTGCCTATGTTTACCCAACACCAACTTGAACTTTGCCAACTAGCCTGTCAGCGTGGTGACAACACACTGTTCGCTGCACTTTCGTGCACCATGAAATCTGGCGAAATGTGGCAACTCGTTGGGCACAATGGTATTGGCAAAACAAGCCTACTGCGTATCATTGCAGGGCTGTCAACACCACTACACGGTGAAGTGCGGTTAGACGGTAAACCTCTCGCACGCCAACGTGAGGCCTATCTCGCTAAGCTGCTTTATCTTGGGCACCAAAGCGGGATGAAACCACAACTCAGCCCATTGGATAATCTGCTTTTTTATCAACGTGTTACCCCAAGCCTGCAAAGTGAAAGTGCGGTTGTGGAGGCACTTTATCGCGTAGGTTTAGCGGGCTTAGAAGACACCGCACTTTTTCAACTCTCAGCAGGGCAGCAAAGACGTGTGGCACTGGCGCGGCTTTACCTCAGCCTTGCCCCCATTTGGCTCCTAGATGAACCGTTTACCGCAATTGATACACAAGGGCAGCATGCACTGACCGCACTTTTTGAGCAACACTGCCATAAAGGGGGAATCGTGATTTTAACCAGCCACCAGACTGTCGCCAGCAGTATGCTGCAACGCCTTGATCTCAGCACATTTAAATGTCAGGAGAACACATGATGTTTACTGCCATTTTACTACGTGAATTACACCTCGCTTGGCTCAATAAATCAGCGTTGCTCAATCCATTATGGTTTTTTTTAATGGTCATCAGTTTATTTCCGTTGGTGATCGGGCCTGAACCTGCATTACTTGCTCGCATTGCACCAGGTGTGGTGTGGGTGGCAACACTCTTTTCTGCACTATTAGCATTTGAACGCCTTTTTGCTGATGATTTTCGCGACGGGGCATTGGAACAATTAACCCTGCTTTGTGCGCCATTATCAGTCATTATGTTGGCGAAAATACTCGCACACTGGTTAATCACCGCACTGCCACTGATTTTGCTCTCACCAATTGCAGCCCTATTCCTAAACCTTGATAGTCAAGTCTGGTGGGCGTTAGTATTAACCTTACTTTTAGGCACACCAACCCTAAGTGCCATTGGTGCTATTGGTGTGGCATTAACCGTAGGCTTGCGTCGTGGTGGGGTCTTATTAAGTTTACTGGTGATCCCCTTAATTATCCCAGTACTGATTTTTTCTGCCGCCGCCTTGGATGCGGCACAGCTTCAATTAAACTATACTGCACAACTGGCAATTTTAGGGGCAATTATGATGCTGACAATAACGCTTGCGCCATTCGCCATAGCGGGTGCAATCAAAATTAATTTAGATTAAGGACAATACGATGTGGAAATGGCTTCACCCTTATGCAAAACCTGAAACACAATATGTATTGTGTGGCAAATTTATTCCATTTTTTGGGCTGACCGCACTTTTTACACTCACCATCGCACTTGTCTGGGGGCTGGCATTTGCACCTGCGGATTATCAGCAAGGCAATGGCTTTCGTATGATTTACGTCCACGTGCCAAGTGCGATTTGGTCAATGGGCATTTATGCCAGCATGGCTGTCGCTGCTGCAGTGGGATTAATTTGGCAAATTCGCCAAGCCTATTTAGCAATGATTGCTATCGCACCTATTGGGGCAACGATTACCTTTCTTGCCCTTCTCACAGGGGCAATTTGGGGCAAGCCCATGTGGGGAACATGGTGGGTATGGGATGCACGCCTAACGTCTGAGTTAATTCTCTTTTTCTTATATCTTGGAATTATCGCCCTTTACAATGCCTTTGATGATTCACGCCAAGGGGCAAAAGTCGCTGGAGTGCTCGCATTAGTCGGCGTTGTCAATTTACCGATTATTCATTTTTCTGTACAGTGGTGGAACACCCTGCACCAAGGGGCAACCATCACCAAATTTGCCAAGCCCTCGATGGCTGTTGAGATGCTCTATCCATTGCTTCTCGCTATTGTGGGCTTTTTATTTTTAACCGTGTGGCTAAGTTTAATCCGCTATCGCAATGCGTTAATCAAGGAAGATTATAAACGCCCATGGGTGAAAGCATTACTGGGAGTGACAACATGACACCATTTTTTACGACGTTTGCTGATTTTATTCATATGGGAGGCTATGGCTTTTATGTTTGGCTCTGTTATGGGTTAACCGCACTTTGCCTTGCTATTTTAATTATTGCCAGCGTAAGCGAACACAAACGACTTTTGCGCCACATTGCCAAATATCATCAACGCCAAGCACAATTAGAAAAGGAGCGCGTATGAATCCAAGACGAAAATCTCGCCTAAAAGTGGTGATATTCGTGCTGATTGGCTTAAGCATTGCCGTCGGCTTAATGCTGTTCGCCCTGCGGCAAAATATTGATTTATTCTACACCCCTTCCGAAGTAATTTATGGCAAGGATAATCACGCCAATAGCAAGCCACATATTGGACAACGTTTGCGTGTGGGGGGTATGGTGGTAGAAGGATCAGTTAAACGTGATCCCAACAGCCTAAAAGTGCGGTTTGATCTCAATGATATTGGCCCTGCTATCACCGTTGAATACGACGGAATCTTGCCCGATTTATTCCGTGAAGGGCAAGGCATCGTGGCACAAGGCGTTTTGCTTGATGAAAAAACCCTGAAAGCCACTGAAGTGCTTGCTAAACACGATGAAAACTATGTGCCACCTGAATTGGAAAGCCAAATGCAAAAAGTGCATCAGCCAATGGGGGTAAGCGAACACGACTTAAAAGGGCAATCAGAGCGTGATACGCATGCCATCGAAAAATTCAATCAACACTTAAAACAAACGATTGATGCCAATGGAGCGGATAAATGATCGCAGAATTTGGAAATTACGCTCTTGCCCTTTCGCTTGCGCTTGCCATCCTACAAGCCGCTTTGCCAAGCCTTGGCAGTATACAGCACAACCGCACTTTAATGTTGCTCGCCCGTCCGTTAAGTGTGAGTTTATTTATCAGCTTAACGGTCGCATTTATTAGCTTGAGTTATCTTTTTGCCGTCAACGATTTCAGCGTGCAATATGTTGTCAATAATTCGAATACCCAATTACCCCTCTACTATCGCCTATCTGCGGTGTGGGGCTCGCACGAAGGATCATTATTACTCTGGATTTGGTTGCTCTCCCTATGGGGGGCAGCTGTTGCTTTGCTCAGCAAAAGCCTACCACTGGAAGCCATTTCGCGCGTTATTGCCGTGCTGGGGCTCATTAGCATCGGCTTTTTGATTTTTATTCTTTTTACCTCAAACCCATTTGACCGCACTTTTCCCGATTTCCCAGTGGACGGGCGCGAGCTCAATCCGTTATTACAAGACATCGGGCTCATTTTCCATCCACCGCTACTGTATATGGGCTATGTCGGTTTTTCCATCGCGTTTGCATTTGCGATTGCCGCCCTTATCGGTGGGCAACTTGACACAGCGTGGGCCCGCTGGTCTCGCCCTTGGACGCTGGCAGCCTGGGTATTTTTAACACTTGGTATTGTGCTCGGATCATGGTGGGCATATTATGAACTCGGTTGGGGTGGATGGTGGTTTTGGGATCCCGTGGAAAACGCCTCCTTAATGCCATGGCTAGCTGGCACTGCACTCATCCATTCACTGTCAGTCACTGAAAAACGAGGCAGTTTCAAAGCGTGGACGGTGCTCCTTGCCATTCTTGCGTTTTCACTCTGTCTACTTGGCACGTTTTTAGTACGCTCAGGCATTTTGGTTTCGGTACACGCGTTCGCCTCTGACCCAACACGCGGCATGTTTATTTTAGCCTATCTCGTGCTTGTGATTGGCGGATCGCTGACCCTTTATGCGTTTAAAGGCAGCCAAATTCGTTCCATTAACCATTATGAACGCTACTCACGCGAAAATCTGCTCCTACTCAATAATGTGATTTTGATGACCGCACTTTCGGTGGTCTTGATCGGCACGCTACTACCGCTCTTACATAAACAACTCGGACTAGGCTCGATTTCCGTGGGTGCGCCTTTTTTTAATCAAATGTTTATCATCTTGATGGTGCCATTCTCGTTTATTCTCGGCATTGGTCCATTAGTCAAATGGCGACGTGATCACATCAGTGCTATTCGCAAGCCTGTGATCATCAGCATAATCATGATGCTTTTATTGGGCATTATTTTGCCATACACACTTTTTGACCGCCTCACAACCACTGTCGTATTAGGTACGATGATGGCGGTCATTATTGTATTACTCAGTCTATATGAACTACATCAGCGTGCCACACACCGCTACTCATTTTGGGTCGGCATTCGCAAACTCTCACGCTCGCATTTTGGCATGGTTAGTGCCCACTTAGGTGTGGCAATGACGGTCTTTGGCATTGCCTTTAGCCAAAATTTTAGCATTGAGCGAGATGTGCGGATACAAGCTGGCGATAGCGTTGACATCGCAGGTTACCAATTCACCTTTCAAGGTGTAAAGCCACAAGATGGCGCAAACTATCAAGGCGCAAGTGCCCAAATTGAGGTGCACAAAAACGGTCATCCTCAAGCAACGCTACACGCAGAAAAACGCTTTTATACCGTCAGTCGCATGAGCATGACCGAAGCAGCGATTGATTGGGGATTTAGCCGCGATCTCTATGTAGCTTTAGGAGAGCGATTAGATAATAATGCGTGGGCATTACGGCTCTATTTTAAACCTTTCGTACGCTGGATTTGGCTTGGCGGATTATTTATGGCACTCGGTGGACTCTTATGTATCAGCGACCGACGCTATCGCCTTGCGCGTGTGGTCAAACAAGGTAAAAAAGAGGTTCTATGAAAAAAACATTATTTTTACCCTTAATTGCATTTGTTATTTTGGTCGCTCTCTTTGGCTGGCAACTGCTACGCAATGCCCATGGAGATGATCCTAAAGCATTGGAATCTGCTTTGGTTGGTAAACCTTTACCGCACTTTGATCTTCCTGCGCTTGATCAACGCCAAGGGCGTATAAGTGAGCAACGCATTATCACAACCCGTCCCATTTTACTGAATGTGTGGGCAACATGGTGTCCGACTTGCTATGCAGAACACAGTTACCTAAATACGTTGAAAAGTGCGGTTCAAATCGTCGGTGCGAATTATAAAGACCAACGTTCTGCTGCACTGGCATGGCTGGAACAATTGGGTAATCCGTATCAACACGTTATTTTCGATGAAAAAGGGGCGCTAGGCTTTGACTTAGGTGTTTATGGCGCACCAGAAACCTTTGTCATTGACTGCCAAGGCATCATTCGTTATCGCTTTGCAGGGGCAGTGGACGCCACAGTATGGGAAAATACGCTCAAGCCAATTTATACCCGATACGCGCAGGAGGCACAATGCAAAAAATAATCCTCTGCATAATGATGTGCTTTGCGATTCACGCAAATGCTGCCATTGAGGTCTTGCAGTTTCAGTCGCGCGAGCAAGAAAAGACATATCATCAATTAATCGAACAGTTGCGTTGCCCGCAGTGCCAAAATAATAACATCGCAGATTCCAACGCCACTATTGCCACCGATATGCGGGCAAAAGTCTTTGAATTGTTGCAACAAGGCAAAAGCAAACAAGACATCATTGATTATATGGTATTACGCTACGGCAATTTCGTCACCTACGATCCGCCGCTTACGCCATCTACTGTCATTTTATGGCTATTACCGATTATACTCTTGCTGATCGGTCTTGGGCTCTTTTTTAAACGCACGCCGCCAAAACGGCGGACCGAACCGCTTGACCATTCACGCCTAGCGCAAGTCTTACATTCAGATAAGGAGCAGAAATAATGGCATTGTGGTTATCTATTTTAGGCTTCACACTCATTATCGCGTTGCTTGCGTTTTACCCGCTATTGCGTCGCCAAGACAACCGCACTTATATACGCCAACAAGAACTCAATCGTGCATTTTATTATCACAGTTTGCACGAAACACAACGCCAGCAAGCCGAAGGGGTACTAGACGATAGCGCACAAACGCAGCAAGAGCTACAACAACGCCTGCTGACAGATATTCCAGCAACACAAAGTGCGGTTACAACAACACGCATTGAACGTGGCGGCATTTGGTTTATCTCTGCCACGCTAAGCGTAACGATCATCGCACTTGCCACCTATTTTAGCGTTGGTGCTTGGCATGCCCAACAACAGCTTGAACATGCTCAAACGCAGCTACCCGCACTTTATCAACGGCTAAATGAAGAACAAACTAAACCCTTAACGCAAGATGAATTACAACACTTCACCATTGCGCTACGCACCCATTTACAACAAGATCCCAATGATGCCCAAAGTTGGTGGCTTTTAGGGCAAATCGGTATGAATACGAACAATGCACAACTCACATTGGACAGTTATAAACGGGCTTTTACGTTGCAACCCAACGAGATGAATTATAAAGTCAGCTACGCACGCATCTTGTTATTTTCTCAAGATGAGCGTGATCAGGTGCAAGGCGAAATGCTACTACGTCAAGTGATTAAGCAAGACCACACCAATACGCAAGCATTAAGTTTGCTGGCGTTTAATGCCTACGAAAAAGAAAATTACACCATGGCATTAACCGCATGGAAAATGATGTTAAAATTACTGCCAGCCGATGATCCGCGCATTCCCCTCATTGAGCGAAGTATTGAGCAAGCACAACGTGCACTGGCGCAACAAAATAACCAATCACAGGAGAAAACACAATGAGCGAGCATCTCAAAATCGGACTTGTTTCAGTTTCCGATCGGGCAAGTCAAGGCGTTTATGCCGATCAAGGTTTGCCAGAACTCGAAAATTGGCTTAAACAAGCATTGGTCGGTGAATTTAGCCTTGAATGCCGTTTAATTCCCGATGAACAAGCCTTCATTGAGCAAACATTGATCGAGTTAGTCGATACTCACCACTGTGATTTAGTCTTAACAACAGGTGGAACAGGCCCTGCCCTGCGCGATGTTACGCCAGATGCTACGCTTGCAGTGGCTGATCGTGAAATGCCTGGTTTTGGAGAGCAGATGCGTCAAGTGAGCCTGCATTTTGTGCCGACCGCACTTTTATCACGCCAAGTTGGTGTCATTCGTAAGCAAAGCCTCATTTTAAATCTGCCAGGGCAACCCAAAGCGATTAAAGAAACCCTTGAGGGAGTAAAAAACGCTGATGGGCACACGATCGTACAAGGCATTTTCAGTGCGGTGCCCTATTGTCTGCAACTGCTTAGCGGGATTTATGTAGAAACAAATGAGGCGGTTGTTAGTGCCTTTCGCCCTAAATCTGCCCGTCGTAGCTAAGGAGAAATAATGAAAAAAATTGAAGCAATTATTAAACCCTTTAAACTTGATGATGTTCGTGAAGCATTATCTGATGTCGGCATCACTGGAATGACCGTTTCTGAAGTGAAAGGCTTTGGGCGACAAAAAGGGCACACAGAGATGTATCGTGGTGCAGAATACATGGTGGACTTTTTGCCGAAAGTGAAATTGGATATTGTCGTGCTAGACGAGGATGTTGACCGTGCGGTAGACGCCATTATCTCGACCGCACAAACAGGCAAAATCGGAGATGGCAAAATTTTCATTTACGATGTCGAGCGCGTGATTCGCATTCGAACTAGCGAAGAAAATGAAGAGGCACTTTAAGCTGACCGCACTTTAGGGTAATTTTTTGCCGCAATGTGGGCAATATCCTTTGGTTTCATGCTCGCTTTTCTGCAGCCGCTTTTCCGTGATAACCTGTTGTAAGATTTCATGCGCAATTTCATGGGAAAGCCCAAGAGTGCGTCGCAATCGCTTAATTTTTTGCTCATCAAGCACAAGGCTACTTTCATCCATTAATGACTGCCTAAATTTTTGTTCCATGCGCTGACGACGTTGATTTAATTCACTGGCAAAACCAGACGCCAAAATCCCCGCAGGCAATGCAGCAACGCCAATGCCAAGTATAGTAATCATCGCGCCCAAAAACTTGCCTAATGGCGTAATGGGCGTAACATCGCCATAACCTACTGTCGTCAATGTTACCACCGCCCACCACATGGATTTAGGAATAGAACCGAACGCCTGCGGTTGTACACTATGCTCAACCACATAAATCGCACTGGCAGAAATAACGATTAAAACCAGTAAGATCATGAGTACAGCTTGGAAAGAGCGTTTTTCACGCGCAATGACTTTCAACAATAGCTGCATCGCTGTGAAATAGCGAGATAATTTCAAAATTCGGACTAAACGGAAAATGCGTAATAACCGCAGATCAAATGGCAGAAAATGATAGAAGATTGACGGTAAAATGGCTAACAGATCAATGATGGCACTCGGTGAAATCAGCCATTTCAACCGCACTTTCCATGCTGGTAACGTTTTATATTTCTCTGGTATGACCCAAATACGGGCGAGATATTCCAATGAAAAAAGTGCAACAGAAATCACTTCAAATTGATAAAAAAACGAATAAAAACGCAGATAAATATCCCGATCTGATTCAAAAATAACCGCCAAGACATTTAATATTATCAACAAAACGATCAGAGAATTGATCAAATAGCGTAGAAATCCCCCCTTATGTGAACTTTCTAACACATAATATACGGTACGTCGAAATGAACTTAACATAGCTTGCCTCTGCCTATTTCCTTACATTATAAAAGAATGTGGTAAAAGCGCGAGCAAGGAAAAGAAAAAATGTGATAAGTTAACGTTTTTAGGTAAGAAAAACCCGCTCAAGGCGGGTCTTTTTAAATTTGATTATCAACCCATTCCGTATTTTTTTAATTTTTTACGCAATGTGCCACGGTTAATACCAAGCATGTTGGCAGCACGTGTTTGATTACCACGAGTATATTGCATAACCATATCTAACATTGGATGCTCAACTTCAGACAGCACCAATTCATAAAGATCATTCACGTCTTGACCATTTAACTGTGCTAAATAGTTTTTCAATGCTTGTTTAACAGAATCTCTTAGAGGTTTATTTGTAAGTTGAGATTGTGCATTTAACGTCGATACGGTCAATGCGTCTGAATTACTACGTTGTTCTAACATATTCAATTTATTCCATTTAACTAAAAAAACATCTCAATTCACCTGAATTGAGTCAAAAAACGCATTTAATGCAACTAACTGTTCATCAGGATCATTAATCGCATTAAACTTGCGCTTAAACGTTATGTCTGGCTTAATGTTATCCAAATACCAGCCTAAATGTTTACGTGCCACTCGAAAGCCTTTTTGCGCACCATAAAATTGATGCAATGCGCGAATATGCTCAAGAGCAATTTGACATTTTTCTGCTAGGCTTGGCGGAGCTACAGCTACGCCCGTTTGCAAAAAGCTATCAACTTGTTCAAACAACCATGGTTGCCCAAGTGCGGCTCGACCAATCATCACTGCATCTGCGCCAGTGTAATCCAACACAAATTTCGCCTTCTCAGGTGTGGTAATATCACCGTTTGCAATCACAGGAATACTGACCGCACTTTTCACTGCTCGAATATGCTCATATTCTGCCTCCCCTTCGTACATACAGCTGCGAGTACGCCCATGAACAGCCAACGCGCTTATGCCCGATTGTTCGGCAATATGTGCAATTTCTACACAGTTACGGTGTTGTTTATCCCAACCCGTCCGCATCTTTAAGGTGACAGGCACATCCACCGCACTTACCACGGCCTGCAAGATCGCCTCCACGAGTGCTGGGGATTGCATCAATGCCGATCCTGCTTGCTTACGGTTAACCTTTTTTGCAGGACATCCCATATTAATATCAATAATCTGAGCTCCCAGTTCGACATTCTCACGTGCTGCTTGTGCCATCTCAAGCGGATCACTGCCTGCAATTTGCACGGCATTAATGCCAATCTCTGGATGGTGTGCCACACGCAGACGTGATTTATCTGTATGCCAAACTTGTCGATTTGATGACATCATTTCAGAGTAGGTTAATGTTGCCCCAAAACGTGCACATAGCCGCCTGAAAGGAAGATCAGTGATCCCCGCCATTGGCGCAAGAAATACGCGATTTAGTAATTGAAATTTTCCAATGCGCATTTCGCCCCACTTAAACAACGCTCGTAGCGTGAAACCGAACAAGGGCGCTATGATACGCACTTTTTCCGCAATAGGGAAGCCTATTTTTTAAGCAAATGCTTTTTTTTTGATCCATGTCCAATTTTTGGCGTTTTTTTAATCATTTAATGCCAGAATATGACCTATTTTGAGGGTTATTTTCAGATTAATCGGTTCAGCTTAAGTTGTATTTGTCTAAAAAATCGGCATAGTTCTGTGTTCAAAACAGTCTTATACCGCAAAAGAAACCGCACTTTAGTTTATAAAATCAACAAAGTGCGGTTAAATTGCAAGCAATATCACCTATATGCGAGTGCCAACAATGCGACACCATTCGCTGCGTTCTTGAATGTGATCAATTCCCACATATTGACGATAAATCTGTGCGATTTCATCAGCTTGCGTATCTAAAATCCCCGAAAGGCAAACCTGCCCCTGCGGTTTTAGTAACGTTTGTGCAATTTGTGGGGCAAGCAGGCGTAAAGGTTCTGCCAAAATATTTGCAACCACGATATCCCCTTTCAGCGTTGTTGGCACATCGTTGGCATGGTACAGTGTAAGTTTTCCGCCCACACCGTTATTTTGTGCATTTTGTTCACTTGCTTGTAGGGCTTGTGGATCAATATCAATGCCAATTGCTGCTTTTGCTCCGAGTTTAAGTGCAGCAATTGCAAGAATGCCAGAGCCACAACCAAAATCAATCACCGTCTTTTCAGTCAGATCAAGACTATCTAGCCACTCAAGGCAAAGAGCGGTTGTTGGATGAGTCCCTGTTCCAAACGCAAGCCCTGGATCAAGCATCACATTGACCGCACTTTCATCGGGAATAGGTAACCACGTTGGGCAAATCCAAAGACGAGAGCCAAACTGGATAGGTTTAAAATCTTTCATCCATTCTCGCACCCAATCTTTATCTTCAATCTGCTCAATTTTATACTGAACGTTGGTGGCTAATACCCCATGTTCAGTGAGTGTTTGGACAATTGATTGCACATTGATTTGTGCATCAAAAAGCCCTATGACGACTGTATTCCCCCACAGTCGCGTCTCCCCTGGCAGCGGTTCAAAAATCGGACAGTCTTCACTGTCCATAAAGGTGACTGAAACAGCACCTTGTGCAAGTAGAGCCTCTTCGAGTTGTTCGGCTTCATTTTTCGTACTTTCAATACGAAGTTGTATCCAAGGCATCGTTACTCCGGTAGTTGGTGGGTTAATTTGCTTTCTCCCACTTTATTGGCAATCAAAAATGCAATCAATCCAAAAATAAGTGATGGCACAATCGCATGGAAATTAAATAACTTTATACCTGCTGCGGTCAGACCAATATACGATGTCATTCCCACCAACATAGAGGCAATTGCACCGTAAGCATTCGCTTTGTCCCAATAAAGTCCTAGCACTATGACCCATAAAAACGCAGCTTCTAAGCCACCAAAGGCAAAAATATTCAGCCAAATTAACATATCAGGCGGATTGAGAGCTGCAAAAATCAATAATACGCTGATGAGCAACGTAATAACGCTCGAAATGATGGATAATCGACGTTGATTATTCGCCGCTTCTGGTTTGAATGAAAGATAAATATCTTTCACAAATACCGATGACGATTGAATAAGCTGCGAATCAATCGTTGACATAATTGACGCCATTGGGGTTGCGATAAAAATACCAGCCACAATTGGCGGTAATACTTGTACCATTAACGTTGGAATGACTTGGTCGGGAATAGTTAAATCTGGGATTAACGCCCGCCCCAATGCGCCAGAAAGGTGCATACCCAGCATAATAATACCTAGCACAATTGTCCCAATCAGCATGCCACTATGTAGTGCTTTACTATCCTTATATGCCATTGTTCGAATCACTGTATGCGGTAAACCAACCACCCCAAAACAGACTAAAACCCAAAACGATGCCATAAACTCAAAACCTAACATACCATTTGGACCATAAGGCGTAACTAAGCTGGGATCGATGCTCTCCAATGTCGCCATAGCATTTTCAATTCCTCCCGTGGCATAAATCACACCTGAAAGCAAAATCAATGTCCCCAAAATCATAACCGCACCTTGTAGCGTATCCGTTAATACCACTGCACGGAATCCGCCAATAAACGTATAAAGTGCTACTGTTACGGCGAAAATCAGCAACGATAAGCGATAATTGATCCCAAGTGTGGTTTCTAACAAACGTGCACCGCCCACAAACTGTGCAATCATCGCGACAAAAAACGCCAACAACAATGCAACACATGAGATCCAAACTAAAGTGCGGTTTTTATAACGGTAAAATAACAAATCATTGATCGTTAACGCATCCACTTTACGCGACAAGATCGCCATTTTCTTACCCAACACCCCAAGGGCTAGCCATACGGCGGGTAACTGGATCATCGCAAGTAAAATCCAACCGAGTCCAAATTTGTACGCTGCGCCAGGCCCACCGACAAAGCTACTGGCACTCGCATAGGTTGCAGCCGTGGTCATCGCCAGAACAAACCCTGTCATCGAACGATTACCAACATAATATTCGGTAAGATAATCTCCACGGCTACGGCGAGTATAAGCATAGATTGCCGCACCAAATACAAATAATAGATAAATCACTAATGGGATAATCATACCTAAATTAGTCATCATGAACGTCCTTTTCCAGAGAAACATCTTGGTAAACAATTTTAATCAACCAATACGCCACAACAACAAAGACAATTGGCAGATACAAACAAGAGAGTTCAAACCATAGTGGAAAATTCAATGGTCCTTTGGTGTCTGGTGGCAAATAGGCGCAACATATCCACCCTATAAGGTACAGTATCGTCACGATCAACGCCCAACGCGCCTCCCGTGTTGCTTGACTTAATCTATGAGAAACAGGCATTTAATACTCCTTAATGATTACGGCAATCCCAAAAATCACATTGATTATACAGAAGTTTTTCAAGATCCAAAGTGTTAAGTGAATAATAAATCAACAAAAATAACTCCCCATAAAATCCCACATCAAAGTGCGGTCTAACCG